>JAAYCY010000063.1 GCA_012729535.1 Methanomicrobiales archaeon | reverse complement strand
AGCAGGTGTGTCACACCCGTTCCCTTTCCGAACACGGAAGTTAAGACACCTCACGTGGATGACGGTACTGAGGTACGCGAGTCCTCGGGAAATCATCCTCGCTGCTATTGTTTAAGGAAAGACTATTGTTATTGATAATTGAAAGAAGCAACTGGCTTCGACTTCGGGTCAGACCGGGTTCAGTTTTCAATAGCGGCCACAGCAGGTGTGTTACACCCGTTCCCATTCCGAACACGGAAGTTAAGACACCTCACGTGGATACCGGTACTGAGGTACGCGAGTCCTCGGGAATGTATCCTCGCTGCTATTGTTCTAGGAAAGACAATTTTGTATATTGTTTATCATTGTTGTTTTTGACAATCTCATTGTTCAGTTAAGTATTTTTAAAAAGATAATCAATTGTACGTGTATTGTATGGAAGCCATCAGAAATGTAGAGAAATATGAATGGTTTGTATACCTGTTTGATGGTTTGACGTTAGTTTTTGTAGGTTTGTTTCTGCTTGGAACCTTATTAGGATCTGTTAATGACGAACAGACATTGCCTACAATGATTGCATCTCTTGCATGTATTGTTATGTCTATCTATTTTTTTGCAGAGGCAATGTTTGCTCGTAACAAAAAGAAATTTGAACTGGAAATTTAACTAATAATTCACATTTATTTTACAAATATCCGGAATGTAAGAAGATATATCTGGATATATCGGAAATTATTAGTAATGCCAGAATTTACTGAAGAAAGAGCAAATCAACTGGTTAATATTTTCTCCATAATTCCCGTGGTAATTTATATCGGAGTAGCAATACTGCTTTCGATTGTTGCCATCATGTCATTAGCTGAATCATTTATAGAAATTGTTTTTATGATATCCACCATGCAGTGGGAAAACGGTATCATTAAGGTTATCTATTCTATTCTGTTCACGATTATCATAATAGAATTATTTGAAACAGTTACCGTTTATCTGAAAACTAAGAAAGTACCTGTACGGGCTCTTCTCATCGCTGCTCTTACCGCACTCATTAGACATTTAATAGTAGAGAATTTAAGTGACACAGAAATCTTTGATTATCTGGGCATATCCATTGTCATGGCAGTTCTTATCGCAGGAATATTCCTGCTTAAGGATGATGTTCATACTGGCAATTTACGAATATAATCATTTTTTCTGGTCTCATAACACATAGGCTTTTCAATTAAGTAAGTAATCTAACATAGCAGTAATAGTATCATTGAGATATTGAGTAATAGCATGACTTCGAAGATCGTAACCGATGGGACTGAAATTCTTACAGAAGAACAGGCGGAAGAATTATGGGAACTAGGTAACACTGGAGCTCACAATGCTGCAGATGCTCTTTCTTCGCTGATTGGTGTTCCTATTTCGATTAATGTTCAGAAAATTATCATGGCCAGACTGGAGAATCTTCAGGATTACCTGGATGATTCAATTGCTTCATTGGTTGTTTTTCAGGTTAGGGGACAGATTTTAGGAAATGGATCACTGATTCTTCATGTCCCAAAAAAAACAACAATCAGGCTTTCTTCCATAATGCTTGCAGCTCCGGATGAAGACCGGGAAATTGATGAAATGGATATGAGTATGCTTCATGAAATTGGGAATATCATGACATCATCTTACCTTGATGCCTGTGCAAATATTTTGTCTATTATGCTTATTCCGTCACCTCCGTCAATGGTAATTGATATGCCTCATGCAGTCATTCAATCTGTTATTGCAGGACAGGAAATTGATGAAGAAATGGACCATATACTCTTATTCAAGACAGATATGCAGTGTGCAGAACATGAATTAGAGGCAGGATTATTACTTCTTCCATCAAAAACTTTATTACATGAGTTATTGGACCGATTTAGAAAAATAAAATCCACTTCTCAATAATTTTCGTATTTAAATAACCTGTATCAAATTTATCTGTATTTTCTTTCTATTTCTGATGAGTCATCTAGATATTCTTTAGTAACGATTATTTTGGGAATGTATCTGCTCATTTGTCCTTGTATTAAAAATCCAAATCTTCGTGCACTTGGTATTACTCATAAGCGAGACCTTGATGCATTTAACAAGTTATTGTTACGATGTGAAAAATTTGGCATAAGCACAATTTTTCTCCCATGTCCGGAAACCCTGTATCTTGGACCAGATCACGAACCCGGACATTTTCTCAATCGCTTAGATACTCTACAATTTTCTTCGCTGTTAAAAGAACTTGAAAATAAAGTCCGTAAAAAATTTATCATTGATGGATATCCGTTCGCGATAATTGGTGTTGACTCCTCACCAGTATGTGGAGTAAATTATACATATTATGGATCATGTAATGGTTCACCTCCAAAAATTTCAAAAAGAGGAGCATTTCTCTCTGCTTTTAGAGATATTCCTGCATTCGATGTATACGATGCAGGGTGTTTCAGAGTTTACCTGGCAGCTCCGCTATTTACTGAAGCAGAAACTGAATATAATAAGAAAATTGCCAATATTTTAACCGGATATGCAATGGAAGTATATCTTCCCCAGGAATCCGGAGATTCAGCTCATACACGTGACGAATCTTCACAAAACGAAATATTCCATAAAAATCTGGAAGCCATTGATAATGCAGATATAATAATTTCAATAATTGACGGAGCAGACGCTGATTCAGGAACATCCTGGGAAATTGGATATGCATATGCGAAAGGGAAGAAAATAATCTCATTAAGAACTGATTTTAGAAGAGTGGGAGATAATGAAGCAGTAAACCTGATGCTTGAACAGTCATCAGTGGTAGTTTACGATATTCCTTCTCTCATTCAGGCGTTACCATGTCCCCTTCCATTAAAACCAGAAAATACTATGGTATGAATAGAATTGGTTTTGGTTTTTTCATAATTATGAATAATAATATTTTGAACCGTTCTTATTACACTTAACTACCCGCATATCGCCCAACATGCGTCTTATAGCACCCTTTGTCAGCTTCCATAGTATCAAGCACAATTAAAGCCTGCTTTGAAGCTTCATCGCTGCCCTTTTTCCAGCAATCATTCTTATGTGTAATTAAGAAATGGTCAGAAAATGAAGGTTACAGGTGATACAGGAAAAATTTCATCCTGTATATTCTATGTAATATTTTTATGACTTGGCATGGTAAATTCATCTTAGAAATATTTGATCTGGTTTTAACAACAAAGTCTGTGAATTATTTATTTTAATATACCATTGTTGTCAATGTATTAGTCAAATGCCTGGTTCAATAATTATCTCATAATTTATTATTGAACTGGCGGAATTGTCGTATGCAAACTTCTGTACTAGAATTAATAAAAAAATTAGAAGAAGAAATTGGACCCTTATCAAAAGTACAACGAGCTCTGCTCAGTACTGATGGATCAGTTACTCGCCTTCTTGAAGTTTTTTGTAACGCACCGGTAGGGGTTGAAACAAAAAGTCAGAAAATTATTGCAGCATCAGATACCATTGCTCAAAGTCTCGGAATATCAATAGGAGAGGAAGTGAACTATCGTGAAGTGGATTTATACAACAAAACTACTCACGATGTTCTTATTCATGCAGTATCTTATGCACCACTTTCCCATCTGCCTTCCAATGCAACAATCCGCCTCATGAAAGAAGATGAACCAATCGGTAATATTATGCGTGATGAGATGATGGAATCCAGAAGAGAGGTTCTTTCCGTTGGTTACAATAACTTTTTTACTCATGGGCTTCAAAATTCTGATTTAAACCGTCAAACTTCCTGTATAAGCCGGCTTTACAGGATAATTCATAATAATAAGCCAATTTTTTTGATTGAAGAGAATATTCCAAAAAATCTGTTTTCAGAGAAAAAAACAGTTTGGGTTAAAACACCTTCACGTCTTCATATCGGACTATTGGATATGAATGGTTCTTTTGGAAGAATAGATGGAGGAGCTGGAATTACACTCAATGATCCAGGGTTTGATTTTGAAATATCAGAGTCAGATTCTTTTATCCTGACATCTGAAAACCAGGATATTACTGGATATGTGTATCAGGTTTTAGAGAGGTTGCAAAACAATGGGTTTGTGATTCCTCCGGTACATATCCATATTAATCAGCATATTCCATTTCATTGTGGTCTTGGAAGTGGAACTCAACTGGCTTTAGGTCTGGTTTCAGGAATCAGTACAATTCTTGCAAAAGAATCAAATTGTGATGAATTGTTATCGGTAACAGGACGGGGAGGAACATCGGGAATAGGATCAAAAGCATTCTTTCAGGGAGGATTGTTAGTTGATGCAGGGCATCGGTTTGGTCCAGGTAAGAGAAAAACTACCTTTTCTCCATCTTCAGTATCTTCGCAAGCAGGTATAGCTCCCCTGGTTGGACGGTATATGATTCCGGAAGAATGGAATTTTATTGTGGCCATTCCTGATGGTCTTCGTGAAATTTATGGAAAATTGGAAGAAGATATTTTTCAAAAATATTGCCCGGTGCCGGTGCAGGATGTCAGGGTATTATCTCATTTGGTTCTCATGAAACTCATTCCTTCGGTGATAGAAAAGGACCTTGACGAATTTGGTGCGGCAATAAATGAATTTCAAGAATATGGGTTCAAAAAATGTGAACTTGGCCTGCAGCATCCAATAATTGGATCTCTTATAGAATCCATGCGAAACGCTGGTGCATCAGGAGTTGGGATGAGTTCTTTTGGACCGGTTGTTTATGGAGTATGTGATACTGGTTCATCAGATGTCATTTCTGCAGCAAAGGAGACTATGAATAATTATTGTGGAGGAAATACAATTCTAACCAAAGGTAGAAACAGAGGAGCAGAAATAATATGCTAAATCTTGCTTTTTCTTTTTTGCTAAAGCTGAAACCTTTTTTTGACAGATAATATATTACATGAGGGTTAAATTTTAAGCATTGTAATGGTGTTATAATGCCGAATAATTCAATAGAAATCGATCTCCTTCATACCTTGCGAAAAGAATCAGGATCAGATCTGAAAATAGATATCTGGTACGAAGGAGAAATTTGGTTTTTCCGTCCTCTCGGGTCGATAGATTCCGGAACTTTTAGTGATATGGAAATTACACTGATGGAGGCTATCAATCAGGGAATGCACATGATTGTTCTTGATATGACTGATGTCAGGTATATATCAAGTGCAGGGATCCGTGTTCTTATTCTTGGGGCAAAAACGTTAAAAAAACAGAGCGGTGAATTGGTTTTGTCATCGCCTAATAAAACAGTTGATGAAATAATCGGGATGAGTGGTCTAAAAAAGGTGTTTCATGTATTTCCTGATAATAATTCAGCATGGAAATATTTTTCAGATAAAAAACAGGAAAAGAAACGTTGATACAACTTTCTCTTATTTATCTACTTTATAACTGGGAAAAAAATTTGGAAAAATAATTTGTTCAGGTATATTCTCAGGTACTATTTGTCCTTTTTCTTGTCATATTTGCAAATGGTGTTGCTGGAGATGTATTTAAAAATGAAGTTTTTAATCCTGACACCACTCGTGGATTCTTAAATTATTATCTGGTTTATTGGAGAAGAATTTGCCATAACCGATAGGTTACTTTCCAACGCTGCAGATGAGATGAAAAATTCTGAATTTTTCTCTCCTGCTGGTTTTGATACTCTGAAAAACCTTCATAATTCATATGATTACTCTATTGATGCGGTAATCATAGGCTCTGATGGTAAAAATGTGTCTATATACCCGCAATCCTATAATTACCTGATTGGTGAGAATATATCAAACCGATCATATGTTGTGAAAGGATTTACGGAAAAAAAGCCGGTAATGAGTGACGTATTCCTAACATTTGAGGGATTTCCAGCCATAGATCAAAATTATCCGGATTTTTCTCTTAATAATTTGTTTCAGGGAATGATTTCTCTTTTGATTGGGCAGACCGAAATGTTCAGATATGCAATTTATCAGGCAGATCCTGAAAGAAAATTTGAGATCTTTATAATAGAAACTGATGGTGACATTGTGTATGATGTTAATACCACACAGATTGGCCACAATTTATTTACGGATCCTATGTTTATCGATCATCCCTCAATAGTGGAACTTGTCAGAATAATTTCCAATTCAACTAATGGAACAGGTTCATATGAATATTATAATTCCTCTGGAGTCCTGATCCAAAAAGATGCTGTATGGGGTACTGTCTCGCAATATGAAAAAGAATGGCGGATTGTTGTTGCAGAAAATAGATGAATTATCTGAAATTGTTTACCGGTCTTGCAGGTATTCAAAATCAATATGCCCGTTTAATGGATCAGTTTTAAGCAATTTTACAATGACTTTCTGACCAACCCGAAGTCCGTATTCTCTTTTCATTACCCTTCCTTCTGCCGGAGGATCAACAAGTCTGACATATGTTCCTTTATCTGATGCCCCGGTAACAAACCCATCAAATTCTTTTCCAATGTCAGGTTTTAAAAGTACTGCAGCGGCTGATTTTCTCATAAATCGTTCTACTTTATTTGCTGCCTTCTCTCGTCCTGAAAGCCATTCTGCTTTTTCATCAAGTTCCCTGATATGGTATGGTGATTTTGATTTTGTTAGAACTGATTTTATTATTCTCTGAATGATTAGGTCTACATATCTCCTGTTAGGAGCAGTTCCGTGAGTGTAATCAGTAACTGCAAGGGCAAAATGTCCGATGGGCTCTTTCCCGGGTATAAATGGAACATATTCGCCAGAACCCATGAGTTTTACAACTGTTAAAGAGAGGTCGGGAAATCTTTCCGGGTCTGATTCACGTTGCCTGGTAAGAAATGCAGAGAGAGTTTTTGCATCGGGATGTTCTGGAAGTTTTGCTCCATACCGTGCTGCAACCACTCTTATTTCTTCCCAGTATTTCGGAACCCTGACAATCCGGTGTATCATGGGATGACCTGACTTCTCCAGGAATATCACTATGGTTTCATTAGCTGCAACCATGAATTCTTCAATCAGACATTTTGCTGCATTTTGTGGTTGAATAATAAGATCTGTAACAGTTTCTCCATCTGATATCACGGTAGCTTCAAGTGTTTCCAGGTCAAGAGCACCTTTTTTCCTACGGCTTGCCCTGAGTCGAGTTGCAGCTTTGTTTTGTAAGAGAAGCTGCTCTTTTAGACCTTCCACTTTTTTTACACAATCCGGTACTGCTGTTTTATCTTCGAGCCAATCACCAATTTCTTCATAGACGAGTTTAGCTTTATTTCGAATAATTCCCCGGTAAATATCTCCATGTCTTACCGATCCATCTAAAAGAACGTCATATTCAATTATTATTGCATAGCAGTCATTTCCAGGCAGTAATGAGGTAACACCCTTGCATAACCGGTCAGGAAGCATGTGAAATGTAATAATACCCGGATAAACAGAGGTTCCATTATATGCTGCATGTTTATCTATGTAAGAATTTTTAGGGACATACTTGTCAACATCAGAAATTGCAACCCTGATATGAATCTCATCATTATTTCCCATTTCTGCATATTCGATCTGGTCTAGGTCTTCAGAATCTTCATTGTCGATTGAACTCCATAAGAGATCTCTGAGATCTTTTATTCCTTTCTTAGCAATTATCTGAGATTCCGGAACAATTTTATTCGTTTCATTGATAACATCAGGGGGGAACCGGGGGACAAAACCATATCTTTCCATTGCGTCCCACGCAATTGTTTTTAAATCAATTTTTTTCTGTTTCATAGTATACCTATCAAGGAATCAGATGAGATGTATGATATTTCTTCTCATTTATCCAGACGGACTGGATCATATTCTGTTCTGGGTGCATATGGTTTCTAAGATTTCTTTCCTTCAACAAAGAGAGGAACATGTGAGAATCTATTTACATCAAAGACCCCTTTTGTAGTGATCCTTATCTCTGGTATTACTGACAATGTAAGAAAAGACAGGTACATGAATGGATTTTCTATTGCGCCACACTCATCTGTTAACTCATGCAATTCTGAGAGAGATTTATGGACTTCTTCGAATGTCAGTTCTGACATTAATCCTGCCAGAGAAAGGGGCAGACAAACTTCCTTATCCTGATAATGGGCTACCATGGCCCCCTTATTCTGTACTACCGATGCAATTGACGAGATAATGTCATCATCGCAAGTTCCAACAGCGATTATATTGTGTGAATCATGTGATATACTTACGGCTAGTGCCCCATGATGAAGTTTCATTCCTTGAACCAGACCTACCCCTGAACGTCCCGGGTGATAACGGGAAACTACCACGACTTTTAGAATGTCACGGTTAATATCCGGAATATTTTCACTCGAAACCTCTAAGTATTCAGTCTTTGTGCCAATCTGCCCCTCCTGTATATGTATAACACGTGCAATGCCTGACCCGGTGATTCTGATATCTTCCATAGTTGGAATTTTTGCCACAAATGGCCAGTCCCTAGATAAAGATTGCGAATCAGGTCTGAATTGGTCTGGTTTGACAAGGTATCCTTTTTTGAATGTTGCACGAACACTGCAATCTCTCATATTATCGAGGACACAAAAATCAGCAAGCCGGCCAGGACTTAATGCTCCACGATCAAATAACCGGAAGCGTTCTGCCGGAGAGAGTGTTGCCATCCGGTACGCATATTCCGGTTCACATCCTTCGGCAATTGCCTTTCTTACACAGTCATCAATATGCCCGGAGGTAACCAGCATATCTACATGACGATCATCTGTGCAGAAACTACATCGGGGAGATGTGCAGGCATTAACCAGAGGGATAAGAGTCTGAAGGTTTCGTTCGGTTGATCCTTCCCTAATAAGGAGGAACATGCTTTTCTGTAGTTTTTCTTTTCCTTCGCATAAAGCAGTTGTTTCGTGGTCACTTTGCAGCCCGGATACGATATATTCATCCAGCCTTGTTCCGGTCAGAAATGGAGCATGTCCGTCACGAATGGATGTAAGGGTAAGTTTTTCTATAACAGGGGGATCATGTGATAATACTCCGGGAACATTCATCATTTCACCAAGACCCAGGACTCCATTGCGACCAATGAAGGGACGGAGGAGATCAGCATTCAGGGTCATTGCACATTCATCTATTGGCGTTGCAGGTACACAGGATGGGAGCATCACCAGGATGTCAAGTGGTTGATCTTCATGTGCCTGTAGCATATATTCAATTCCTTTTATTCCCCATACATTGGCAATTTCATGAGGATCTGCGATTACTGTGGTTGTTCCATGCTGCATGACCAGACGGGCGTACTCATATGGAGTTAATAGTGAACTCTCAATATGGACATGAGCGTCGATAAAACCCGGAACTATATATGAAGATTTTAGATCAATTTCCTTTTTTCCCTGGTACCCAAACCCTGTTCCGATGACAATTCCGCTTTTGACCGCGAAATCTTCTTTTAGCCATTCACAGGTAAAGGGATTAAATATAATTCCGTTTTTAAAGACAATATCTGCTGATTCTTCCCAGATGGACATAAAATTTTCCCCTGATTAACTAAAGGGTCGCATTATGAAATTACTAGTTATTTAGATGTTATCATTAAGAACAATGGTGTTCTCAGTTGGGACAGGTTTATATGCTGCAAGTAAAAAATGAATTATTTTTTTTCGTGAAGGAGATTTTATTATAATGGGAACTAGTATCATAATTATTTATGATAAATATGAACGGTGAATAACAATTTACTGTTTTTTTATAAGAGTCTATTCATATTCCATGTCCAAAAAAGGGATTATTTAATTAGGAAAAAAACAGAACACCATACCATGCATTATACCCGACATTCATTTCTGGCTCTTATGGTCGCCGTCTGTTTTTTGTATACTGCCGGATGTACAAATGCGGTTGAAGATGAAGACTATAAAACTCTGGTTATTCATGCGTTAGATAAACTGGATCTTATCAATGAAAAGATCATCAATCCGTATCAGGGTATTACCGTTGATGAACTTTCAGCAATGAAGATCTTTGCTGAGCAGGCAAAGAGCTCTGTAGAGCAGATGGTATTATCTGACAATTCAAAAAAGTCCAAAGAATTTTTTGTCAGGGCAATGGATTCAACAATAGAAGCAGTATCTACCCTTGAGGCAAAAGCCGACGTTTCCCTTCAGAAAGTTGAGAGTACTGCCCCGGTTACGAACCTGTTCATCCAGATAAAAAATGATCTGGGTAGTGCTGCTGATATTATCAAGGTCCCAAACAAAAAGGGATATTAATTATCATTTTTCATAAAATTGTGCAAATCGCATTCCATTTAAAAAAAGGCATTCTGTCAAGGCAGATTAGAGATTATGGTATGATTGCAGCATGAGCAGCTGCAAGTCTTGCAATTGGTACCCGTGGACCTGAACATGAGACATAGGTCAGTCCAATCTGGTGACAGAAATCAATTGATGCAGGGTGACCTCCATGCTCTCCGCAAATACCAACTTTCATATTGGGTCTTGTCTGCCTGCCCCATTCAACAGCCAGCTTCATAAGTTTCCCGACTCCTTTGACATCCAGTACTTCAAAGGGATTATCCTGAAGAATGTGATTCATGTTATACATGGGAAGGAATTTATTCTCTGCATCCTCCCTGGAAAACGAAAATGTCGCCTGAGTGAGATCATTTGTTCCAAATGAAAAAAATTCGGCTTCTTCTGCAAGGTTTTCCGCCCGCATGCATGCCCTGACTACCTCCAGCATAGATCCAAAAGAACAGGGGATTGTTAGTCCATATGCTGATTCAACCTGTTTGTGAATCTCAAGTGCCCATACCTTTACATGTTTTAGTTCCTGGGCAGTACAGACCTGGGGAATCATAATCTCCGGATGAACGTCGATTCCCTCTTTCAGACACTCCGCTGCAGCTTCAAGTATTGCACATATCTGCATGGAGTAAATCTCTGGAAATGTAAGGCCAAGCCTGACTCCCCGGTGTCCGAGCATAGGATTTACCTCATGCAGGGATCTGACCTTGGTAAGCATCGTCTCTTTCTTCAGAATTACTGCGTCAAGTAGCTCTGGATCAGCCGGAGTCTGGACAATTGGCAGGACAGTATCATGCTGAAACATGAATGCCACGTTTTCTGATAAAACCCTCATTCCTCTGAGGCTTTTTCGTAAATTTCGAAGGATATCAATTTCATCAATGAGTTGTTGTTCCTGCGGAAGAAATTCATGAATAGGTGGATCAAGAAGACGGATGGTTACCGGCCTTGGTGCCATAACCGAAAAAATCTTTTTGAAGTCTTCTCTTTGAATAGGAAGTAGTTTGTCTAGGGCTTTTTGACGTTCTTCTTTTGTATCTGCAATTATCATCTCGATAACAATGGGAAGTCTTGCTGGATCGTTAAACATGCGTTCTGTTCTACAAAGTCCTATTCCCATCGCACCAAATTTGAGAGCACGCTCAGCATCTGCTGGAGTATCAGCGTTTGCCATCACCTTGAGCTGTGCATGTTCATCTGCCCAGGATAGGAGTGTTACCAGTTCAGGGGAGAATTCAGCCTCAATAAGGGGGACAAAACCGATATACACTGCTCCTGAGGAACCGTCAATGGTGATCATATCACCCTCAGAAATCTGGATATCTCCAACCGTCGCAATACGAAGTCTGATATCCACTGAAATACCTTCTGCACCAGCTACACAGGGTTTTCCCATCCCTCGTGCGACAACTGCTGCATGAGAGGTTTTTCCCCCTCTGCTGGTTAATATTCCCTGGGATGCAAAAAATCCATGAATATCTTCGGGTTTTGTTTCTTCCCTGACAAGAATTACATTTATTCCTTCACGACCCATCTTTTCAGCACGATCTGCATCAAATACGGCAATACCCGATGCTCCTCCTGGAGATGCCGGAAGTCCCCGTGCAACCGGGTTTGCATCAGTACCTGGATCAAGCCTGGGAAAGAGTAATTGTTCCAACATTTCTGGTTTTATCCGAAGAAGTGCCTGTTTCTTATCGATTAATCCTTCTTCGTTCATCTCTACCGATGTCCGCACCATGGCAGTTGCATTCATTTTCCCATTCCTGGTTTGGAGACAATATAAAACTCCTTCTTCTATGGTAAATTCAAAATCCTGAATCTCTCTAAAATGTGATTCGAGGTTATTCCGAAGATCCATAAGTTCACGAAACCGTTCCGGCATCTCATCAGCCATAGATGCTAAAGGTTTTGGTGTACGAATTCCTGCAACGACATCTTCACCCTGGGCATTAACCAGGTATTCTCCAAAGATTACATTCTCTCCTGTTCCCGGGTCCCGGGTGAATCCAACACCGGTTGCAGAATTATTACTCATATTGCCAAAGACCATCGCAACGATGTTAACTGCAGTACCATTTGCCATCTCTGGAGTGATTTTAAATTCTCGACGGTAATCAATTGCTCTTTTACCCATCCATGAATTAAACACTGCTTTTATTGCGATCACGAGTTGTTCATAGGGATCCTGGGGAAATGGCTTTCCGGTAAAATCTTCGACTACCTTTAAAAAAACGGTGCCTATGTTTTTCATATCCTGTGCAGAAAGGTCAATATCAAGTTCCACTCCTGCTTTTTGTTTTATTGTTTCAAATTCCGCGTCAAATAGTTCATCAGGGACACCCAGGGCGACTTTACCAAAAAGTTGGATAAATCGTCGGTAAGCATCATAACAAAAACGTTCATTATGAGTATCGGCAAGAAGACCCTGCAATGTGTCTGAATTTAATCCCAGGTTTAAAATTGTGTCCATCATCCCGGGCATTGAGAGTGCAGAACCAGATCTTACTGATAAAAGCAGTGGTTTTTCTTTGCTACCAAAGTTTCTATTGGTTAGTTGTTCAACTTTTCTTAGTTGTTCAGATACCTGATCCATGATCCCTGATGGCATTCTGCGCTCAGGGTCGTTGAGAAAAGCAAGGCATGCCTCCGTTGTAATCACAAATCCGGGTGGTACACGAATCCCGGTTTGTGTCAATTCACACAGATTTGCTCCTTTCCCCCCAAGCAGTTTTTTATTTTTTCCATCTCCTTCAGCAAATGAGTAAACCCAGTTTTTTATCATAATTACCACCGGTCTTTATTAGATTCTAAGCATTACTCTCATGAAATACAACAAGAAACCTTTCTTACAAACAAACATGTCGTTTATAGATCTATGATCTATATATAATCTCATCATCCTGAGAAAAAAAGCAAAATAAGCATTAAAAACAGAAAAAATCGGTTAATCTATTTTTATTACAAACAGGGTAATATCATCAAACTGTGGTTCGTCACCTGCAAAGAGATTCACTTCATTAATTATCAGTTTTACAAGGTTTTCCGATTGCATATTTGCATACTTTTGTATCAGTTCTCTTAACCGCCGTTCATCATACCTTTCATTTGTTGAATTTTTGCTGGATTCTGAAGTTCTGCATCTTTTTTTGTCATTTCAGTTTCAAGTGCCTGTTTTTCTTCTCTTGTTTTCCATTCACTGAGAAGATTGTGAATCATGGATGAAAATATACCCATTCCAATGGCATTAACGATAATCATGAGTATAATAATGAGAGTAATTCCTTCAAATGCCTGCACCTATGCCTACAACAGGGCCTCCGGTAATTCCGCCGATGATTGGGCCCAGATCTCTGACGTTTAAATGTGCACCATGTGCTTTAATGTTTCCATGTGTTCCGTAGATACTGACAATTCCAAATATAGATCAAAATAATTTTTGTTTTTAACGATATATCGCGGGATATGGTCTCTTTAAAATAGCGGCTTCTGGTAAAAAGATAGGTACAAACAAAGATAAGTGCCATCATCTGAAAAAGCAGTTTCAGACTCTCGAAATGTTACTGTCCATTTGTCAGCCCTTTACATAAATACTCAAAATTTGGAGGTTATGAGTATCTTATTGGTACTGGTTTTGTTACTACTATGGATTAATCATCCCTTTTCCGCTTTTTCCGAAAATTGCATTGTCAATACCATTGCTAACAATTTTCTTTGCCCTCGTGCAGGCTTCTTTTTCATCAAGGCCTTGTGCAATGAATCCAGCAATAGCTGCAGAAAAAGAACAGCCTGATCCATGAACATCAAATGGTTTTCGTGGGTGAACTAACCTTGTGATATCTTTTTTTCCTACCAGGAGATCAGTTGCCTCTTTTCCACTCCCATGACCTCCTTTAAGAACAACATGTCTCGCTCCCAGATCGATAATTCTTAACGCTGCTTCTATCATCTCCTCTTCTGTATTAATGGACATTTTTGAAAGTATTTCAGCTTCTGGAATATTGGGTGTCAGGATATGTGAGAGTGGAATCAGAAGTTCCTGTATATCACGCACTGCATCTTCAGAAAGCAGACGATATCCTGATGTGGATACCATTACCGGGTCAATAACAAGCGGGATTTTTTCTGGAATTGTTTGTGCAATCATCCTGATGATGCCGGAATTTGCCAGCATTCCGGTTTTTATCGCTCCGGGTGTTATATCCTCGAGAACTGTAGATATTTGTTCTCTTACAATATCTGGTTTTATTGCCCATGAACCTCTGACCTCAGAGGCATTCTGGGCGGTTAATGCAGTAATTACTGCCATTCCCCATACTCCCGTTTTGACAAATGTTTTTAAATCTACCTGGACTCCTGCTCCACCTGATGGATCAGATCCTGCAATTGAGAGTGCTGAAGGAAACTGCATAGATATGCATCGCAATTGCGCACGATTAATACATAGAATTATCGAAAAAAAGTTAGTAAGAACGACCAACGAGTGTTACAAGACTGCCTGGTTTTCCGCAGATAATGCAGTTACCCGTGCAAAGGTCGATAAGAGATGTCCTTACATCTGTTCCAAGAACACTTGCGTCAGCTATCTCTTCAATCCGGTCAGCACACTCACGGTTTTTACACCAGTGAATTGCTGCAACTCCATTCAGAACTTTCTCTGGTAATGCTGATGCATCGTTAACCATGAAGAGATGGTCTTTAATATGATTTTCTGCCCGATTTAGAAGAGCATCGGTCTGTTCTTTCAGCTTTCGTTCAACTTCTGGGATTATTGAAGATCGTGGGAGTGATTCTTTGCCTCCTGTACGGAGAACTGCCATTACAATACCATTATCAATATCCCTCGGTCCTATTTCAAGCCGGAGCGGGACTCCTTTCATTTCCCAGTAATAGTATTTTGCTCCAGGCCTCATATCTCTGGTATCAATTTTTACCCGGTATCCGGCATCCTGTAGCTCCTTTGCAAGGAGTTCTGCTGCCTGGTTTATTTCTGTCTCACGTTTTTTCATGATTACTGGAACGATTACAATCTGCACCGGGGCAACTTCAGGTGGAAGGATAAGTCCACGGTCATCTCCGTGCATGCTGATAAGAGCCGCTATTGACCTTTCTGATATCCCGTAGCAGGTCTGGTGGCAGTACTGCTGCTCACCTTTTGAATCTTCATAGCAGACATGGTAGGTCTTTGAGAAATGATCTCCCAAATGGTGGACAGTCCCGATTTGGAGTGTTCTCCCGTCAGGCATGATGGTATCGACTGCTATCGTGTAATCAGCACCTGGGAATTTGTCCCAGTCAGGTCGTTTTGATATCAGAATTGGAATATTAAGCCGGTCATAGAATTCCTGGTACCTGGCAATCGCATCTTCGACCTGATTTTCTGCTTCGTCCCAGGTTGCATGGACTGTATGTGCTTCTTTAAACGAGGTTATCTCCCGAAGCCTGATAAGCGGGCGGGTGTGTTTGGTCTCATATCTGAAGGAGTTTACAATCTGGTATATTTTAATAGGAAGATCTGCATGTGATCTGACCCAGAGTGCGTACATGGGGTATATAGCGGTTTCACTAGTAGGCCTGAGAGCTAGTTTTACATCAAGAGGAGTAGTCCCGCCATGAGTGACCCAGTATACTTCCTCTTCAAAACCCTTAATATGCTCAGCCTCTTTCATGAATTCTGTTTCAGGAATCAGAAGTGGAAATAATGCTTCTTCATGATCCCGATCAAGTAATTCCCGAAGGATACCATATACCCGCTTTCGGATACTAAAACCGAACGGATACCATACATATAATCCTTTAACCGGGTAACGGACATCCATAATCTCCGCACGCCAGAGGATATCATTGTACCAGCCAGAGAAATCTGATTTTTGAGGGAGCGTTCCTTCCTGTTCCTCCATTCATGTGCTCCTATGTCACCAGCTGTAAGACGGCTGGTGTGATAAATGCCTCGATTATTGCTGCAATAGCAACAAAGGGTATGATATACATGACAAACATTCTCCCCTGGCTCCATGCTCTGGATGCCGCATCAGGTCCACCTGATAATTCATCTTTTACTGCACGTCCCAGCATAAGACCCAGAGCTCCTGAAGCAATTACTGCAGGAAGCTCAAATATTCCATGTGGGAGAATTGCTGCAAGGAGAACCAGGGCACCGGATTCTTTACTTACTATCTCTAAAACAGCTCCGATGATGATGCCATTAAAACCAATAATCATGATGGAGATAATACCAAAAAAGGCACCTCCAATAAAAATCACCACACATGCTTCAAGATTATTAAGAAATAACTGGAGAGCGAGCATGGGTGGATCATCATCCATGATCTGACCAGCAATCATTTCTTCGAATAATGTGAGAAGGTTTTCTCCAAAAGAAGGTTCGGCAGTTGATAACGCAAAACCTACTCCGAATCCACCAATTAAAATTAATCCTGATATAATCAGGTAATGAGCAATACGAAGTTCAGACATATAACACCATTCGCAGCATATCCCTGATACCTGGTGCAAGACCTACCATAATCATTGCAAGCAGTATCAGGTACCAGATTCCGGATACTCCTTCACGTCTATAGAGTTCAAGGATATATATTCCTGGTATAAGTACTACCAGTTTTAATGGAAACATGACAAAAGCGGTCCCGGTAATGTCGATTAATGCGGAACCCACGACATGCTGCTCACTATACCGTACCTGATGCAGGTCAATTCCGTAAGATGTTGCACTTGCATCGAGCATATGGCCGAATATGAGCAACTGGTACAATCTGTCTTCAACGTACTTCCAGCCAAACCCATACCGGATAATTCCATACAGAAGAGTTGTGGTTAGAGAAGCCATGGTGAGGATTACTGCGGCAACTTGGAGATCCAGATGTGCGCCATTAAGACCATGCCAGGTGAGAAAGGCAAGGGTAACTGCAGAAAGGGACAATCCGATTCCGCCAAACGCCAGTTTCCATGATCCAATGATTAATCTTCTTTCACAGATTGTTGCCAGGTATAGCATCGGCATTGCAATCGACAATATCAGGAAGAAAATCAGGGGGGTTGTAAAGATCATGTGAAGATCTGATGTAATTACTCCAGTATCTTCAACAACCCTCAAGCATCCTCCGAGGATCACCCAGGGGATTAGAGCATATATAAAAGATCTGTCAATAGCGATCTTGTTTGCCTCAAGCCAACGATAAATCAGCCAGATAAAGGCAAGCAGGATGATAGCATACGTCAGAGTGTCAACCAGAGTATATGGGTGACCATAGCGAATAGGATCAATGTAATATTTGTAGATGAATTCCCTAATCATGTGTTGAGAACTCCATGAGCAAAGACCTGGTACAGGTATTGCAACCTGATGGCTTCAATAAATCGAGATGGACCCAGCTTCCACGGGATGTTGTGATAGGGCATCAGGCAATTCTCCAGCTTCCGGACATCATTGCAGATATTAAACCCGGTCATTCAGCATTAATAATTACGGGCAGTACTACTCGTGAAGTAGCAGGGGTAACTATTGCAAGTCTCCTGAAAGATTCGTATGATATCTCACAGTTTGTGGCAGGAAAACTCGATTCTGAGACCCTGGACTCATGTAGCAGGGCTGCAGCTCAGGTTGATTTCCTTATTGGAATTGGCGGGGGCAGGGTTATTGATTGTGCAAAGATCGTATCTTACCAACAGGATAAACCATTTATAAGTGTTCCTACAGCAGCATCTCATGATGGAATTATTTCAGGCCGTGCAACACTTCCTACAGAAAAAGGGAGTGTCTCTGTTCAGGCACATCCTCCCATAGCTGTTGTTGCTGATACCGGGATCATATCCAAAGCCCCGCACCGGCTCATGGCATCAGGATGTGCTGATGTTATTTCAAATTACACAGCCATTCTTGACTGGGAACTTGCCCACCGGATGCGGGGTGAGCAGATTAGTGAATATGCTATCGCCCTGTCAAAAATGACGGCTGAAATACTTGTCAAAGATGCCAGTCTTATCAAACCCGGACAGGAAGAAGCAGCCTGGATTGTTGTAAAAGCTCTGGTATCTTCTGGTGTTTCCATGGCTATTGCTGGTTCATCAAGACCTGCTTCAGGTGGAGAGCATAAATTTGGTCATGCACTTGAACGCCTGGTACCCGGTGCTGCCCTTCATGGAGAGGCATGTGGGATTGGTTCAATAATGACAATGTATCTTCATGGTGGTGACTGGCGTGAAATACGATCATCACTTTCCCGAATTGGTGCACCAACAACCCCGAAAGAACTTGAAATACCTGATGAAATCGTAGTAGAAGCTCTGTTGAAAGCGAGAGAGATAAGACCTGAAAGATACACAATACTTGATATGGGACTGACACGTGAATCGGCAGAACATTTGGTTGAATTGTTATACGAGGAATAAATTTTATGGAGCAGAAAAAAACACGGGTGACGATTGTAGGTTCTGTATATGCTAAGCCAGGAACACAGTTTGTGTATGTAGGAAAAAATGATCTGTGTGAATCCTGCTCTATTGCCAGAGTATGTCATAACCTTGAAACAGGTCGGAGATATGAAGTTGTAGCCATTCGTGCTGCATCACATGTATGCCCGGTTCATCATGGTGGTTCGGTGACCGTCGATGTAACTGAGGCTCCTGTGGAAATTCGCCTTCTTCCTGACTCAGCTAAAAAAAATACAACAATTTCTCTCCGCTTCCCGGACTGTGATGAAGCATGTGTGTCATTTGCGGCATGTCATCCCCCCGGTGTGGTTGAAGGGCAGAAATACATCATCACAGAAGTTCTGGATGAGGAGCCTGTTGCCTGTAGGATAGGTCCATCTCCGATTTTGGTAAGGATTATACCACTTCCGGAAGGTCTACCGCGTTATTCTCAATGAGTATGTAACGTGATAATTATCGCATCTGGTGCGCAGAAAAAAAGGATGGATCGGGGATTTTTCAGGTTATGCGCCTTTTCACATCTTACCTTTAATAAAAGGTTTCCATAACCTATATGTTGCACACGGTGGAGATACAGATTGTTTGTTCTAGGTGATAGAGTGCAGAAAGAAGAACTGCTACATTTACATATGCTTTTTATACATGTCAGGAAGTACTACGAAACCATCACCCAAGAGGAAATCCCCACAGAGCGGTATGATTTGATGCATATATCTCCTGTCCATATACATAAAAACAAAAAGTCTCATAAAGAGGCAATTCTTGTGCTTGGGCAGGAAATAGTGACTCATATTAATCAGAAACCTGCTGTGCTAAATTTTACTCATGAAATTTCTACAACTAATGAGATAGCTGTTGAAAACTGATTTCATGGATAAC
Organism: Methanomicrobiales archaeon; assembly: GCA_012729535.1. Lineage (GTDB taxonomy): Archaea > Halobacteriota > Methanomicrobia > Methanomicrobiales > Methanospirillaceae > Methanospirillum. The sequence goes on along the minus strand of JAAYCY010000063.1, from coordinate 31,630 downwards.
AGGCCCGCCTGCAGGGAGATGATCGGTGTTATTCTCTCTACTCCTCCCCCGCAGCGGGAACTGCGTAAAATAGTGAAAACTATCTGTAAAAAGCACCATCTTAAAGTTGTTCCCCGGAATTCTGAAATACTTGCTTGTGCAACACCTGAAGAGCGTGAGCTACTTCGCCCAGTTCTTTTAGTAAAACCATCGCGAACATTATCCGGGGTAGCCCCGGTAGCAGTTATGACATCTCCTGCTCCCTGTCCGCATGGTATATGTCTCCCCTGTCCGGGTGGTCCTGATTCTGTATTCCAGTCTCCCCAAAGTTATACTGGTGGCGAACCTGCGGCAAGACGGGCATTTGCTCATCATTTCAATCCTTATGATCAGGTGCGTGCACGACTTGGTCAATTTGAAGAATTAGGCCATCACGTAGACAAGGCTGAACTAATTGTTATGGGTGGCACAATGACCGCCCGGGAACCTGCATACCAGGAATGGTTCGTGATGGAATGTGTCCGTGCCATGAATGATTATCCTGACAAAAAAAATCCTGATATTACCTGTGAGGAAGTTTTTCTAAGGAATGAATCATCTGATGTCAGGTGTGTAGCAAATACGTTTGAGACACGACCAGACTGGTGCAGGAAAGATCATATTGACCTTATGCTCCGACTTGGGGTAACTAAAGTTGAAGTTGGAGTTCAGCATCTTGACGATGAAGTACTGACTCGAAACCTGCGGGGTTGCACGGTGGCAGATGCCGTTAAAGCCAATACTCTACTCAGGGATGCTGGTCTTAAGGTTGGATTTCATATGATGCCGAATCTTCCTGGCAGTACTCCAGTGGCTGATCGCCAGATGTTTCATAACCTGTTTGCTGATCCACGGTTCAGGCCTGATTTTCTGAAAATATATCCAACCCTTGTTACACCCGGTTCCAGGATAGAAGAGTTGTACAATGCCGGAGGGTATGCACCGTACGATGAAGATGAGCTGATAGATCTTGTTGCTGATGCAAAACTTGAGATTGCTCCCTATTGCAGACTTCAGCGCATTCAGCGGGATATTCCTGCAGACAAAATTGTAGCTGGTTCACCGCATTCTAATTTCCGTGAACTCGCACAGTCACGACTTCACCAGGGGGGAAAAAAATGTTCCTGTATCCGATGCAGGGAAATTGGAAGGAGGAAGTCAGATGCAGAGCCTGAATTACACATCTATTCGTATGAATGCTGTGGAGGAGAGGAGCATTTTATCTCATATGATTGTGATGATTCCCTGGTGGGATTTGCCCGTCTTAGGTTTCCGAAAGATCCATGGAGGCCGGAAACAGAACATGCAGCATTTGTCAGGGAACTGCATGTTTATGGGATGGTTGTTCCAATTGGTCAGGAAGGAAACGGAGAAAAGCAACAGCACCGCCGGTATGGAGCCCGGCTTTTGTCACAGGCTGAGGGGCTGGCCCGCGATGCCGGGTATCGCCGGGTAGTTATTATGGCCGGCATCGGAGTCAGACCTTATTACAAAAAACTTGGCTATATACGAGACGGTCCCTATATGGTTAAGGATTTGTGATGTATGAAACCTGCAACCCGGATGTTCATTAAACAACGGTTTACAGATTATTATCAAAAAGCCAGGATTTCACCCCCTGCATCAGTAAAAGAAAGGGAGTTTGGATTCATCTTTTTTGATGATAATTATCCTGAAGATATCAGGATGAGACGTCATATGGGGTTTTTCAGTGCTGAAGAGTTGCAGGAATACATTAAAAGCCTGGTCCCGGCCCATTCGTATTATTCAACAGCATATTATCAGACCCCGCAGGCTCCAACCATGGGTGATAAAGACTGGCTTGGTGCTGACCTGATCTTTGATCTTGATGCAGATCATATTGTTCGTGGTTCGTATGATGAAATGCTCATGCGAATAAAGGGGGAAACTGAAAAACTGCTAGATGTTCTGGATAACGAACTGGGAATCGACATGCGAACCGTCAGGTTGGTTTTTTCAGGAGGGAGAGGATATCACATTCATGTGCAGGAACTGGAATTTCGTGATTTTGGATCTGCAGAGCGGAGGGAAATTGTTGATTATCTCTGTGGCAGCGGAATCAGTCCTTCACTCCTGCTTGATGAATGGACTCCAGGGCATTCAGGCTGGCATGAGAGATACAGAATCCTTCTCGTTGATTATCTCTTTAATCTTTCAAAAAAAACAGAAAAGGAGATAAAAATTGAACTTTCCTCGCTTCGTGGTGTCGGACAGGTGATGGCTGATCGTTTTTGCACCATGATTCCGGATCTCATTTCATCACTTGAAAAGAGTCCCTCTTCTATCCTCCATCGTGACCAGACGGTGAAAACAGTTCTTAATGCCTTGGTAACTGAAAAGGATAGTCCCTTTTTACCGATGATAAAAGAGTGTTCTGTGCAGATCGATGAACCGGTTACCACTGACACTCACCGGCTCATTCGTCTGCCTGGTTCATTACATGCAAAATCTGGATTTAAAGTGGTGCCTCTGACTCTAAAAGAGTTTGAAGACTTTGATCCCCTCATCGATGCGGTAGCCTTTGGTGAACGTGAGGTCATGGTAGAATCCGGGAAAGATTACTCGTTCTCTCTTTTAGGATCCCGGTACAATATTAAGAAAGGAAGCGTCAAAGTTCCTGAAGCAGTAGCTGTATACTTATGCGCAAGGGGAATGGCTGAGATTGGAGGTGAACCGGGTGGTGTTTCTTGATGAGCTCAGAACAGTACTTCTTGATGAGCGTGACAGTGGCGATCTCACAACTATATCTCCGGATCTTTTCATAAAAACTAACCAGAATATTAAATCACTTCAGCAGGAAGTGTATTCACTTGAGGATCCCTTTTCAGACGAAGCACGCTTTCTAATTGAAAAAGTGTCCAGCATTCGGGCCACAATTGAGGAACTGTTTAAAATCAGGACTGACAAGATTGTCGGACTTGCACTTAGCCAGGCAGAGGGTTCTTACATCGAACGTGAAGAACTTCGTTCACTTATTCCTGCTGAACTGGAGATGTTTAACCAGTTCGTAGGAGCTATTAGACTGGGGAAAAGCCAGCTTATCGGGTTGAAGGCAGGATCTGTTGCCCCGGTTCAGGCAGTAGCTGATGGTAGTAACCAGGTTTGTCATATCCCGACCGGAGAACCCGAAGAAGGCTTTGTCCGCGCAGGTGATGATACCGGGATAGTACCTGAACAAAAAATGCAAAATGAAGTTCCTTTTGTGTATGATATTGTACAGGCGCTTTCCAGTATGGATCCTTTCATGGGAGTAGACGGACGCACATATGAACTCAGGGCAGGGGACATTCTTACACTGCCATCCAGAAATGCACAGGTTTTGGTAGAACGCGACATAGTCTTAAATATCCATCCGGGCTAATGATGTAGGTATTCTATAGACGAGGAGTAGCCTTATTATGAAGATGCCTACAAAATTCCGCACATATTGTCCCTTTTGTCAGAGCCATCAGGAGCATGAAGTAGAGAAAGTCAAGAAAGGGAAAACCACCGGTCTTCACTGGATTGATCGCCAGAAAGCACGGAGAGGACAGGTAGGGAACATGGGAAAATTCTCAAAAGTTCCTGGTGGTGACAAACCAACCAAGAAAATCAATATCCGATATCGGTGCACGCACTGTAAGAAAGCGCACCTGAGACCTGGATTCAGGGTAGGAAAATTCGAACTTACGGAGTAAGTAACATGGTAAAATTAGCACGCGAAAACCGAAGCAAGTTTCTCAAAGTAAAATGTCCGGATTGTGAAAATGAACAGATAATCTTTGATCGGGCATGCACACAGGTTGATTGCATTGTCTGCGGGTCTAACCTTGCCACTCCTACTGGTGGAAAAGCACAAATCAAAGCAGAGATTATAACTGCATTTGAGTGAGAGCCGGATGCAGGAGAGAGAGTGGCCTGAGCAGGGTGAACTTGTTGTCTGTTCAGTTCAGAATGTAAAAGATTTCGTCGCGTTTGTTACGCTTGACGAATATAACGATCGGGAAGGATTGATTCCCATTGCTGAAGTGGCACGTGGCTGGATCAAATATATCCGTGACCATATCCGGGAAGGACAGAAAGTTGTATGCAAAGTATTGAACGTAGACCCCGGTAAAGGTCACATAGATCTCTCTCTAAAGGATGTAAATGAACATCAACGCCGGGAAAAGATTCGTATCTGGAAGAACGAGTCAAAGGCCAGGAAGTGGATAGGTTTTGCCGCAGAAGCAGCAGGACAGGCTGAGGCAGCGTCAGCCCTGACCAATTCACTCTACCGTGAATATGGTGATCTCTATTCTGCATTTGAAGAGTTAGTCAATGAAGGAAAAGATGCTCTTAGAAAACTTAAGATTGATCCAAAACTGGCTGATGCTCTCTACACTGTCGCTACTGATAATGTCAAGCTTCCTTCGGTCACAATATCCGGAGACCTTTTCCTTCGGTCGACCAAATCTGATGGAGTCAATATCATCAGACGTGCTCTTCGTAGTGCTGAACCCAAAGTAGATGGAGCCGAGATTGATATTACCTATCTTGGAGCTCCAAATTACCGGATCAAGGTCACTGCATCAAATTATAAGGATGCAGAAAAAGCTCTTGAGAAGGCTTCAACAGCAGCGACTGGCGTTCTGAAGCGGGCTGGCGGAGAAGGAAAATTCAGCCGGAAGTCCAAATCCGGGAAACATGTATGAAAGGGCGAATAAGGTATTGTCCCTTTGATAACATTTATACTCTTTCTGAAATATGTTCCCAGTGTGGGAAACCCACAATAACTCCTCATCCTTTCAGATATTCACCTGAGGACAAATACGGTTCATACCGGAGAAGGATTCGTTGATATTTGTAAAAATATTACGATTATTGTGGTCTGATTAGTATGTTTTCATAATAAATGGATTATTTCAATGATGGAAGATATTACCATACAATTTACAGATAGTATTGCTCCCGAAGATCGGACTGCCCCAATTTTTATTGAGGGACTTCCTGGGATAGGTCATGTTGGAAAACTTGTCGCTGAACATATGATTCATGAGCTTGAGGCTGTCCGGATTGCAGAAATCACCTCTATTTATTTTCCTCCACAGGTTATTATCAACGATGACGGATCTGTCAGGCTCTGTAATAATGAAATTTATCGTTACTCCGGAGAGAAAGGGAATTTTCTCTTTCTTGTAGGTGATTTCCAGAGTACTTCAGGAGAAGGGCATTACCTTCTTTCCCAGGTTTATGTTGATATCGCCCATGAACTTGGAGTAAAGCGGATATTCACTATTGGAGGGTACGGGGTAGGCCATTTCAACGAGGTTACCCGTGTTATTGCTGCAGTGAACAGGCCTGAAATTCGTAAAGAAGTCGAAGATGCCGGTGGGATATTCAGCGAAGGGGAGCCCGGAGGAGGTATAATCGGGGCTGCGGGTCTGATGCTTGGCCTTTCAATACCTCTTGGTATTGAGGGTATTTGTCTAATGGGCGAGACATCTGGATATCTGGTAGATCCGAAAAGTGCAAAAACGGTCCTTTCAGTCCTCACAAAACTCCTAAATATCGATATTGATGATGCAAAACTGACTGAACGTGCAGTCGAGATGGAAGTTGTCATCCAGCGACTTATGGAACAGGAGAAAAAGTCAGAGGATGAACTTTCATATATCGGCTAAATATGCAGTGTGCAGCAGATCTTCATATTCATTCCTGTTTTTCAATGGCCTCATCTCCCCGGATGGTGCCGGAAGAGATAGCAAAAGGTTGCAGAGTAAAGGGTATTACGGTTATCGGGACTGGTGATATTCTTCATCCTGAATGGAGAAGGATGTGGCAGAATACAAAACCTGTTGATGACATTCTGGTAATTCCGACAACAGAAGTTGAAGGTAATGGAAGGGTACATCACATAATTCTTCTTCCTGATTATAATGCAGCATGTGATCTCTCGTCCAGGTTCGCCCCATACAGTAAAGATATCGAATCAAATGGGAGACCACGAGTGAAGTTATCCGGTGAGGAGATCCTTGCTCATGTACATGAGGTTGGAGGTATCGGAGGTCCTGCTCATGCTTTTACACCTTATACGGCCATTTATGCGGCTCATGATTCACTCTCTTCGTGTTATGGTGATGAACAGGTTGATGTTCTGGAACTTGGTCTTTCTGCAGACAGCAGTTATGGGGCAGGGATACAGGAACTGAATGGAATCCCATTCCTTACCAATTCTGATGCCCATAGTCCGGAACCATCAAAACTTGGGAGAGAGTTTACCGTACTGGATGTTACCAGTTTTAGTGTGAAGGGAATTCTTGACTCGGTGAAAAAGAGTAATATTGTCATGAATGTAGGCTTTTTCCCGGAAGAAGGGAAGTATAACCGGACTGCATGCAGCAGGTGTTTTACCCAGTTTTCATATGAGGAAGCATCAGCACTTTCCTGGAAATGTCCTGAAGATGGCGGCAGAATAAAAAAAGGGGTATCAGACCGTGCAAAAAAACTCTCGTCTGGACAGGTCACTCCAAGGCCACCATATCTGCACCTGATACCTCTATCTGAGATTATCCAGCGTGTTCTGGGAACAAAAAGTCCGACCACGCGGCGCTGCAGAGATCTTTATCTTCAGTGTATTGAGAAATTAGGGGATGAAATCTCAATTCTTACAACAACATCTCCTGAAAAAATCTGTACAATAAATCCTGTTTTGTCTGATGCGATTATTGCATTTCGAGAAGGTCGTATTCTTCTTCATCCAGGCGGCGGTGGCCGGTACGGGTCATTTGAGATTGTGGGAATCTGATATATCATAACCGAATCATTAAAGGATTTCCCGCCAACCATATAAGGAATGATCGAGGTTCATCGGGAAATCTGTGCCTATTGCGGCTGTTGTGTTTCGGTTTGTCCGGAAGGGGCACTGGAACTTGTCGATGCCTATCTGGATATCGATACGAATACTTGCATAAATTGTGGATTATGTGTCCGTGTCTGTCCTCTTGGGGCTTTGGAGGCTAAAAAATGAAGCGCGAGTATGATGTCCTGGTAGTGGGAGGAGGTCCAGGTGGGGCATATGCTGCGAAGACCTTTGCTGAAAAGGGATATTCAGTTCTCCTTACTGAAAAAAGACCAGCTATTGGTGTACCTGTCCGATGTGCTGAGGGTGTTGGGAAAAAGCTCCTCCATGAATTTTTCAAACCTGAAGACCAGTGGATTGCTGCCGAGATAGAGAAGGCGAATATTATTGCCCCTGATGGGTTCAAGATGGAACTTGAACCGGAAAGAGCAGGTTCTGAAGTTGGTTATGTCCTTCACCGGAAGATCTTTGATCGGGATCTTGTCTGGCAGGCTGCCGGAGCTGGAGCGGAAGTTCAGGTGAAAACCCGTGCAGTTTCTCCTCTCATGGAAAATGGCGCTGTAAAGGGAGCAATTTTGGAACAAAACGGAACTTCCCATGAAGTTCGTGCCCGTCTTACCATTGCTGCAGATGGTGTGGAATCTAAATTTTCTAGGTGGTGTGGTGTTGATACAACAGTCCCACTCCGCGAAATGGAGACATGTGCACAGTATCTCATGACCGGAATTGATATTGATCCTCATGCAACAGAATTTTTCGTTGGCAATGATGTTGCACCCGGCGGATATGTCTGGATTTTTCCAAAAGGAGAGAAGACGGCCAATGTTGGTATCGGAGTCGGTGGGGACAGGTGCAAACCTGGTAACAGACCGATTGATTATCTGAACCGGTTTGTCAAGAGTCATTTCCCGAATGGTAAAACCATAGAACTTATCGCCGGGGGAGTATCTATCTGTCAGCCGCTCCCCTGCACGGTAGCAGACAATCTGATGATCGTTGGTGACGCTGCCCGTGTCTCTGATCCGCTCACCGGTGGAGGTATCTATGCTGCGCTTTACACCGGAAAACTTGCCGGAGAAGTCGGAGCAAAAGGTCTTGATCAGGGAGATACATCTTCTCAGAAACTGATGCCGTATGACAAGACCTGGAGAGAATCATACCTCGGAAAAGCGCTTGAGAGAAATTATCAGATAAAAGAAGTCTTTGTTAAACTGATTGATGATGATCTGAATGCAATCATCCATTCGGTTGCTAAAATGAACATGTCTGACTTTAATACTCTCAATCTAATAAAAAATATTATTGCTGCAAATCCGAAAGTAGCATTAAAATTAGGAAAAGCAGGTCTGAAAAACCTGATTGATTCATTCTGATTTTTTTTTGTCCTGATAGATTAATACTGTCAGGTGCTATCAATCATACATGGAACTTCTCACACCGGCAGAAGGGGAACTGGCCCTTTCTCATGCCCGCCATGTATTGTATGAACATATTACCAGAGAATCCTATACAGAACCGGATTTTTCGACGATTTTCTCAAAAAAACGCGGGGTCTTTGTAACGCTGACCAAGCATGGCGATCTTCGGGGATGTATCGGTTTTCCTCATGCGGTCATGCCTCTCCGGGATGCTATCCGAGAAGCGGCCTGCTCAGCAGCGACCGGTGATCCCCGGTTTCCCCCGGTTGCGCCAAAGGAACTTCCCGATATCTCGGTAGAAGTTACGGTTCTGACCGAACCAGAACTCTTAGAGGTAGTTCCTACTGACCGGCCTGCTGCAATAACGGTTGGCAAGCATGGGCTTATTGTCAGAGGCTATGGCCGGTCCGGTCTTCTGCTTCCTCAGGTTCCGGTGGAGTGGGGGTGGAATGTGACTGAGTTTCTCGACCACACCTGCATGAAGGCGGGTCTTCCCAGAGGATGCTGGCTGGAGCAGGCGGTTCAGATATTCACGTTTGAAGGACAGATATTTTCGGAAAAAGGCGGGTCTTAAAATTGAGTTTAAACAAAAAAATAGAGATTTCTACTCGTGCCACCCTATTCCATAACCGATCTCGCGGGTTTGCTTCTCCACCATTTTTTCGTCTTCATGCTAAAGGAAAAAAATTAGACGGAGAATCCAGACTCATACCCAAAACTCTTCTGGAACGATTTTACTCCGCCGGAGACGGATGCCGTATCCTTCCACGAGTTTGTGGCAGATGGTGCATCATTCTTTCCTCGTGCTTCCATGATCGATCCTGCAAAGAGCGTCTTTACCGTCCCGTCTGCAAATCCTGACCCGGACTCTGCATCCGGAGTGACTGCAATCTGATAGTTTAATGCTGCCGGAACATCGGCAGTTGCAGCAACCATCCGCGAATCTCCTTTCGTTGAAACCTGCCCTGAGTTCATGTTCAGAAGGTCGCTTTTTGCCTTCACGACATTACAGAATGCAGGAAGATATTCTGACGAAGTGGATGCAAATACACACCGGATTGAATTTCTCGTCCGCTCCCAGTTTCCGGCCACATCAAGATTCCAGGTTTCAGAACCGAGGAGATGAGCACCTTCAACGCTTGCAAATGTCATCACTTTTTCAGATTCCAGATTAGATAGTCCACGGCTTTTGTTCGTTGAATCAAAATCAATATTCTTATTGAGCGATAGTTTTCCGCCATTTGTCCGGATCGAATCCATCCAGTTCAGGATGGCAATCTCTTCGGTCGGGTTTATTTTTCCGTCATGGATATGGCCCCGGTCATATTCGAGGAGCCGGTTGTACGCATAGGCAACGTGGTATCCCTCTTCGAATTTTTCTAGCATCTCTCCAAAGGTAAGTCCGGGCATATCTTGAGTAATAATCGTCTCATAGAGTGTTTCAGGGACTTTCAGGGACAATATCGGAATACCCCAGTCATAATAGGGATCATCTGGTCCGACGGTGACTATCTCCACCCCATCATACGCCCGGATGATGGAAAGAAATTCAAACATATCCATCGTTCCCCCGTAATCGAAGATAAAATCAATAAGCCAGACTGCATTCCAACTGGTACCATCCAGATTGGGAGCGTTCTCGATCATAAACTCCAGGTTCTGGTCGTCCAATATCCAGTTTAATTCACTCTCTTCCGTAACCGTTCCGGTTGCATCAATGAGGGTATCAATGGAAAAGACCTGGTTTTCCGGGACTTGTGACGGGAGCCGGTCTGCAAGACAAGGGACCGGATATACCAGGAGGATACCGATAAAAATAGAGAAAATAAGGGAAAAAAATTGCTTATTCCTGCTCGACTTTGGAATTTGAAAGGTTCTCATTGTGGATCACCGTACCGCGAACGTGTTCGTTTTCGTGACTGTTGTAGTATCTGAATTTGTCACTTTCAGGCTCCATATCCCACTTCCTGCCCCTTTTGTCGGGAGCGTACATATAATCTTGTTCGATGTGATGGATGTGACAGTCCCTGTCAGGGTTGTAGAACCCTTCATCATCTTCACTGATACCCCTGCCCTGAAGTTCGTTCCGGTAATTGTCACCTGGGTATTTTTGTAGATACTTCCGGTTTTGGGAGACACAGCGGTAATCGTTGGAACAGGACTGGTTATGGTAAACCCATTCGCTTTTGTTGCTTTCTTACCGCCCTTGTTTGAAACAACAACATTCCATTTTCCGGATGATTTTCCTTTAAGTGGTAATTTGCACGTTATCCTGGTGGCTGATTTAAATGACACACTTGTTCCGGTGATTGCCGTTTGTCCACTTTTCGTGAGTTGTACAGATGCCCCTGCCCTGAAGTTTGTCCCGGTGATAGTTGTTGCAATCGTCCCGGTATTCACCCCGGTGGCCGGAGTGATACTGGTGATAGTCGGAGCCGGATTCCCAACCACGTAATTGAACGAGGCAGACGCCCCTGCCGATGGTGATGGATTGGTGATGACCACCGGGTAACTTCCGGCGGTATCATCATCACCTTTCAAAAAGGTTACCGTGACCTTCGTACTACTCACGAAGGTGACTGCCCTGTTCTGTCCCTTCAGGGTAGCCGTACACCCTGATACAAAATTCGTTCCGGTGACGGTCACCGGGAAATTGGCGGTATGGGTGTTGGCAACTTCGTTATTCGGCGAGAGGCTGGTAATGGTCGGTTTCGGGTTTTGAACCGTGAACCCGTTCGTCTTCGTCCCGGTCTTCCCTCCTGACGTCAGCACCACGTTCCATGTCCCCGCTGTTTTTCCGGATAATGGCAGGTTGCAGGTAATCTTTGTTGATGATACCCGGTTTACATTGGCCGCCGTAATGTCAGCCTGTCCTGACCGGGTTAGTTTCACGGTATTCGTTCCCGCGACAAAGTTTGTCCCGGTGATGGTTGTTGCCACCGTCCCGGTATTCACCCCTGATGCCGGAGTGATACCGGTGATAGTTGGAGCCGGATTCCCAACCACGTAATTGAACGAGGCTGAGGCCCCTGCCGATGGTGATGGATTGGTAACAACCACCGGGTAACTTCCAGCGGCATCGTCATCCCCTTTCAAAAAGGTCACCGTGACCTGAGTGCTACTCACGTATGTCACTGCCCTTGCGACCCCGTTCAGAGTAGCCGTACACCCTGATACAAAATTCGTTCCGGTGACGGTCACCGGATAATTTGCGGTATGGGTGTTGGCAACTTCGTTATTCGGCGAGAGGCCGGTAATGGTCGGTTTCGGGTTTTGAACCGTGAACCCGTTCGCAAGACTGGTCTCCTGTCCGGTCGGGTTCTTCACATAGACATCCCAGGCCCCGGCCTGTGCACCGGTGATCGGAAGTGAACAGGTGATGGTGGTAAACTCAGTCCCTTTCTGCACGTTCGTTCCGGTAATATTCGTCTGCCCAGACATCGTCAGGTTCACGGTGGCTCCGGCATGAAGATCGGTCCCGGTGAGAGTCACGGATGCAGCAGCAGTGTTCACCCCGGAGGAAGGGGTGACAGAAGTAAGGGTCGGGTCAGCGATATTCACAAGCGGGTAATTATCCGTGACACCGGTTCCATCCGAGTACGTCTCAGTTGTAGAATATCCGTGTGAATCCTGCCTGCTGTCTGACCATCCCGACCCGGCACTGTTGCTCCAGTAGTTGCCGGCGATATTCGGGCCGCCCATGATGTTGATCTCTTCGACAGGACCGCCGGGTCGGTTCCAGGTGAAGACCGATGGATCACCAGCATAAAATTGAACGTTAATATCGTTGGCCAGGTAGTTATTGTAGATCACTCCGTTTCCGGTGTTTGTAAGGGTATAGCAGTAAATTCCAACATCATTATCATAAATCCGGTTATTGGTGATGGTAAGGTCTTTTGAAATGGTGGAAATCCATATGGCTTTACCCGATCCATGAATCGTGTTTCCGGTTATGGTGCATGAATCTCCTGCTAATTCAATTGCAATACGTGATGTTATCTCATGAAAATTCTTAATCGTAATATTATTCTTCAAACCTCCATATATTGCCGCATGTGATAATCCTTCCGAATTAAAGATTTTTTTATTCCCATCAAGGATAACATCATTTGACTCTATATAAACTCTGCCTTGAAGAAAATTATCTGTCAGATAATACGTTCCACTGTGCTCAATATAGATTGTCCCATCTGAATAATCACCAGTGAATCTATACCCGTCCCCTCCTTCTGGATTCAATGGGATCCCCTCCGGAGTGGAGGACACGGATCTCTCTGCCTTCACTTCCCCGCTTGTCACCCCAATAGGGCCCGCACCACCCACGATGGATGACTCAGCCGGACTGTGCACCACCGGTGCAAATGACGACCTCATCACCGGATGAGAGAGCAGGGGCGACTCTTTGACCCCGGAAGAGACCAGAGGTCCGGAGGAAGGAGATGGGACGTTCACCTGGGGAACGACCACCGCAGTTGTTAGCCCACATACCAGGACCAGGGCGACCAGGACATACAGGAATTTTATTGACATGGTGCTCACCAGATCCTTTTTCTTTGGATTCCGGTTCTGGATATCCTGCCCGTTTTACCGGTAAATGGTATCCGGACCGTAGTTCCCGTCGTGGTATCCGGAGATTCACAAACCATACTCTTTTCAATCACAGCACGCTCCTCCAAATCATGCAGATCTGATAGCAATCCCTGGGAACCGGAGACCCGCCGGTCCATACACCCCTCTCTCCTCTTGTCCATATCACCGGGTCTCCTGGTGCAAAGGCATAACACTTTGGCTTTGAATCCGGAAACCTTCCGAAAAATCCGACTGTATAGAATATATCCATTCAATAAAATAAAATAAAACAAATCGTTAAAAATTCAATATATCCGACATATGTCTCACCTGACATAAAAAAAGCCAGGAAAGGCTCTCATTTCTCCCCCTGCATTTTATTTCCGACAGGTGTCCTTAAAACTTAAAATGAAAGCCTGTATGATGCATTTTTTCTCGCTGAAATCGGGACACCGGGTACAATCTAAACTGTACTAATATGAGAGAATTTAAAATATATAGAAACAAAACTGGAAAAGTGCAGAGCGGAGACCGTATACGAAGTACTCCTGAAAAATAATTAATTAATATAACCCGAAACTGAAAAAGACAGAAAATGTGCATACTTCTTACATCAGGAAGGTTGCACAGGTGAGCAAAAACCGATACATCACCGTCATTTTCTGTAGAGCGGAGGTCGGATGTCCCACCCGGCGCACTCCTCATGAAACCCGACAACAGGTACCAGAAGAAAACCAGCAGAAAAAATCCTGACCGCTTACACACATGCTCATCACTCCAGAAGACCGAAAATTAATCCTCGAAACCTTCAGACAACACCCTGGTGGCCTGTCAATCTCTGACCTCGCCCGGAAAAGCGGACTGAACCGGAACAAATCAGCAATAATTGCGGATGACCTGGAAAAAGAAAAGATACTCATCCGGTATCAGCAGGGATCATCCAAAATATTTACATTTATCGAACAATCAGGGATTCACCAGCTCATTGAAAAAATCCCTGACCCTGCCCTTATCATCGGTCAGCCGTTCCAGATAATCGGATCAAATAATGGATACACCAAAACGGGAAGCACCATACCAGACAGAATACCGTTTCTATCCTCAAACCCCGAACTCACTGAGGCCCTGAAACAGGAACTGAAAACGGGAAATGACGGAGAAAAAACCTGGGCCGATGAACATGAAACCCCCGTATGCACGACCATCAGAATAACGTCCGCCATAAACGGCCCGCTCCTCATCCTCATCCTGCACCCGGATCAGAAAACCTGTGAACAGGTTCAGGAACAGACCCGGATTCAAAACACCATCATCGAACTGACCGCATCTCTTCCTGAAATCATGAGAAAACAGACCGGAACAGATGCACTTGACCGGGCAGCAGCAATAATCCATACAGAGCTCTCAGATACGCTCATCTTTACCCTCCATGTTCGGGAACCGGAAAAAACCTGCACGTCCGGGGCCATCCTTCTCCCCGATCAGTACCAAAAGCCCCAGGAGAAGAATCCCATCCCTCTCACTCAGGATACAGGAACATTCATATCTGACCTCGACCTCATCCGGCATAAAAACCGGGACCCCCTCTGTTTATACTCCGGTACATCAGATATCCTCAAAAACACCCTGATCCCACAGACCATCAAAGAACTGTGCACCAAAACCGGAGTATCATTCCTCTCGCTCCAGAGCCTTTTCACAAAGAACTCCCTGACCGGAGTATTGGGAATCGGCGTCCTGAACGATACCCTGCATCCTGACCTCTATTTAGATCTGTTGCAGAGAATTTCAGGACTATTAAACCTCCTGACCGGGCATTACACCACTGCTGAAGAGATAAAACAGAAAGAATCAGAGTTCAAGAAAAATTATAGTGACATGTACCGTCTCTTATCTGAGAAAAACGAGGAGAACAATCATCACAGAACTGAAGCAGAATACCTCCGGTCAATACTGGGAGTAGTACTGTACACCAGGGATATATCACTCATCGTCACAACCCCGGAAGGAATCCTGGTATCAGCCAACAAAACTGCCTGTACTGAATATGGCATCACGGAAGAGATCCTTATGGACAGATCAGCAATAGAGGCAATACTCCCGTCATCACTTACCATACCATTCAGGAAGCTGATAAACGGAGAAGAAATATCCAGTACCCTGCCTGCCAGCACCTTCATCCAGGAATCCGGGGATAAAAAGATCCATTGGTTTCTTATCAGACCAGAACTCGTCCATAACACCGCCTACTGCTTATTCGCCGGTGAAAAACACCCGGCCCCCCTGATCCAGTACGGGCTCTCTCTCAAAAAATCCGGGGTTTTCATCCCCGGCACCGGATTAATCCCTTAATCTGCAAAATCAGGAGATCACATTTTCATTTATTTCTATGATACTATTGGACCGGGAATCGGAATCAGAACCTCCTGGCTCGTGTCTCCTGACGATTCAATAACGGGTTGTAAATTCTGCCGTGCCATCTCCACGAGATCTTTTACCTCGTGTTCTTCATCACCGGCAACTACGAGAGGATTTGTATGGAGTATCCGCTCTACCTGGCTCCAGAGATCCATCTCACGTGCAAGAATATTCTTTAAGTCTTCATTTTCAGTTTGAATTTTTAACTGTGTTTCATACACGCCGGACATATCCCGGATACTCATCTCAACCAGGAATTGATTATGGAAAGTAAGCCGGTTTAACCTGACTTCAGTCTCTATCTCTCTTCCCCTGGATAAAAATACCCAGGGAAAATCCACTAATTCTCCTGAAGCAGCCTTTGAAATGAGATAATGTAATTTATCAGGAACAATATCAACACTCCCTCCTGATGGAGCAGACAAGATGACAGGATTATTCCCGATAATCTCCTCTCTATTTTTTCCAAACAACTGTTCAGCAACCGGATTACAATCAATAACAAGACCATTTGAGATGATGAGTATTGCATCCCGGTGAGATCTGAAAAATTCCCGGTACATCCATTCCCGTTTCTTCTTCTCCCTCTCTGCAACAAGTTCCTCATGTGCTTTTGAAATCTCTTTTTCAAGAGTAATATTATGCGTAATATCAGTGACAATCAAAAGAAATACTTCTTCATTTCCCAGATCATTCCGGTCATGCTGCATGGAAACATTGTACCACCGGACCTCCTCATGACCAGGTACACAAACATGGGAAGAGGTGAGTATCTTCTCCGGTTGACAAAAGATCTCCCTGAACTCATCAGGAATGTCAGTTTCAGACGGCTTTTTTCCAAAAACATCTTTGAGCTGAACATGGAGGAGGCCTTCAGCGGATGAATTCATATCCAGGATCTGAATATTCTTATTTAGAACTATAAGTCCAGATTCAACAACCCCAAAAAATTTCTCCCTGAATACCGGCGAAAAAGTCAGCAGATCATAATAGAGAATGCCATATGCAAAAATATATCCTGTAATCGCAAATTGCATCCCGACCGGATTGATAGAGGGTAGTATTCCGCTATCAAAAAAAGTTACCATCAAAACGACAAGGCAGGCCCCTCCTACAAGAACAATGACCTGGTGTCTGAACTTCTCAGATATGGTCCGGTATGTGAGGATAAGTAATCCAATACCCCAGAGAAAGAGTATCGGGCATTTTATGAATGCAGAGTATCCGATGAACCATAACATCGTATCAATCACAGGATATCCGCTACTCATACCATACTGGACTATAGCTTGAAAAACCAGGTTTCCAATGACCGTATATGCCAGCAGAAATGTGAGTATATGCTTGGTCAGGTACATCGTTCGTCCAGAATACCGCAGACAGAAAAGAAACCAGAAGGTTGTGACCAGGTGACCCAGGAAAATCATGAAAAACATAAGGAATGACAATACCGGGTCTGGTAAAAATGTGGGAAAAACCTCTTTGGTGTTATATAATCCGATGGTTATACAAATAAGTCCCATGAGGAAGAGGATAATCCAGAAGTAAGACTGACCTAAAATATGTTTCCGCCGGTACACAAGACTGGCCAGATATAAGAGAATGATACCGCTCTCTATCGTAAAGATGATGAGAAATGCGGTAATAAACATTGAACATACGTTATTCGGGCATAAACATCAATATTGCGAAACAGGGGGAAAAACGTGTATGATAAACGTAATGTTTAGGAGTGAATCCCTGAGAGAGGCTGGAGGGGTGAAAAGGAAAAAAATGCCTTCGTGCAAAAGCCATCTTTTGTCTCTCTGATGAATAAAACGGGAAAAAATTTTCAATGAAAAATAAAAAGTTAGCTGACCTTAAACTGGTCAATCTCTTCGGTCAGACTTTCCGCGATTTTACTCACTGACTCGGTTATGTGTACCATCTGTGTTATTGCTGCTGACATTTCCGCAGTGATCCGGGTATTTTTATCTGCCTGGACAGCGGTCTGGCGGATACCGGCGAGAACCTCGTTTATAATTGCAGTAATCTCCTGAACAGAAGCTGCCTGTTCTTCTGATGAGGCTGCAACATCTGAAATTCTTCTGTTTATCTCATCCATTGAGACTACAATTTCTTTAAATACTTCCAAGGTATCTGAAACAGATTGAATGCCTCCATTCACCTGCAGGTTTGCCTCCTCCATCATCTGTGCGGCATCTTCTGACTGTTTATCGAGTACTGATATCATATCACCAATATTTTCTGCTGATAATCGTGACTGGTTCGCCAGATCTTTTACTTCTCCTGCCACAACAGCGAATCCACGTCCTGCGTCCCCAGCCCGGGCTGCCTCAATTGCAGCATTCAGAGCAAGAAGATTTGTCTGATCTGCAATGTCGGTGATGATGGTCACAATGTGTCCAATCTCTTTCATCTGGTTTCGGATAGTCTGAATCATTACGTTCAGATCCTCTGCGGAATGCTTGATTCCCGCCATTCCACTCTCAGCACCTCGTGCAAGGTTTTCTCCTTTTGTTGAAAGGGCATTGGCATCAGCAGCAAGACCGGACACCTGCTCAGCTTTTACTGATATGTCACTGACAGCTACTGAGAAGTCTTCAACCGTTCTGAGTACATCAGCAACACTCTTCTCCCCTTCACGGGCATATTCATCGACTAATCTGCTGTTTTGGGTAACCTCTTCAGATCCTGATGCAATTGACCTGATATTCGCATCCGCTTCGAGAGCACCAGCATTGAGTGTCTTCACATCTGTCATTATGAGAGAGACGGTGCTTGATATCTGATTGCCCACATTGTTGAGTGAATCCTTTAATCTGATGAAATCACCCTGAACATGGAGAGATTCATCAAATCGATCGATGAACACATTATCTGCATATCTTCCAGACAACCTGATAGTCTCATCAATTGGTTTTATTATCGCTTTCATGAGATCGTTCACCTGTGTCATGATATTTCTGAACTCTCCCTGATACTTCTCCGGGTCAACACGGGCGGACAGGTTGCCGGATGCTGCCATGGTTGTTAATTTAGTCAGATCTGCGGTCATATCAGCAATACCTGTCCGCATAGTTACCATCGCATTGCCCAGGATATCATGTTCGCTCATAACCGGAATGTGTACCTGAAGATTTCCTTTGGCAATTTCAGATGCTGATTCTGTTTTACCTGAAAGAAATTGCTGCATTTCACTAAATGCCATGTTCAGGTTTCTGATCTCCTGAATGTCAGAATCGGTCTCATCAATAGGTATCATCTCTCCTTTGCTTACCTGGCCGGCATATCCTGTAATCGTCTGAATCGGATTACTGATTGAGCGTGCAAAATAAAACCCAATCACGAGAATCACAAGAACAGTAAGGATGAAACTCCCAAGGAGGAAACCCATCACATTTGTTATCTGTGACTGGATGTCTGATGTAGTCTGGTTGATGCTCTCCCGGATTTTCAGACCGGTATTTTGAACAGGGGCTGAGAACTCATGTATGTATGTTGTCGCTCCGATTCGAAGGATTACGCCATCCGCGGTTTTTCTGGTAGTGCATGTGTAATATCCATATTTTGGTCTCATCTCTCCGTCTGCATCCTTCCATAGGTAGTAACCTGATGAATCCTTGGTTCCCTCTCCCTGAATAAGAATCTTGTAAAAGTCAGGATTGGAGGACTCCATGGTGTGATAGTCTGTTCCGACATTTTTCTCATTTTTATGAAACCGATTAATTAATGTGGCACTATCCATTGCAGTTGTGTAACCGGTGTCACCAACAGACTGAACGATAATTTCTTTGAATGCCGGATCTTTTTGTAAGTCTGCAATTGTTTTGTCAGGATGTGCAGCCAGGTAAATATCCACCTGTGTTCTTACATCCTGTGCAATCCGCTGAATCATCTCTTCCCCAAGGTTGTTCAGCGCCTCGGTTGCCTCTTGTAAGGACTGTTCGCCCACGAGGGTCGTCTGGTTTGCTGACAGAGTGCCCAGGTTCTGGATCTCGTTTAATGATATGAACCCGATAATTCCCAGAGGAATGAGAGAAATTACCATCATTACGGTGAGAAGTTTGTTTCGAAGTGTCCATTCCACGTTCATACATCCTCAATGTCACACGAAGCAAAAACGATATGTCCGGTTGTGAATATCGAGATATTTGGCTATAGGATGATAAAGTGTAAAAAGATATCTGTTAGTTCAGATGTTGCCTGAAGTATATCAGATATATAAGACCTGAATCAATTTTAAATAGAAATTTCGACATATTTCTATGAAACGAATTCTGTTTCCCATTAATAAATATTCCCACTCCCCTCTCCGAAAAACCAATCAGTGAACCCTCACAAATAATACGTACCTGATCGTTTAGATTACAAATACTATTCAACCCTGGCGATCGCGAGCATAATCTGGAGACTACTAATAATGGCAAAAAATTTTCATATATGACCCTCTCCTTTGAAATTTTAGAAAAAGACATAGCCGGACGAATCGGAAAACTCTCCGGACAAGGCAAGACTGTCAAAACCCCGACCCTTCTTCCGGTTATCAATCCCCATCTGAACCTGATAACCCCAAAAGAGATGCAGGAGATGGGCGTTGAAGCGGTCATCACCAATGCATATATCTTCTCACGGTCAGAAGAGTATCGTGAGCGTGCCCTCTCTGATGGTCTTGCAAAGACCCTGGACTTTGATGGCGTCATCATGACCGATTCTGGGTCTTTTCAGCTCTCGGTTTATGGGGAGGTTGAGATTACCAATGCCCAGACCATTGCATTCCAGCAGGCAATAAAATCTGACATCATCGTCCCGCTTGATATTCCTACCCATCCGGATTCTCCCCGGGAGCAGGTGGAACAGGAACTCTCGGTTACGATGGACCGGATCATGGAGGCGAAAGAGATTGCGGACCACGAGCACCACACACTTGCCGGACCGGTTCAGGGTGGTCTTTTTCCTGACCTTCGTGAAGAAACCGGGCGAAAACTCTCCGAGGCAGGATTTCGGTTCTGTCCCATAGGTGCTGTTGTTCCCCTCATGGAAGCCTACCGGTATGCTGAACTCGTAAAGGTCGTGATGGCAGCAAAACGGGGTCTGTCTCCTGCCGTCTGTGTCCATCTTTTTGGAGCAGGTCATCCGTCTATGTTTGCCCTTGCAGTTGCGATGGGATGCGATCTCTTTGATTCTGCTGCCTATGCCCTCTATGCCAAGGACGGACGGTACATGACCACCCATGGAAGTTATCACCTGAATGAACTCTCCTACCTTCCCTGTCCCTGTCCGGTCTGTGTCGGCCATACGGCGAAGGAACTGAACGAATCACCTGACCGGGAACGACTCCTTGCCATGCATAACCTGCGGGTCTCCCTTGCCGAAATCAACCGGGTCAGACAGGCAATTCGTGATGGAGTCCTCTGGGAACTGGTGGATGAACGGTGTCGTTCTCATCCTGCTCTGCTTCGGGGATACCGTGCCCTGCTTGGGTATAATGAAGAACTCACCGCTCTAGACCGGGAAACAAAACGCCGGTTCTTTTACCGGGGAGATGAGAGCTGTAAAAGGACCGAGGTGCTCCGATATCACCAGATGGTCGGGCGGCTTACGGCCGGAGAACGGACCCTCATCAGTTTCAGCCGGCATATCAGGAAGAAACAGACCGAAGGATTTGATTCTGTATTTTACTTTAAGCCCCCATTCGGTCCTTTCCCTGCAGAACTGACCGAAACATTTCCCATCGGACAGAGTGAGATTCCTGATTTTGACGAGGAGATGATTAGAACCGGATGTATCGGTATTGCCCGACTCATGGAGACAAACCCTGATTCACATTTTACTATCCGGTGTCGTCCGGTCTGGAAAGATCTGATTAGCCAGATTCTCCCCACCGTGGAGGTGCAGGATGAAGGGAGTTGAGATTATCAGCCGTGACGGGACCGCCCGGTATGGCCGCCTGACCGTGGACGATACTGTTCTTCTTTTCCCATCTGCGACTGATACGACCCGGCTCTTTCCTGCTCTAAACACCCGGAGTGGAATGAACATCCCGCCAATCGAAGATCCGGCATTTGTTTCCCGATTCCTTGTCCGCGACGGAGAACAACCTATCCCACTCCATATTCATGCACCCGTTGATATCCAGTCAGGAGATACGGTTATCACTCCGAACTGGCATACCCTGCTCTCCCGTCCCCGTGACTTCTGTCAGTTTTTAGATCAATTGAAGGCTTCCACACCTCCGGACACCTGTTGGTATCTCCCCGGTGTAGCACTGCCTGAAAATGCGGCCATTCTTGTTCATGCCGGTTTTGATCTCTTTGATTATATCGCAACCGACCTTTCGACGACACAAGGAAAATTCTGTCTCTCTGACGGGCAGTATCCGGAAAAAGTGATGGATGAAGGCCTCTGTTCATGCCAGGGATGCCTGAGTGGAGATCTCCTTTTGCATAACCGAATCGCACTGGACCAGGAACTGGCACGGGTAGGACGCCGGATTCGTGACGGGACATTTCGTGAGTTTCTTGATGGCAGATGCAGGACTAAACCCGAGTTTGTTTCGATCATGCGGCATATTGAGAAGTCAGACCGGATCGAGCAAAATAGTCCGGTATCCCGCACAGGTCCGTTCCTTGCTACATCTGGGGACAGTATTCATCGGATTGAGGTCAGACGGTTTGCCGACCGGCTGGTTGATCGATATATTCCGCCAATTACAGATGTTGCAGTTCTTATTCCCTGCTCTGCAAAAAAGCCCTACACTCTTTCCCAGTCTCACCGTAAGTTCGGCCAGGCTATTGCAAGGCGGGCTCATGAGCTTATCATGACCTCTCCCCTGGGTCTTGTTCCCCGTGATATCGAGCTCTGTTATCCTGCAGCGGCGTATGATGTGCCGGTCACCGGGTACTGGGACCATGAGGAGCGGTACCAGATTACCCAGACTCTTGTCAGGTACTTTACCAGACATCCCTACCGCCGGGTCATTGCCCACCTGGATGGCGATGCACGAATCATTGCACAGGATGCAGCTGAGCAGGCAGGATTTGAGATAGAATTCACCTGTGATAATGACCGCCTGACTGACCATGCATCACTTCAGGCATTAAGCGAGGCCCTTGCCGGAGAGCGGAAGGTTAAATCACACCTTGTCAGGGGGATGATCTCATTCCAGTTCGGGTATGACCTCAAAGCACAAAACCTTGAAGTCAAGGGTTCTTATCCTGAACAGGTCGTAAAAAGGGGCCGAACCCTGCTCTTCTCGACCGATCCGGCACATGGTCTGATAAGACCAACCTTTGACGGCTGGTCACTCATTGAAACCGGGTACCGGGTATATATCGATGACTTCGTCCCCCAGGGTGATATCCTGGCACCGGGTGTTATTGATGCTGACCCGGTCATCCGTCCGGGAGATGAAGTGCTGGTCATCGGAGATAAGGCCATGACAACCGGACGGGCAGCGATGAGTGCGGATGAGATGATCCGATCCTCCCGTGGCATTGCCGTCCGGGTGCGTAAAGTAAAGAAGCTAAGCGGGCAATAAATAAGGGCACGAATAATTTTTCCGGATGTGACATCTGGTGTATTTAATCGAAAAATCTCTCAAATTATCCGAAAATGTCTATGAGATATGGGTAAATGCTCCCCATGTAACCCGAAATGCAAAGGCCGGTCAGTTTGTTATCATACGGACTGATGAGAATGGAGAGCGGATTCCCCTGACTATCTCAAAAATTTCCGGAGATCTGGTCCGAATCATTTTTATGGCGGTTGGAAAAACCACGCATGCCCTTGCTGCAGTTCCTGCCGGTGGTGCCATCAGCGATATCGCCGGACCACTGGGATGTTCAAGTGCGATAAAGAAATATGGAACCTGTGTTCTGGTTGGCGGTGGTGTTGGTATTGCATCGACTCCCGTTATTGCACAGGATCTGAAAGATGCAGGTAACCGTGTTATTGGTATTCTTGGGGCACGAAATGCTGACTTTCTTATCCTTGAGGATGAGATGGCAGAGATCTGTGACACACTTCTCATTGCAACCGATGACGGCTCCAAAGGTCATCACGGGTTTGCAGCCGACCTCCTGAAACAGGTTATCGGTGAAGAGAAGGTTGATGCAGTCTGGATCATCGGACCGACTATCATGATGAAAGTCACGTCCAATGTGACCCGTGAGCCAGGGATCAAGACCTTTGTGTCTCTCAATCCCATCATGGTCGACGGAACCGGCATGTGTGGCTCCTGCCGGTGTGTTGTAGACGGAAAGACGAAATTTGCCTGTGTTGACGGTCCGGAGTTTGATGCCCACCAGGTTGATTTTGACAACCTGATGCAACGCCAGCGGTATTACATGGAGCATGAGAAGGAAGCCCTGGCACAATGGAAAGAACACCAGTGTACCTGCGGAGGGCAGCATTAAATGGGAGATAGAAACGTTGCTGTTCGTCTGAAGGACTTTGGAGAAGTTGACAATGGACTCTCCCCTAAAGAGGCAGTAGAAGAAGCAGGCCGATGTCTCCAGTGTAAAAAACCCGCATGTGTTGACGGCTGTCCGGTAAACATTGACATTCCCGCTTTTGTCGCCCTTATCGCGAAGGGAGAGTTCTTATCTGCAGCAGAGAGTATCAGGCAACAGAATCTTCTTCCGGCAATCTGCGGGCGTGTCTGTCCACAGGAGACCCAGTGTGAGGCCTTATGTATTCTTGGCAAGAAAGAGACCCCTATCCGGATTGGTCAGCTAGAGAGGTTTGCTGCTGACCAGGAACGGGCAAAGGGCCTTACTGTCCCGGCAAGAAAAACCGCAACTGGAAAGCGGATTGCTGTCATTGGTTCAGGTCCGGCTGGTATTGTTGCAGCCGGAGAACTTGCAAAGGAGGGTCATGATGTTGTCCTGTATGAATCACTCCATGCACCCGGTGGTGTTCTGACCTATGGCATTCCCTCGTTCCGTCTGCCCAAAGATGTGGTCCGGGCAGAGATTGATCTCATTCTTGCAATGGGAGTTGACCTTCGCCTGAATCATCTGGTCGGAAGAACGGTCTCTTATGAAGAACTGAAAGAGTATGATGCTATACTTCTTGGGACTGGTGCAGGTCTTCCGTACTTTATGGGAATTCCTGGCGAGAACCTGAGCGGAGTATATTCTGCAAACGAGTTTTTGACCCGGGTTAATCTCATGCATGCCGAGCGGTTCCCGGAGTTTGATACCCCCGTTGCCAGGATGAGCCGGGTTGTTGTTGTCGGTGGCGGAAATGTGGCTATGGATGCAGCCCGTACTGCACGACGGATGGGTGCCAAAGTAACCCTTGTATACCGGAGACGTGAAGAGGATCTTCCGGCCCGAGCAGCCGAGGTCCACCATGCACAACAAGAGGGTATTGAGTTCATCACCTGTGCAAATCCGGTTCGTATCCTTGGTGAACAAGCGGTGACAGGTATTGAATGTATCCGGATGCAGATGTGCAACCTTGATGAAAGCGGCAGGCCTATCCCTGAACCGATTGATAATGACATCTTTACCCTTGACTGTGATGTGGTCATTCAGGCGATCGGTCAGGGCCCGAACCCGGTCCTTGTCAGCCAGATTCCAGGTCTTGATAAAGGCAGGGCAGGAAATGTGGTCACCGGGGAAGATGGCGGTACCTCCCACCAGAAGATCTTTGCAGCCGGTGATGTAACAACCGGAGCGGCAACGGTCATCATGGCGATGGGTGGAGCAAAACAGGCTGCACGCTCAATCAGTAAGATGCTTGCAAACCGGTAACTGATGACTGCCGTTTTATTACCCGAACAACTGGAACGGGTTACGGAATATACCTTCAGGGACAAATCCCTCCTGATCAGGGCACTAACAAGGCTTGCCTATAGTAAGGAGCAGGGTCTCTCGGATGATTCCCATCTTGATGCTCTTGCAACCCTGGGGGATGCCGTCATTGAACTCATTATCCTCACCCGGCTGGTTAAGGGCGGTGAACATGACAAGGGGGCAGTATCCCTGAAAAAGATGGATCTTGTCAATATGTCGGTACTCCGTGATGCAGCCCGATCTATTCACCTTGAACAGTATGTCAGGTGGGGAAAAGGAGAAGTACGAATGCATGTCTGGACATCCGGCCGGGTGCTGGCTGAGTGTATGGAAGCATTTGCAGGTGCTGTCTATCTGGATGGAGGCATCAAAGCTGCCGAAGAGGTTCTTGATCGGCTTTCGCTTCTTCCAGATTAAGGATACGAAAAGAGATATAGTTTTGAAAATAACATCTGGAAGAAATTCCGTAATGGAGGGATAATATGGATAAAACTCAAAAAAATTGGATTTATTTTTCTCTCGCCTTCAGTATGGCGATCCTCGTTTTTATCCTGTTATCTACGTTTAATGAGGACACCCTTTTATACCTCACCGATATAAATATCTGGTTTTTATTATTCGCAATTTTTCTACGTTTTGTGTCATTTTCACTGTGGGCTGCCCGGATAAAGGTCATGGCAGCCTCTCTTGGCTATCATGTGAAGTATAGCCATTGTTACAATATGGTTGTTGCTAATCTCCTCATTGGAGCAATCACTCCTGGTCAGGCGGGTGGTGAACCGGTCCGGATTCACGAACTATACAAGGCTGATATGCCACTTGGCGATGCAACTGCTGTTGTGATCATGGAAAGGGTTCTTGATGCAGTAATCCTTGTCGGACTGACTATCTTCTCCCTGTTCATAATGGGAAAAATAATCTGGGATATGGGAGAAGGTATTGTTTTTATTATCTTTTTTTCTCTGGGTATTCTGATTCTTTTCATTGGAATACTTATACTGGCTGCAAAGTATCCTGGCTTAGCAAAGGCAAAAATCATGCAGTTTTTGCATTGGATTGAAATAAAGATGAAACATCCTGGTATACACAAGATTATTGCCAGTACCGATGTTGAGTTTGATAATTTCTGTTCAGGGATAACTGCATTCACGAGTCATGGAAAAAAGGGAATTGCACTGGGTTCCTTCTTCTCAATATTATTCTGGTTTTCAGAATTTATCGTAGCATCGGTTATACTGATGGGACTAGGGCTGCCACCTTGTGTTTCACAATCAATACTCAGTCAGATAGTAATTGCTTTAATCAGTATGCTTCCGTTAACTCCCGGAGCATCAGGTATTGCAGAGATATCAGCAACTTCTCTTTACGCACTTTTTGTTCCGACAGCAGTCTTGGGCGTTTTTATTATTCTCTGGAGACTGATAATGTTTTACCTGAACATCGTGTTTGGAGTTATCGCAACGGTGCTCATTTTTAAAAGAGAAATATCTACCTGAAAAAATTATGCCAGTAATCTGACAAGCAGTGCTTTCTGGACATGCAGTCTGTTTTCTGCCTGGTCCCAAACAGCACTAGCTTTGCTGTCAATGACCTCATCGGTAATTTCCCAGTTACGATGTGCTGGAAGGCAGTGCATCACAATTGCTTCTGGTTTTGCATATGACATTACTTTGCTGTTTACCTGATATGGCATGAATATTTTTCTTCTCTGGTCGATTTCTTCTTCCTGACCCATGGATATCCAGGTATCAGTCATAACTACATCCGCACTTTCAGCGGCAAAAAATGGATCTGTAACTACTCTTACTTTTGCTCCCATTTTCTGGGCTTCCTGGATAACTTCTTTTTTCGGGCTAAATTCCTCTGGAGATGCTACTATTACTTCCATTCCTGTCAATATGGTGCTTAAAATGAGTGATGTACACACATTGTTCCCATCTCCGATCCAGGCCACCTTTATCCCTTCGGTCCGAAATAACCATTCTTCGATGGTCATGATGTCAGCCAAGATCTGACAGGGATGTTCCCGGTCTGATAACCCGTTGATAACCGGAATATCTGCATGAACAGCGAGCTCAACCACTTCATCATGTCTATTGGCACGAATCATGATTGCAGATACAAACCTGGACATGACGCGTGCCGTGTCACATATGGCTTCTCCCCGTCCAAGCTGCATGTCTTTGGGATTGAGAAACAGTGCATGTCCACCCAGTTCAAACATGCCAGTTTCAAAAGATATACGTGTTCGTGTAGAGGATTTTTCAAATATCATGCCCAGGGTTTTTTGAGCCAGGACAGGAGTATGGATTCCAACTTTTCTCTCCTCTTTTAATTTCCTGGCATGGGCAATAAGTGTGAACAATTCATCACGGGAGATATCGAGAATTGATATGAAATCTTTCTTCATCGGATCTCCTTCATGTGTTGAACTCTTTTTTCCAGGACCATTTGAGTTCCGATATCCCTGCGATGCCTTACTGGCCCAATAACGGCAGATGCGGCCTCTTCTGCAATACGCTCTGCTTCCTGCAGACTATCACCAATTCCCACATATGCCATGGTCCGTGAACTCTGGGTGATAAGATGGTCTCCTTCTTTTACAACACTGGCATAATAGCAGATTGCACTGTTTTCAGGTCCGGTAACCAATTTTCCATCAGTAACCGGAGCATCTGGATATCCTTCTGGAACAAGGTACTTACATACGGTTGCTTTTTCAGCAAACACTACTTCAGCATTTTCCAGTGTTCCTGAAGTAATTGCCATTACAATAGCGGTAAAGTCGCTTGAAAGAAGTGAAAGAACATTCATTGCTTCAGGGTCACCAAACCGGGCGTTGAATTCAATTACCATCGGACCAGTGGCCGTGTTCATGAACTGGCCATAGAGTATTCCAATATATGGTGTTCCTTCTGCTGCAAGTGCGTTTACTGTCTTTTTCATGATGGAAAATGCCTGGTTATAATCATCATCTGAAACAAAGGGGAATCGGTGGTCAGGAAGTGTATAAGAACCCATACCTCCTGTGTTTGGTCCAAAATCTCCTTCATACGCCCGTTTATGATCCTGAACGAGAGGCATTGGGACAAGGGTTTTTCCATCAACGAATGCCTGAAGGGTAAATTCCTCTCCTATGAGTCTTTCTTCTATTACAATATCCCCAGCTAGTTCGTGAACATATTGACATGCCTGATCATGGTCAAGGTGTTCTCCAATAATTCTGACACCTTTTCCACCAGTGAGTCCGGATGGTTTTATTGCAAATTCTTTAGTGGTTTTACGAAGGAATGATTCTGCATCTGTTCCGGAATGAAAAATGTAGAATTCAGGAAGACCCGGAATCTGATGTTTTTTCATAAGGTTTCTGCAGAATGTTTTATCCGTTTCAATCTTTGCTGCCTCTTTTGCTGGCCCCATGCATTTTATGCCTGCTTTTGTCAGGGTGTCAACAACTCCAGCCTCCAGGGGTGCCTCAGGGCCGATGCAGGCATAGGTTACCTTATGTTGCAGACAGAAATTTCTAATGGATTCCGCGTCAGTCTCCGGAGTGATAAGGACTTTATATGCCAGTTCAGCTATCCCCGGATTCATGCGGTTCATGGCTGCAAAGATCCTTGTCTGCGGATTACGAGCAAGTGCCCTGGCTATGGCATGTTCTCTCCCTCCGCTACCAACAATGAGGATGTTTGAATCGGTAATCATTCCTTATAACTCCATAACATATAGATCATTTATTAAGTTCTTAAAAAAATTCAAATATAACGGAAAACCGGTAAAATACCGTTTGTTTTTATGAATATCCGTTTGTATCTGTTAATAATGAGTGTTGTATCTCTATTGAGAATCCCCGGTACAATTAGATGGAGAGGAAAAATATGGTCACTCCTAACATGTACTATCATAGATATCGGATCTCAGAAATACTATTCTCGTATAATATGTGGTCTATCTCATTAAACCTATCATTTGAATTACAGGTAATTCCTGACAAAAAAAGGTAAGAAAGTATACGGTCTTTTAACCCGGACTGATGATAATTTTATGTCGGATTTCTTTTTTTCGCATAATCAGGATATTTCATGGTGAAAATAATTCCGGCCACTATGGAAATCCACATGTATGCATCACCTGCTATACCGAATACATCCGGATAGAAGAATTCACAGATACTTTTTACAAGTCCAAGCAGGAAGAGGATACCCCAGAAGAAAGTAAGAGTTTTGTTAATTTTAATGAAAACCGGATTTTCCCACCTTTCGCGGGGTACATCCCGTTTTGCATACTGAATCGTGAATGGGATGCCAATTGCCAGGCTTCCAAATGCAATTCCGGTCAGAACGGTATTTGATGCTATACCGATATACGGGATGATACTATACCATTGTAAAATTATCAGGGCAAAGACCATGAATACAAAGAAAGATAGTGTTATCCAAGGTACAATCAGTTTATCCCGCATATCCCGGTATCCTACGATAACCGAAACAACCAAAGAGATCAAAAGAGCAATTTCGAGTTCAACCAGCGAATGTCCTGCAAATAATCCAAATAGGATCCAAGGCAGGAAAGAAATTAAAAATATGATTGGATTCATTTTTTAATAGGTTAGTCATAATCCAATTAGTATTTTTGTCTCGAATTCCATTTTTCTGATTAAATACTAGATATTGGTGTGATGGTTTTTTTTGTTCGGAAAATGGATTTCCTCTTAGTCAGTGAAGCTTTGAATAATCTGAAATTCCTATTCTTCTATTGTATCTGAATCTTCAGGATTTTTAAAAATTGAGCTCATACCTTTAGATATACTTTTATTCTTTCTTTTTTGATTGTAGGTTACTATTGCGGTGTGGATATAAACAATTGCCAGAATGAGGATTAAGTCAACAACGCCGATAAGTGCTGCAGGCAGGTCAAACCCAACATTTGTCTGGACATATGAATTAATCAGTGGTACCAGTGCAATCCCTACCATGAAGCAGAGAAAACCCGTGATGAGAACCATAATATCGTTAAAATTCATGAATTATTCCCTTTCCTATGCAAGTGTATCATTGATATCTATCATGATAAAGTGCTCGTTACTGTTTGCATGAGATATGTATCAATTTGATCTACTCAATATCTCGATCCCTAACTATGCCATCAATTAGAAAATAAATTAAGTTTTAGTTTCTTCTCGAGCTCACGAACCTTCTTCGGCACTTCTGTAACTTGGTCAAACTCATCATAAGTGATCCTCATTACTTTAGAAAACGTCAACAGAACGTCCTTTGGAGAATATTGAGCTGTTAATCCCTCCCTCTTTATGAGGATCATAAGCCTGCAGTAGAGATTCAGGCAGAGAAAACCGATGAATAAATGCCCAAATATCGCGATCCAATCTCCAAGATACAGCAAATCTGCTTGAATTTCATTCTTCAGAGTATTAAAGTGCCGTTCAACCAGGTCCCGTGTTTTGTACAACTCATAAATCTCCTGTGGAGATTTATCCACATTTGATACGAATAGGATTCTTCCAGCCTTTTTCTCTCGTATTTTCGCTTCTTCTGGTGTGATATTCCCCTTCTCAACCAGCTCAAAAAGTGTCTTGTTCTTTTCAAGTTCCAGATCTTTATCTTAAAACAGATAGATTATTTTACCATCAACCTCTTTTTTTCCTCCCCGAATCAGACGTTTGTGGTAAATAAACCGATCAGTGTGATGAACCCGGGTATTATACCAGTTACTGTTTCGTCGCTGAGGTGTACCACAGCTGAACAATTACGATCAAAGATCCCTTCCAAGACCTCATCAGACACAAAACCAGTATCTAAGATGAGAATTGCATTCGTTAACTTAATCTCATCCATTGAGGGAAGAAGAGTTTTAACATCTTTACCTGATCCTGGAATCACCCTGATCATGACAGGGAGACCTGTTTCAAGACCACTAAATAGAGCAACATTTAGCTGCGGTAATGCAATTTCGTTATGATTCCGCCCCTATTCTGCAAATGTCATGTTATCTGAACGGGAGAACACAAAAGACAGGTCATAGA
Source organism: Methanomicrobiales archaeon (assembly GCA_012729535.1). Taxonomy (GTDB): domain Archaea; phylum Halobacteriota; class Methanomicrobia; order Methanomicrobiales; family Methanospirillaceae; genus Methanospirillum. The sequence continues at coordinate 523 of JAAYCY010000063.1, read as the reverse complement.
TGAGATGATGGTTATCCTGCCACAAGTGTTTAAACACCATATCTTGCCCTATTTTATCATCTCCGATGGATTTTAGGGTTGTTGAGAGATTTTTGGGGGAGCAGTCTAAAGAAATCTTCAAAACATTGTCTAGCTTTCCCATGTTGATTTAACTCGTTTAAGAGGAAGATAACCAGATAAACGAGTAAATACAAGAGCAACTATCTCTTCCCAATGTTCTGGAAATGCCTCTTTGAGTACGGGGATCATCTCGATGAATTCATCGCCTAGAAGTCTTGCACTCCCATATTCAAAGACAGATTTCGGTCGTGGCAGGGTTGTAGAATGAGGATGAGTATCTTGGGATGGGCTTGTCGAACCTTTTACTAAAAGACCAAGATCAGGAGTCAGCCGCCTAATATATCTCGATATCTTCTTTGTTTTTTTCGTTGCTCTGTCGTAGGTACTGGTTGAATAATAGACATAGGGTTTATCCTGAATGTACTTGATTTCAAGACACTTTTTTCCCTTCCTCCGCTCTTCT
>JAAYCY010000062.1 GCA_012729535.1 Methanomicrobiales archaeon | reverse complement strand
GTTATTTGAATATTGATCGCGACGAGATCCTTTGGTTTTAATCCATTTCCATACAATTCTCTCAAATTTAATATACTTATATCTTTGCTTTATCGATTAATCATAATTATAATCGATACTAATAATTAATCAACAGGACCATACTATTGTGAAGTCTGCTGATATGGATATGATGATATCATGATGCAAAATTACCAGGAAGAACTCGCGAAAATAAAAAAACTTCTTAAGCAGTTACCTCAGGGGATGAGTGTTACCGATATCTCAAAAGCGCTAAATAAAAGTAAAGCCACTATTGGCAGATACCTGGATATTCTCCTCATTTCGGGTCAGGTCGATATGCGAACGTATGGCATGGCTAAAGTGTTCACCTTATCTGAACGAGTACCCATGTCTGCCATGCTCAGTTGTTCAAACGATATGGTTATTGTCCTTGATGAAAACTCCCGCATTATTGATATCAATGATAACTTTCTCAAATTGATCAACCTTTCCCGAAAGGATACCATTGGGAAAAATCTTCAATATATAAATCTTCCAAATGATGAAATGCATGAGTTGCTTGAAATCCTTCCAATTAACGGCGAGGAAAAGGAACGCACGGTTACACTCCGGACCAAAGAAGGGGGTGAGCAATTTTTTTATCTGAAAAGAATTCCTGTCGTTTTTGAGAATGGGGAGAAAGGTATTACCATCATTCTCGAAGATGTTACTGATCAAATCATCTCTGAACGAGAAATTCGGGAGAGTGAAGAACGGTTTCATTTGATGGCAGAAAATATCCAGGACGGTCTTATCATCGTGGAAAACGGTAAAATTGCCTATGTCAACAACCGTCTTGCTGAAATCACCGGGTATTCAATTGAAGAATTATGGCAAAAGAATCCCGTTTCGATTATTGATCACGAAGATCGACTTAAAATGAAGAAGATGCTCAAGAGTCTGGAGACTTCCTCGCCGGAACCAGTGGTGATCCAGCCATGGATCATTAGAAAAGATGGGAGACGTCGCTTTGTATATGTTCGGAGTACCGTTTTGCAACATTCGAAGAATACATATGTGTTCATTATCCTGACTGATCTAACTGAACTAAAATCAACAGAGGCAGCATTGAGAGAGACTGAACAGCGGTTCCGGATGATGGCAGAGAACATTCAGGAGGGTTTGATCATCATTGAAAATGGTAAAATAGTCTTCTCTAACCGGGGAATTTCAGAAATTACCGGATATTCTGATATTGAAATGATGAATCTGGGTTTTACCGACTTGATATCGCTTGAAAACCTTACTGAATTGGATTTAACAGAAATTATTTCTCAATCTGAAAAAGAAAAAATTGAGGAATTGTTAAAACAGACACGACCTGGTTCAACTTCTCCTGCTGATATTAAAGTCTGGATTCAGCGAAAAGATGGACTAAAACGGTTTATTCATGGAAAAATTACGGCAGCCGAACATGATGGGATAATTAATACGTACATCACCGCAACTGATATTACCGAATATGCAGAAAAAGAGAAAACTCTTCGTGAACGGATAACTTCACTCCAGGACCTTATAACCTGATTTTTTAATAAATCTTCATATCAGATCTTTCAGTTTTTTCTGTCTATCCTGAGATGACTCGTGTTGTCCTTAATACTTTTGGCTCTTCGGTATTTCAAGTGGGTAGGTTTAAAGATAACTTGCCACACCTCAAGTAAACCATGGTTATAAAATTATCATGTTGGGGTATCCTCTTCCACTTCTTTTCAACATTTGAATTTTCCCATTTATAACTTCAACAATACCATTACTTATACGACTTTTCACGATGTTTAAAATCCCGGATTGATGACGTTTTAGTGCTTTTACGAGTCTAATCATTGGTTCAATGCAACTATGAGTAACCCAAAAATACCATTTATTGAACACTTTGATGGCTGACTCGATATCTGGGCAATCCCAAATAACCTTTCGAGCCTCTTTCATTCGATATGCCCTCGCTGTTTTAAGATTCATCTTGGATAATTCATCAAATCGAATTTCCTCACCTGAAGAAAGAGAACTCCGATTTTTCAGCCATAAATATCTGGTTTTCTGTAAAATAGGATCAAACCTTTGCTTTTCTTTTCGTACATAATCTATTGCTTCTCCAACCATTTTCATGATGTGAAATTTATCATATGTATGAGCAGCATTGGGGAAATTATCCTGAACACCTTTATTATAAGCTTTAGAAAGATCAGAACAGACATCTGTAATATTCTCAGCTTTACCCAAGTGAGAGATAAAATCGTCTGAAAAACTATCAATTGTTGTATGATCCTTTCCTTCAGACGCAAAAATTACCTTTGAGGTATCTAAGTCTACTGCTATTGTGATGTAATTATGACCTCGGCGAGAAGATGTCTCATCAAAACCTACCGCCCTGATGTTTAAATAGTCTTCCACTTCTCGAGCTTAGTGACATAACAATCGACAACTCTCCACACCCGACCATCATCAAGTCCAAGGAGAGATGCTACTTTTGAGATTGGCATATCCATAGCCATTATTAAGATGAGTGACTCCATCAAGAGTGAAAATCCACTTCTTTTCCTCGCCCAAGGTACTTCTATTAGAGTTATTCCACAATTTGGGCATGATACTCGTGGAACTCGACAATGTAGATCACAACGGCATTGAAAAAAATTCAGATGTCTCCAGGTCTTATCATCAGTATCATATCCCTTACATCCTTTATTCGAACATTTGGGACAGTCAAACTCCGAACCTGGAAGAAAATCAATCCAAATATCCAATCGCCGAGATTCTGAAGAAAAAATAACCTTTTTTATGGTCCAAGGAGGCTGAAGGTTGAGAGCAGCTTGAAAGAGAGTTGTATCATCCATTATGGGATTTTTATTTAATTTGTTATAACAGGAGGGGGTTGCACCCCCTCCTTACCACCCCTGCCAAAGATAGGAGGTCGGGGGCCAAGCTCCTCCCACCACCAGTTGATCCTACCTTATAGTTACCCATTCAAAACACGGAAGAGGCAAATTCTCCCATCCGGTATAACTGAAACGCTATATGGGTCCAGTTAATCTTTGTCGGTTTTTGGAGGGGTCTTTCATCAGGGTTTATGCATAATATATTCAGGCTTCCGGTTCATGACTACAATCCTCATGGGGATCTGTCCAGTAAAGGATTTTGCATATAAACTGTCATTGCAATCAGCCAATATGGGAGATGATTTAGCCTTCAATTCTCTTCACAGGACAACCCCTATGGGATGCTAGATCTTCCCGGTCTTCATCTCCCCCTTGAAAAATCCCGATCTGACGGTCATCACAAACCGTGCACCTTTACCGGGATCTCCATCTTCGATGAGTCTGATATCAGTAAGGGCAAGTATCTCGCGACATAGGAATAAACCCATTCCGGTGTTTTTACCAAATCCTTTCTCAAAAATCTTCTCTTTTTCTTCGAAAGGAATCCCTGACCCATTATCAGTATAAATAATCTGGAGATCTAAATCTTCATACTGATAGGAGAAGGATACTTCTCTTACCTCTCCTCCATGACGGATAGAATTTTCTATCAGGTTATAGAGAACCTTTTCAATCATCGGATCAACAAAGATTTGGACACCCTTTTCTGGCTTAACGAGGATAATACCACCTATAAGCCGCATAACTGCATGTCTGGAAAGGATGTCAAAGATATCGATCCACATTGGGTCATGCAGTCCCATCTCCTCATACTCTCCTGTAAACCTGATCAGATTAGTGATCTTCTCCTCTGCTGCATTAATCGTCAGTAATCCCTTCTGGATTTGGGGATCCCGGTAGTCATTATCAAGAAGATTCACAGACAGTTTTATTACTGTGGTGCAGTTGAGAATGTCATGCCGGGTAATACTTGAGAGCATTGAGAGTTTTTTCATCGTTGTTTTCAGGGAATTCTGTGCCTGGCGTAATGGAGTAACATCAATACTCATTCCGACAAGGCGGAGATCAGGTCCATCGCTTGATTTGGAACTTCTGGCATAGGAGAGGTGGTAACGTATCTCTCCATTTTTATTAACAAGCCGGTGTTCTGAGGATATTTCCTGATCTTCAGTGGTGATTGTTTTAATTTTGTCCACAACCAGCGGTAGGTCTTCGGGATGAATGAGTTCCTGAATTGAAAAGATATCTTTTTTATTATTATCTCTTTCAATTCCAAGCTTTTTAGTAGTCTGATCATCCAATGTGAGTTCCCTTGTGGTAAGATTCATCTCCCAGACTCCTACATCGGCTGCTTTTATCGCAAGATCATATTTTTCAGCTAATTTCTGAATTTCTCCTATCTGGGCATCTCTTTCCTGCGCCAATCGATCGGTATTGATTGTAATGAAGAGTATTGAGGAGGCAATAGCCGAAAATAACGAGTAAATAAAGAGAAAGTCATTAGATACAGAACTTTCAAGAAGGATCCTCTGCTGAATACTGACCCCGAAATCGATGATGCGGAAGAAAAATATTATCGCTAAAATTAAAAAATTCAGAATGATAAGCCAATTAAATATGTCTTTTTTATGTTCGCGGGTCTGAAAAAAAGTTCTTGCGATCTGAAATGCAAGAATACAGGATGGAATTGACAGAAAAATAGTTCGAAGCCCGAGACTGTTGATATAATAATATCCGTACATCATACCTGCGCAGTTGAGTGGAATGAGCAGGTACCAGGACGCTGTTATGGGTTTGTTAGTGGTAAACCGTGATGCTCCCTCGTACGTAAATAAGAATCCGAGAATCGTGAAAAGATTCGTACCCACAATTGAGATGATATCAGGTATACTTCCCCGAAGCAGGACGCATATATGGACAAGAGTAAATATGAAAATTGAAAGAGCGAAAAAGCCGAAACCTGGATATCCTCTCCGCCTTTTCCAGTATAATATCATAATCAGGGAGAGGAATAGTTCAATGAGAACAATGCAGAAGACAACTGTCCTCAAATCGAAAAAAGGCTCTGTCATGAGAAATATTGTCAGTAATAAGACAGGATCCCATTTATATTCTTCCCATTTGCAGTGTAAGGCGAGCCATGTATAAATCTACCAAAAAGATAAGAATTTGAAACCGTTTGATTCAAAATAATTGTTCTATTTAACTCATTTATCGATGATGCCTGATAAATTCTCTAAATATATGTTATCAACCTGCGTTTTCGGGTTAATTATGGAAAATATTTGATTATCGGCTCTTGGTGATTCTTCGATGAATGATTTATTCTTCCGAATTTTCAAATGTGACTTTATCGCTGTCAGTTTTTTGAGAAAACTTCAAGAGTTCATAAGTTGAAAGCAGATTTGGGAAACGAAATGGAACGATTTTTCGTGAATATGACTACTGATATATCAAATCAACTGGTAGCACTTGGTATGAAAGATCTTCTTGCCGGTCGCCGGTTTTTAAAGGAGTAATGTACCTGTTCTCCTTTGTTCAGGTAATGACTTATTATATAATTTGAGAACCATATCCTCATTTAACAGTTTCTAAAATTGTTTGAAAGTGATGTTGAATCAAGAGAGATATTGGGGTGTTTTTCCTAATGGATCATGAGGAATGGTGTTATGAACCGGGAAGCCTGAATATATGATACGGAATACCTGTCGATGAAAAAATTTTCTGAGCCAGTATCAGATATCGACTGGACTCACAAAGGGTTTCAGCACTACCGGATGGGAGAGTTTGAACAATCGATTGAAGCTGCTGATCAGGCTATCCGTTTGAATCCGCAGAATGCAGAAGCCTGGGCAAATAAAGGGATGGCCCTGGATTCTCTCTGTAAATACCAGGAAGCCCTTGTAGCGTATGAGGTTTCCATCGTGATGGATCCCCGGAATGCAGCAACCTGGATATGTAAAGGAATTTCCTTACGAAACCTCAACCGGGATGAAGAAGCCCTTTCAGCCTTTGAGCAGGCTATCTCTATCAATCCCAAAATAGCGGATGCCTGGATCCACAAGGCCATTGTCCTGCTGATATTTGGCAGGATCAAAGAAGCGGTAGAAATCGCTGAAAACGTAACCCGGAAGATTCTCAAAAATTGATGGCATGGTATACTCTGGGGGTAGGTCTCTCTGCTCTCAATGATCATGAAAAGGCACTTGATGCGTTTAATCAGGTAATCCAGTTAGACCCCTTTTCTACAGAGGCCTATTACAAAAAGGGGTGCGAATTACTATACTTTAAAAAACGGGAAGAGGCAATCATGGCATGGAGAGAGGCGATCGGGATTGATCCTGATTACTATCAGGCCTGGCACCGGATAGGGATGGCTTCTTTTGAACTCGGAAATTTTGAGGATGCTGTTGATGCATTTGACCGTTCTCTTGCTTTGGATCCCACAAACCCGGACAGTGTGTATTACCGGGATCTCGCAAAACAGGGCTTGGAAATGTCAAAAAAGAAAAAATCTTCCAAGAAGAAATAGAATTAATTCGGAGCAGCCATCTCAATATCTTCGGCCTTGAACGTTTTTCGGCCTGAATGAGTAACATCAGTTATATTCGTCGGAGATCTTCCGGAAGAATCTGATCAATCTCTTCACTAGAAAAGGTCATTTCCTCAAGATTTTTTAATGCCTCTCTAGCTTCACAATATGCTTTATAATTAGTGCTTGGAGCGCCAGTATAAACCCTATGTAGGTCTTCTAACAATTTATTGCGGGTGGTTTGAATATCTTCGATAGGCATTTGACCCATTTTTATATCTGTTAGTAACGAAAGGTATTTCTCGCGTATTAGCCAAATTTCTCTTGCTGCTTGTCGATGTTTCTCAGCTATCTCTCCAAGGTCATAATTCTTAATGTAAGTATTTAAAATAAGAAGGAGCGTTGATAGTAAAACACTGATTATTGCTCCTATCTTACCTTCAATGTTGGTGATTGTAGCGATGAGCCCCCCTGTTGTGATAGCTGATAATATTATTTGAGTTATTTTTATTCGTGAATTTAGTAATATAAGAGTATCTGCGCATTTTTCATGAGTTTTGTGAGTATATACTACCCTCCCGTAACACTCCCGAATCTGTCCTTCAATTATTTTATATTGAGGCTGATTAAAATCAGGATGGGTATTCAGTACCAAATATTTCTCTCCATTTTTGTTTTGCTGTTGTATCCTTTTTATTAGAGTCTCCAGCGATTAGAATCGCTTCTAACGACAGGTTGTAACATTTTTTTGCTTTTGCTTGAAACAAACCTTTTCCATTTACTTTTTGATTACTTCCTGGTGCCTTCCAGAACTCTTGTTCTGGATCCTGTTCACTCATCCATTTAAAAAAATCACGACACATAAAATCGTAATATAGATAGGATTTATCTTTATGAGGGAAACTGTTAATAAACTGATATGCGAGCGTATCTATTAATAAACCCCCTATTGGAACCTTCCATTCTCTTTTCCATGCTCGCATCATGCGACATAAAGGGATTAAATTATTGTTGCAACTAGCATTACGCTCCTTGACACTCGCAATTTCGGGTTTTGGATTCGTTACCTTCCAGCTTCCATAATTATTAGGATCAGGATAAGTGTAGCTTTTATCCGTATTGATAAATGCAGGAACGACTTCGAAAGTTATCCCGTCTTGAAAACTAACTACCACTACTTGTCCGTTTCCACTAATGCTTGTTGTTGAATAGGTTTTTTGCATTGAATTTCGAACTTGTTGTAATAAGGCAGATTGCCCATTCCCACTATAATTATTATATTGTGTATATACCTCGTAAGGTAATTCAAAAATTATATCTAAATCGCTAATACCTTTGATTGCGGTATTTCGACCGTATGATCCTACATAATAACTATGTGAAGTATCTGAATTGCTATTTCTGAAATCTGTGTTTAGTCGGCGAGTTATTGCCTTGTATCGCGATGAAATTGTTCCACCATCTTGAATTATTAAATTTTGATTAAAACCTGTAAACCATTCTGCTACACCCATTTTATTCCTCTCTGTGATATTACTCTTATATTTTCAATTTAGTTAATCTATTATTTATGAGGTCAAATTGATTTCATATGTGTTACGAGTTAGATATCAATATACTCTCACGATATTGCTCTGCTGGAGCGACCTTTACTAAATCAACCACTTTATCATAATTATGACGAATGATTTTTTCTACCTCATGAATATCTGCTTTAAAGAATTCTTTGCGATTATTTATTTTGTTTAATTGTCCTTTTCTAAAATGATCTTGTAATTTTCTCTCTAACTCTGGAGCATTATCGGAGAAAACCATTGCATGTATATCGAATGGGAATGGAACTGATGCATCACCTAATTCATATACTCTATCTTCGGGATCTAATCGGCGTGTCATCCCTATTTTAAATACATTTTCTCCAAAAGATCCGATATTTGAAATAACATATACGTATCCTGCCTTTGCATTTTTTTCACGATAATCAAGTTCTTTCTCTTCTTTGTCTAACTCTGAAGATCTCTTTTCTAACTCTTTTAATTTTTCAGTAAGGTCGATTCTCTCTTCCTCTGTAGAAGCTTTTTCAATTCTTCCTAGGATATCAGTAATTGCTTTTGCGTAATGTTTTCTCTCTTTTTGCAATTTTTCTCTTGCAACTTTTAATTCCTGCTCAAACTTCATTTGTTCTCGCATCTCTTCATTTAACCTTTTTTGCTCTTCTTTTTCTTCCTGTTTCTTCTGTTGATATTCATGTGCAAGGTATAATTCTTCAAATTTTAATTGGCGGTAATTATATGATATTGATACATCCATTGCTCGACCAAGTTTATTTAATGCATCAAAAGAACTTGTCATTCGTTTTTCCGCACTCTCGATATTATTGAATTTAACATTGTCAATGCAATAGTCACATTCGTTGTTAAAAGCACGCAAAACAAGTTTAATCATATCATTGACCATTTTTGTCCCTTCAGATTTACTCCCGTTTACGGTCCAATTGATATTACCCATCGCTGCGCTTTTCGCTTTTATCATCTCTTTTTGATTTGCACGAATTGAATCTAATTTTATTTTATATTCTTCACTATTTTGGAATGCATAATGTGGAGTGTATAATCCAAAACTCTCCAGCATCAAAACATCATCAAGTGAAACTATTTGATTGGTTTTTTCCTTTAATTCGGATTCTACTTGTTTAATCTCAAATGCAATTTTCCTCTTTTTTTCGATTAGTTCAGAATCCAATTTTTTTAATTCATCTTGATTTTGTTTCTTTTTGTTCGTAAGTTCGATTTCTGTTTGTTTAATTTGTTCAATGACTTGATTTTTTTTATTTTTCCACTCCTGTTCTTCTTTTTTTAATTGTTCTATTCGTTCTTTTACTTCAATTGCTTCAGTAGCACCAATCTCATCTAATATTTCCTTGAGTTTTGTGTTTTCGTCCTTTATTTTTGAAGCCCGAAAAATGTCTGTAATACCCATATCAATCCAAATCAACTATTATTCATTCAAATATACGTGTCTATCGGAATTTAATTGAAAATTATGCAGTTTTGTGATTTTTGAATCCCCTCTTCTCTTTTGATAGAGTAAATCCACGGAAAGAAAAGGTAGTGAGTGAATTCTTATCGTGATTCTTCTAAAAGGGGTTGGAAACGTACAAAAAGAAAAGAGAAATTAGTTCTTATCAGCCATCTCGACATCTTCTGCCTTGATGGTTTTCCTTCCGGCATGGGTAGCGAGTTTATCTGCTTCCTTTGTCAGTTCTGCGATGTATTCTTCTGCCTTCTTGACAAGAAGTGCAGCTGCATCGCTTCCGACCCGTTCTGCTCCGTTTGCTTTTGCAATCCTGATTACTGCTGCAATTGGTAAATCTGCCATAATATAATCCTTGACTACTATATGTTGAATGACATAAAAAGTAATGGGAATGAGAACCCTCATGTGAGCATGAAACAATATGGTATGAAGGAATAAAGACCGTCACCAGTCAATAGATCCCTGCACACCCGGAAAATATACCTGGAGGAACCCCACCATGCCCGCCACTGAAATAGTAGATCTTGATGCACTCGTTGATCTGATCCAGACCGATCAGCTGTATGAAGATCTGAACCGGGAGGCAAAGAAGGCAGGCGGAAGAGATGGCACTGGAGAACTCCCTCAATCATTCTTTGAATCGTATAGTGCTATGGCAAATACCAACGGCGGGGTGATCCTTCTTGGAATCGAAGAGAAACCAAAAAATCACTTCTCTGTATATGGGTTGAACCAGGTCCGAAAAATTAGGGAAGACCTCTCCAATACGCTGAATAATAAGCAGAAAGTAAGTAAAAACCTCCTAACTGATTCTGATGTCTTTGAAGTCCAGATCGCGGATAAGACCATTCTTGTCATCCGTGTTCCTCGTGCCACCCGGCAGGAAAAACCAATCTATATCAACAATAATCCCATAACCGGAACATATCGCAGGAATTATCAGGGAGATTACCGGTGCGATGAGTCGGTGGTAAAGCGAATGCTCGCTGAACAGGTCAGTGACGGACAGGATAAGCGGATAATCCCTCACACCGGTATTGATGATCTCCACCGGGAAAGCTTTCATGCGTATCGGAACCGTTTCAGGATAACCAATCTGTCACACACCTGGAACAACGACTCAGATATAGATTTTCTCACCCATCTCCAGGGATACCGGAAAGACCGTGAGACCGGAGAAGAGGGGCTGACCGTTGCCGGACTGTTGATGTTTGGCAGATGGGAGACGATCACCGAATTTCTCCCGGAGTTTTTCCTCGATTATCGCGAGATTCCTGAAGGAAGTGGTTCGGTCCGGTGGATTGACCGGTTGGTTCCTGATGGAAGCTGGTCCGGGAACCTGTTTGATTTCTTCCAATTAACCTACCGGAGATTGAAACGCGACCTAAAGAGTCCGTTTCATCTTCATGACGGGCAACGGGTGGAGGATACTCCGGCTGAGGCAGCAATCCGGGAGGCACTGGTTAATACCCTCATTCATGCAGACTACTCAAGTTCAGTCTCTATTCTTGTTGAAAAACGGGTAGACCGGATAATATTCAGAAATCCCGGTACGATGAGGATCCCTCTTGAGCTGGCTGCTCTTGGTGGAACAAGTGATTGCCGGAACCGTGCATTACAGGTTATGTTCCGGATGGTAGGGTTTGGTGACCAGGCAGGATCAGGTATTCCCAGTATCTTTTCAAATTGGGCACAAGAGCAATATCGTAGTCCTCATTATGTCGAGTCATTCGGCCCGGATATGACGGCATTGACTCTCTGCATGATTCACCTCTTCCCAGAGAACATATTGGCATATCTTGATACGACCTTTGGAACATCCTTTCATGCTCTCTCACATGAACAGAAGCTTGCTCTTGCTTTTGCGTATACGGATGGTGAAGTTACGCATAAACGGATCCGGGAGATGTCAGGGATCCACCCCTCCGATCTGACAAAAGATCTGAAGATACTAGTAGACCTGGGATTTCTTATTCCTGAAGGAGAGTCACGGGGGAGAATATATTTTCCGAAAAATCCCCCTCAGGGATCTGTCATCCAGAGACATCTCACCTTTGATAACGGGGAGTCAAGCTTGTCTCATTCAGACGGGAGCTTGTCACATTTGGATCCGAGCTTGTCCCATTCAGACGGGAGCTTGCCACATTTGGATCCGAGCTTGTCCCATTCAGGAGATATTTTGTCTCCGTCTCTTGTGAATACTGGGGTTGTTCCTCTGGCAGAGAGAATCGATAATGAAATGAGAGGCCGAAAAAGTATTCCAAGAGAAGAGATGGAATCATTCATTCTTGATATCTGCTCCGGACACTTTCAGACTCTTGATGATATCGCTCTGATACTTCATCGAAGTGAAAAAGTTATTCGCAATAATTACATCCGATCGATGGTACAAAAAGGTGTCCTGATTCCCCGATACCCTGACAAGAAGACTCATCCGGACCAGGCGTATATTCGAAAGTCCCCGTGATATCTTTTCAGTTAATCAATTTCTCACGATAGCACAAGCAATACGACTCACCCCTGTGACCCTGCCCCTCACCCCCTTCCCCTCTCCCCAGGCCAAGCCCCAGGGGAGAGGGGGGACCCGTTGCTTCAGGGACGCCTCTGGCTCGGCTCGCACCCCGTCATCGAAAGAAAATTCCAGAGAGAATTTTCTTTCTCTTCCTCCGCAAGCTGCCCTTCCGCAAGGTAAATCAGGGGAGACCTCCGGAAGAGGGAACTGTGCCGGTGCTGCTGCACCGGACCCGTTGATCGGTTTCTTTGGTTGTGCTTTGTATTTAGTAGGTTAATCCCGCTGGTTTCCCCGGTCCTGAGGTACTTGGGGGAAAGTCGCAACGTGCAGTAGCACATTGCTCCTGGTGATCGCTCCTTCATTCAGGATGGCAGACCGGCTCACAAGCAGCCGGACAGCCACCCTCATTCAGTCGCTTTAGTACTCTTATTCCCGTGGAGGAGATGGTTGTGCTCCACTGCACAGAAAGCCACTCGCCCAGAGCTGGGGAGTGGCTTACTGTTCCGCTCCGGCTGGTAGGTATGTTCGGCGAAAAGTTGACTCTCTCCGTCTGCCAAAAGGGGGCCAGCCGGAGAGGTCAACCGTTCGCCTCTTCTTGTAGGTTTCCGGAGGTTTATCCCGCTGGAATGATAACCAAAGGAATAAAACACCCCCCCAAACCCCCCCGCTGGGGGGCTGATTGACGCCTCTTAATAACTCCGCTTCGTGAGGACTCGCTCTCGGAGGCGTGGACGCAATAAAAAATGAAGGGAGTAGGAGGGAGTTTTTCCGGTATGTAAGTTGACTCTTCCTGCCAGTCTCACAAGCAGCCTTCCAGGGAGGTCAACTGACCTACTATTCGGAAAAATCCCTCTGGTCCACGCCTCCTTCACCGCAAGCTCTCCCGGCGTTTTTTAATCCATCCATCGGAGGGGACGTCGCTAAAGCGACGGGGAATTGTGATAGGGGGGAGGATGGTTTGCGGGCTCCCGTTAAGCCGAATGGCTGGATAATAAATGGGATCCGGCTGGCAGATGGAATCAGATGAATATGAGCAGCATGTTGAGAAATAACTCTCTCAAACCTGCTAACCATGTCACAAAGGATTTTGGATTATTCTTTTTAAATCCTGAAATGCCGTTTTTATCCGAAAATATCTCGATATACAGACATAAATGCCAGAATAAGGGATTTCCAGTCCCGGTTGTGTTTCCTAAAGGTCAGAAAAACTCTTTGTACCAAACCGGTTTATTTTCTGTTAATTATCTCAGACGATCTAAACCTCGTTTAAATACTGCACTGATAGCGACCCGATAAAACGGTCTTCTGAAAAAGAGTCTAAATTATTGAGATCCGGCCAGGAATGATCTTTCATATCTTACGGTTTTGTGGCCGGAATCCATCTAACCCGCCCGGTAGGGCGGGCGAAAATTTCAGGGGGATAAGGTTTATATATTATGACTTCCTTTACTTCCCGATAGTGCCCGATAGATAACTTATGACTCCTGATAGTTACCTATAAATACTTTTGAAACCTATATTATAATGGGGAATTGAGAATGAACCCAAACACGACAAAAACAAAACTCTGGGGTGATGATATGGATCACCTCTCCGGTGTTGCCACTATCAGCACACTGGTGAAAGACGGTCTCGGCGCTCTCCATCTCCGCCTGCAGGTTGCAAATGAAGAGATCCGGTTTATGTTCTCAGGACTCGACTTTTCCCGGTTAATCTCCGGAAAAACGATCCGAGGATTTGAGCGGGATAATTTCGATGAATGCGCCTACCCTATTGTAGCAAAGAGACTGGGGAGTTATGCCGTTTTCGAGGTGTACGGCGTATACTCATTTTTCTGCAGGTTTGAAGATCTGAAAGCTCTGTGGTCATTTACACAACCACTGGTGCTCATCTCCGGCTCTTCGACCATGCCACGAACAAATGTTATCATTGACATTGGAAGGCGAGCGATGAACGGAGTTTCTCCGGCTGACATCTACCCGTGCAAAATTGCAGCGAGGGCTTAACAATGACTCAATTATCTTTTTCATTGAATACCGAATACGGCCTGATGACTATCACCTCTGCGGATCTTTCAGGGATGAAGCCCTATGAGAGAGATGATGAGATTAAATCCTTCTTCTCATCGGTTCTCAGTCTGAAAGCTGAATCAAACCGGCTGAAAGAATCATTTGACAAGATCAGACAATCGTATAGGACTGCAGAGCAGGAGCAATCTGTCTCCTATACTGAACCGGTGGTTCTTGAACCGGTGATGGTGGTATCATGACCCTCACGGATACCCTTTCTTTTGCCCGTGCTCATGATCGGTTCCTGCAGCCACCGGATTACCCGGACAGCCGGGTACAAATCGAAGGTTGTTTAGAGTTTTCCGGTATCTTCGATCTTGAATCGATTAATCTCGGGGATCTTGATGAGGTATCGATCATCGATGGAGGGTTCGATCCGGAAACCGACACCTTGAAGATATGGGTTTCAGGGTGGTTAGATTGTGAACCGGATGGAGAATGGGATCGGGATAAGATCGGAGATCTCCTTTCTCCTGAAGTAGTGGACTGTGAGAATGTGGATTTTGGCCCGGATCCGGATGAAGCATGGGATACACGGGATCTCTGGGAGGGGGAATAATGAATCCCTCCTTTTTTATCTTTGGTTCCTGCCTGAGTTGCACAAACCGGATAACCGGAGATATGATCGTCTCCTTCCCTGGTAGTGAACCGATCAGAACCGGGGAAGCCTGCCGGAAATACATACTTCCGGAAAAGTGCGAGAGAGATAAGGATACTGCCATGTGTTCCGGCTGGATTCCCTGCAGGGGGGCTGAATAATGGGATCCATGAGCTCCCTGTATGCCCAGGTTACGATGGATCACCTCTGCGGATCCTGCCGGTTATTTTCGGGAAATATTGCCTCCGGTAATCTTACCGGGTCATGCCCGATAAACGGAAATGAAACCCGAACTGATCAGGATCCTTGTGGGTTGTATGAGGATAAGGAGGGAGAGAATGAGTGAATCAGCCTCTCTCTCTGATTTTTTCGGGGATGTGATATCCTGCTACTCCCGAGCAGAAGCAATAGCAGACGGAGTATTAGTTTCAATCTCTCCGGTAATTCTCAAAGATGCCGGTATCGTTCTCCCGGTTGCGGTGACTGATACGGTTTGGAATGGGTATATCGATCCCTATTATCTGCCAGACCTGCCCGGCCAGTCTGTAGAGGGGAGACTCTGGGATCTCCTGTGGATGTTCCGGTGTGCAGTGAAAGCCGGGAATGGGGGAGGAGATCGGATCAGATGCCAGGTATTGTTTCAGATTCCCGGAAAAAATGAGCCAAAACTGGTGGATCTTATCGCCGTCTGTGGTCCTGGGGATAAGGGAGAGCCGGTTATCACGATCATGTTACCAGGTGAGGACTGATCACAATGGCAGGAATATCAGATTGCAGGATGAAAAAGTGTCCTGAACTGATAATCATCGAGCAGCCGCCAGGAAAGAAACGGGGAGTCTGCAGGATGGCAGGAAACCGGATCCCGGGGAATATCGTCTGTCCGTTGAGGAATAAATGAAAGAACGGAAACGGGATTGCCTGATATGCGGTCGGCATAACTGGCACGGGAAAACCTGCTTCGATGATCCACAAAAACGCCCGATAAAAATGGAACCCGGATACCGGCCTGATTGGTGTCCGATTAATGATAGTGACTATTCAGCGGAAAAATGGGAGATGAAGAAGCATGAAACTCTTAAAAACTGAAGAGGTAGGAAAAATCCTTTCCTTCTCTCCGAAAAAAATCAGAAAAATGATTGCAGACAGGGAGCTTCCGGCTCTCAAGATTGGCGGAGAATTTCGAATACGCCAGGAAGATTTACAAAACTATGTCGAAGGGTTATCGGTGGTATAAATGGACGCAGATGTTATTGAACGGATTCTCCCGGATGCTATCTATACGGGAGATGTGGCAGACCGGCACTATAAGATCATCAATCTCAAAGCCCAGAATTTTTTACGCCTGAAAGCAGTGGATATCACCCCAGGTTCAGAGCGAATCATTGAGATATCAGGGAAGAATGGAGCCGGGAAAAGTTCAGTCCTGAAAGCGATTTGGTCTGTCTTTGCGAACCGGGAAATATCGAAAGGGATCCCCTCACCAATCAGATCGGGTGAAGAATCAGGATCGGTATCTGTTGACCTGGGGGATATGACGATCACCCGTTCCTGGACTGGTACTGATACCTATCTACGGATTGAGAATAAAGCCGGAGCAGTCTATAAATCTCCTCAGGCACTCCTCGACAAACTAAAAACCTCTCTCTCTTTTGATCCTCTTGCATTTATCCGAATGGACAAGAAAGAGCAGAGGGCAACTCTTCTTCAGGTTCTTGGGGTAGATCTTGATTCGTTAGATCGGGAACGGGAAGGATATTTTAACGCCAGGACAGAGGCAAACCGGGAAGTAAAAAACCTGACCGCTCAGCTGGCACCTCTCCAGGGGTTACCGGTTGACTTACCGAAAGAGGAGATATCTGCAACTGATCTGATAAACCGGATTCGGGCAGCAGAAGAAACCAACCGGAAGATAGCAAATACGGATCGGGTAATCGCTGCAAAAGAACAGGAGATTAAAGAACTCGAAACTCGGTTGATAAATGAGAGAAAGAACCTTGAAGCTGCATATATAGCCCGTGAAGAGATGCAGGAGATCGATATATCAGAGATGGAACAACAACTCCGGAACATCGAAGACCTCAATAAACAGGTACAGAAGAGGAGGACCTTTGAAGATATTGTCTCCCGCCTTCATGACGCTTCTAAAAAATCTGACTATCTGACAGAGAAGATAGAAGATATTGATCAGACAAAAAAGGAAGCTCTGAAAAGTGCCACCTTTCCGATTCCAGATATTTCCATCTCTCTGGAAGGGATATCATACCGGGAAATCCCGATTTCTCAGTGTTCAGCAGCTGAACAGATTCGGGTATCTGTGGCGATGGGTGCAGCTCTGAATCCTGGGCTCCGGGTTCTCCTCATTCAGGATGGATCCCTTCTTGATAGTACGAGCAGAGGGATCATAGAAGAGATTGCAGAAGAACAGGATCTCCAGGTATGGATCGAAGTAGTAGATGAGAGCCGGGGATCAGGGGTGATTATTGAAGATGGGGAAATTATTTCTTAAATTTTTATCGGGTGCTATCGGTCATCAAAGGGATATATATACTTTACGGCCCAGGAAATTTTCGCCCACCGCTTACGCGGTGGGAATACAGGGGCCGGCCCTCGGTTTATTAGGTAATATCAGAAAAACAGTTCAGGGCCGGATAAAACCCCCTCACCTTTTTCTTGGCTATTATCTTTTTAGGGTAGATATATTCAGGTCGCTGCTATCGCTTGAGGTCGTCGCTCGCTTCGCTCGCTCCTCCCACATACCCCGTAAACTGCCCCCCCCTATCATATCTCGGGGGTCTGGGGGTGAAGGGCTATGCCCGAATCCCCCAGGAGCAGTATTAACCATCTTGGGGGGGCTTGTCCCCCCCACGGCGGGTTACATACGCGGCGAAGCCCAAATAGTTATTCCTGAATTTTGAAAGGTACGTATTGTTTTGGTACCGTTATTGCGAGTTATCCGATTATTTGTGATTGTTCTTTTATTTTCATAAGATCTATATGGTGAGTGACAGAGGAAAATTCTTAGTCGTGTTTGGGTTCTTCCTCTGTCAACGTTTTTTGTGAATTATCAACGGTATTCCGTTTAACATAATCCTCAATCTGTTCATCAGTAATTCGATATTCAGTTCCCATTTTTACCGCTGCAAGATTTCCTTCTTTAATCATACGCCAGACAAATTTTTTATTAAATCCCCACATCTCTGCAACTTCTTCAACTTTATAGAACTTCATAGGGATTCATAGGTGATTATAAAATATCAATGTACGTTATCGGGTTCATTGAGGGATGGAATAGGGCAAACTTGTTTTGCCCTATTGCGTCTACCCGCCCGGGAGCGAAGGCTTTAGCCGAAGCGGAGTAGATAAGGCGGGTCAATATTCCCCCTGAAAGGGGGCAGGGGGGTAAAGATGTACAGGTTTCATGCGGGTCGATTGACCTCCTGGACAGGAAAGTGAGCGAAGCGAACGACTGGACGGGAGAGTCAAGTTACCCGCGATCACCCCCAGGTCCGGAGCGGAACAGTAAGCCCGACGAGCGAGGACCGGAACAACGTGAGGGCCACAGCGAGGAGTGGTTTCTGTGAAGCGGAGCATAACCACCTCAAAGAGAATTATGTTACCAATAGAGCGACCGGAAGGAGGAGGCTGTCCGGCTTGCCGGTCAGCCGAACGACTGAAGGAAGCGAGAGAGGAGCATGTCATGGAGCGAAGCGGAGTGATATGCGACTTTCCCCTCAATGTTTTTCTTGCGAAAGGGCGGCTTGCGGAGGAGCGAAGCGACGGGGTGCGAGCCGAGCCAGAGGCGTCCCTGAAGCAACGGGTCCCCCCTCTCCCCTGGGGCTTGGCCTGGGGAGAGGGGAAGGGGGTGAGGGGCAGGGTCACAGGGGTGAGCGGTTTTAAATTATTTTTTCAGGCGAATTTATGATTTGAAGGATTTTCATTATTGTATCCAGATTCATAGAACGAGTACCGAGAATCCAATTTTTCATTTTAGTAACATCGATTCCATATTTCGCCTTAAAAGATCGTTGAGTTAAGTTATGATTCTGCATGTATTGTTTCAGAGCAATGGCGATTTGTTGAGTTTGATTTATCGAGGAATCAGCTGAAATGTTCGGATTGATGGATAGACAAAACTGAAGTGGATTGTTTTTTTGAACTTCATTTAGATCATAATTTTCGCCAGGATTTGAAAGAAGTTTTTCATGATCGGTATTGTCAGAAATAATATCTATGCCGTGCTGATCTGTGCCGTGTCGTGCTGAAATTTGATCCTCATTTAATGAACCAGTCATTGATTCAGATGGTTCAGGTATTTCCGATACTGATCTGGAAAGAGCAACTTGGGTATGTGAGATATCTGGTTCTGTGCCGGTCTGTGCTGGAACAGCATGGATCAAAACGTCTCTCTCCTGAAAAATTAGTGTAGAGGTTATTTGCTCTGATAACTTCTCAACAATTTCTTCAGGCAGATGAGAAAGAATACTCAGTACTGTTAATTCGATATTCTGGAATTCTGTATGGGTTTGTGATACAATTTGAGGTTTCTCTTTCATTAAATACAGAAGTATTTTTTCTGTACTCTTTGAGATAGAACAGTTATTAGATTTGGAGTCGTTCTCAACAAACTCATAGATTTCCGGATCGATATACGCCACAAGTCGTTTCTTAGTGACCTTCTGGGGGGTGGTCATACAACGAGTGAGGAGACTTGTACAAATAAGTGTGCCGGCACAGATCGTATTGTGCTGTGCTGAAAGGGGCAAACACATCACCAATGAATAATAAAATATCAAGAGCACGGGGAGTTTCTAACATGGATACGCAAATCAGATCTTTGATAGATGATCTCTTGATAGAGGTGAGAAATCTGGGAATAGAGGTATCTAACCTTGTGCTTTTTGGCTCGCATTCAGATGGAACCGCAACGGATGGGAGCGATGTAGATATTGCACTCATATCTTCATCGTTTCAAAATCTTGATTCACTACAGCGAAGAAAAAGGATCAAACCTGCTTTAAATCAAATAATTGAACGGTATCAAGTACCTGTTGATCTGATTCTCCTCACTCCTGAAGAATATGAAACGGAAAATTCTATACGAATGTCTTTCATAAGGAATGGTGTGAATATTTCCGTATCTGCGTAAGTCATTCGTTCAAATTTTTCTGGTAATACCAGGGTTCATTTTGAGATTGTGAATGACTTGGAATCAGGCCATGTTCATATATTTAGACTCCTATGATTTTCGTGAAAATATGTGTCGGACTGGATCATACTGTGCCGTGCCGTCACCCGTTCATTTTTGTAATCCTCGTATGCAATAAACTGCATTTTATTCTCTTCGAAATTCGCAAGAAACAAAATCTCGTCCTTCCTATGTGGCAAAAAACATTTTGTCAAATTGAACGAATGAGCTACATTCGAACGGATTATTTTCGCTTGCATAACTATCAATACCTGTAAGCACCTATAGGTAAATCATGCAAGAGGCTTCCACAATATACATTCGATCAGACTTGAAGGATCAATTATCAAACCTGAAAACACACCCCCGGGAATCCTATAGCGCAGTGATAGAGCGCCTTCTATCATGTGCTATTGATCCTGATCCTCTTACTTCCGAAGAGATTGCAGGAATAGAAGAAGCGTTGGAAGATATCAAAGCAGGGAGGGTACATACTGAAGAAGATATCATGAAAGAATTCGGGGTTGAATGACTGAGTTTCAGATCATCTACTCGAATAAAGCAAAAAGAAACCTCAAAAAAATACCATTACCAATAGCTCAGGAGATAATCAGAACCATTCATGATCTGAAGAATAATCCCTGGTCACATGTACAGAAGTTAGAAGGATCTGATAAATCTCCGTTTCATTCTTTGCATGTTGGTGGTTATCGGGCTATCCTATCTATTCAAAACAATAAACTCATCGTGTATGTGGTAGAAGTCGGTCCCCGGAAAACCATATACCGGAAATATTGATCCATTATTGGAAACGGAATTATTTTCAACAAACTCACAAATTTCCGGATAGATATACCCCTCAAGATGTTTCTTTATGATCTTCTGTGGTGGTTATAGACAACGAGTGAGAAAAAATGTTCAGATAAGTGTGCCGGCCTGGATCATGCTGTGCCGTGTCATAAACATCATGCTTCGGTTCTCCTCGGAACCTATATCCCGCCTACTCATAATGAAGAGATTAGGGCGATCATAAAACCCGTGATGAGATGTTCAGTTAGTGTGCCAGACTGGATCATGCTGTGCCGTGCCAAACGTTATGCCTCGGTTCTCCTCGGTATATCCTATATCCTGTTTACTCATAACGACGAGGGGGTTTTGGTCATAGAACCCATGAGGAGACGTTTTAGAAAAGTGTGCCGGACTGGATCATGCTGTGCCGTGCCTCACAAAAATGTCTATTATCTATGAAGAACCATATGCGTATAGCGTATTTTCAGGGATAAAATGATGCGGCACCTCATAGAACAAAAGATCCGAAAAAGTTCCTTGCGATCAAGAGATTTGCGCGAAAAATAAAAACATCAATCTGACCTTCTTTTGCTCGAAGGATTTGAACTTGATGTCTGGGATCTCGGCTGAGGCTTTTAACCTTTAATTCGCTTTTTTCTAAATATTTCAACGTAAAACGTCGCTACGCTTTTCTCACGTACACCGAGCCTTTCACTCAATGAGTTCTCCCTTCATAGT
>JAAYCY010000061.1 GCA_012729535.1 Methanomicrobiales archaeon | reverse complement strand
GATGAGCAATTGTTACATTCGAGTCCTCAATTATTTCCATTCCTGAAAAGGACTATTGTATGTACTCAGATTTAAATGTTTGTACGAAAATTAAGTTTCGTAACACTTGTTGCCGCCGACTGTTCGAAGCAGGGTAAGACCATACATTATCCCGGTTACCATGCATCCATACAACACTGCTCCGACGGAATCAAAATGAGCATTACCCTCATCTATCCATTCCTCCCGAAGGTACATGAAAGTAAATAGCATGACAAGAACCGCAATGGGAATGTTTATAAGAAAGATTGATGGCCATCCAAATAACTGGGTAAGAAAACCTCCCAGAACAGGACCGAGAGAGAGTCCGGCATAAACAGCAGCAGTAATGAGGCCTATCGCCTTTCCTCTTTCTCCAGAAGAAAAAACGACAGTTACAATAGCCATCGATGTTGAAAAAACCATTGCTCCCCCCAATCCCTGGATTATCCGTGCAACAATGATAACCTGGCCTGACCACGATAGTGCTGCCAAAAGGGAACCAAGAGCGAATAATAAATTTCCAACTAAAA
This sequence comes from Methanomicrobiales archaeon, assembly GCA_012729535.1. GTDB lineage: Archaea > Halobacteriota > Methanomicrobia > Methanomicrobiales > Methanospirillaceae > Methanospirillum. The sequence continues at coordinate 86,606 of JAAYCY010000061.1, read as the reverse complement.
AAACTCGTTTTCTCCCGTATATATCTGCAAACCTCCCAAAGGGAAGCATACAGACCGCAGCAACCAGAATATATGCTGTTGTCACCCATCCCAGACTTACCGCATCAAGAGAAAAATCAGAACCAATTGCCGGTAGAGCGACATTCAAGGAAGATACCGTGTAGGGAACCAGGAATGATGCAAGAGAGAATATTAACAGGAGGAGAGTTTTTCCAGGGCGGGAAGACATGGGTTAAAAAATGAGATATGAAAGAGTATGAAGTTGTTCATTGAGTACTTTAAATTGGTTAAGGAGTTGCATCCATCTCAGTAAGTACAATCTTCTTATGTTCTGTCAGGGAGATATATGAGTATGGTTATCGGTCATAGTTTTACCTTTTCCTGTTCAGAAGATGCCAATCAATTTCTTAGATTTTTACGAAAAGAGGGAATTTCAGCACGTGTTGAATCAATCCCCCAGACCTCTTACTCATTCATGATCAAGGGCAGGTATGAAAACTTGTGTAATTATCTAGCAGAATGCTTAGATAAACTTCAGAAAACAGAAAGTAGTGATTCTGAAAACACTGAAATCATAGATAAAAGAGATGAACCAGAACTTGATCCTAAAGAAAAAGAGGAATTCCTTGAAGAAATAAATTTTTTGCGCGAAATGCTTGATAAACAAAGAGAACATGCATCAAAAAACCTTGAAGGGAAAAATCAGGGAGAAATCGCTTTTGAACCCCATTTTTCTGAAACAGAAGGGAAAGAGGAGGAAATCAAAGAATACATGAATTTCCTCTATGAAAATAAAATCCTCATGGATAACGGGATATTTGAATTTACCGATAATGTTCTCAGGTATGATACTATTAAGCCGGTAGAAGATCTGGATTACTCCTATGGGATATCACCTTATCTCGTTCCAGACGATGACAAGCTTGATAAATATGGTATTTCCCGGATACAAAAAATTAGTGCAGAAGTAGATTACACTGTCAGGGCAGGACCAGATATTATCGGTATAGAATTACAGAAGTTAAAAGATGAACTAGCGTTAATCGAAGAAAATGAAGATTATGTCATTCATGCAGTTCACTCAATTAACCTGAAAAGGGAGTTGGTAGACCATATTATTTCTGTAATGCAGGATAGTGATGCTGATACCATTGATGATCTTGTTGATGAACTGGAACTATGCCCGTCTGTTTATGATACAAACGAACGATCAATTATATCATATGATATCTCGTACGAATTCACCTCTGAAGTAATCGAAGACCTCAAAAAGCTGGAATTTTTAAGAGTTAAAGGGAATAAAATAAAATTAGTTAGAAAATAACCCTTTTTTTACACTTTTTCGTTTATTTGATATTCACTGATTATTCCCAAGATGTGGATAAATCACTCATCCGGGAGATCAAATCTACAGCATCTTACGGTAAAAAAGAGATTTCAGATTATAGGCTGATGCCTGATTCATATTCGAATGACTTCTGGAAGCTTCTGATACTGCCGGATACTGACGTCTTATCTGACCACTGATTTGTTGCTGAAGGAACATCATTTTTACCACGTGCTTCCATAATTGAGCCGGCAAATGAAGTTCTGACTGTTCCTTCTGCATAACCGTCAGGAGAGTCAGCATTGGGCGTTACTGCAATCTGGTAGAATAATCCTGCCGGAACATCTCCGGATGCAGCAACAGCACGAATTCCACCTTTTGTTGAGACCTGGCCACTCTTAAAGTTTACCAGCTCACTCTTTGCTTTCACCGTGTTGCAGAAAGCAGGGAACACATTATCTGGTGCAGATGTGAAAACACATCGGATTGAATCAGCTGTGTCCGCATAATTGCCAGCTACATCCAGGCTCCATTCCTCGCTGCCAACAAGGATTGACCCATCAATACTCTCATAGGTCAGTACTTTCTCTGCCTCAAGATTATTCAGACCATTACCCTTATTCTGTGAATCAAAGTTGATATCCTTGTTTAACATCAGATGTCCGCCATTGGTTCGGATCGAATCTGAATACGTAACAACTGCAATAGATTCTCCAGGGAGTAACTTTCCATTGTGTATACTACCCGTGAGTGTATCATCAGTCTTGCTATATGCTGTAGAATCCAATGAATTGATTATTCCACGCCACGTCTTTCCCCACCATGGATCTGACATTGCGATATCAGGTAATGCCAGATTATCAAGAGAATAATCTGGGACGGTGAGTGAATTCAGGGTATTTGACAAGCCCACAGAATAGGTAATCCCTGCAGAAGATTTTTCAGCAGCAAGGGCATTTACCTGGGCATCGGTCAGAATATACGCATCTGAAGCAGAAACACTATTCAATTGTATACCGGTAACCGGAGTTTCCGAGTAATCAATTGTCCACGAGAAATATGAACTGTCAGACACATAGCCTACTACATCTATTATCGTGGATATCGATATTTTTTGGTTTTCGGGTACCTGATGTGGTAACCGGTCAGCTACTGCAGCCCCGGAGATTAAAATGAACAGTAATACAATTCCAATTATGGTGAACTTACAAAAATTCCCTCTCATTACAACTCCCGGGATGATTTCCATCACTGAATAAAAATTTACTTTAGATTCTGCCTTTTTTACCGCTAATAGTCCAAAAGCATCATCTATCCAAACTGCTCAGTAGGTCATATCCCTGTTATTAAGTAGTTTCCTCTCATACCAGCTAAAGGAATTCGTTATTTTACTGATAATTTCATTTTTTAACTACAAATGAGAATCATTCAGGAGAAAATAAGATATCAGGGAGTTTTTGCCCATACAGGAAGATCAAATGATATTCCAAGGGCCCAGAGAACAATGGTATACATAAATATCGTAACAAGAATGATTCCCACTAAATTTAAAATAAAACCCGTCCTCATCAAATCCCGCATGTTGAGGTAACCTGTGCTGTAACCAACTGCATTTGGTGGTGTTGCTACCGGGAGCATGAAAGCCAGGGATGCAGTCAGAGCAGCAGTTAGCATCAGGAATATCGGATTAATCATCAGACTCACTGATGTTACGGCTAGAATTGGCATCATAACCGATGCTATTGCGGTATTGGATGTCACTTCAGTCAGGAAAGAGACCAGTATTGCTACCAGGAGGATAATGTACAGTACATCAAGAACACTGAGAGCAGTAAGGTGTTTTACTAATACATCAGCAAGGCCTGATTTAATAAAGGCTTTTGAAAGACATATGCCTCCACCAAAGAGAAGGAGAATTCCCCATGGGATTTTTAAAGCAGTATCCCAGTTCATGGTATATTCACGGGTCCTGATGTTAATCGGCAGGATAAAGAGAAGAATTGCTCCAAACATCGCAATCGTTGAATCATCTATCCCAGGAAACATGATATCAAGACCTGGAATTGTAAACTCACCAATTTTTTTTGTGCTGGAAAAAATCCACATGAGAGCAGTCATGACAAAAACAATGAGTGTCCACCGTTCCCCTGTAGACATTATACCCAGCTTATTCTTCTCCGCATTAATGATTTCACGACTTTGAGGAAGCTTGGATGGAAGATGCCGGTAAGGTCCGTAAACCAGCCATAACCATGTAAGAGGTATGAATATAGCAACCAGCGGTATTCCAAAGAGCATCCAGTCTACAAATCCTATGGTAGGTGCATCAGGGAACAGGGTTTTTAGCTGGGCAAGAAAAATGCCATTCGGCGGAGAACCGATAATCGTTCCCAGTCCACCAATTGACGCAGCATATGCAATGGATATCACGAGGGCTTTTGCAAAATCATAGCCGCCATCTTCTTCTCCCTTATTTTTAAATGCATCAACACTGATTGTTCCGATGATGGCAACGGCAATCGGGATCATCATCATCGCAGTAGCAGTATTTGAGATCCAAAGAGAGAGAAATGCAGTTGCTACCATAAATCCTAAAATGATCTGCTTTGGACTTGTACCGGTTAATAAAATAATTGAGAGGGCAATCCTTCGGTGCAGATTCCACCTTTGCATGGATGCTGCAATGATAAACCCTCCAAGGAATAGAAATATTGTTTTATCAGCATATGGCGCACAAGCCTCAGCAGGAGTCAGCACTCCAAAAAGCGGGAATCCCACAAGAGGAACAAGAGCAGTAGCAGGGATTGGAACTGCTTCAGTTACCCACCAAATTATCATGAGAATGGTTACCGCTGCAGTAGCCTGAATCTCCCAGGATATGAAGATAGATCCGGGCATAGCCATAATAAGGCCGGCTACCACCAGGCCCAGAATCAGGCAAAAAAAATTCTTCATTCCTTATATGTTGGGATACTTGAGATATAATCCGTCCGAATTATCTTCCCTTAGATACAAAAATACTCCTACAATAATGGATACGATATCAGACACGTTAATCCAGTCAATCCGGAGAAAACGGGCTAATGGAGATGAAGAATATGCAAAACCCTTTTTAAAATGGGCAGGCGGAAAGAGTCAGCTTCTCACAGAATTTGCCGCACGACTCCCTGTTGAGTTAAAGGAGGGACTTCTAACCCGGTACATCGAACCCTTCGTGGGTGGGGGTGCAATGTTTTTTTACATAATCCAGCTGTTCCCCCTGAATGAATCTATTCTATGTGATAAAAACCCGGAACTAATACTTACCTGGGAAACAATTAAAAAAGATGTCACCGGTCTTATCAGATTATTATCTGAAATGCAGGTACATTATTATTCTCTTGATGAAGTAGACCGGATGTCATATTTTTATGAGGTACGGGATGCTCTGAATGATGAACAAAAATCATTTGATTATACAAAATTTAATGAAACTACTGTCAGAAGAGCGTCACAAATCATTTTCCTGAATAGAACATGCTTTAATGGTCTGTTTAGACTGAATTCCAAAGGAGAATTTAATGTTCCTTTCGGCAGGTATAAAAACCCTACCATTGTGAATGAAAAGAACCTGAAAAAGATATCAGCATTACTTAGCAATACCTCATTTATCCAGGGAGATTTTAATACCTGCCTTGAATATGCAGGGAAGAAAACATTTATGTATCTTGATCCACCGTATCGCCCTCTCAATAAAACCTCCTCGTTTACCGGGTATTCATCTGAGGGTTTCAGTGAAGAGGACCAGATAAGACTGGCCGATTTTTTTGTTAATGCTGATCAGGCAGGTTCAAAAATTATGCTCAGCAATTCTGATCCCCGTAATGAAGACCCCTCAGACCATTTCTTCGATGATCTCTTCAGGGATTATCACATTGAGCGAATTCTCGCTAAAAGGATCATAAATTCTGTCGGGGAAAAAAGGGGAGCAATAAATGAACTCATTATCAGGAACTATCAGTAAAAGAAAATTATCCGGATATAACGCCTGAATCTGCGCAATAAAGCCAGTATCCCTGTTTTGGCGTTAACATCCGGTTATCATCCTGTTTACCCTGATCTTCATTCATTATCGGGGTTTCATACTGCTGAAGGGTTGCATTAAAACCAACAGCATACTTCCAGACATGCTGTACTTGTGACAGGGCATCTTTTGCCTTGACCGGTTCTTTGACCGGAACTCCAAAGGTATTCCACCCGGAAGTCACTTCTTTTGTCACCGGAGCAGAAGAAGACTGATATGTTAGGGGGATGGTATCTTCTTTTGTTGAGTATATCCAGTATCCGGTCATAATAGAGATTGTATCAGTCGACCGGATTGTTTTCCATCCATCCGGATTTACATAAGTTAATACTGAATGACCTCCTGAACTCACCCCGGCAAAGATAGAGGCTGTGTCACTTCCCTTTGCAAGAGGCCGCGGAACTGAAATATAATTCCAGCCCGGATGTAAGTTTAGTATTTCCTCTTCACCAAAAGAATATAACACTGCAGTCAGGTTTACCCTTCCATTTGCCATGATCTTCCCTGAAAGGGATGAAACAGGATCAGAATATTTTATCAGCAGATTCCTGATCTCCTGCGGAGTGAGATTATTATTTTTTTCATACATGAGAGCGGCCATACCTGCAACCATGGCTGATGCCTGTGATGTCCCGTTCATATACATGTACCGGTCACCAGATTCCCGGGGTAATGAGGTACTATATATCTGATCTCCTGGTGCTGCAAGATGCACCCTGGTGCCAAAATTGGATGTTGATAACAGGCTATCATATGCAGTGGTACTTGCAACCCCGATGATATTAGAAAGTGAATATGATGACGGATAATATGCCACTATATCATTATTCTGTCCGTTATTCCCTGCAGCACATACAAATAACGCAGAAGAGCCAGATATGGCATCAAACATTGCCTGAGAATATTCAGGCCCACCAAACGAGCAACTTACTATGTCTGCTCCTATCCTGGATGAATATTCAATACCCTTAATAATATCTGATGTATAAGCACCTCCCAGTTCATTTATTGCTTTAATCGCTACCAGTTTGGTTTTCCATACAACTCCGGTCGTACCAATCCCGTTGTTACCTACCGCACCGATGATCCCTCCACAATGAGTTCCATGTCCATTGTCATCCATGGGTTCATAATCCTGGTTGATGACATCATATCCATGTTCGCCGTTTTGGCCTGTCCACATGTTTGAAACAAGGTCCGGATGGGTATAATCTATACCGGTGTCCAGAACGGCTACTTTCACATCTCCTGAATCTGTGGAAATATCCCAGGCACCTGTCAGTTTTCCATCAGAACCGGATGTTCCAGGTGACACTCCTTCCCTATAGGTCTGGCCGGTATTTTGCATGCCCCATTGTCGCCAAAATTGCGGATCATCCGGGATTTTATCAATTGTCCATATATAGTCAGGTTCAGCATACAGAATTCCCGGCATGTCTGATAGTTTATCAATAGCTTCTTCCTGCGTTATCCCGGAGACATTACACAGGGCAAGCCCGGGTACCATTTCTGAATCAATTTCTTCTATGATTTTTACCCCTTCAATAGAAGTAATCGCAAGTGCTGATACCTCTGACATATTATACCTGACCAGTATTCTACCCAATGATGATTTTTCTGGTGGTACAATTATATCCGATGATTCCGATGAAAGAGCAGAGGAGACCACATGTATAGCTGACGACTGATTTTGTGAAAGAAACATTGAGGGAATAATTGGATACTCCGTAATATTGATTGACGCGTCAGAATCCTGGTTTTCAAAGAATTCACGTGCGGACGGGTGCCAGCTTGAAATAGGTTCTGAAACAGCACTGTTCATTAAAAACATGACAATTATCGTCAGAAACAACCAACAAATCGGTCTTTCCATATCACTCACTGTTGAATGATTACCTGCAGAGTAGATAAGGTTTCATACTTTATCATCAACTAATTGTAAGGGACAAGGTGATATGATCTACTCGCTTCTTTTTGTTGATGATGATCGGGAAATTTGTACGATTGCTAAATCTTTTCTTGAAAAAACAGAAGTATTCAGGGTTTTTACTGCGGACTCGGTGAAAGAATCATATAGTCTTTTAAAGAATAATCATTACGATGCTATTATTTCTGATTTTAACATGCCTGAAGAGGATGGAATTTCATTCCTAAAAGAAATTAGAAATACAGGCAATAAAATTCCTTTTGTCATCCTGACCGGTATGGGTAAGGAAGAAGTAATAATCAATGCACTTAATAATGGAGCTGATCTCTACTTTGTAAAAGATGAAAGCCCACAAGAATTATTCGAACTCCTGACTGATAGATTAGTGCCACTGATAAAGAGTAAACAGGCAGAAATTGTTTTTCATGAGATTTTTTACCAGTCGCCCATTGCAATTCTTCTGTATAATTCAGAAGGCAGACTGATCCAGGCAAATCCTGCATGTATGAGGATGTTCGGGGTTTCAGACAGAAAAGAGATAGACCTGTTTGACCAGGGAGAGGATCAGTCGATTCCTGTTGATATGCTTAACCGATTACAAAACGGTGAAAAGATTGAATATGCTGTTCCCCATGATTTCATGAGAATTGTCCTGGATAATGGTATTCCAACAAAACAGAAAGATCAGAGATTTCTAAACATTTTTATCACACCGATTTCACTTTCATGTCCGAATATTACCGGAGGGTACCTTGTCCAAATACAGGACGTCACACAGCAGAAGAAATCAGAATCTATTTTAAAAAGCAGCGAAGAGCGTTATAGAAGTTTTTTCGTAAACAGTCATTCAGTTATGCTTATCATTCATCCAGATAGCGGTGAAATATTAGATGCAAATTCAGCCGCATGTTCATATTACGGTTATTCTTTGGAAGAACTTAGAAAAATGAACATTTTTATGATACACTATTCGAAAAGGAAGCAATTGTTACAGGATACACAAAGTTCAATCAATGGAGAAAAGTCAGTCTTTTATTTAAAGCATCGTCTCTCATCCGGAGAAGTTAGGGATGTCGAAGTTCATAGCGGACCTATCAGCATTGAAAATCAGCAGGTCTTGTACCTCATCATCCATGATATCACCGACAAAAAAAGATCTGAAGAAGCCTTGTTAATGGCTAATAAAAAACTCAATCTACTCTCTTCAATCACCAGACATGACATTATTAATGTTCTTACCGCTCTCATTGGATACCTGGAATTTGCTGGAACTGAAACCAGCATCGAGGAGACCAGACACTTTATCCTTAAAGCACAGGTTGCAGCCAATTCAATCCGGCACCATATTGAATTTACCCGCGATTACCAGGATCTTGGTACAAAAGAGCCGGTATGGCATGATATCAGGGGGGTATTAAAAAGTACATCAAATCTGATTAATGCAAAAGATGTGAGCATCCTGTTTGATAATAATTCAGAACTCCTCGTCCTTGCAGATCCTCTCCTTATTAAAGTCATTTATAACATCATGGAAAATTCCATGCGGCATGGTGAGAAAGTAACAAAAATTTCCAGTTACTGGCACAAGGAAATTGATGGAAACCTTACATGGATTTTTGAAGATGACGGAATAGGTATACCTTCAGGTCAGAAGCACCAGATATTTGCCAAAGAAGTGGGATCAAATACTGGTCTCGGACTGTTTCTTGCACGTGAAATTCTTGCAATAACCGGAATTTCCATCAAGGAAACAGGAGAGTATGGAAAAGGAGCAAAATTCACAATTTCTGTTCCTGATGGAAAATACTACCTGAATTAGACCCGGGTTATCTCCAGACAAAAAGAAACAAAGCGAATGATAAACGGGGGAGAGAACAGGAAAATCCTGACCCCTATTTACTGAGCACTACCGGGTTGACTTTGCAGTCCAGTTTGTTCCATCGGTTGAAATCACGATAGTCCCATTTACATCAGTTCTGAACAGTTTTGAACCTTGTTTTTCGATTGCTTCGATTGTTCCGGGTCTTGGATAATTGTACGAATTGCCTGATGCAACAGATATAATAGCAACTTGTGGTCGTACGTTTGCAATTGATGAGACTGCATTGTTAGAACCATGATCAGGAACTTTCAGTATTTTCGCCGGGGTTTTCACATCTGAAGCATCACCTGCAAATAATACCGTGAGGTTTTGAACAGATACCAGGATAACCAGGGAGTCCTCATCAGGATGCCCGGTAAGAGTATACGGGCTTACAATATCCATTTGCACCATGGATGTAAATGGTAATTTCATCCCTGCTTTCACTATCGTCCGAACAGCCTGATCTGAAGTAACAAGACCAATAACCTCTTTATGCAAATCAGAACTGTATGGTTCTCCGTTATCGACGTATGTATTTACTTTAAATGCCTTGAAAACTTCACTCATCCCTCCGATATGGTCATCATACGGATGCGATGCAATGACCATATCCAGGGTGGAAACATTCTGCTTTTTCAGGTATTCAACCAGACGCTCTCCTGCAATCACAGGACCAGCATCAATAAGGACATTTTTTTCTTCACTTTGAATAAGAGCAGCATCTCCCTGACTGACATCAATGAAATGGAAGAGAACTTCGGGTTTTGGTGTCGGAGTGGAGAGTGGAGTGGGAACAGAAGTCGGAGTTTCTGTAGCAATTGAATGTTCCGGTGTTGTGGAAACATCCGGAGTAATCATACCACCAGATTCACCTTGACCATTCAAATTCAAATCAGGATTACCATGAACGTCATCAAGTGAAATTCCTGGTATCATACCTGATAATGATGCAAACACTAAAAGACCGATGGTAATCAGACAGATAAGACTGGCAAGTATTACTCTAACCAATTGTCCTGGTTTCTTTTGTTCTTTAAGCTCCGTAATTATTGGAGATTTTTTCTTTACCGGCGGTGATTTTGATCTGATCATATTCCGACGGTAAATATCATTATCCGGGTCTATTGCATGGGCTTTTTCAAAGCAGTGGATGGCACTTTCTAAATTATCAGTATGTGACAGAGCCACACCAAACGCATTCCACGCTTTATGATTCTGGTCATCCTTTTCGACAAGCTCTGAAAAGATTTCAATTGCTTCTTCAATTTTCCCGTTTTTAAGGAACGATATTCCCTGATCAAACCGTTCCTCATCCGGATCATCAGTCATAACCGAGTGGATGTTTCACAGATAACAACATAAAACCTCTCATTAAATATACATGACTAAACATCTGATGCCCACGATAATTTTCGCGTTATAAGTGCATAGATAACATTTTTATTGGATTTTTATTATATTCTGACAAAAAATCCTCTTTTTCAAGAAAATTCACCAATCCAGGAATAAATTCACTAAAGACAGTACAAGGCACCAGATATCAGATATACGGGTATATACAAAAGGACATAGATTTCCGAAATTATCAGTTCTTTCTCTGGGGCGACGAGGAAACACTGACCTGTGTGATATGACTGGTACAAAGATAATACGAAAGTTCTTTTCTCTCTATTATGGTGAGAATTATTCGGATAAATTTTTCAAAAAATACAGAATAGTTTATATCTTTTCCTGATAAAGCAGATATCAGTATTGGATTTTCTCCAACATACCCCCGGTTAATTTTTCCTGTACTGTCACCATAGGAGGATTTACAAAGAATAAAAGGGTAATATATTTTCCAGGAAATTAAAGAGACAGGAATTAGATCACCGATGATCAATAACCGAAACAGCGAAGAATATCAGAGTAATTCATATGGAATATATCAGGAATGAGGAGATCCAGGTTTTAATTGTTGATGATAATAAAAATAACCTGGAAATTATCGCACATGTTCTTCGTAAAGCAGGATTCCAGGTTATGATGGCTTCAGACGGACCGCTAGCCATTGAACTTACGAAAGAAACTCCTCCGGACATAATACTCCTCGATATTATGATGCCAGGTATGGATGGATTTGAAGTATGTAAAATCCTCCGTAAAATGGATAAAACATCAACTGTTCCAATTATCTTTCTTTCCGCAAAAGATGAAGATTCAAATATTGAAACCGGATTTGAAGTAGGCGGGACTGATTATATCACTAAACCGTTTCATGAACGAATTCTTATCGCACGGGTTAGAATTCATATAGAAAATGGCTTTTATTTAAGAAATCTCCAGCATTCTAATGATATTCTCAGGGAAAAGACGGAATTACTTATTGAAGTGAAAAAGAACCTGGAAAAGAAAAACAGGCAACTTGACTTACAGATTCAACAAAACCTGCATCTTCTTGCAACAGTTAATGATGAAATCAGAAATCCACTTACGGTGGCTTTATCTCTTCTTGATATGGATAAACATGCTAAAAGTGAGATGATAGTCCAGGAATTGTATAAAATTGATAACGTGATCAACAACCTGGAGAGAGGAGTATTAGAATCAGATAAAATCAGGGAATATCTGAAAAAATACCTTGAGTGTAATGAATTAACCTGAAACGATGGAATTGTTAATCCAGGTACTACTAATACTCCTGGCATGTGGAATCGTTGCTGGCTTTCTTGCAGGTCTTTTTGGGATTGGAGGGGGAGTCGTGATGGTTCCGGTCATGTTTATACTCCTTAATGACCTTGGGTATGGAGAGTATGCTATGGCAATGGCTGTTGCAACTTCTGCAGCGGTAATTCTCCCGACAACCCTTGCAGGAGCTATCAGAATTAATCGTGGAGAACAGATTTCTATCTTACCTGCCATTATTTTAGGAGCAGGAGGAGTATTGGGCTCGATAGTAGGAAGCACGATTTCAGTTATTATCCCAAAAGAGATACATGTCATCGCTTTTTCGTCCTTCCTGATATTCCTGGCATTCTGGATGGTAATAAAACAATCCAGATACCTGGTCAGGTATCACTTCAGGGAAAGCACCTTTATTTTTACTTTATTGGGGATACTGACAGGAATAGGAGCCGGGCTTTTTGGTATTGGTGGGGGGGTGATACTCACTCCAGTTCTGACTTCTCTATTAGGTATCCATATTCATCGTTCGATTCGCATCTCACTAACAGCAATGGTGTTTATTGCAACCGCAACAGTTATTTCATATATCATTCTTGGAACAAGTACTCCCAGCCTTTTTCCATATTCCATTGGATACGTTAATGTCCTGTTTGCCCTAATATTGGTCTTTACTTCCATTCCAGGAGTTAATCTGGGTTTGAAAACCGGACAAAAAGTATCTGAAAAGAACCTATTATTCCTCTTTATCAGTATGCTGATAATTCTTGCAGTCAGAATGGTATTCTCCATTCATTGACCTTCCTTCTCTAATCCGGATAAAAAAATTAGCGGTTTAAATTGTATTTCCGACCATCTACAGTCATTTTTGTTGTGAACCGGATAGGTCCTGGCTGGTTTGTATGAGGCCCGAGTGCTTCCTCATGAAGATGACTATGAGTAGCATGCCAGGGACCTGGTGCCTGGCGTTTTCTCCATGCTCTGCGTGAAGGGTGAGGATTAGGTGTTTTAAGTGGATGATGACGGACTGTTTCGAGATATCGTTCCTTGTCTCTGCTTATCCAGCCTCTTCTTTGTCGGGCCTTCTGCTCCTGACTTGTGTAAATAATCCGTGGAGACATGCTGTAGGCTTATTGTATTAGGATAAAAATCTTTCCACAGTAAAAAAAAGAAAAAAATGGACTTTTGTATCAGATGTACTTATTTCTCCGTAACCAGTCGCGCTGGGGAGGAGTATACCGGTATGAAATATCACATTTTTCATCCTGAAATGACCAGGGAGTAATGATGATAACATCGCCTTCACGAATCCATGCACGACGCTTCATCTTACCCTTAATCCTGCCTAGACGGGTTATGCCATCAGAACATCGGACACGAATATGAAATGAGCCAAGCATGAGTTCGGCATACGCGAACTGTTCACCTTTTCTGCTATTTGGCAGGCGAACTCTGATCGTTTCAATTTCGGGTTCTATTTGCGGTTCGGGTTTCTTTTCAGTACTTGATTCAGTTTCTATCTGGGTGATCTGATCATCTCCGGTAAAAAGTGCAAAAAAACCACGAAAAGCCTTGTCATGGACAATTATACAAGATTTGGCAATCAGTTCGCACTAGTAGTATGACAAAATTTAAAAAAAACCTGCCAGCTTCATTAATCAATGTTTCCAAAATAAAAGAAGGTATCGGTATCAGAGTATCGATACTTATTATTCATGAGACGCTAATTATTTGATTACCCATGAAAAATCAATCTATATATCATTATCTTTTGCTTATCCCGGCGATACTCCTTCCTCTCTTTATTGGTTTTATTGGTTCATATTTTACCATAAGCCAGGTTACCGGATGGTTCGTAACCCTGAATAAACCCTGGTTTTCTCCCCCTAACTGGGTGTTTGCACCGGCATGGACAATTTTATACATTCTAATGGGTCTTTCTTGGTGGTTTGTCCTGAAATCAGGATTCGAAAAACCATCTGTCCGTCGTGCAACCTTTTGGTTTCTGATACAACTGGCTGTAAATCTCCTCTGGTCAATAGTATTCTTTGGAATGGAGTCACCTGCAGGTGCACTGGGAGTGATTTTTCTCCTGCTGTTTCTGATCCTTGTTAACATGCATTATTTCAGATTTGTATCCAGGTGTTCAGTGTACCTTTTAATTCCATACCTGTGTTGGACTTCTTTTGCAACACTGCTGAATGCTATGATAGTCATCCTCAACTTATGATGAATATGATTTCCGTAAACCCCATTGGAATAATTCATTCACCTTTTTTAAAACAGGGAGAAGCACCCAGACAGGGCTTTGGCTGCACTGAAAAACTGGTAATTGAGATCTATCCGCAATACCATGAAGGTCTTGGAAACATGGAAGGAATATCCCATATCTGGGTATTATACTGGATGGACCGGGCTGACCGTAATTCTCTCACGGCAAAAAGACCAGACTTTAACAAACCAAAACCGGTGTTTTCCATACGATCTCCTTCACGACCAAACCCAATAGCACTCTCTATCGGAAAAATTGAAAATATTTCAGGGGGCAATATCACAGTTACCGGAATTGAGGCTCTAGACGGATCTCCGGTTATTGATATCAAGCCGTATGTCGTGGAAATAGACTGTATCTTTGACTCACTCAATCCGTTTGAAAAGAAGTGATTCAGAGCAGATCCAGAATCTGCATTGCTGCGGATTCTCCGGAAAGAAGCATTCCTCCAAAGACCGGGCCCATTCTGTGACCCCCGGATACAGCATTTGCAGCCATACCACAGACAAAAAGACCAGGGAAAACCTCTTTCGTGTGTGTGACAACTGCAAATTCAGCATTATCAGCCCACATCGTTCCTTCACCAACAATTTTCGGTTTCCCACATTTTTTTGAGACATGATGGGCAACAACCGCATCATGACCCGTTGCATCAACAGTAATCCTGCACCTAATAGTTAATGGATCAACATGGAGTCCTGTCGCTTCAACCGGTTGCCAGTTAATTACCAGACCGGATAATTTACCATCGCCTTTAATCATAACATCTTCAACATATGTCAGATTAAAGAACTGCACACCTGCATCAGCTGCAGATGCTGTAAGTTTGGCTACAGATTCAATGCTTGATGCCGTATAATAACCAGGGGAGAATTCAGAGCTTTTGATGTTAAATCTATCAAGAAGTCTTTTAGCCTCACTCTGAACAACAATCCTCGGAAACATCATGCCCCCTCCCCACATTCCACCTCCTACGGATAATTTTTTCTCAATAAGACCTACTTTTAACCCCTTTTCTGCAATAAGTGTAGCACAGACAAGTCCTGAAGGTCCAGCCCCGACAACGGCTACATCCATATCCATATATTCGAGCATGATATGCATTTGCTCGGATATTATAGCCCTGCTAATGGTTATTTCATCCAATGTCATTACCTTACACGCTTGTCTCTTCATCTATAAGTTT
The DNA here is from genome assembly GCA_012729535.1 of Methanomicrobiales archaeon. Taxonomy (GTDB): domain Archaea; phylum Halobacteriota; class Methanomicrobia; order Methanomicrobiales; family Methanospirillaceae; genus Methanospirillum. The sequence continues at coordinate 71,306 of JAAYCY010000061.1, read as the reverse complement.
TTATACATATTGACACTGAAAACATCTCATACCATTACCGGTTTATGAGATCCGCGAATTTTTTTGCTGCCACAGAAATGTCAGGGCTGCATATCACCGCTGAAATTACCGCAATTCCATCAGCCCCGGCTGCAATAACCTCACGGGTATTTGAGAGTTTTATTCCACCTATTGCAACAATCGGGATTGCTACGTTTTCCCTTATTTTTCGGATCATCTCAGTTCCAACTGCAGATCCAGCATCTTTCTTGGTTTCAGTGGAAAATATAGGTCCTACTCCAAGGTAATCAGCACCCCCTTCTTCTGCAAGTACTGCTTCATCGACAGAACCAACAGATATTCCTATGATAAAGGGAGGGGGAAAGAGTGGACGTACTACAGTAAGCGGAAGATCGTCCTGACCAAGATGAACTCCGTCAGCACCGGACAACAGGGCAATATCCACCCGGTCGTTCACAATGAATCCGGCATTATACATGTTGCAAAGGTTACGGATTTCCTTTGCAATTGCATATAGTTCTGCACCACTACGTTTTTTATCACGGAGCTGGATAATCCTCGCCCCACCGATAAGGGCATCTTGTGCAATCCTGACATGAGAAGATCCGGGAGTAAGATCATCATCGGTGATTATGTAAAGACCATAGTCCATGCTTTCACACTATGATTAGAGAGATAACAAATAGAATATACCGGTAATATCTGGAGGAAACAGGATGAGAAATCAGGATCATGATAGAAATGTATCTGTCTGACATGGACTAAGGGAAATAATATACCATAATATCTGCAGTATCCCACAGGTAATCAATAAGAAGGATATTAACCCGGATAATAGGCAGACCTGTCCGCTTTTTCAGGTCTACAATCAGTTCGTCTCTTCGTTTAGTATGTACCAGCTCAATCCGTTCATAAACAATCTGTTTTTTTCCTTCACATGAGAAACCAAATCCTCTTTCCAGTCCCCATATTACCAGGAGGTTGGAAATTGCGAGGATTTCATACTAGCCGGAGTGGAAAAAGAAAGCATTAACCAGCGATAACGCAACCATCACAAAGAGAGAGATCATTTCCCTGATACTACAACTCCGGGTTATCCTGTTATAAAAAACAATATGATGCAGGTTGTCTGATACAACCGGTAAGTTATATATTGAATAAAAAATGTGAAAATGAGATAGATCAAAGAACCCTGAACATTTCAGGTTTAATTGATCCCGGTCCAAGTCCTGTATCACGTATTACTGACAGGTTATACCATCCTTTCTGTGCCTTCTCTGGTATTGTCAGGTATCCAATAATACGGTTTCCCTTGTATGAAACAGCACCACTAATCATAATATCCGTCTCGTTCAGGGACAAATTCATATCAAGATATTCCCCATCACCAAAATTTTTACCGGTTACGGTTACCTTTAAATCATTTGTTCCTGCCGGAGCACGATCAGGATCTATTGTCATTATTACCGGCGTTTTGTTATAATTAACCCGGAAAGCTTTCTCTTTTGTCAATTGTTGCCCTGATGGGGTTGTCAGAGTAAGATCCCAGAGATCGGGCAAAGCATCAGGGGGAATATAAAAAACCACCCCCAAATTTTCAGGAGAATGGAATGAGATCCTATCACCGGAAATAGAATTCTGTCCCGTAGCAGTAAGAGCGATGGTTGAACCATTGACAAGGTTACATCCAGATATTGTTGCGGTCAGATACTGCCCCTGTTCGCCTTCTTCAGGTTCAATTCCTGCCAGGATGAGTGAAGTTTTATCATAAACTGAAAAACCGGATCTAAGAATATCACTTTTATTGTACCTGCTGGTAACCATAACATCCCATGATCCGACATCCGCATCGGACGGAATCAAAAGTTTACTGGTAATCTGTGTGTCAGAAACTATCACAACATCCGTTGCTTCAATGGTTTTGCGTCCATTCTGAAGGGCAACTCTGTCACCTTCAAGGAATGCCATTCCACGAATAGTAACGGTGCAGTTCTCTCCCTGAATCCCCCATTTCGGAGAAATGTGCAGACTGAAGGGAGCTGCCGGAGTTCCACTTAAAAACGCATTCTGTTTTTGGACTGACTGGCCATCGGGGTTTGTAACCTCAAGATGCCAAAGACCGCCCAGGTACTTCGCCGGTACCAGGATAAAACCAGTCATTTGTCCTGAAGAATCCACAACCACATCCGTTCCCGAAATACTCAACCCTTTTCGGATAAGGGAAAAGGATGCTCCCGGAATAAAGTCTTTGCCAGTTATGACTACCTTAACAGATTTGTCCAAATCTCCCTGGTCAGGGGTTATCGACAAAATTTGAGGCGGCAGAAGTGGCAATACAGTAAATGATTCTGGATAATCTGAAGACTGGCCATCGGGATTTGTAACCGTAACATTCCACATCCCTGGTGACACAGTAACCGGCAGCGTGCAAATACCAGATATCAGATCATATTTCACTGATTCAGTTGTCAGGTTCACTTCTTGATTTTCCCTGGAGAACGTGACAAATGCCCCGGATCTAAAGTATTTGCCCGTAAGACTTACATTCAGAGTGGAACCTGCCATCGCCTGTTCGGGGTGCAGGTTTTCAATAACAGGGGGTGCCGGAGGCTGGACATGAAAAGCCTGGTTGAGTTTCTGGGTTTTTTCATTGGCACAAGTCAGTGTTAGCTGGTATAGTCCAGGTTTGGCATCTGTCGGAATTTTAATCCGCATTTTAAGAGAGGTATCAGAAAGTACCGTCAGATTAGTAATGTTTAAAGCTGATCCATCAAGTTCAAGTACAGCGGTGAGCGGTAACTCAAAATGACTGCCATTTATAGTAACCAGGTATGAAAACCCTGCATGACCAGTATCCGGTGTAATATCAATTACTTCAGGAGCTATCTCAAAACTATAAACCGGGCAGGCTGTAATAATCAGACTTACAAGCAGGATACATGCAAAATATCCTGAATTTTTAGAGGGGTGAAAACGTGACAAGATTACTTCAATTATGGAATTCATGAAATTCTCCCTTTAAACCAGCGAACTGGTTTTTCACACAGATTTATATTAGAGATTTTAGGAGAAAAATTTGTATGTAGAACAGAAGAAGAATTCTTTTTCTAAAAAGACAAATTAATGCTTGAAATATTGAAGATAAATGTCAATGAAACTTATTACATCATCCTGCATCCTTCGGGAATGGGTATATAGAGATAGAATCACCCTTACCAAGAATGCTAACCATCCGGAAATTGCACAATGGATGAGAGATGGATTTCCTTCTCCTTATTCACTTGAGGATGCAGATAATTTTATTGAAATGGCAACAGGCGGGGAAAATAATCAGATATATCTAGCTATTGATCTCAATGGAGAAGTAGTAGGAGGAATCGGAGTCCGGAGACTCGGTGATATCTATCGAAAGACAGCGGAAATCGGCTACTGGATAACACCGGCAAATCAGGGAAGAGGTATTGTAACTGATGCTGTTCGTGCGATAGTGCCTTATACTTTTCAAAAACTGGATATCATCAGAATCGAGGCAGGTGTATTCCATACCAACTATGCTTCAAAACGAGTACTTGAAAAAAATGGATTTGTTCTTGAAGCGGTGCATCAAAACGCCATATATAAAAACGGCCAGATTCTAGATGAATGCCTCTATGTACTGTTTCCAGGTACCACCAATACCGGAAAAACTCCTATCATATAACGTATATATCCTGTTATGAACTTTTTGAGAATTATTTCAATAACCACTATACTTCTGGTATGCATAATTTCCTTTCTGGTATATCCCATGCTTCCCACTGAGATACCAACTCACTGGAACGTAAAAGGTGAGGTGGATGGAACTACAAGCGTCATCCCGGGATTGTTTTTCCTGCCTGGTATGATGGCCGGAATTACCCTGCTCATGATATTTCTTCCCCGAATAGACCCGAAAAAAGAGGTATATGCTGGTTTTCAGAAGGCGTATGATGGACTCATACTCCTAATAAACCTTTTTTTTCTGGTTCTATTCATCGTCACAATCCTTTGGGCACTAGGCATTCAGATTCCCATGAACCAGGTAATGTCCGTTCTTTTTGCAATTCTGATGGGAGGAATTGCATTTTTTATCAGGGATGTTCAACCTAACTGGTTTGCCGGAATACGGACACCCTGGACAATGGAAAATGAAACGGTATGGAAAGAGACTCATCTTAGAGGGTTTCGTGTTTTTATCATTATCGCAATTTTCTGTCTCCTGGGAGTTGTGATTCCGGATTATGCATACCTATTTATACTTCTTCCAGTAATTTTCGGAACATTGTACCTTTTTGTCTATTCCTACATGATATGGCAGAAAGAAAATCAAACCTGAATCCACTCAACTACACTGCAATCAGTCTAAAAAAAAAATATAAAAGAAGTAATCATGCCTACAATCCCTGATGCTAAAACTAATGTTAAAACAGGCCTTAATTCAGAACAAATAAAGAGAATGGAGGAACTATATGGAAAGAATGAACTTACTCCTCCACCACGCCTTCCTCTCTGGAAACAATACCTGAAACAATTCGAAGATCCAATAATCAGGATCCTTCTCGTTGCAGTGATAATCTCAGCTCTTGTAGCAATAATCGAGGGATCTGGTCTCCTTGATACAGTCGGGATAGTACTTGCAGTAATTCTTGCAACATCCATTTCATTCCTGACAGAATTTAAAAGTAACCGTGACTTTGATGCTCTGAATGCAATGAGGGATGATGCAGGAGTCAGAGTTATCAGAGACGGTCATGCCACAACTATCCAGATACGGAATGTTGTTGTGGGTGATGTTGTCATTCTGGAAGCCGGGGATGCTGTCCCTGCAGACGGAATCCTGATTGATGAAACTGGATTTGAAACCGATGAATCAGCATTTACCGGTGAGACAGAACCTGCCACGAAATCTATAGATGATGACGTTCTGAAAGGAACCTGGGTTACATCTGGAAAAGGTACCATAATCGTCACTGCGGTTGGTGATGCAACACGGATGGGGGAGATTGCTGCTTCCATCACCAGGGGAGAGAGACCTGAAACCCCACTTCAGGTAAAATTGCGGACTCTTGCATCGCATATCAGCAGATTTGGATATGGCATGGCAGGCCTGATTATTGTTTCACTTCTCGTGAAAGGGATTATAATCGGGCTTCCTGCAGAACCACTGGAATTAGTAAGGTTCTTCCTTGACATTGCCATATTTGCAGTTATCATAATTGTAGTGTCAGTCCCTGAAGGTTTGCCAGTCAGTGTAACGGTGTCACTTGCTCTAACGATGAAAAAAATGACCCGGGCATACAGCCTGGTCAGGAGATTAATTGCATGCGAGACTATTGGATCAGTAAACATTATCTGTACTGATAAGACCGGGACACTTACCATGAACCTGATGGAGGTTGCCGCATCATCCATTATAGTCCCGAAATATGAAAGAGGTCTTCCGGAAACTTCTGCAGAGTGGATAACTCTGAATGCCGGGATAAACAGTACAGCAGAACTAGAACCCCGGGATGGGCAGCAGGTCACTGTTGGAAATTCCACAGAAGGGGCGTTACTCAGGTGGCTGCATCGTGCTGGTATTAATTACCAGACCATGCGGGAAGAAAATCCTTCGCTTTCACAGCAACTCTTTGATTCACGAAAAAAAGAGATGCGTACACTCACTACCATCAATGGAAAAGAATACCTGTTGGTAAAAGGTGCTCCGGAGGTTGTTGCAGCAGGGTGCTCCCCACAACCAGACCTTGGTGAAGTTAAAAACCTTGCTGACCGGGCAATGAGAACCCTGGCTTTTGCTCATGCGATAGTAGATGATCCAAAAGGTCCCGCTCCTCTACTATTATGGGACGGCTATGTTGGTATCCGTGACGAAATACGTGCAGATGTTCCATCTGCTGTTGCTTCCTGTAAAAAAGCAGGCATATCTGTCAAGATGGTTACGGGTGATAGTCTGGAAACTGCTTGTGCAATCGCAAAAGAGACAGGAATCCTGACAACAGGAAATGTAATAACCGGACCTGAATTCAGGTCTCTTAGTATAGAGGAACAACAGTCTGTTGCTACCGATCTTGAAGTGATGGCAAGATCACAACCACATGACAAACTTATTCTGGTCCAGGCACTTCAGGCCAAAGGAAGAGTGGTCGCAGTTACGGGTGACGGAACTAATGATGCGCCTGCACTTCGTTCTGCAGATGTTGGGCTTGCCATGGGAATTGCAGGAACTGAAGTAGCAAGGGAAGCGAGTGATATTATTCTTCTTGATGATTCTTTTCCGACAATCAGAAAAGCGGTATGGTGGGGAAGAGCTCTTTACGAAAATATTCAGCGGTTTTTGATCTTCCAGCTTACAATAAACATTTCTGCGGCTATACTCAGTTTTATCGCTCCGCTCCTGGGATATCCACCGCCATTTACGGTAATACAACTTCTCTGGATTAATATTATCATGGATTCACTGGCAGCTCTCGCCCTGTGTTCAGAATCTCCTCATCCGGCACTCATGGACAAAGAACCAGTCCCAAGATCTGCTTCAGTTCTGACATCTTACATGGTTAATGCAATTCTAATTACCGCATTTGTCTATGTAATAGTAGGACTTGCAGGCATCATCCAGGGTATTCCCTTCATGGAAACACCTGCAGAGCAGGCTACAGCATTTTTCACTGGTTTTGTAATTACCCAGGTGTGGAACGGTATTAATTGCCGGGGAATTAATGGCATTATGCCCCATTTTATCAAAGGTAATCCGGTATTTTTCCTGATAATGGGAGGGATCATAGCCATTCAGTTTCTTATCGTTCAATATGGCGGAAAGATTTTTGACACTGTTCCCTTGTCTGCCATGCAATGGATGATCCTCGTCTTTGGAACCATGCCGGTATTACTACTCTGGCCGGTATTGAGATGGAAACAAAATCGTTCACTATTTTTAAACAAAGACTAAGGTAGATAAGGTATTGTGCAGTAGTGCCAGGTTCCTGGTGTGTTGATAATCGTGGAAGTAATTTAATTTCGCTAGGTTGGCAATTGTTCATCATGGAGAAAAAAGATGTGTGATGTCAGCGAAGTTACATAGGATCCTTAGGTGATTCCGGGTCCATGGCCCCATATCAACTCACATATACTACTCTAGACAAAGGGAGTGAAAGTTCATCTGGATCCAAAACAAGGTTTACAGCAACAATAATTAGCGCTTTAAAATTAACAAAATTTGGACAAAGAATAGTCCCAGTGTTATATCGGTGTCCTTGCACCGGGTAAAAACGGAACAATCATTAACCAGCCATACCCCAATAAAAACATGGCTACGGTCTGAACAGGAGTTATTTGATACGTATGCAAGTGTGTCCATCATGTGGAAAAGAACAAAAAACACATTCCAATACATGTGAATATTGTGGAGCAGTAATACCGGTTGGCAAACAGGATCCACTCGTTGAACCAATATCTCCCTATGATGACCTGTTTTCAGACGATATTATACCTGACAAACCTCTTAACCGCCCGGAAATTAAGGGTCCGGTATTACCACCTGACGATGAATTTTTTGAACCAGAACCGGAGTCTAAACCAAATTTTTCATTTCCTGGACACAGAGAACTCATGTTCATCGGTGGTATCGCCCTGGCAGGAATTATTATCATCATGCTTTTGGTTTTTATGCCATCACCACCTCCGGATTCGCTAACCGTGGGAGATGAATTTAATCAGACTTCAGTCATTGAAAATACAAGTGAAGTGACAGAAGAGACGACTTCTGTGCCGACCATGGAATCTTCATCAGGATATTCTTTTTCTGATGGTTTTTCAAATAAAGAGAGTGGATGGGGTGAATATACCAGTGATACCTTCATGAGGTACTATTCACAGGGGGAGTACCACATGATCCAGAAAGGAGAAGACATGCTAGACAAGGTTCTCCTTGGTGAAGATGCGAAAAATTTTGAGGTTGAAGTTAAAACAAGACTTGATTCTGGCCCAATGACCGGGCAGTATGGAATTATTTTCCGCTTTTCTGATGATGACCACTACCTTTTTGGTATCAATGGCCGTGGCTGGTTTACTGTCACAAAACATGTTGATGGAAAGGTCTATGAACTGATACCCTTAACTGAAACCTATATCCTGAATAAGGGCTATGTTACAAACAAACTTGGCGTAAAAACAGAAGGAAACACCATGAGCCTCTATATTAATGGAAAAATGGTCAGGGCAATCAGTGACACTTCAATAACCCATGGCGATGTGGGATTCTTCGTTGCCAGGCTTTCCGAAAAGGGATATGTAAAAGAGCAGGGAGTCAAGGTTTCCTTTGATGACTTCAGCTACAAGGAGCTTACCTCCTGAATTATTACCAGATAACCTCAAAAAACCTTTTCCGGTAATTCCTGAGTAAATTATCCCTGATACTTTTATTGAGACACTAATCATTCTATAAATAATTATGAAGCCCTACAATGTAACAATTATCGGAGGCGGACCGGCAGGATTAATGTGTTCTCTTTATCTGGCAAAATGGGGGTATTCAGTACTTATCCTGGAAAAAATGCAGAATGTTGGAAGAAAATTACTTTTATCAGGCTTAGGTCAATGCAACCTGACACATACCGGGCCCATTTCAGATTTTCTCACTCATTATGGTGAACATGGAAGGTTCATCAAATCCGCCCTGATGAACTTTTCCAACGATGAACTCATCCGGTTTTTTAACGAGCATGGCATTCATTTTATTGAACATGAAGATGGCAAAATATTTCCAGAATCTGGAAAATCACGAGATATCCTGACAATATTAACTGATAATATAGAAACCACCGGTGTGAAAATCCATACCAATGAACCGGTTCAGGCAATTGCACAGAGTGATGCAGGATTTATGGTCACAACAACGAAGGATGCATACCTTTCTGCATATGTGGTTCTTGCAACCGGTGGGTTTACCTACCCATCTACCGGATCTACGGGGGATGGGTACATTTTGGCGAAGAAATTAGGCCATACCATTATTGAGCCAGGGCCTGCCCTCGCTCCGGTGATCATAAAGAATTTTCCTTTCCGTGAATTAGCAGGTATGTCATTTCCATCAAGTGTTCTAAGACTTTTTCGTGACAATAAGAAAATTCACGAGACAAAAGGAGACATACTCATTACTCATCAGGGGCTTTCAGGACCGGCCATTCTAGACTTTTCAAGGTATATCAGGAAGGGAGATGAACTACGGATCTCATTCATACCCAGCCTTGACAATACATCCGGACGGGATGGATTAACAAGGTACTTTTCTACCGGAGGAATAAAGCAGGTGAAGACATTACTTACCAGCCTGAATGTGCCGGAAAGATTTGCAAAAAAAATTTTGGAGATTGCAGAAATTCCAACGGAAATGACCTGTGCACAATTTCCAAAGAAAAGCAGGAACAGGTTGATAAGTCTGTTACTTGAATATTCGTTTCCGGATCTCTCTTTAGGAGATAAAAATGAGGCAATGGTTACCCGGGGAGGAGTTTCTATTGATGAAATCAGGCAGGATACCATGGAGTCAAAGGTAATTCCCGGACTATACTGTATCGGAGAAGTTCTGGATATAGACGGAGACTGTGGAGGCTATAATCTCCAGGCTGCCTTTTCAACAGGTGTTCTGGCAGCAGCCAGTATCCATAAAATAAGCGTTAATTAAGAAAAATTAAAACCATCAGATCTGCGAGACTCCACCTGCTTCCCGGATAAGTCCACTCATATCAATCCAGATGACAAGTTCTTTCTTATTTTCTCCTTTTTCCCCTACATCTTTTTTTATGACACCAAGGATATGAGAATCGTCTCCGGCTCCATGCGAGTGCTGGTCAATATCTGCAACATTCACGGTAAGAACAGATGTTACTTCATCGACGACAACCCCGGTTTTTCCATCAGTGACAGACTCATCAAGAACAATAAATCTGAGGTCCTCAGTATCCGCTTCATTTCTTTTTGTTATTTTAAGTAACTGGCGAAGATCTACTATCGTAGTAATCTCACCACGAAGGTCAATTATCCCCCTGATATATGCAGGTGCATGAGGGAGAGGAGTAATTTTTGATGCTTCAACAATTTCTTTCACATCAAAGAGATTTACAGCAAATTTATCATCACCAATAATAAATTCTACTACCTGAATTTCTTCATTCCCGTGTTCATTTGTTGAAACACCTGCCTGTTGTGTTACTGCTAATACCATTGTGCACCACCTCATTCATACCCGGTTGTATCTTCCCCTGAAAGTGGGATATCATTGAATTGGCCATTAATTTGTATACAGACTATTAATCTACACTGTTCTAGTTCCGGCATACCGGGCAGGATACCTGACAGAACATTTCTTACAGAGAGTACCTACCTCCCTGTTATCCTAAATAGCTTACTATATCTTTTAGTGAAACATACCGGAATATCATACACACAATTCTTCACTGGCTGATATCACCTGGACAGATATTGCATGGCATAATTGCATGGCATACCTAAAAGCAATCCTGTAATGCAATTATGTTTTGCGTTACTGGTTGGCAAATTCTTAATATTTCAGCAGTTAATTTCCATTTATCCCATGGATCAGCCATCTGGTATGATGATATACTGGTTTCAGGATCAGATTTTCATGTAATATCCAGAAAGCCATAATGCCTGCATAAATGCTCATCCAAGGGAGACTGGCATTAAAACCAGATCATAAGGGAGGGAATTGAAATGGTAACCGAATCTTTGAACATAGATAGAAAAATAGCAAAAGTTGATCCAAGTGTTGAATGTGCTCTTCGTGACGCACAAAATTGTAAAATGGCTGGCGATTATCAACTTGCGCTGAACCTGTACGATCAAATAATCAATAATGATCCTGCAAACTCTCGTGCACTCCACCACAAGGCAAATGTATTAGACCTCATGGGTAACTATTCAGAAGCGATAAAATGCTATGATTCTGCCCTTGAATGTGATCCTTACGATGCAGAAGTCTGGTACAACAAAGGGATGACCCTGCGCAAAGTAGGAAAACATGAAGAAGGTCTTGATGATATCAAGAAAGGTATTTCCCTTGCCATGGGTGATCTTTGATAATTATTTTTTTTGGAAATTTCTTATTTTTACGTGTTAATTCCCAATTCACTTTCACCCTGCTTACCTGAATTTTATATACCCCAAACTACGACCATCAGGATATGCTGGTGATACCATCAGATCTTACAACCATAGCTCCCTGGGAATTTTCCGCATACATTGCCCCAAGAGAGATTATTCGTTCAGCATTACCTAAAGCGCTGAGCTCATTCAGGTCAGTTATCCATCTCTACCATAGTGAAGGAAGCAGATTATTCATTCATTCATCAGAATTACATATAAAAGGCATCAGTATTGACGATTTTGATCTACTCACCTCCAATATTTCTCAGCTAAAAGGAGATCTTCTTCTCATCGAATGTTGTGATGAATGGTTCGGAGATGAACCTGAAAGAATTCAGGAATTCGGAGCAATTTGTAAAGGTTATTCAAAGAAAAGGGGAGCTGTTGCATTACTTGGAGTAAAAAACAATTATGTATTCAAGACACTAGCCCCTTTTTTCGGACCGGTGCAATGGATAAAAACCAATAACAGGTACACTCTTTTACAAAAAACCATGTTTGTTAACGAAAATAAGAGTGTTTATCAATACGGACAACAGACTTTGCAGGTTGATGTAGAGCCCTGAAAAAAACCAATAATACCATAAAAGTGATGATTCAGGATTATTTCCAATTTTATATAGCCTGAAGAATTATAAAAAAACCATCCGTTCATATCCAGATGCGATCATTTCTTCATCTGTGATGATGTATGAACTGTATGAACCGGTTGGTGATCGTCTCTAACAGGCTCCCGATTACCATCCATAAAAAAAGGGACGAATTAATTGTTCAGGATAGCATAGGGGGTCTTGCAACAGGACTGGGATCAATTTATCGATCTTATCCATCTTTATGGATAGGATGGCCAGGTCTGACAACGAAGGAAATTACCCGTGCTGAGAGAAAAAACTTACATACCCTCCTTAAAGAACGTGATTGTGAACCGGTTTACCTGTCAGAACATGAATACGAGCAATATTATAACGGTTTTTGCAACAGGGCAATCTGGCCTTTATTCCATTATTTTTACCACTACGCCCAATATGACCAGGATCTTTGGAATGCTTATGTCAAAGTGAATAGAAAATTTTGTAATACTGTCTGCGCATCTATCCGGCCAGGCGATGTAATCTGGGTTCATGACTATCACCTGATGCTTCTTCCACAGATGATAAGGGAAAAAAACCCGGATGCAACAATCGGATTTTTTTTACATATTCCATTTCCTCCTTTTGAACTATTCAGACTTATTCCCTGGAGAAAGGAACTGCTTTCAGGTCTTTTGGGTGCTGACCTTGTAGGATTTCATACCATTGAATATGTGAACTACTTTCTCAGTTGTATCAGGAGAATACTCGGTCATGAACATGAAATAATGCGCATACGGACTAAAAGCAGAATAATCCAGGCTGATACCTTTCCAATGGGTATAGATTTTGATAGATTTTCTCAAATGGGAGAGTCACCATCGGTAAAAAAAGAGATTAATAAAATCCATAAAGATGTCAGAAACCGGAAGGTAATCCTCTCTATTGACCGGCTGGATTATACAAAAGGAGTTCCATTACGATTAAAGGCTTTTGAAGCTCTGCTCAAAAATCATCCGGAGCTAAAAGAAAAGGTGACAATGATCCTGGTTGCTGTCCCTTCACGTTCACATATTGACCAGTATGCTGAACTCAAACATGAAGTTGATCACCTGGTCGGTCATATTAATGGATTATTCGGGACAATGAGCTGGATACCAGTTCGCTATATGTATACTTTCCTGCCATATGACCGTCTTATTGCCATATATAAAATTGCTGACATTGCACTGATTACCCCAGTACGGGACGGAATGAATCTCATGGCAAAAGAATATCTTGCAACGAAAAAAGATGAACCGGGTATTTTAATCTTAAGTGAATTTGCTGGTGCTGCCAAAGAACTTGGAGAGGCAATTTTAGTAAATCCCAATGATATCAAAGAGTTTTCATCTGCAATTTATGATGCTCTCATGATACCTGAAGAAGAACAGAAAAACCGGATAAAAATCATGCAGACACGACTCAGCAGGTATAATCTCGCCCGCTGGACTTCTGATTTTCTTGAAATTCTTGAAAAAGCCAAACAATATCAATCGTTCCTCTCTGCACGGTGGATGGATGACAGAGCATTATCCGATCTTTGCACAGCATACCTCAATGCTCAATCAAGAGTAATTTTCCTTGATTATGACGGGACACTTGTTCCCATTGCGAAAACACCCATAGAAGCAAAGCCTGATCCGAATCTGTTCCACATTCTTGAGATTCTCGCCCGCGATCCAAACAACAACCTGGTTATAATCAGTGGACGCGAAAAATCTTTGCTTACTACATGGTTTGGATCCTACAACCTGGGGCTTGTTGCCGAACATGGAATATGGATAAGAGAAGCGGGTGGGAAATGGGAAATGAATCTTGTCGCAACCAATGAATGGAAAGATGAAATACGATCCATTATCGAGGTATATGTCGACAGAACACCGGGTTCATTTATAGAGGAGAAAGAATATTCACTGGCCTGGCATTACCGCAATGTAGATCCCTCCCTTGCTGCTATCAGGATTATTGATCTTCGTGAAGATCTTCTCATGAGAACCAAAAACCTCAACCTTACCTTACTGGAAGGGCATAAAGTTCTCGAAATAAAAAACATCGAGATTAATAAAGGTAGTGCAGTGAACCACTGGATAAAGAAAAATTATTATGATTTTATCCTTGCAATTGGAGATGACAGAACGGATGAAGATATTTTTAAAACACTACCTCATGGTTCATATTCTATAAAAGTAGGCCCTCTGCCTTCAATTGCATCATATAGTGTACGTTCAGTTGAGGAAGTCAGAAACCTGCTGCAGGAATGTTTCACGGAGAAGAAAGCATAGATGAAAAAACAAAAAAAATACAAAGACCACTCATTCTCTTCAAAAAGTGACCCATACTGGTACAAAGATGCCATAATTTATGAAGTCCACGTGAGGGCTTTTTATGACAGTGACGGGAATGGTATTGGTGATTTCTCCGGACTCACTCAAAAACTTGATTATCTAAAAGATTTGGGAATTACTGCAATATGGCTTCTTCCATTCTATCCCTCACCACTCAGGGATGATGGATATGATATCGCCGATTACTATAATGTCCATCCAGATTATGGAACCCTACAGGATTTTAAACTCTTATTGAATGAAGCACATCAGAAAGGAATCAGGATTATCATAGAATTGTGTCTGAACCACACATCAGACCAGCACCCCTGGTTTTTGAAAGCCAGACACTCAAAGAAGGGAAGTAAATGGCGGAATTTTTATGTCTGGAATGATTCAGTAGAAAAATACAGGGAAGCCCGGATAATTTTCAAGGATTTTGAATCATCCAACTGGTCATGGGACCCGGTAGCTGAGGCTTATTACTGGCACCGGTTCTATTCACATCAGCCAGACCTGAATTATCATAATCCAGCAGTTCAGAAGGCAATTTTAAAAGTCGTTCATTTCTGGTTTGACCAGGGTGTTGACGGGATGCGACTTGATGCCATTCCCTATTTGTTTGAGCGTGAGGGAACAAACTGTGAAAATCTTCCTGAAACACACCATTTTTTGAAAAAACTCCGGGCATATGTCGATGAAAATTTTACAGATAAAATGCTGCTCGCCGAGGCAAACCAGTGGCCTGAAGATGCTGCACAATATTTCGGAGACGGGGATGAGGCCCATATGGCATACCACTTCCCCCTGATGCCAAGATTGTTTCTTTCCCTCCGGATGGAAGATAGTTACCCGATTATTGATATTTTACAACAGACACCTTCAATTCCGGATTCCTGTCAATGGGGGATGTTTCTTAGAAACCATGACGAACTCACCCTGGAGATGGTAACTGATGAAGAACGGGATTATATGTACCAGGTGTATGCGAAAGATCCCAACCAAAGAATAAACCTTGGGATCAGAAGAAGGCTTGCAC
Source organism: Methanomicrobiales archaeon (assembly GCA_012729535.1). Classification (GTDB taxonomy): domain Archaea; phylum Halobacteriota; class Methanomicrobia; order Methanomicrobiales; family Methanospirillaceae; genus Methanospirillum. The sequence goes on along the minus strand of JAAYCY010000061.1, from coordinate 56,154 downwards.
CTCTCATGAGGGATGACCGGAGAGAGATGGAATTGATGAATGTGCTGCTGGTATCCCTTCCTGGCACTGCAATTTTATATTATGGTGATGAGATTGGAATGGGGGACAATTATTACCTGGGTGACCGCAACGGTGTCAGGACTCCGATGCAGTGGAACTCGGACATAAATGCCGGATTTTCAAGATCAAATCCGCAGCAGCTTTATCTTCCGGTGATCATCGATCCTGAATATCACTACCTGGCAGTAAATGTCCAGAATCAACAGAGGAATTCATCATCCTTTTTGTGGTGGATAAAACGACTTATTGCCATTACGAAACGAAACCTTGCTTTTAGCAGGGGTTCAATTATCTTTTTGAACACAAAAAATCCTAAATTGCTGGCATTTATTAGAGAATACCAGGAAGAGAAGATTCTGGTCATCGCTAACCTTGCTAAATCTTCTCAGTTTGTTCAGCTTGACCTGACTGGTTACGCAGGAACAACGCCAGTAGAGATATTCAGCGGAAATAAATTTCCCCCAATCAGGGAAGAGCCATATACTCTCACATTAGGCCCACATGATTACTACTGGTTCCAGATTCTTGAAAAGAGTAATGTCAGCAGTGAAGATTTCCTGAAAATTATTCCCACATTTATACATAAAAACACTAAAAAGAGTTTTGTAAACTCAGAGGAGGGAAAAAAGATAGAGGAAATTTTCCTTTCATATATTGAAAGGTGGACAGATATGACACCAAAAAAACGAGGAAAAGGAAGTATTACTATTCTGGAGCATTTTCCTCTTGGAACATCATATTTAAGCCCATCAGATATCATTCTCCTGAAAATTACCTACCAGGATGGGACATCAAGAATAATTTTTTTACCGGTGATTCTGGTGCTGGGAGATGAAGCCCAGGCTATTATCCAGGAAATCCCGCAGTATGTCATTACCCGGTTTATATCTGATGAAAGAGAAGGAATTTTATGTGAGAGTTACTTTGACAGGAAATTTAGGGAGAACGCACTATCCATTCTTGCCAGAAGGAAAATGTTTCGTGGTTTAAATGGAACCTTCAGAATCACGATTGACAGAAAATATCGAAACCTCTTGAAACAACAACTAACAGAAATGACCCCATTACTTCATTCAGGAAAAGGGTTGTGTCATTTTATTATTTCAACAAACGGTCTATCACTGAAAGTATACCGGACTCTTGAAGAAGGAATAAATCCGGCCATTGATATCATCAGATACTTAAATGAAGAAACATCGTTTCAGAATTGTCCTGTGCATGCAGGATCAATCCAGTACAAACAGCCATCAGGAGAATCCTATATTGTCGGTATTATTCAGGACATTCCGGAAAAAATTAGCAATGGAATTAATTTAAGCGAAGATGCGGTAACAAATTTCTACAATACCATACTTTCAAAACGGGATGACATGATAATCAGTAATATAACCCCTGAAGAACTCCTCAGGCAAAAAGCTGACCCCCCCGTGATTGCAAAAGACATCATTACTCCTTTTTGTCTTCACATGATGGATATCTTAGGGAGACGAACCGGAGAAATGCATCTTGCCCTGGCATCTTCTCATGGCAATCCGGGTTTTGATCCTGAACCATTTTCATTGCTCTATCAGCGCTCATTATATCAGGCGTTTCAAAGCCAGATACGAATGAGCTGCAGAAACCTCAGCTCTTTTCCTGAAGAGATTCCAAAAGAGCACCACAGTGCCGTAAAAGAATTTGTTGCATACGAGTCTGATTTCATTCATGAAATACACCCCATTATAAAAAAGAAGATTTCCACACTGAAAACACGGATTCATGGAGATTATCATCTGGGAAACATTTTGTTTTCAGGAAAAGACCTTATCATGGTGAATTTTGAGGGAGATCCCACAAAATCCATCACAGAACGGAGATTAAAATACTGTCCCCTCAGGGATGTATCAGGGATGATCTGGTCAATGTATTATACCGCCTATTCCATCTTTTCCCAGGTCACCCAAATAAGACCGGAAGATACCCCGTTTCTAAAACCCTGGGTTGATTTCTGGGTATCCTGCGTAGTTACGAGTTTTCTTTCAGCGTACCTGGTAACCGTTGGGAAGGCAGAATTCATACCAGACAATACCAGTGATCTTGACCTCCTCCTCAGGATATATACCCTTGAACGGGCAGTCAGCAAAGTTGATTACATGAGAATTATCAGGCCTGATAGAATACATATTGCAATGGAGGTTGCCCTGGGAATACTCAATAGAAGAATTTCAGTTGAGAACCTTATCCAATGCGATTAAAAAATGCGGTTATTGGTGGACATTAAATTCCTTACTATATCGGGTATCATCATCACCAGGTGGTTCCCATGACCTGCGGTAAACTCCTGAAAAGAACTGACTTCCAACATCGGTTGCTTTTATTCTCCAGACATGTGTGCCACCCGCTCCGACAACCCTTTTATCATCAGGCCCGATGAAAGTGTCATCCACAATAACAAGACCGTCAGTTACTGATACGTTCCAGGTATAACCGGTTGTTGGATTTTCTTTTAACGATATTTCTGTTGTTTCTCCGATTATGAGATCTTCAGGAGTACTACTGTTTGTTCTGTTCTGATGCATTGCAATTTCCTCTCCAAAAGAATTGGGCAGACCAGGTCCATTACTCTCCACAGGTTCCAGATTTTCCGGGGAGTGGATTGGTATATACTGATTCTCATCGGCTATTTCAGGTGCCTGTGTACATCCAGACATATATACCGCCACAACCAGGGCAATGATAAGGCATATCAACGGGTTATCCATATATACCTTACCGGCTAGCGATCTCAAAACTCTATCGGTAATAAGTACTGAACAAATAGTTCATATTTTTCCATCTCCAACCTTTTAAAAGATGAATTCCCAACATTGCGACACGCTTTTTCTCCGGATGAGACTGGCATGAGAATTTTACATACCTCCGACTGGCACCTTGGAAGCCAGATCTGTGGCAGGAAGCGATATGAAGAGCATGAAGCATTCCTTACCTGGTTATTAGAGGTGATAACAAGAGAGCATGCTGATGTACTCATTGTTGCCGGAGATATTTTTGATTCAACAACACCGCCGAACCGATCACTTGAGCAATATTACCATTTTCTGGCACGAGCCGCAGGATCCTGCTGCAGACACATTATTATTACCGCGGGAAATCACGACTCTCCTTCTCTCATCTCTGCTCCCCGGGACTTATGTAAATACCTGAATATCACTGTTATCGGTCATGTACCAGAAAATCCGGAGGATCTGGTTCTGGTCATACCAAATGAAAATAACCGGCCTTCAGTTATTATATGCCCGATTCCTTACCTTCGCGACCGGGACGTGAGAACCTCTTTTGCAGGTGAGAGCAGCAAGGAAAAAATAGCAAACATGATCTCCGGAATAAAATCTCGATATCATGAAATTGGGAGATGTGCAGAAGATAAAAGAAAAGAAATCGGGCATCATATTCCGATAATTGCTACCGGTCACCTTTTTACAGCAGGAGGAATCACAAGAGATGACGACGGGAGCCGGGATTTATTTCTTGGAAACCTTGCGTGTGTCGGGGCAGATGCATTTCCTCCCTGTATTGATTATCTGGCTCTTGGGCATCTGCATCTCCCACAAAAAGTCTGTGGAAATAATCACATGAGATACTCCGGAGCCCCCCTTATTATGGGGTTTGGAGAGGCAGGAAAAACAAAATCTGTTTTTTTGATAGAGACAGGGGGAGGTGGACCTGTATCAGTACAGGATGTTCAGGTTCCAATCTTTCAGCATTATCTGCAAATTTCAGGACCATTTGATCTCATAGCATCTGAATTATCCAGGTTAAAATTTGAATCAGATTCGGTTTTTGTCGAGGTTCTTTTGGATGATCCGAAAATTATTCCGGACGCACAGGAAAGAATACGAAGTATTATCACCGGATCCCCGGTGGAAGTATTCAGGGTTAAAAATATTCGTCTGTTAAACCAGGTCATGCAGCAAAAAGAAGCAGGTGAATCACTGGATCAGTTATCACCGGAAGAGGTGTTTATCCGGCGAATGGATGCTGAAAAGATTACTGAAGCTGACCGTCCGGAGCTCCTTGAATCATTCCGGGAAATATATGCCGAAATGCTCGAAAAGGACACAAATTCGGAGTAGATCCAATGAAGATCCTGAAACTAAAATTTTCAAACCTGAATTCCCTGGCAGGAACCTGGATTATTGATTTTACCGACCCTGTATTTACCTCTTCGGGCTTTTTTGTGATCACCGGTCCGACCGGGTCAGGGAAAACAACCGTCCTTGATGCCATCTGTCTTGCCCTCTACGGGAGAACTCCCCGGCTTGGGAAAGTTACCAAGACGAGTAATCATATCATGAGCAGGCATACCGGTGACTGCTCTGCCGAAGTAGTATTTGAATCGCAAAAGGGGAGATTTATCTGTAACTGGAACCAGCGAAGAGCAAGAAACAAACCGGAAGGTGAACTGCAATCACCACAGCACGAGATCTCCCGGGCCGATAGCGGAGAAATCCTGGGTACAAAAATGAACCAGGTCCAGGAGATCGTTGAAGAAGTAACCGGTATGGACTATTACCAGTTTACACGGTCCATTCTTCTTGCCCAGGGGGGATTTGCTGCATTTCTTCAGGCTGGTGCTGATGAGCGGGCACCAATTCTTGAGCAGATAACCGGAACAGCCATCTATTCAGAATTGTCGAAAAACACCCATGAACGATATACAAAGGAACGGGAAAAACTCGAACAGTTAAACCAGGAACTTGATTCAATTTCTGTTCTCTCCCCTGAAGAAAAAGAGAACATAAAACAACAGATAGAAAATCTTCAAAAGACCGCAGTCGAAACAGACGGTGAAATTACCCAAATCACAGACGCAATCCGATGGATTGAAGCGGTTGAAAAACTCCGGTGTGAGATCAGGGATCTGGAAACAGATAAAGCCCACCTTGTAGAGAAACAGGGAGCGTTTGAGCCCTCCCGGATAGCACTCCTTGCAGCAAAAAAAGCTGCATTGTTCCAGGGATTATATGCATCACTGGAACTGAAACGGGATACCCTGGAAAAGGACACAGAAAGACAAGTGGAAACAGTCCGAATAAGAGACATTCTACAGTCATCTCTTCCTGATTTAGAGAACGCAGTCAGTTCTGCTCAAACCGGAATGAAGCAGGCAGAACGGGAGCGAGAGGAAGGAATCAGACTTATCCAGATAATCCGTGCCCTTGATAAGGAGATCGGTGATAAGGAAGCAGGAATAAAAAGGGATAATAAAGAGCTGGAAGGACTGCAAAACCTCCTGACCGATTACAATAACAATTTGAAGCAGGCAGAAAGAAGAAAGCAGGAGATACTGGATATTAAAAATACCGCAAACCACTATATCAATCAGCATGCTTCGGATGCAACTATCAGAGACCAGTATTCAGGGTTTGAAGAGAAGACGTCAAAAATCCGTGAACATCTTGACACAATCGAAAAAGAAAAAACCGATTGTACTGAACAGGAAATCCAGATTCTAAAAGCAAAGAAGGAACTAACAGAACTTCAAAAGAAAAAAGAACAACAGCAACGGCTATTAAAAGAACGAGAAGAAGAGCAAAAAGACCTAGAGAAAAATCTGGAAAAACTCCTTTTGGAATACTCCCTTTCTGACCTGAGAAAGAGCCATGATGAGACAAAGATTCAGGTTGAAAGACTGAACCGGCTGAAAGAAGTTCAGGTGGCGATAAAGGAGATATCATCCAGATGGGAAGCCCTTGAGAAGAAACGGGATGATCTGATTCATTACCTGCAGGTGTCAGGATATGAAAAAGACCGCATCGAATCAGATCTTACCCACTGTGAAGAACACCTTGAAATATCACGGAAGGCCGCATTCCTTGCTGCAAAGGTAAGAGACCTGACAATAGAGAGAAACCAGCTGATAGATGGGAAGCCCTGTCCCCTTTGTGGCTCCCTCCACCATCCATTTGTAACCGGGCAGGAATTTGAGCCCGAGGAAGTCATAAGGGAATTTATAGAGGAAGAGAACCGAATTAAGAATCTTTCAAGGCAACTGACGACTCTCACGACCAAAATTGCTGAAAAAGAGGGTGAACTAAACCGTTGCCTTGAGGACATCATCGAATGTGAAACGACACGTAACGAACAGCACAAAAGATGGAAGGAAGGGACAGATGCTCTCGGTATGAATAGTGAAACCGATTGTGCCTCACTTACTTCTTGTATTGAAGTTACCTCATCAAAACTCAGGAACCTGGATACAACACTCCATAATGCAGAACAATGTGAGGAAAAAATCAGGAAGTCAGCACCCCTTCTCATAAAATGTCGGGAACAACTGAATTCCCAGGAGAAGGAATGCAGGGAGAAGGAGTTTGAGATTGAATCTAGAAAAAACAGAATTGACCAGCATCAAAATGGAATAGTAACAGGTGAGAAGAAAGTCACCACCTATTTCGATGAATTAGTACCTATACTGGCTGGTCTTGGCTGTACAATCAGTAGGGAAACCAATATCACGGCATTACTCCTTACCCTCCGAAACCGACAGAAAAAATACCAGGAAGAAGAGGATAAGATCCGGACCTGTGAAGAGCAACTCCGGAAGATAGAGGCAGAGATAAGTGGCCTTTCAGCAAAGATATCTGAAAAGACAGATGAAATAACCAGAAAAACCGGACATCTCAGAGTGGAAGAGGAGAAATTTCTGACCCTTAAAGATGAAAGAAAACATAAGTTTGGAGAAAAAGATACAGATTCCGAAGAAAAAAGGCTGACAGAAGCAGTGTCAAAAGCCAGGGAGATCCTCGAGGCCAGACAGAAAGAAAAAACTGATCTCTCAAACCGGTTACAGTCATCAAAGGATCTTATATCAGATCTTGAAAAACGAATTAACACAACAAATAACGATATTCATAAATCTCTTGAGATATTTCTCTCCCAAATCCATTCGGCAGGGTTTGCAGACGAAGAGGAGTATAAAGCCTCCTTTATGAAACCAGAAGAGATTTCACGACTTGAAAAGGCATGGGAAGATATCAGAACCGAACAGACCAGAATACATGAACGACAAAGTTTGGCCATAACCAGGTATGAAGATGAGAAAAAGAAAAACCTTACGTCGAAACCAATTTCGGAATTACAGGCAGAACTAATTTCATTCCAGGAACAAAAAACCCAGTATATTACTGACATTGGCAAAAACCAGGAAAAACTCTCCCAGCATGAAGAGATGATTAGACAACTTGGTGAAAAGATTGCCGGACGCGATAAACAGCAGCATGAAGTAGATAAATGGTCACGGCTCCATGAACTCATCGGATCTGCAGATGGGAAAAAGTTCAGAGTGTTTGCCCAGGGACTTACCTTCTCTATCCTCCTCGCTCATGCGAACCAGCACTTACAACAGATGACTGATCGGTATATCCTCATTCAGGACAAAAGCATTCCTCTTGATATGCAGGTCATTGATAACTGGCAGGGAGGTGTAACCAGATCAGTAAAAAACCTGTCCGGAGGAGAGGTATTCATAGTCAGTCTTGCACTTGCACTTGGTCTTTCCGGAATGGCCAGCAAAAATGTCCGGGTAGATTCCCTATTTCTTGATGAGGGATTTGGTACCCTGGATGATGAGGCCCTTGAAACAGCCCTTACCACTTTGGCCGGACTTAAACACGAGGGGAAACTTATTGGAGTGATTTCTCACGTTAACGCTTTGAAAGAACGCATCCCTACGAGAATAATAATTGAAAAGGGAAATAATGGTCACAGCCGGATAATAATTCCGGAATAAATTCTAAAGTTCTGAATTTTTTAATCTCTTTTAATACCATTATTACCAGAGTCCCAATTGTTCACATGAATACTTTTTTTGTATTACAAATAAAGATACTCTATCATGAAATGGCATGAACACTGCCAGTATATGGAACTCCCTCGTGATTATCCAGTTCTGGAACTTGCCCGGTTCCATGGACACCTGGGCCCCTTTATCGTGCTCGGATACAGGATGGGAAGATATGCCCTGAAAAATCTGGGAGAAAATCCCTTCGCAATCAAAGCATGGGTTTACTGCTCTGGTGTGACCCCGGAGTCCTGTCTGGCTGATGGCATTCAGCTTGGAAGTGGATGTACCTTAGGAAAAGGGAATATTGAAATCGTTAAATCAGATCTCATTTACAGCGAATTCTCTTCAGACGGAGTTGGATTCAGATTGACACCACTTCCACTCACAACATTTCCTGATGACAATCCGGATTACGAACTTGAAATCGAGCGGTATGCTGCAGACCTGTATAATCTCCCGGATGAACATCTCTTTTCTATTGAGGCTCTTGCATGACAGGGGAAACCAAAAATGTCATTTTGCTTAACCAGGTCTATACCACCTATGAAGGTGCTGACCTCCCGGTAATTCAGGATGTTAGTCTGCAAATAAAACCGGGTGAATTTGTCGTTATCGGAGGTCCGAATGGTGCCGGAAAAACGACACTTCTTGAGACAATTGTCGGACTGCTTCCGGTTGTGAATGGAAGTGTACAGGTGTGTGGTCATGATGTGGTCAGGGACGGATGTGCCGCAAGAAAAAAGATTGGATATGTCATTCAAAATTATGATTTTCATCCGTTCACTCCGTTTACCGTTGAAGAAATTGTCCTGATGGGCAGATATGGAAAGATAGGATGGCTGAAGAGACATTCAGAGTATGATTTAGATAAGGTCACTACTGCCATTGATAATCTTGGTCTTACCCTTATGAGACACAACCAGATAGGAAAACTATCAGGAGGACAACAACAAAAGGTTCTCATCGCGCAAAACCTTGCCAAGGAACCAGAAGTCCTGCTTCTTGATGAACCTTTCAGCAATCTTGACATGATAACCAGAGAAGAAGTGAGTAATCTTTTGTGTGAAATTGCAGATGCAGGAATCGCGGTCCTCATTGTTTCACATGCTTTTGATGCACTCCCGAATAGAACAATCAGGGTTCTTGTTATGCAGAACGGGAAAATAATTCTGAACCAGCAATCTGATCCTTCAGATGTCGAAAGCCTAGTGCGGACTGCCTCGGTGGCAGCCTGATGCTCGAATTTCTTATCCCGAATAATGTCCTCTGCCATGCGGTGGAGGCCATGCTTTTTGCTTCCCTTGGTTGCGCCCTTCTCAGCGTTCTGATTACCCAGATGAACATCTCTTCCATAGGGTTTACAATGTCTCATGCTGCTTTTGCCGGTGGTGCAGTTGGAGCATTTTTGGGTTTTGCAATCATTCCTTCTGCAATTGTTATCAGTATTCTGACCGCTTTTCTTATGGGTCCCTTAAGTGACCGGACCAGGATGCATACCGATACCACCCTCGGAGTGCTCTTTGGGACCATGATGGCCGTTGCCATTTTCTTTATTGCCCTCATGCAGGGAACAGGAAAAGGTTTTGAGGCCAGTTCATTGTTATATGGAAATGTCATATCCTTGTACCGGGAAGAGATCTATGCTCTGGCACTCATTACGATACTTATCATCGTATTTCTTATCGCCTTTTATAAAGAGATAACAGCGATTGTATTTCACAAACGTATTGCGGAAATCACCGGAATTAAAGTCAGACCCATTTATTACGGAATATTATTCCTCATTTCATTGATGGTTGCCATAAGCATCCCAATCGTTGGTGGATTACTCCTTTATATCTGGTTGGTAACTCCGGCAGCAATTGCGTACCAGTTTTGCAATACTATAAAAAGGATGTTTATCATGGCTCCTCTCATTGCGATTATTATAAGCGTGACCGGAGCAGTATGCGGCATTATGTATTCTCTTCCGGTAGGCCCTCTGACAGCAGTGGTTTTCAGTGCTGTTTTTGTAGGATCAGTTGCCATTTCTCCGAAACGTAAAGTTGTTTTTCACAAGCATTAATACAAAAAATGGATAAGTAATAATTATGAAACGTGCAGCACTGTTTCTTATCCTCGGCTTCATCCTCTTTCTAATGCCGGCAGCCGGGGCTCTTGATGTAGTAACCACGACGAGTGTCCTCTGGGACCCGGTTCAGGCAATTGGAGGAGATGCGGTTGATGTCATATATATTGCAGATCCATCCGTATGTCCACACCTACAAGGAGACATACTTCCCGGACTTATCCAGAAAAATGCAGGAGCCCTTGAAAGTGCAGATCTGTTCCTTGCTCATAACTCAAGCATGGACGTTGCTGCCATGCAGGCAATTGAAAAATTCCGTGATTCAAATGGCTATGGAAAGACAAACTGGAAGATTTTAAACCCGGATGCATCCTGGAACACACCGGAGACTGCACTGGAACTGGCAGACACCGTCCTTGGATGGCTCAAAGCAGCCGATTCACAAAATGCAAAGGCTTTCGAGGAACGTGCAGATGTATATAAAAGTAAGATCACTGCCGCAGGAAATCTCACTGAAGAAGAAAAGAGTCTTCTTTCTAAGAAGTATGCAATTGTAATGGCATGGCAGAAGGAACCGGTTGAAGACTGGCTTGGTGTTAATGTCGTTGACATTTTTGCACCTGAATTTGCATATGGAGGGAATAAGACTCCGGCTAAAGTTGTGGACATTTTGAAGGCTGATCCACAAAAACTCTATGCACTTGACATTCTTTCGGGAGGAGGAAAGATTTACGTTGTTGAGAATATGCAATCCGGAGAACTTGCCAAAGGCATTGAAGAAGCTCTTGTTGATATGGCAATTTATGCTGACCGGGTCATCTTTACTAACTTCCCCAAATCAATTGAAGGTGTGAATTCAATTCCGGATGTCTTAAAACACAATAAAGAATTGATCCTTCAGTAATACCCTTTTTTTCTCTATAGAATATAGAGTAATTTCATATATGTTCTTACCAGAATAATATTCGTACTACTACGGTGATTTTTAAATTACCAGGTGGCAGTACACAATAAACCCATGGAAAACTACCGATTCATTAACTGTTCCATCAACACAGCACCATAAATAACTCGGAAAGGTTTTTGCCATGAGAAGTCACCGTTTATCCACCTCTCCTCCGGGAAAATCTTAAAAAAGGTCCTTATTTTATTTATTCAGAGTGCACCTTAGGGGTTTTTACCCGGAAAATGACCTCTTTGTAACAAAGAACCAGGAAATAGAGAGTAACTCCAAGAAGGATAATCGTAGAGCCTGATGGCACATCAAAAATCCAGGACAGGTAAATACCCGTTGTTGTGATGAACATTCCGGTTAGGGTGGCTCCAATCATCATCCCTTTTAGTGTATTGGAAAATGGGCGAATAATTGCTGCCGGAAGAGTGAGTAAAGCAATAACAAGAATAATACCAACTATCTGGATAAGGACAACCACCGATACGGCAATAAGCAAAAGAACCAAAAGGTTGAAGATCCGGGTAGGAAGGCCGGAAATAGAAGCATACTCCTGATCAAAAGCAATTGCCTGTAAAGCAGGATAGAGTAAAGCTACCAGACCAACAACAACAGCACACAAAAATGCAATCAACGTGAGATGACCGGATGGAACAAGTAGAATATTCCCGAATAAATAACTAAAAAGGTCAGGAGTATAACCCGGGGTGAGTGATAGACATAAAATCCCAAATGCCATCCCCCCGGCCCAGAATGCTCCGATAAGGGTGTCAATGTGCTGTCTGGCCCGATCTATCAATCCCCATATAAGCGTAGCGACTCCGAGTGTGAACCAGAATGCTCCGGCAATTGGATCGACCCCCAGAAAATATCCAAGACCTATCCCACCGAATGCTGCATGAGAAATTCCTCCGGCTACAGATATCATGTGTTTGACTACCACATAACTTCCGATTATACCACACACAATTGAAGACAAAATTCCTGCTGCGAGTGCCGAACGGAAGAATTCATATCCCAATGCTTCAATCATGGCTTATCTCCATGGTATGCCAAAACCCTGTGTGGAACATCACCGTGAGTGATAAGATCAACAGGACACCCATAGGTCTTTGCCAGCATATCTGCAGTAAGATGATTCGTATCATGCTGATAGAGCCGCCTGTTCAGGCATGCCACATGAGTTACATGTCGTGATACTACACCAATATCATGGGTAATCATCAGGATTGTTATGCTTTTTGACAAAATTGAAAGAAGTTCATAGAAGTGCTCCTCGGTAGGAGTATCAACATACACCGTAGGTTCATCAAGAATAAGAATATCCGGATCTCCAGCAAGCGCTCTTGCAATGAGCACCCGCTGTCGTTCTCCACCGGAAAGATCAGATATCGGACGATTCTCAAGGAATTTTATAGAGAGTCTTGATAATGCCGTATCTACGGCATGATAATCCTCATCCTTGTATCTTCTTATTAAACCGGGTTTTTTCCCGATTCTTCCAGTAAGAACCATCTCCCTGATAGTTATGGGAAACGTGAAATCAAACATCTGATGCTGAGGAACATACCCAATACGGATTCGACCTTCAAGTGAAGCGGGTTTTCCAAAAAGGAATATCTCACCGGAATTAGCAGGTGTAAGTCCCAGGATTACACGGATAAGAGTAGTTTTCCCGGCCCCGTTTGGCCCTATAATCGCATAGAAATCTCCCTTTCTTACAACCAGGTTGACATTATCCAGTATCAGCTGGTTCTGAAAGTTTACGTTCACATTCCTGACTTCAATAACCGGGCTGTTTTCCATTAATGACCTGCAATTTTTTGTGCAATTTCCTGCATGTTCTCAAGATAATTACCAGCAAGGGGACTGATGAGGATAACAGTTCCGTTCAGTTCTTTTGCCAGAGTCTCTGCCTGCCGGGTAGATGTTTCCGGTTCTGCAAAGATGAACGTGATGCCGAGTGTTTTTGCCCTCGTGATGACATCAGCTAATCCCTGTGCTGATGGTTCATGACCTGCTTCCTCTGCAGCCATCTGGGTAAGATCATAATCCCGGCAGAAATATCCCAAGGACGGATGATACACCAGGATAGTCCGGGATGAAAGATCCTGAAGGGAATTGTGAATCAAACCATCAACCTGGTTTAGCTGTTCAAGGTAAGTATCCCGGTTTTGTTCATACAAATCTTTTCTCCCGGGCTCAATCTCAACTATTCCTTCGCAGGTTTCCCGGACTATGGTTGCTGCATTGGTTAGGGACATCCATACATGGGGATCTGTTCCTTTTTCTTCATCGCCATGTCCGCTCCCTGACAGGAGGGGTATGGTCCTGGAACTGTTCACAATCGTTAGTTCAGGATATAACTCTCGTATTCTTTCTATCCACCGGTTTTCAAATTCAACACCGGATCCAAGGGCAACATACAGATCTGCTTGTTCGAGCTCGGCTATCTGAGAAGGAGTAGGTTCAAAAGTATGAGGGCTTGCACCAGGAGGGACCATAACCAGCACAGATATATTGGATTCCCCTGCTATTGCCCGGATGAACTCTTCCTGGGGGGGAATAGTACAGGCAACAGTTAAATCATCTGAACCATGTGTATCCAGAGTTGAATTGATGCACCCACTTGTTAGTAAGAGAAAAGAAACAAGGAAAATAAAGAACCCTTGTGAAAAAAAATTTCCGGTGAAAATCTTTTTTAAACTAATTTTTAGGTCTTTAAGCTTTAAGCTAAAATTTTTCATACATAAACACCACAACAAGAGGGATCGTGTTCTATTACTCCACATGCGGACCGGCGAGGATGACCAAGAGAACTGCAAATCCGGTTTACATGGTTTTTTGGCACCAGGTGTTCAATCATCTCAGCCTGGGCACATGCTTCAGCTTCGGTAAGGCCCATACGGGTAAACATAAGAGAGAGAATACGATGCCTTCTAATCAAAAAACATGCCATATGTTCACCGTCATCAGTAAGAGAGACTTTCCGGTATGAATCATGTACAACGTACCCGGCATCACTTAGTTCATGAAGAGTACGTGTAACGGTAGAAGTCCGGATACCAAAATTAGATGCAATTTCACCGGATTTGACACCACCGCTATGAGAGTGAATGAATTTTAAAAACCGGTTTTTTTGAGGAGTATCTATACAACCAGCCATAGAAGATCATGGTTGTAATTTTCAATAAAGCTTATAGCTAAATAACCAAAAATATGGAGGACACTATCCCCGGATTGTTACTTATCAATCAATAACTGTCTGTTGCCATTGGCGGAGAGTCTTCTGCACAGTTTTTTTACCAAACAGGATAGATCGGAAAACCGGATCCGGCCTGATCCCCAAAACATCTGAAATGGCATACACACAGGCATTTCGTACCGGACAAGCGCGACACTTGGGTCCAGGACCACACCAGGTAGTCCCGATAAGATAGAGGGGGAGGTCAAGAATCCAGGGATCATCCGGTGCTAACCTGCGGGCAAGGCGGCGTGCCCTGGTAAAGGTAACTTCATCTCCATCCCCGCAAATCATCCGACCCAGAACACGTGAATCCACGATATCTCCTACAATATCAAACGGGCCGCGGATATGCCCGAGATCCTTTAATATACCCACAACCAGGCAGGCAATTGATTTTGGGATTCTCAGCAACAGAAGTCTTTTATAAACAGACTCCGGGTCCTGTAGATAATCCGCCCATATCTCTCTCCCATCACCTGAATAAAACCGGACCATCCGACTGGCTATTAAATACAGGCGATTGTGAATTTCAGGCATGGGATGCAGATTATAATCAAAAAATCTCTCTTTCCAGTCTTCAAATGTATGATCAAGGATGACCTGCCACAGGTTTTCAGGATCCTGCAGGATTTCTTCAGAAAAGAAAACTGTGTTATCCCAGACATCAGTTTTTCCGGACCGGTATTCCAAAAAACATGCACATAAAAAAATATTTGCAACTTTTCTCGTGTTAATTTCCCCTACTCCTGCATAGAGGGGGTAATCAGACTCCCGAAACCGGGGATTATTATACCTGAGTGATACCAGTTGTTCACCGACAAGGTGAATAATATCCCCGGTTATCTCGCATACAGAATTCGGTTTTTCCTTTGAGATTCTGGCCATCCGGGTAACAAGCATAGTCATCGAATCAGGCTTATGTGAATCAGTTCCGGTTTTCATGATTTGAAGAGAGAGAATAAATAAGAGATTTAAGAGACCCGATCACTGATACAGGGGTATAGCTGGTTTAAGATATCAGGGAGAAGAGAGCCACCAGTATTTGTATACGCCATAACCATATAGACCGGGAACAGATTGTTTTTGACCCACCGGTGAACGCGAATACGTATTCCGCAGACATCCCGATGCCTCGAAAATTCCTGTTCAATGTCAGAACACAGACGGAAAGCGGACAGGTAATTATCAGTATATCCGGTCCATGTAAGGAGGAATGAACCAGGATATTGTGTAATAAGTTCCCGGGAAAGTCCTGAAAGCGTATACCAGTCATCAAACTGGTCCAGCACAGGAATTACTTCATCGACAGCGGGATTTTTTAAAAGGTAATCAACCTCCAGGTCACCAATCAGAATCTTCTGAAATGGGTAATTTTTATAACCTTCGATAACTGCATACCTGACACCACTATCTGACAGCATGTCCATGGTAGTCTCCAGGTCTGTACAGTGGAAATATGCGATTGTTTTTTCATTATCTATCCCGACTGACGGATTTGATCCAGCCTCAAAATGAATACTCGTATCTTTTCCCGGGGGAAGTACACTATAATGACTGCAAATATGTTTAATAGTCCCGGTTTTTCCATGAACTGAGAGGAATGGTAACAATTTCCGTATAAAGGTAGTTTTACCAGAGCCAGACCATCCGGCAATATGGAGAATTTTCATGTAGCAACACCAGGGATCATAGTAACCCTTCAGATCTGGCAAGGAAAGATAATAATGAATGCGAATGTCACACGTCACAAGAAGTAATAATATCTAAGGAGAATAATTTTTACTCATATGAGGCAAATGTATCATTCCTTTACAAAACAAAAAGGTAAAATGAGCATATTTTCAAACTTCGCACGCATTTCATTACGGATCACAACATTTAACCTTTCCACAAACGAAGCATACGATATACAACCGGCATGATTACCTCGTTCCTTCAGATAGCCTTTGCGGCCCTCTGCTGCTGGGTTCTGTTTATAACTATAGATATGATTTGGGCATTGCCTCGTGAAGGGGGCGTTGTCGGAGCAAAAGCAATTGCATTAGCAGTAGAGAAAGCAGGAGGAAATATCAGGGGAGGGACGATGATGGGAAATATCGTTTCTTCCCCGGATGCTTCAGCCGGCACTCTTCTTGCTGCCTGTGGCGTGTATTGTTTTGGTATTCCGGGCGGTCTTCTGGCAACAGTTCTGGTATTTATCGGGAACCGGATCTGTTATGACAAAGGCTATGCAGGGACAAGTGGATGTTTTCTCGCCACATTCATGGTTTACGGGGGAACAATGGTAGGTATCCCCGCTGAATATTTCATCACCGGAATGGTTATTGCCATATTAACAATACAGGGTATTTCACACCGTCATTCGAGCAGATTACTCGGGGCAATATGGGAGATACGGAAATGAGTTCCATCATCGGAGAAAACCTCGATTTCATCTCTTCCCCTTTTACATCATCTTTCATATCCCCTCAGGCAGAGAGTGCAGAACTTGCTGCATTGTTATGCAGTTTTATCGCACTCTATGCCGTTTTCAGAATAATTCTTGAGCCGGATGTCATGCGAAAGCTCCCATTTCTGAATGTCTTCAGTTTTGCAATTGCAGGGATCATGGCTCTTCTCATCCCTCATCCTCTCGGAATTATCGCAGCCGCAGCGTACTTTATCGGTTCAACCTTTGAATCCAACGCAATCGCCAGCACCTTTGCAGGAGGAATTGAGGAATGAATGCCCTTCCGTTGGTATTTGGCATAATAATTCTTACAGGGAGCATATATGCCGGATTAGCCCGTAATCCATATGCAAAACTGATTGGAATCGGGATTATCGGAGGGGGCATAATGCCACTTATCATTATGAGAGGATATGTCGATGTGGCAGCCGCTCTTGCGGTTATCATTCCTCTTTCAACAATATTTGTGCTCCAACTCTGCAGAAAGGGGGCAACATGAGCCTTGAGTTCATAATAGGGCTGATTATTCTAATAATTGGAACCGGAGCCTGTGCATTTCCACGTGACCGTGAATACCTGACACGGATAATCAACCTGGAAATACCTGCATTCGGCCTCCTTCTGGTTGCTTTATCATTTGATGAGACGCTGGCCCTGCTCACTTTTATTGCCGTTTCAACCCTGACAACTTTTGTCCTGGTCATGCTTGTCGAACGGAAGGTGACACCTTGATCCGCCTGATTGGAAAGGGATTTCGGACTTTTTCAAACTGGATGTCCACATATGAAAACCTGGTGGCAGTATATGCAGTATTAGGAATTATCGTTGCTATTTGTGGAATCATCATGGTTCCCCTGATAACCTATCATGAGGATCAGATTTATTCAAAATCCATAAACCGTGATTCTCCCCTTGACCCGTATGATCGGGGAGGAGTACCTTTCACAAAAGTGGATATTGAGGCACAATATCCGGAAAATTCACCCGCAGCCGGATATGTGACCACCTATCTGACTCCCTTCTCATGGTTCATTGCAAACAATACACCCTTTCTAGGAACCACCATTGTTGCTCACCCGGGCGGAATTCTTGATGAAATCCTTTATAATACCCGTGGCCTTGATACCATCGTAGAGACAAGCATTCTTTTTGCAGCATTTGCGATTGCATCGTTTTTATTCAGGAGGAAAGAATAATGGATTTTTACCAGGTAGGCCTGTTCTTTACTCTCATATGTGTTGCCATATCCTTTGTTGCACTTCTCCGTGAACGAGATGACATTCATAAAATCCTGGTCGTTGACTTAATAGAGACTGTGGGACTGGTATTAATCTGCCTGGTGGCAACAGATCTTGCAGAAGCTCTCATCCTCCCCGGCCTTGTTGTAGGGATTTCAGAACTCCTGATGCTCACCGAACTCTATATCAGAAAAGAAAAACTTCCCCTTCCGACCTACAAACCAATCCGGATTGAAGTCATGAGGACAGCACCACCCATTATCACCTTTGTCCTTATTGTGTATGGCATAATCCTTTCAGGATTTTCAGGCGGAGCAGTTGCCGGAATAGGGCTCGTATTTTATTTCCTGTGCAAGGGATATGAAGAGCGGTTTGCCCTTCTCGAGACAGTATCCGGATATGCATGGGCACTTTGGATAGTAGCATTTTTCATCTTCATGATTATCCCCGAAGCCTGGCTTATTGCAGTCATGCTTTCCGGTAGTGCAATCCTGCTGAAAGTATCCACCAAGATGGCACTCATTGGCACGATGCGGGAGGGAAGAAATGTTTAATCTTCCAATAGAAGGAGAGGAATTATTTGTCCTTGAATTCGGGGATATTGTAAACTATTTCAGTTTGTACACGACAACTCTCTTCCTCTTTGCTACAGCCTTTATCATCATCGCCATAATTGCAAGGCCGGAACGACAGACAGACATTATATTCGGGACTGATGCGGTATATACCAAGGAGGTCAGCCCAGATAATCTCCGGTTCCAGCGGTTCATGGCAATTGCCTGCGGACTTGCAACCCTTGGTGCAGTATGTTCCGGAGACCTGTTTAATTTCTGTCTTTTTACGGCACTCATCGGAATTACCAACATTGGCATTGTTGCCGGAGTGAATAACCGGTATGTTCTGAATGCTGCATACAATTACGGAATCGTTGCAATGGTTGCAACCACGTTCCTCTTTGGAGGAGCAGCAACTGCCCTTGGATCCTGCGGAACCCTGTCAATCTGGGAACTGGCCGGACTCGGGATGGTTCCCCTTGCGGCAAAGATGTTTCTGGTTCTTGGGGTGATGGGAGAAGGAATGGCCCCCTTTTACATAGCAAAAGCGGAGATCACCCGGGCACCGGGGGCACCCTATGTATTAATGATTCATGTCAGTTCCCTGCTTATCTTCCTGCGGGTTATTGAGATCATCCTGACGGTGTAACAATGAAAAAAGAGTCATATCTGATAGTAACAATCATCACGGCCATCATTCTCGGAGTTGCCGCATTTGCCGTACCTATCGGAATAAAGCCAGGATGGCTGCCGGTGATCGCAGTAGTACTTACGTTTCCGGTGTTTGTCCTGGCACTCTTTCTCTGGTGGAATGCATCAAATATTGAAGGAGATTTCCCTTTTACCGGGTATTAATATGATAACACTGATATTACCTGCTGTCTTTATCGGCCTGCTCTTTCATGGCATACACCGCAAGGTCATTGCCCGGATACAGGGACGGCCCGGACCGCCAATCTGGCAGGAGATTCTCCATACTCTGAAATTCTCATTCAAACAGACGTGGATACCAAAAACGGCAAGCATGCCGATGTATGTCTTTATCGTTGCGGTTTCCATCGCTATCTGGACCGGGGCATTTTACATTGTCTTTAGCGGCGGGAGCCTGTTGCTCCTCTTTGCGGTCTTCATGCTTCACAAAATAACCGAACATGGTCTTGGACTCTCATCAGGTTCTCCCTATGGGAAATTCGGAGCCATCCGATCAGTTATGTCGGCTGCTTCAGAAATTCCTTTATTTGCAACCATTGCAGGAATTTATGTTGTCACCGGATCACTGATGATAAGTGACATTACGAAATACCAGGAGATACACGGCCCCCTTCTGATTCATGCATTCCCCATTGCAATTGCTCTCTATATTGTAATCCTCTCAAAAATGCATTACGGCCCTTTCTCCATCATCGAAGCAAAAGAGATCGTTTCCGGAAACCGGACCGAACATTTTGGAGTCTGGAGGGCAGGACTTGAGGTTGCATATGCCCTAAAGACCTTTGTTCTTCTTGCAGCATTTGTCCTGCTCTTTATCGGAGCACTTCCCTGGTACCTGATGCTGCTGGCAATGCTTATCCTGCTTGTATCACTCTCATTTGTATGTGCCTTTACTCCGATGCTTTCCCCATTTGATGCAGTGGCAATGCAGACCGTGATAACAGGAATCCTGGCCGTTTATATTATTATCCTCGGGGTGATGGGATGATTCTTATTCGAACCACTCTCCTTGCAGGTGCCCTGGTTTATGGACTGATTTTCATTGTTGAACTTATCAGGGGGCATATACTCTGCCAGGCAATTCTTGGAGTAATCATGGTTCTTGTTCTGGCTGCTCTCCCCTTTACCAGGGATGAACACCTTCTCCACGAAGGAGAAATGGTAGCAGTATGGACATGTATCCTCCTCTTCGGGCTGTATGCCATTCTGAAAAGTGGGGGACTGGTATGACAGAGGTATATGAGCGTGATCTCTATGGTATGAAATTTGCCATATTAAAAAGCCCGTATCATAAAAAAGTGGTAAAAACCTGTGCTGAAATACTCGGCATTGCTCCAATGAGAGTTCGAAAAATTTTTATAGAGAACCTGGACATGCTGATGCTTGAGTCGCTGGGAGCAAGGTATGACAGTTGGATGGAACATGGAGACCCTGATGGGGGGATCAGACGTGAAATCGGGTATGATCTCTTTACCCGGTATATTCCTATCATTTCCCAGGATATCATGAACAAAGCCCTCGAAAAGATTGATAAAAACGGAGAAACCGCTGAAACAGCACGCGAATATCTCCGGAACCGGGTTTTTCCAGAGGATGAAGAATGACACTGCTTCAATCTTTCAAGAATGCAGTCCGGCAACGTTCTATTCATGTCTGTTATGTTGACACCGGTTCGTGTAACGGGTGTGACATTGAAGTCCTTGCCTGCCTGTCACCCAGGTACGATCTCGAACAGTATGGGATCTATGTCCATAACAATCCCCGCGAAGCAGATGTACTGTTAGTCATCGGTGGTGTCACACCCCAGTGGGAAGATAAACTCAAAATGGTTTGGGATAAAATGCCTGAACCAAAAGTTGCAGTTGCCATAGGAAACTGTCCGATCTCCGGTTGTGTATATAACAGACCGGATTCACTGACAAGACCACCGGCTAAAAGTTACATTCCGATTGCTGCAGAAGTTCCGGGATGCCCTCCAAGGCCAACAGAAATTATCCAGGCCATCCTCTCTGTAGCCCCCCTGATATTCAAAGACTGGGAGATTCGAAGATGAAAAAAACAGTAGATGTTGCAATACCTCTCGGTCCTGTCCACCCGATATTCAAAGAGCCATGCCGGATTAAGTGTGAAACCTTTGGAGAACAGATCCTTGCTGCCGAGGTAGAACTCGGGTATATGAAAAAGGGAATAGAACGAATAATGGTAGGCAGACCCTGGCAGGAAGTGATGTTCCTTGCCGAACGGATCTGTGGTATCTGTTCTGTCATCCATAATTTTGTGTTCATTGAAACCATGGAAAAGATATCCGGAGTCAGTGTTCCGGACAGGGCAGCGTATCTAAGAGTTTTAGCCAATGAACTTGACCGGATGCAGAGTCACCTGATTGCTAACTTTTCATACTGTTATACCATTGAACATGAGACACTTGGCATGTATCTCCTGAACATCCGTGAGACAGTAATGGATATGCTGGAATATCTGACCGGTGCCCGGGTAACCTGTGCATATATTGTTCCAGGCGGAGTCAGGTTTGATCCTGATGAAGAAGATCTCTCTCGGATCATGAAAGCCATGGATAAGGTCGAAGAGGAAATGCTCAGATATATTCGAATGTTTGAACATGGACCGCTTATAGGACTTCGAAGTAAAGGAATCGGTATCATGACTGCCGAGCAGGCTGAGCTTGTTCACGCCGTCGGTCCCACTTTACGGGCAAGTGGCATTCCATCAGACTGTAGATCTGAACATCCTACATACCAGATGCTTGGATTTACTCCCATTGTGAGAACCGAATGTGACAATTTCGCACGGATTATGATCAGGTTCGATGAGATCCTTCAGAGTATCGACATTATCAGGACAATAATTAAAACCCTGCCTGAAGGAAAAATCCGTGGTGGGGGGACCATTGGAAGGGGACAGACAACACACCGGGGGGAAGCACCAAGGGGAGAATTGACCTACCGGATAAAGTCAGACACCCATGGAAGGATCCAGGAGATAGCAATTCAGACACCATCAATTATGAACATCGAAGCATGTGCCAGGTACATGATCCCTGGAGGGACATCTGTTGCTGATGTAACTTCTGCATATATCAGTTCAGATCCCTGTATTGCGTGCACTGAAAGATAATGGCAAATTGTCACATGTTTAATGGTTGATCCCGGTAAGAACATATGATAAAAAGACCCATGCAGAAAAACCCAAAACCAGAGGATTTATGAGATCGATACTGTCGTATGTGAAGCACATGGCAAGTGTAGAATGGATAAAAACATTTTTCTTTGCCAAAACAGCTCCTCTCATAACCCCTTCTCATTTCAGGGAATTTCCCCATGTTACCGACAAGGAATGCACCCATTGTTTTCAGTGTATGATGATTTGTCCTGCTCCCGGGGCAATTGAAGTAATCAGGACAGAAAAACCGGGAGAATGGAAACCGGTTATTCACCTTGGCCATTGCATCAGATGTGGACTGTGTGTGGAGATATGCCCGGAACTTGTCCTGGATTCCGGACGAGTACATACAAAAAATGCCCAGGATGGAACCTATATGCAATTTCAGTTCCATATTACGGTAAATCCGGTCATCTGCATGGGATGTGGAATCTGCTCTGTCGCCTGCCCGGTTAATAAAGAGATAGACCCTCAGCTTGCGGCAAAGGGAACCAGTACATCTGATGAAGTCATCATGCGGGTTTATAAAGGTATTAACACCGTTTTTCACGAAGAGAAATGCACCGGGTGCAAAACCTGTGAGGAACAGTGCCCAAACCGATCAGTGATGGTTGCCAGGGTCCTAGAGCCCCTGCAAATCACGGAGGAACCATGAAAATTCGGATTAACTCCGGCAGGACAGTCATCCAGGGGTCACACGTGGACCAGAAAAATTCACCAGAATATTTCAGAGAGACCTCGACCATCCGGCTTAATCCGGTAGATATGATGGAGATCGGTATTGATGACGGGGAACGAATCAAAGCGAGAACTGATAATTTGTCCATAGTGCTCCGGGCACTGTCCGACGATTCAATAAAGAGAGGAACCGGGTTTCTCCCACTTGGTCCCTATGCAAATTTCCTCGTTGGCGGAAACACCCACAGCACCGGCATGCCTGATTTTAAGGAGGCCGATGCAGATATTGAAGCTACGGTAGATACGATTACGACGGTGGGAGAACTGATGCAACAACTGGGAGGTGTTCCATATAGAAGATAAGGTCCGTCACATAGTTTGCCCTTATTGCGGGTGTCTCTGCGACGATATTCTGGTTGAACTGACCGATGGCAGGATATCCGGAGTTGAAAATGCCTGCACACTTGGTGCCCACAAGTTTCTGGATGATGCTGATAACCGTCTGAAAGGCCCAATCATGAGAAAAGGGGATCAATGGGTTGATATCTCTTATGAAGAGGCCATCGCATATGCTGTGCAGACACTATCAGAAGCGGACCGTCCGCTTCTCTATGGGTGGTCCGGATGTGTAACTGAAACGCAGGCTATCGGAGCTCACCTTGCTGAACTTATCGGGGGTGTCGTTGACAGTACAACATCGGTCTGTCATGGCCCTTCCATTCTTGCCATACAGGAAGTAGGACACCCTGGCTGTACTCTTGGACAGGTAAAAAACCGGGCCGATACCATCATATACTGGGGATCCAACCCGATTGAGGCACATCCCCGCCATCTCAGCAGGTATACAAACTATGCCGATGCATACTTCCTCCATAACGCCTTTCGTGAAAGGAAAGTAATCGTTTTTGATGTGAGAAAAACTGCAACCTCAGAAATTGCATCAGAATTCGTACAATTGGAGCAGGGAGGAGATTATCATGTACTCTCTGCTCTCCGGGCAATAGTCAGGGGGAGAGAAGATGTCGTTCCTGACATGGTTGCAGGTGTTCCAAAATCCCAACTAATCAGGGTTGCAGAAATGTGCAAAAAAGCTAAGTTCGGGGCTTTGTTCTTTGGTGTCGGCGTCACGATGACCGGGGGAAAATATAAGAATATCCGCAATGCCATTGAATTTGTCGATGAATTAAACCGCCATACAAAATGGACCATCTCACCTATGAGGGGACACTCTAATGTATACGGATCAAATGAAGTGTTCACATGGATCACCGGCTATCCGTATGCTGTTGACTATGCACGGGGCATTGCCTTTTATAATCCTGGTGAGACCACTGCGGTTGATATCCTCGCAAGAAAAGAAGCAGATGCTGCTCTCATTATGGCAAGTGATCCGGGTGCTCACTTCCCTCGGACATGCTGTGAACACCTTGCAAAAATCCCAACCATACTCTTTGACCCGTACCCGAGTGCAACCACTCACCTGTGTACAGTCCAGATACCCTGTGCAGTAAATGGTATCGATGCAGCAGGAACTGCCTATCGGATGGACGGGATTCCAATCCGGACCAGAAAATTTTTGGAAACCGGATACCCAACTGACACATCTCTTATGCATGAAATTTATGAGCAGATCAGGGAGAGGAAAGAACATGTCTGAACTTCTTATTAAGAATGCATATGTTATCGATCCTCTGCAGGGCATTCATGGAGACATCATGGACATTTCAATCCGTGACGGAAGAATTGTTGATAAAGTCTCCGGCTCCTGTGAAGTTATTGATGCAGCAGGCAATCTGACATTGCCCGGGGGTATTGATTCTCATACCCATGTATGCGGGACAAAAGTCAATTTCGGCAGGTATATGAGCCCGGAGGATATGCGGGCAGGAAGGACTCCCCGTAGGGGAGCCATGTATCCGACGTCCGGGTATACCGTTCCGACAACATACGGTAACAGTTACCGGTACAGCAAAATGGGGTATACCACCCTTCTTGAGGGAGCAATGGCCCCCATGGAAGCACGGCATACCCATGAGGAATTTGCTGCAACTCCCATGCAGGATATGCTTGCAAATACTCTTTTTGACGGTAACTGGAGTCTTTTTGAAGCGGTGGGAGATAAAGATATCAGGCAGGCCGCAGCAGTCATCGGATGGACGCTTGCTGCAGTAAAGGGATTTGGAATAAAACTGACAAATCCCGGCGGCACTGAAGCATGGGGATTTGGTGAAGATCTTGCAAGTATCGATGAAGAAGTGCCAAACTGGGACATTACCCCCCGGGAAATTATTGACACCACCATCAGGGCTTGTGAACTTCTTCACCTTCCTCATTCAGTCCATCTTCATTGTAATAACCTTGGAATGCCGGGAAATTACCGGACAACCCTGGAAACACTTGATATTCCGGGTGATATGAACCCGGACAGGCAAACCCTGTATCTCACTCATGTCCAGTTCCACTCGTATGGTGGAAATACCTGGGGCGATATCAAATCAGAAGCGGAAAAAATTTCAGACTCGATAAATAACAAACCACAGGTTGTTATCGATATGGGCCAGGTCATGTTTGGCCGGACAATGACGATGACCGCTGATGGTCCGATGGAATTCCGGCTCTATACCCTGCACCATAATAAATGGAGCAACCACGACGTAGAACTTGAAACGGGTTCCGGAATTATTCCGGTCTATTATAGCAGGAAAAGCTCCGTTAATAGTATCATGTGGGCGATCGGTCTTGAACTTGCATTACTCGTGAAAAATCCCTGGCAGTGTATGCTGACAACCGACAATCCGAACGGAGCACCATTTGTCAAGTATCCTGAGATCATCGGACTTCTCATGTCCAATAAGTACCGGAGTAAGGAATTAAGCCAGGTGCATAAACTCACCACCGACCGGACATCACTTGGTTCCATCGACAGGGAACTCTCCTTTGAAGAAATTGCAGTAATGACACGGGCAGGCCAGGCAAAGGCACTCGGAATAATAAACCAGGGAAAAGGTCATTTCAGGGAAGATGCACTTGCAGATATCGCCATCTATCCGGTAAAACCGGACCAAACCGATCCATCTCTCCAATATGAAGAAGTAATCGGAGCATTTCAACAGACACTATACACCCTGAAAGACGGAGTTGTCGTGAGCAGGGATGGAGAAGTAATAACCGGCGTTGCCAACCGCACCTTCTGGTCGAAAGCGAACCTGCCTGAAGATATGGACGTTCTTAAAAGTCCACGGTTTGTTGAGAAGTTTTCACGGTTCTACTCGGTTGATCTTGAGAATTATCTTGTTCAGGACGAGTATGTTCAACGGGGTGTTGCTATGAACACAGGTGTAAATTCGTGATGCAAGTAACCCTTACCATGAAACCCCGGGCTAAACCATTTCTGCCAATTGAAGCGGAAATGATAAACCCCATGAATTTTATCGGAAGTCAAAACCTGTTCGTCTGGGAAGGAAATAAAAAACGAAGACTTGAGGATATTTTCACCGTCCGGAAAGAGGGGAATGTTAATTCTCCGGAAAATATTGTTGTCGTACTCCGGGGCGATACCAGCAGGGTAAAACGGGTCGGCGAGTATATGTCATCCGGGACGATTATTGTCGAAGGAGATATCGGGATGCATTGCGGGAATTTCATGCGGGGAGGATTTATTGAGATTCAGGGGAATGCAGATGGGTGGCTTGGTCGTGAGATGCGGGGAGGATCAATACTTTGTCACGGAAATGCAGGGGATTACTGTGGTTCCGGATACCGTGGTGAGAAGCGGGGGATGAGGGGCGGAAAAATTGAAGTGGCAGGAAATGCAGGGGATTACCTGGGAGAATACCTGACCGGAGGCGAAATCCATGTTCATGGGAATGCCGGCATGTTTGCAGGAGCAGAAATGCGTGGCGGATGCCTGATAATCGATGGAGATGCCAGGATTCCGGCAGCGAATATGGCCAAAGGCACCTGTATTATCCATGGTGAGATCCATGAAATGCTCCCGACCTTTGAGAAGATTGGAGAAAAAGACGGAATGTTGGTGTATCATGGGGATGTTGCGAACAAGGGGAAGGGAGAACTGATAGTCAAATCGAAAATTACGTGAATATTCACAATTCACAGTATTTATCTTGCATGAGCAAGAAAAATATTCCTATTCTGCATTATTGTTAAATAACCATCGTGTTTTCAGCACCTGATTAGAAAAGGAGAATTATTTTGAGAATATCTGTTATTGGCGGGGGGTATGTGGGCCTGGTGACTGCAACATGTTTTGCAGAACTCGGCCATGATGTCAGGATTATCGAGATTGACAAAAGAAAAGCAGATCTGATAAATGCAGGAAAACCACCGATATACGAAGATAAACTGGAAAGCATCCTGAAACAATCAATCGGGAAAAGGCTTTTTGCACAATGTAATTATGACGGAATAAATGATTCTGACCTGATATTCATCTGTGTCGGAACCCCACCGCAGGATGACGGATCAGCTGATTTACGGTATATTTTAAGTGCTGCTGAGTCCATCGGGTCTGCACTTTCTGTATCTGACTCATTCCATGTAGTAACCGTGAAGAGTACGGTTCCTCCAGGCACTACCGAATCAGTAGTGGTTCCGGCAGTTCTCCGGACATCAGGAAAAGCTTCAGGTGTCATAGGGTTTTGTATGAACCCGGAGTTTCTCAGGGAAGGAAAAGCAATCGATGATTTCATGCATCCGGACCGAATCGTGATAGGTGGTCAGTCAGATAAGGCAATCGATGTCGTAAAAGCCGCCTATGAAAAACTCGATGCACCCATCATTACCACATCACTGAAGGCAGCGGAGATGATTAAATATACCTCCAATGCGTTCCTGGCAACCAAGATCTCTTTCTCCAATGAGATCGGCAATATATGTAAGAGAATAGGGATTGACGTATATGATGTTATGAAAGGGGCCGGGTATGACCACCGTATCAACCCATACTTTTTGAATGCCGGTCTTGGTTTTGGAGGAAGCTGTTTTCCTAAAGATGTCATGGCCCTCATTCGTCTTGCTGAAAGGAATGGGGAAGAGCCCATTCTCCTCAAATCAGTTATCGAAGTGAACGAGCATCAACCAGGTCGCATTGTAAAAATCCTGCATGAACGAATCGGGGACATAAAAGGGAAAAAAATTGCAGTGCTCGGGCTGGCATTCAAGGATAACACAGATGATGTCAGGGACTCACGATCAATCCCAGTAATTGAAGAGTTGATACAAAAGGGAGCGAACATATCTGCATATGATCCAATGGCAACCGAAACGATGAAGAAGGTCTTCCCGGATTTATCCTATCATACCTCTGCAGGTGATGCACTCGAAGGGGCCGATGCCTGCCTGGTCCTCACTGAGTGGCCTGAATTTTCTAAACTTAAAGATGAATTCAACCGGATGAAAAATCCGATCGTTATTGAGGGACGGAAGATCCTATCCAGTTTTGGGACAGAGGGGGTCTGCTGGTAATTATGAGTGGAAAAAAGGTGCGAAAAGTAGTAATTCCTGCAGCAGGACTTGGAACACGGTTTTTACCTATTACCAAAGCCCAGCCAAAAGAGATGCTTCCGGTTGTGGATAAACCGGTTATCCAGTACGTGGTAGAAGAAGCGGTGGCATCCGGAATTGACGATATCATCATTATTACCGGGAGAAACAAGCGGGCAATAGAGGATCATTTTGACCGTTCCATTGAACTTGAGGATAAATTTTCTAACGGAACAGGTTCTCATCACCCGGACTCTTTTATTGATATCAGCGAGATCCCGAATATCCATTATATCAGGCAGCGTGAACCAAAGGGTCTTGGAGATGCAATTCTCCTTACCGAAAAACATTGTAATGATGAACCATTTGTAGTCCTACTTGGAGATACCATTACCATTGCCCCGGAAGGTGAAGCTACCTGCACCTCGCAGATGATCCGGGCATACAACAGATGTAATACATCAATTATTGCTGTTGAGCCTGTTCCGGAGTATAAAATTCCGGATTACGGAATAATTGACGGAAAAATAATAGATGACGGACTGTACGAGATAACAGATATCATCGAAAAACCTGCCATAAGTGAAGCTCCATCAAACCTTGGCGCAATCGGATGTTATCTCTTTACTCCGGAAATTTTTGCCAGGTTAAAAGAGACTATCCCGGGAAAAGGAGGAGAGATTCAACTTACCGATGCTATCAGAAATTTGTCCGGTTCAGTGGGTCTTGTTACTAACTGCCGGAGATATGATATTGGCGATAAACTGGGGTGGATGACAGCATTTTTTGAACTCGCACTGCAACGGGACGAATTCAGAGAGGATCTACTGAATATTCTTAGAAAAGATGTCTGTGGAACATAGATCCAGGCAGCAAGAGAATCAAAGATAATAGAACCCAGGTTTAATTTTTAGAGAAAATACGCAATCTGGAGAATCAGATCATCATGATTAATGGTGATTGGCATCCACCAAATAATGTGATATAATTGGAGGATCGGGTTTCAATATTACGGGAATATGCTATAGTAATTGCTCTCTTTTCCATTCTCACGGTTATTCTGACGTACCCGATGGCCTTCCATGTGAGTGATACAATTGGGGATGGAGATGAGGCATTTACCTGTTGGTCTTTGATTTGGACTACAAAATATATTATCGAAGATCCGGCAAACCTGTTCAATGCAAATATTTTCTATCCAGCAAATGAATATTCACTCGCCTTATCGGAACATCTGGCAGGATGGACCCTATTTTCAATACCAGTGTATGCTCTCACCCATGATCCGGTATTTACTCATAATTTTTTAAGACTCCTGACATTTGTCCTCTGTGGATTTGGTATGTACCTGCTTTCATATAGGTATACTAAAAATCGTTATGCAGCATTTATTGCAGGAATCTTTTTCGCTTTTTTTGAATACCGAACAGGAATACAACTGCATCTTCTTGCGATGCAATGGGTTCCTTTTATGCTCCTTTTTCTCGACCGGTTTTTTTATTCCCTATCCCTTCGTGACATACTGGCATCATCCCTGTTTTTTATCATGGAGGCATTATCCGGGTGGTATGTCGGGATATTCTCCGTAATAATTGGGGGCATTTTCATAGCTGGGTACATAATCTTCGATACAGATGTTCGGAAAAGACTGGTCACACAAAAGGCACTATGCAGGATATTAATTTCATTAGCTCTGATTAGTTTCATTCTATTGCCCTTTGCTATTCCATATTTTGAGGCCAGTAAGCACTATGATGCAGAAAGAGACATAGACACTCCATTTGATTCATCATGGTCTTTTGATATTCAAACAGTCATCGATAAATTCGGCATTTTTTTCCTTATATTAGCAATTATTGGCATAATTCTTCCAATATCCAGTGAAAAATCAAAAAATCAAAACAGGGTTACCATTTTCGATAGAATCAGGCAACAAAAAATCCCAATTATTTTTTTTATAATTGGAATCATCAGTTATATACTCACGTTGGGTCCAATACTTAAGATTTCAGGGACTCCAACAGGTATTTTTTTGCCATATTATTATGTCTATTCCGTTGTGCCCTTTATCGCCATAATTCGTGATCTCTCCAGGTTCAGTTTTATAATAAGTTTTGCCGGATCTGTGTTGACGGGTTTTGGAGCTGCGGTAATCATCAACCGGGTAAAAAGTGTATCATATAAAACTCCGGTTGCAATTGTTCTCATTATCCTCGCAATTTTTGTCTCATGGCATGGACCAGTTCATATGCCGGCATCACTTGCCACAGGTGACCAGGTACCACAGGAATACCGTTGGCTTGCCAATCAGACCAGTGATTTTGCCATAATTGAACTTCCTACACGCTGGGTTGAAGATAACTCCGAATATACGTATTATTCCGTGTACCATTGGAAAGACATGGTTAATGGATACAGTGGGCGTGATGTTGAGGAAGCATCAAAAATAATGCGTGATACAGGAGCTTTCTTCCCATCTAACAATACTATTTCCCTGCTACAAAAAATTGGTGTTAGGTATGTGTTGATTCATGCCGACAGGATGGGAGAGTTACAAAATGTACCCCTGGACAAGTCTGATGAATTTACCACCTTTTTAATTTCATCAATTAATCATGAAATAGAAACAAATTACCAGGCAGTGCGTTTTACCCATTCATTTGCTGATACATACATATATGAAATCCTGCCAGAACCTGAAATTTTACCTGACGAGGTAATATTACTCTTTCAAAGTGGCTGGTATGGATCAAATATTCTTCCTGAATTTTTCCTGAAAAATTCGGGTAAAATAAAAGCGTATGCGAAATCAGAGGGGGATTATCGGATAAATTTCCAGGCAGAACCATTCTATGGAGAGAAAAATCTTACAATATCTGTGAATGCTGTGGAAATTGGAACAATAACTGCACCTTCAGGTGGGTTTACTGAAGGTGGGGGACAAATCCACCTGAATGAAGGATTTAATGAAATAATATTCTCCAGCACCTGTACAAAATTATGCGATATCCCTGATATGGAGAACATTTCAGATAAATGTATGAGTTTTAAATTTACCAATTTATCTGTTGTATAAAAAAAAAGGTTTTCCCTTTTTTTCATCCTTTTACCAAAACAATAATACCACAAACAATAATGATGGCTCCTGAAAGCCTGAGAAAACTGATATTCTCATGGAAAAGAATGAAGGATGCGATGAAAATAATAACAAAAGTAAGGGCGATAAATGGATAAACATATGAAAGATCTGCACGTGACAAGGCTATTAACCAAAATATAGTAGATAATCCATAACACAGTGTCCCTCCAATTACCCAGGGACTGAGCACCATAGGAATGAAAGTCCCAACAGAAAAAGATGTTACCGGACCGATGTCTGTCATCCCGATTTTCCAGAGGATCTGCCCGGATGAGGCAAATAAAATACCTATGAGGATAATAATTATCGTGTTCATTCTTTCGATTAATCCTTTTTAAAAGACAACTGACGAATTCGTTCTTCCAGACGGTCCATTTTTTTCGACAGGTAATCAATAATAAGACCAATTGATGTAAGTTGGATACCAAAAAGCATAAGAAATACTGAAATCAGTGGATAATATTCGTGGACAAGATGGTAATGAAATATTCGTTCCTGAAGACTAAAGAGCCCGAAAACAAGACCAGCAAATAGAAGGATTACTCCCGGAACAGAAATCATTTTTGCAAGTGGTGAAGTTTCATGCCATGCTATTGAAATAAGAGCACGAAACATACGATATCCATCACGGAGAGGATGAAGTTTTGATGTTCCGACACGTTCCCGGTATTCAATAGGGACTTCTGCAATGAGGTATCCAAGTTTTGCAGCTCTGACCGTCATTTTAGTCTCAAACTCAAGACTTTTTGCATGAACATGAAGTTCTTTAAACATATCTCTTTTAAATGCCCGGTACCCGGTCTGGGCATCTGAAATATATTTACCACTAATATACGTTGCCATCGTTGAGAAGATTGCATTGCCAATACGGTTAAAAAACGGAATATTATGTGCTTCGATATTTCTCACACCAAGCACAAGATCAGAACCTCGCTCAAGTTCTTTGAGAAATTCCGGGATATACCTTGCCGGATAGGTACAATCAGCATCAGTAAAGACGATGATATCTCCGGTTGACTGATTCACTCCAGTCAGTAATGCACCAACTTTTCCCTGGTTTGCTTTATGCTGAAACACATGGATTTTTTCGCTTGCATATGAACATGCAATGTTATACGTTGAGTCATTTGAACCATCGTCAACAACAATTATTTCATCCACATAGGGAGAATATTCTTTGATGACCGGACCAATAGCCTCTTCTTCATTATATGCCGGCACAATGAGTGAAATTGTCATGTAACAATCCTTTTTAAAATGTATAGGCGAACGGGCTAATGTTATTAATCATTGCAACCTCCACAAACGAACTACTCTGAAGGTATCACTATGAAGGAAGATAATTCTTGACAGTTTATTTTTGTATATTACCATCCGGATGAGTTTTTTCATACATGGAAGACAATAATGAAGAAGAAAAATATGTTCCATTCTTCACAATCAGATATAAAACAAATTTTAGATGGGATATCAGATATCTCTTTTGAAAGTAAGACGGTATTGGTTACCGGTGGGTCCGGATTCCTGGGCTCGTGGATGTGCGAGACGCTTCTCCATAAAGGGGCTGAAGTAATCTGCCTGGATAATTATGCATCAGGAAAAGCAGAAAATACTGATCATCTGAAAACTCATCCGAAGTTTACCAGGATTGTCCATGATATCTCGAAATCCTATGATCCGGGGAGAAAAGTAGACCTCATCTGTCATCTTGCATCACGGGCAAGCCCACTTGAATTTGAGCATTACCCAATCCAGATATTAAAATCCAATACTCTTGGAACGATGAATGCCCTTGGAATTGCAAAAAAATACGAATCCGCATTCTTATTCACGTCAACCAGTGAGACCTATGGAGAAGCAGCGGTATTCCCTACTCCGGAAACCTACCGGGGGAATGTGAATACCCTTGGCATCCGGGGATGTTATGATGAAGCAAAGCGGGCAGGGGAGGCATTTTGTATGGCTTATTTCCGGCAGCATGGGCTTGATGTCAGAATTGCCAGGATCTTTAATACCTACGGGCCGGGGATGAGATCAGACGGTCATTATGGAAGAGTCATCCCCAGGTTCATGGATCAGGCTGCAAATAATAAACCGATAACAATTTTTGGGGATGGTAAGCAGACCAGGTCATTCTGCTATGTGACTGACCAGATAACCGGCCTTCTCCAGTTGGCAGCTCTTCCGGGGATTTCAGGAGAAGTCATAAATATTGGTAATCCGGTGGAGTGGACGATTCTCGAACTTGCCCGGATGATTATTGATCTCACCGGATCTTCTTCTGAATTAACCTATCAACCGATGCCGCCAGATGATCCGACACGGAGGGTTCCGGATATTACCAGGGCTAAAGAAAAACTTGGATGGGAACCGAAGGTGGAGTTAAGAGATGGACTTTTGAAGATGTTGGAGGAAGAACAAAGGTAATTCCATCCTGTAGGTATTTTTCACAAACTGGAAAATTTAAATCTCTTCTTTTCTCACACACCGGTCACCGGAAAAAACCAAAACCCATTTCTTCAGATTTGGGATTGAGGATAATTCCGGAGATGATGTATACCGTTTTAGTTGTTCGATTCCCTGACTGGCTGCCTGTTCTATCTCCTTATCGGAACTTATGCTCTTTTTCAGGTACTTTAGTTCGAAGAGAGCGTAATAATCCGGGTGCCAGGGGTCTCTTTTCAGGAGGGCAAAATCAATATAACCATCCGGAACTTCATATTCTGTTTTTACCAGGTACAGACCGCTCATGTTTGCATAAGCAAAGATTGCAATCTTGATGTACTTTTCATCAAATCCGATAAAGTCACGGTTTGAAAAAGCATGGAGAAGTTCTTCGATGAGAGAGACCAATTTGTCACATGACCCTGCATATGCAATCTGGTATATCGCATCCCGGATCCTGTCCGGTTCTACCTGAAACGGTGCCTCTTTTGCGATAAGATCTAGGAAGAAGTCATAGTATAACCCACGAATGACATAATTTGGGATCTGCAGGGAGACTGCTCCGGGAAGGCTCTCACGAATGGAAAGCAGGCCCAGATAAAAGAGAAGGGATTTAAAATCGTCTGATGAAAAGGACTTTTCCATCGAAAACTGCTCAGTCATTTGAACAGATGTCACACCAGTATTGACGATTTCCTTTATTGCTTCAATATTCTTATCAGGAGTTTTCAATTGGAGAAGATTTCCAATTTTGCTGTAATCGCTTGCAATATTAACATCCATTAAATTATCAGGAGGTTTCCCAATGTCAAGATATGAATGCAGATAATAGAGTATCATATCACTGTTAAAAAGACGATTTTCAGCTTGTTCACTGAAAAGATACCCATTATAAAATTCCTGAAGGCTTTTTGATATTTCAGGATTTATAGTACCTTTGGGAAGAGTTCTTGAAATGAGAATTGATACTTCCTCTCTTGTAAAACCCATCATTTCATGGAACTGATGAAAACGGGTAATATTTCTCCCGATATTAAAGCCTGAGGTGAGACTATCAAGAGTTACTGGAGATACTCCGGTTGCAAAGATGCGATGTACCAACGTTTGTGTTGCTTCCTTTAAGATTTCATACCATTTTCGAATAAACCCATTTCTGCAGATGGTACTTTGAAAAACAGAGATATTGAAACTTAATAATTCATTAGCAAAGTGGTCATATTCATCAATGGTAACATAAACCGGTTCATGTATTTTTGCTCCGAGCATAGTAAAAAATTCAGATAACTGGTCTGCGGCTGAACCATTATCACTCAATGTAATTTCCAGATGATACCGATCGATAAATGAGATCAAAGAATTTCTTGTTTTACGAATAAAACTTGATTCTAATTGGGATACAGATTCGGATGAAATTCCTGAAAAATTAAAACTGATAATATAGTAACTGTTCCTTTTTTTAGTTGGTTCCATCCCGATTTCAGTGTCTGAAAAAAACTTATGAAAATTTTCTTTCTCTGCGATGTCATAATAGGAACTGATCATCGATATGAAAAGGGTTTTTCCAAACCTCCTGGGACGTAGAAAGAAAAGATAAGGGCTGGGATAGTCTTCAAGGATCCGGATGTACCGGGTTTTATCGACATATGCATATCCTTCAAGGGCTATCGTCCGGTAATTACTGATACCATACGGAATTTTCAGGAGAGTCATTGCGATATACTAATCATTGTTTCCGGTTATTCTTATGAGTATCCCTTTTTCCGGATTATTGTTTAATGGATAGCGGAATTTTGCGATAATGATTTTAAAAGATAGAAATCGCATATATGTGATAAGCACATCACAAATTATCGCAGATATACCATATTTACTGTCTGCCAGGAAAATCCGGTCTGATTGGTTTAAAGTATTTATATAGAGACATATTATCGCACATAAACGATGATTATATGAATATTTATCGTTCATATACGATAACTTAATCATAGTAAAAACCCTTATTTCTTTCTATGGATACCCGGGTAAAATTAAAAACTGCTATCATTGAGTGGCAGGAGAGTTCTTTGCCGTTAATACATCACAGACAATACCAGGTACAGGTAGATCTTCCTCATATCAATGACATTATCGGGGTTCGGAGATGCGGAAAAACATATCTGATGTATCAGATGATTGCTGGATTAATCAATCAGGGGGTACCAAAACCATGTATCTTATACCTTAACCTTGATGATGACCGACTCCAGCCAATTGTGGGAGATGAACTTGCTCTCTTAACAGATATATTCAGGGAATTGTTTGTATCAGACAATGAGAGTAAACTCTTTTTTTTTCTAGACGAAATCCAGAATTTTCCAATGTGGGAAAAATGGATTAAAGGGGTATATGATAAAAGAAAAAATATAAAATTCGTCATCAGTGGTTCGAATGCATCCCTCCTTTCTGAGGAGATATCAACACGTCTGACCGGAAGACATCTTACCACGAGGCTTTTTCCATTCAGTTTTTATGAATTCCTGAATTTTAAAAAGTTTGAACTGAATATTGACACAATTTTATTTTCGGATAAAAAAACAGACGCAAAAAAGTTATTTAACGAATACATGAATCGAGGAGGGTTTCCAGAAATCAGTTTATACTCTCCTGTGGATCCAATTGTCATTCTTCAATCATATTTTGACGATATTATTTACCGTGATATTGTAACAAGACATGAAGTACGAAATCCAGGCATATTAAAAGACCTTGCCCTTTTTTGTGTATCCAATATTGCCAAACCTCATACTTATAATTCACTCAGGAAACTCTTCTCCGGTTACCAGAATATTAGTACTGATGCAGTAATTCGATATCTCTCATTTTTGGAAGATGCTTTTCTGCTTTTTTCAATACATCATTACGATGTGTCTCTGAAAAAACAGATGTATAAACCCAAAAAAATCTACTGTGTGGACCATGGGATGATGCAGGCAGTGTCTTTCAGGTTCACCCGGGATTTAGGGAGAATTTATGAAAATATTGTTTTTATAGAACTTCTCCGGCAGGGTTTGGAGATATATTACTGGCAGGATGAAACAGGGAGGGAAATTGATTTCGTAGTGAAGGGCTGGAAAATCCCCATAAGACTCATTCAGGTCTCAACAGATGTCTCTGATCCGGAAACGCTACAAAGAGAGAGGAATGGACTTATTTCTGCGATGGAACATTTTAGAGTCGGAGAGGGCACAATTGTAACCGAAGATAGATTTGATGAGGAGACGATATCAGGTAAAAAGATAACATTCGTGCCGCTCTGGTTCTGGCTTCTCAAAGAAGAGATAACCTGTCAGGATTCACGCATGTAGGCGTAACATAAGCAAATGGGAGGGATATTCCGGTTAAATGGGCACTTGCATTTCGGAGTGAGTTTCTACCGGAAATTATGAGAAAAAGGATCTGAAGTGTTATGAAAACCTCTCCGGATCCTGAAAATAGAGGTCATTTCAAGATATTTGCAGAATAAAAAGAAATACAGAGAGTATTCCTAATATAAAGGGGAATTTGTGATTAAAAATAAAGGTCAATGCTCATTTTCCTATGGGGGTTCTATACCCCTATCTTTATCCAGCTATGATATTGTATGGAACTATGATCCCGACAATAGCGTGCTTTGAGAAGTAAGGTTATCGAGAGATTTAAGCAGAAATATTAGAGATATGAGCGAATTTTTTAAGAGGAGGATCTGATATGATTGACATAACGCAAATCAGCCAGGATATTGGAAATACTTAATATTTGGGAGTATTTCTCTATCCAAGGGGTACCTGGAAATCATAGAAACCTAAAGTTAATTTATATTAATTAATTTGCGTATTATGAAGGGAAATAATTACCATAAAATACTCCGGGAAATTTCCTATCCACAACTTACTTTGCTTTAGAATGATTATTTAGTCTAAGCAATGGTTACATTCAAAGAATATCTCCATCAACTCCGGTTTTTTGTGAGAGGTCATGAACATTATCTCATCATCCTCTTTTTTGTTGCGTTAATTATCGGACTGATAGATGCAGGAAGTATCGCATTATTATATCCGATGCTTTCTGTAGGATTTCAGATAACAGCCGATTCAATTCCCCTTTACGGGGTTATTGAGTATATAAGTTCCCTGATTCCCATAGGTTCGACTTTTGTTCACCTTGGTTTATTATTTATAATACTAACGGGAGCATCCCTATGCCTCCAACTCATTTACTGGAAGATTGCCTTTGCATTCCAACGTGATATTGTTATCAGTACAAAAATAGCAATTTTTTCAAGGATCAACTCAAATGATTTTAAGTATTTTGTGGATACAAAACAAGGAGATTTAATAAATCTTTTCAATCAGAGCCCAAATAATATTCAACAATCATATGACCGGCTTCTTTCGTTGTGTACTGAGTTAGCAACTTCTATTTGTATCATTGTAATGCTCTTCATCATCTCTCCCAGTGGGTTAATCCTGGTAATTATTGGAGGGGGAGTTTTTTACCTGATACTCAACACCATTGGCAAAAATATTTCTGAAAGACTGGGTCATCTTCAGATTGCATCAGGACAATCAGAAAATAAAGTAATTAATGAATATATTTCAGGAATAAAACCGATAAAAGCATTACATGCATCAGACCACTGGAACACTCAATATGTATTTGCTCTAAAAATTTATTGGGATAAATTTGCTGAATTTATGTTCATACAGCGAATACCGATTATTGCGATAAATTCCTTATTTTATATCGCAATAGGAGTGATCGTATTACTTCTGTATATTTATTATGCAGACAATTTTATTGGAGTTATTCCAGTTCTTGGAACATTTGCTGCAGGAATGATGAAAATACTACCTAAATTCACCAATATGGGTACATATCAATTACAATTGAAAAATTATTACCCTCATATACAAGCAGTTTACTCTGCTCTTCAGAATAAAAATTACCAAAATGTTAAAAATGGTAAGATCAAATGCAATGAAATTCTATCTGACATTTTATTAGAGAATATTAGTTTTTCATATGGGCATGTAAAAATTCTTAATGATGTATCAATATGTATCCAAAAAGGAACTATGACAGCCCTGGTGGGTCCATCAGGATCCGGAAAATCAACTATTGTAAATCTTGTTCTTCGGCTCTATGATCCAACCGGGGGGAAGATCATTGTGAACGAGAGAGATTTAAAAGAATACGATGTGAATTCCTATCGTGATATCATCGGGTATGTCAGTCAGGATCCATTCATTTTTAATGCAAGTATCAGGGACAATATTATTTTTGGAAAAGACTATTCAGATACCGAAATGATAGAAGCGGCAAAACTTGCTCATGCACATGAATTCATCATGGAATTTCCTCATGGATATGATACAATTGTGGGAGACCAAGGTATTACTCTTTCCGGTGGAGAAAAACAACGGATTGTAATTGCTCGGGCAATGATACGGAGACCAGAACTTCTAATTCTGGACGAAGCCACCAGTGCATTGGATAATATTTCAGAAGCTGCTGTACAGGAGGCAATTGACCGGGTTGCAAAAGAATGTACGACTTTAGTCATAGCACACCGGCTTACAACTATACAAGATGCTGATAAAATAATTGTAATAGAAAAGGGCAGAGTCATAGAAGAGGGGAGTCATTTTGAATTGTTGAAAATGGAGGGGAAATATAAACATATGTATAGAAATATTCAACTATCAGGGAGCAATAACTAAAAAAGATCAGAATTTACTTAAATATAATTTCTTATGAGACTTTTGCATGAGTACGACATGAAGTAATATTCTGGATTTCCTAATAAGCCACCCCTTCCAACCAAGATGTACCTAATCCGGCGTGTGTTGTTGGTAACAACTTCGTGCGAAGCCCAAATGACAATGTGGAAACGAACCCTCGACGGTAACGAGTGTTCAATGTTAGATCACGACCAAATATTTCCATAGGTAAAAAAAGTTGAATTAATATGAACAACTCAAATCAAAAATTTTGCACCGAAAGCAATAAAGTAGAGTGGTTTTTAAACGGTTCTTATTATTTTCGGAGAATATATATTCATTAAATATCGGTAATAAAAGTAAAGAGAATTAAAAAATGATCAATTCAGAAGAAAATACCTCAAGATTTTTTGTAAAAACAGATAATTATACATCAGATTTTTTCTTTTCTCTTCCTGATTGCTGGCCATCAAGACCATATGAATATTTTTGGGCTTCGCAATTTGGGAAGCAGGATGATACCATATTAGATGCAGCATGTGGAGTAAGTCACCCTTTTAAATTTTATATGGCGGAGAAATGTAGAGAAGTATATGCAATTGATCATGATATCTCAATTCTTAATCGAGAACGGTTGTATAATGCAATAATTGAAGATTTTGGAGATGAAGCGATAGAGATTTTAAAAATAAGTGATTATGAATTGATAAAGTATTATTCGGGGGATATCGATGAACTTCCATTTAGTGATAAAACATTTGATAAGATATTTTGTATCTCTGTGCTAGAGCACCTTCAAGATTTTTATAACAAAAAACCTAAACTATCATCAATTCCCGGGATTCGTTATATTTTACCATCAATTATCAAAAATACTCTTCTTGAGTTTAAAAGAACATTAAAAGATGACGGTCAGATAATTTTAACTTTCGATTATCCAGATATTAATTTAAATTATCTACAATACTTAATATCAAAAATAGGGCTGAAATTTGTAGGAGATTATAATCCAGATATTCCAAATGATGCATTATATTTAAAGGATAAAGACATCTATATTTTTAGAATGGTCCTAAAAAAATTTTTAAAATGAAGTGATTATTTGATCATTCAGGAAAATAAAAACATTTAATCATTTAATATTAAATTACTTATATCTTTTGAATTATTATGACAAAAATTACGGATACTCGAAACTTTATATATAATTAGAGATTTTATTATGAAAATTTGTGTATTGCTTGGTACTAGACCTGAAATCATTAAAATGGCTCCAATAATTAGAGAACTAGAAAAAAGGCAAATTAATTACTTTGTCATACATTCAGGTCAACATTATAGTTATGAAATGGATGAAGTTTTTTTTCAAGATCTCTTTTTAAAAAAACCAAAATATAATTTAGAAGTAGGATCCGGAACACATGCCCAACAAACAGCACTTATACTAACTGGAATTGAAAAAATTCTAATGAGTGAAAACCCGGATATCATTTTGGTTCAAGGAGACACAAACACAGTATTAGCAGGAGCATTAGCGGCATCTAAGATTGGAATAAATATTGGTCATGTTGAAGCAGGATTGAGAAGTTATGACAGAACAATGGCTGAAGAAATTAACCGAGTTCTTACGGACCATATTTCAACTTTTCTTTTTGCCCCAACAGTAACTTCAATGCATAATTTACTTAAAGAAGGAATATCTCAAGATAAGATTTTCATCACAGGTAATACAATTGTTGATTCAATAAACTATATTAAAACAAGTTCAAGTAACAGAGAATCCTGTTTAGACAAATTCAATGTGGAAAAAAATGATTATATTCTCGTAACAATACATAGAGCAGAAAACGTAGATGATAATATTCGTTTGAAAAGGATCGTAAAGTGCATAAGTAATATTCAAAAAGAATATAATCTTACTATTCTTTTTCCAATTCATCCACGGACAAGCAATATGTTACAAACAATGGGATTGAAATATGATAATATTTCATTTACGAAACCAATAGGTTATTTTGATTTCATTACACTAGAAGATAATGCCCGATTAGTAATTACTGATTCAGGAGGAGTACAGGAAGAGACATGTATACTTGGAACACCCTGTGTGACTATCCGTGACAATACAGAAAGACCTGAAACAATTGATATTGGATCAAATATATTGTCAGGTACTGAAAAGAGCGAAATATCAAAAGCTATACGAAGTATGCTGGAGAAAAATATAAATTGGAGCCATCCATTTGGCGATGGTTGTACATCTCATCAGATAGTACAAATTCTCCTAGATAATTAATCAAATCAAAATAACCAATAATCTTTATTAATTTTAGAAATGTGAGCAAAGAACAATGAAGGCATTAATAATATCCTCAGATAATCCAAATTTAACTAATATGGGAGGAAAACATGTTCATTTGGATCTTCTTGACAGAGGATTAACAACTGAAAATTGTGAACATACCTGTATATATCCTGTTGATGTAACAAAAAATGTTCAATCCCGGAAAAGTCTATTAATAAATGGTATAATTCAGGGGGAGATTCTGCCGATTATTTCACCAGAAATGCGCCATTTCAGTGCAGTAATTAAATCTTTAAAGGAAAATCTCTCAAAAATAACAATAAATGAGTATTCAATTGCTCACTTTCATGATGTTGGAGCATTGGAAGCATTTAACTCTATCATAAAAAATGGAAATACTCCTAAAATTTTAACATTACATGGATATTTCGCGAGGGAATTTATTGACTATGCGAAAATTACCAATATAATTGAAAAGAATATATTTTTTAATTATTGTTATAAATTAGAGAAGAAAAACACTATTTCTGCAAATCATGTAATAACTGTTGATCACAGGATAAAATCATATATTATTGATGAATTTAAAATTAATCCTGATTGCATTAGTGTTCTTCCAAATGCAACAGATACTGACAAATTTCATCCTGTTTCCAATATAGAGAGAAATAGACTACGTTCTATTTTAGGTTATGATAATAACGATTTGATAATCATTGTTCCAAGACGATTAGTACCAAAAAATGGAGTCGAATATGCAATTAATGCAATTAAAAAGATCGACCATCCTTTTATTAAATTAGTAATTATAGGAGATGGCATTTTAAAAGAGAATCTTGTGAAAATATCCGCCACTGATCCAAGAATCACTTTTACGGGTCCTATTAAACATAATGAAATAATTCAATATTTTCAAATGTCTGATATTGTCTTAATACCTTCAATTACTTCAAATGATATTCAGGAAGCAACCTCGTTATCCATGCTGGAGGGAATGTCTTCAGGAAAAGTAGTTATATGCTCAAAAATTGGGGGTATGAAAGAAGTAATTATTAACAATAACAATGGTTTTTTTGTTAATGAAAAAGATCCAGACAATATTGCACTTGTTATTTATGAATTAATGGATAATCAAGATAAAAGAGAAATCGTTGGTAAAAACGCAAGGAAATTTGTCGAAGAAAATCATTCATATCTGGCTCACACAAAGAAAATTTGTGAAATATATTCTAAATTTATTTGAAAATGATGACTAATCCATCCATTTCAATTTTAATGCCAACATATAATGATAATAATTATATATCCCATGCTATTGAGTCAGTTTTATCACAATTATACAGGCATTGGCAATTAATTATCATTAATGATGGGTCAACAGACAATTCTACAGAAACTATTAATAAATATATTTCTGATAAAAGAATAATTTATATCGAAAAACGGGAAAATGAGGGTCAATTAAATGCAATAAAAACTGGTTCTCAATTCATCACAGGAGACTATGTTACTATTCTGCATTCAGATGATCTTTTTGCAGATAAAACATCATTACAATACCTTGTTGATTGCTTTTACCAGAATAATTACGATGGATTATATTCTGATTTCCGTATTATTGACAAAGATGGATTTGATAAGGGGATTTTATCTTCCCTAAATTTTTTTAATAAATCTGCTTTAATAATGCTTTTTTTGTCATTAGGATCAAATCCAATTCCAGACATTTTTTTTGTTAAAAAAAATGTTTTTTTTCAAAATGTCTTTAAAAATTACTTAACCTGGAATATTCCCTATTGGATTGTTGAAAATAAGAATTTAAATATATTAAAACTAAAAAAAGTGAATCCTTGGTACTCATATAGAAAATATGATGAAAATTATATCTTTTCTGAATCGGGTAAATTTGAAGTAACAAACGGATGTGTGAGATCTATTCTTTTGCTAAGTAAATATTTTGATCCCGCTCCAAAATTTATTAATGATAAAATTTCATGGACAATCAATAGGTATTTAAATATTCCAATATTCTTTTCATCCATACAACCATATTCAGGTAATATATTTCCTATGATAGAAGAAATCTACAATAACTATTATAACGGAAATATTTCTATAAATTTGTATACTTCTTCTCTACTCCAATTTTACCAGCATAAACCTTCTAATAGAGATATATTAATAACTGATGAACTAATTAACGAATGTAAAAATTGGTATTTTGGAAGCGATGCAAAAAAGTTCTATAAGGATCTAATGACTGGAAAAATGGATCATTTTTATCTAAAAATTTTTGAAGAATGTGCTTCAGGTTTTTCAAAGGTTGAAGTAAAATCAAGGGATGCATTAGATATTGTAAAAAATAGTCTGAAGTTTTTAAATATTAATGCTGAAGTAGTAATCCGATGAGCAATCAGATAAAATTGGAGATTTTTAGATATGGTTTATTAATAATAACCTATCGTCTATCATCACATATTTTAGAATAAACCTCCATCCATTTTTCTGTAACAACATCTGAAGAATAATTATTTAGGAAAATTTCTCTGATTTTTTGTGGAGAGTACTTTTCATAATTATTCATGACGTAAATGATTCCCATTGCGAGTTTTTCTGGATTTTCATTTTCAACCAAGTATCCTACATCAGGAGTAACATAATCTTCAGGTCCTCCACAGCAGGTTGATATTATT
Organism: Methanomicrobiales archaeon; assembly: GCA_012729535.1. Lineage (GTDB taxonomy): Archaea > Halobacteriota > Methanomicrobia > Methanomicrobiales > Methanospirillaceae > Methanospirillum. Next base: position 11,370 of record JAAYCY010000061.1, on the reverse strand, counting down.
GGTTTTCCTACTGACATCGCTTCAATACCTATAATAGCAAAGGTTTCAGATCTACTTGAGATAACGACAACATTTGTTTGATGATAAAAATGAGACAGTTCTTCGGGTGATTTTTCACCATGAAATGTACAGTAATTTTCTAATGAGAATTCTTTGACTAGATCCTGATATTTTTTTTCTCCCGGCCCTTTTCCGACAATATCCAAATTGACATTTTTTATTTTATTTTTATTGATTACAATATCTAATGCCTTAATTAAGATATCTATTCCTTTAAGGTCAATTAAACTAGATACATTTAAAAGTTTGAATTGATTAGTACCCATTTGAGAATTTGTTAAAGAATAAAATTTCATCTTATTAATAAAATTAGGAATTACATCACATTGACTCCTCCCTTTCTTTTTAACTAATTCACATAAATATTTACTAACTGCAGTGTATTTATCCGCATTATTGAAAACTTCACATGCAATTATTTTTCTAGAGCCAGAAAAAAAAGTATCGAAAAAACTAGCATGTTCTGAAACAATTACTGGAATATTGTAGCATTTTTTCAGAATTATTGCACCATATCCTCCCATTAGAGTAGAGTGAGCGTGTAAAATATCAGGTTTACCAAACTCTTTTTTTATAATTAAATATCCCCGGATTGCTGCTAATCGATACAAAAATATTTTTAGACACTCACAATGAGGAAACCAATTCACATATTTATAATTAACAGTTAAAATTGTATTGTCATTCAAAATATGAATTTTCTTTTTGAATATTTTAGATAATTCATTGAATTTTATTGGCTCTTCAATGTATAGAACAGCAATATCAAACTTTTTATTTAGTTCAAAAGCCTGTTCCCTAAAAAAAATCCCAAAAGTAGGTTCATCTTCAGTGGGATACCAAGAGGGAATAATCAATATTTTTTTTCTAGACATTTCTCATTTCTATCATTATATTTAAATAAAAATTAAATAATCAAATATCTACAAAACCTAAAAAAATCAAATTTTAATGTTTAAAATATCGTTGTATAAATTCGAATATCTTTCTTTTACATGATCAAAAGAAAAAATTTTTCCATTTTCCCACGATTTATAACTCATTAATTTCATCATATGTTTATCAGCAACTAAATCATCTACTTTTGAGATTATCATATCATTTTTTTCATTTCCAGAAAAAATGAGTGAGCAATCTCTAATTTGATCCAAATTTTCTATATTTCCTTTAATGATCGGAATAACTCCATACATTAAATACTCATATATTTTATTAGAAGAACCACTTACAGAATTACTAGATTTTAATAAAAACAAGCCAAGAGTTGCATTTGATGTATAACTTAACACATCCTGATTCAAAACATATCCTAAATAAAAAAATTGATTTGGATATTTAAGCATTAATTGATTTAATCTTGCAAGTATTAAATAGTCGCTTGTAAGTCCTCCAACATATGCTTTACCATCACAATTTTTTTGAATGACAGACTCCATTACCTCTAGTGTGAGATAAATATCCCGATCCAATGAAATGTCCAATGAACCAAAATACACAATCGAAATTTTATTTTCATCAATTTTTTTTATTTTATTATTCATTCCAATAAATTTTATGAATGACGGATCTGGATAATTTGGAATAACTATTTTCTTTGAAAAAGTGAATTGTGACTTGATCTTCTCAAGGTGAGATTCTGAAATATCAACCAGGCCATCAATTCTCTTTTTAGAGAATTTTTCGTAAAAAAGAGGTATATAATCAAATAAAATATTTTTTCCTTTTAAAATCTCAAGATATTCATGACGGTCATAGACAATTTTTATGAAACCATGAAGAAAAAAACGAAGATATTGAGCCGTTATTAGTAATTCATAATCATGAATATGAATAATAGTTGGAATTGAAGGATTATAGTGAATTTTTTTTAGAATAGTAATAATCTTTAGTGACAATAAAGGACTTACAAAAAGAAATTGAAGAAAAATCCGATTTTTACTCGTTTCAGAAGTATTACCAATAGTAATACGATATCCATTTTCACCATATCTAGAAAAATTCCCGGATTCCAGGAACGAAAAGTATCGGTTTATATTGATGTGAAAAACAATATAACCAAGATTTGTTATATACTTGATATGTCTGTTAATTCTTCCATCTTCAGGATGATGAACATCTAAAACTATTACATTAATTTTTTTGGAACAACTCATGCTGATAAATGATCCTTGATAATTCCAACTATTCTCTCTGAAGCATTCCCATCACCATAACACTGACGATGAACACCCATGTATCCATCAAGAATTGATACCCCATTCATTATCTTTGCCTTATCTGCCCCTACAAGAATATTCCAATCATCTTCTACCGTTTCAACCCACTCAGTTGTATCCCGGAGTGTGATACACGGTTTTTTCAGGATATATGCTTCTTTTTGAAGACCCCCAGAATCAGTGAGTACTAACCGGGAATCAAACAGCAACCGGACCATATCCACATATGGCAGAGGTGCAACAAAGATGATATTCGGATATTCAGATATACTAATCCCATAACTTTCCAGGAATTTTCTAGTCCGGGGATGTATAGGAAACACTACCGGATATGATAACTCAGAAAATGCCTGCAAAATAGAAACTAGATTTTTTTTATCATCCGTGTTTGACGGCCGGTGAATAGTTGCAAGATAATATTCATTGGCGAATACCTGGATATCAGCAAGGACATTACTCATTTTTCTGGCAACAGGAAGAGCTTTAAAGATTGCATCAACCATCACATCGCCGGTAATGTACACACTTCTTGTTATCCCTTCCTTCTCAAGGTTCCTGACTGCAGTCTGGGTAGGACAGAATAATAGATCAGATACATGGTCTGTTAAAACCCTGTTTATTTCTTCCGGCATTCTTCTATCATAACTTCGTAAACCAGCTTCTACATGTGCCACCGGAATGTGGAGTTTTGAGGCAGCCAGGGAACCGGCAATCGTGGAGTTTGTATCCCCATATACCAACACCAGATTAGGTTTTTTATCAAGAAGTATCTGCTCAATTGCTTCCAGCATTTTCCCTGTCTGCTCTCCATGGTTACCAGAACCTATATGCAGATTATAATCCGGATTGGGAATACCTAGTTCGGAGAAAAAGACGTCAGACATATTTTCATCATAGTGCTGACCAGTATGGACAAGGATTTCTGTGCACCATTCCCGGATTTTTTTTGACAACGGAGCACATTTTATAAACTGAGGCCTTGCACCAACAATTGACAAAATAGTGATCATTATTTACACCGGTTAAAGGGGATGGGAATTCTTATCTCCTCTTCCTATGCCCAGATAAACAAATCCATTCCGGATATAAATATCAGGATCAATAACATTTCTTCCATCAACAATAACACAGGAGTTAGAACCAGATAACTTTCGGATTTTTTCTGAATCCAGCTGATAATACATACGATGTGCAGTAAAAACTACCACCGCATCAACACCGGATAACACTGATTCCAAATCCTGACGGATGTCAATCCCGGGCCACCCTGTAACCCAGGGGTCATGCACCCGGATTTCTGCTCCGGCGTCCTTGCATAACTGATAAAATGGTTCAGCAGGTGTATTCCTGGCATCATCGGTGTTCGCAAGAAATGACCATCCTAGAAGGGCAACCTTTGCCCCTTTCATATCCTTAACAGAACGATTCAACCCCTTCTTCAGGAGATGAAACATGTGTCTTGGCATGAAATCATTAATGTGCCGGGCCGTAACATACAGGGATTCAACCCCTTCGGGAAAATCTACCGACTGCTCATCAGCAATCTTTACTCCCCGTTCCAAGTGATATGTATCCTTGGTCAGACAATGGCCACCAACCCCTGCTCCGGGGAGAAGAATAGCACGGGTGATTCCATCTCCTTTAAGCGAGTCAATACCTCTCCGGACATCATAAAAATTGATACCCATTGCCTCACAATAGAGGGCTAACTGGTTCGCTGCTGCTATTTGTAAATCCCGGAAAGTATTCTCAGCAGTTTTTGTAACTTCAGCAGCTGTTGCAGTCATCGGAATGAGATTTCCGGAAGTGAGAACCGGCCCATACAGTTCCATAGCCCGTTTTGTGCTGGCATCATCTATTCCCCCGACAATCCGATCATGTTCCTGAATATTCCGAAGCAGCCTGCCTACCATCACTCTCTCAGGAGCATGAGCAAGGCCAAAATCCTCACCTGCGATAAATCCGGATTCTTCTTCCAGTATCTTTTTCGCCCATATCGCAGTAGTACCCGGAGTAATCGTTGATTCAAGGACTATTAATGAACCCTTAGTCAGGTACCTGCCTGCCTGCCTGATTCCTTCTTCTAAGGCAGAGAAATCAGGAATTAAATCGCCTGGATTTAAAAAAGGGGTCTGAATAGCTATCGTAACTGCATCACATAAAGAAATTTTTGAAAAATCAGCAGTACATTCAAATTTACTTTTATCGGTTGTCTCCCTGATTAGATCATCAAGACCTGGTTCTTCTCCTTTCAAAGGATTCTTCCCTGAATTCAGAAGATCAATTTTATATCCGGAACTGGACGAATCACGTTGAAAACCATATACCTTATCAAATGAACGGGCAAATAATGCAGCTGCCGGAATACCGACATATCCCATCCCAATAACACCTATTGTTTTAATTGATCCTCTTTTTTTGAAGTATTCAGATAATGAACAGTCCATTTTTAAAACATCTCTTTAATCATTTCACAAAATTCCAGATTTTCTATTGCCTGTCGCGAAGTTATAGGAAATGGAGTACTTGTTTTAACCGACATTAAGAAAGTAGATAATTCAGCCCGAAGTGGTTCAAGTTTAGCAACCTGAACCTTTTCTACAATATTTTCCTGTACATACCGATCACGTTCAACCTTGTATTGACCTGGTTTACGGTGAACATATATCTCCTGGGCCATGAAATCCCCCTGGATAGTCATGTCTTCCTGCTCAATATGAACCATACGAATCTTCTTAGAAGATTTTCTGCTGGCTGAAAGATAGACTACAGAATTACCTGAAGTACAGAGCGCCGCAGCAACATCATCATTACCCTTCGCCTGAACTGAGAGATCAGAGCAACCAAGAGCATGAAGCATGATGTCAATATCGTGAATCATAAGATCTTCAACCACTGAACTGCCGGTAATCCGTGAAGATGTAGGATTGTGTCTTTTAAACTCAATATAGAGAGGATCAGAAATTATCTGACTGATTTCAGAGACTATCGGATTAAACCTTTCGATATGCCCGACACCAACAACGATATCATCAGGAATTTGTTTTTCAAGCTCTTTACTCTCTGAAGAGGACAAACAAATTGGTTTTTCGATAAGAACATTCATTCCCGCATTGATAACCTGCAGGGCAACATTATAATGAAACGGTGTGGGAACACAGAGACTGACCGCTTCAACCCGATGAAAGAGATCCTCATAAGAGTCTGCAACCTCTGCATTATTCTGGGTAGCAATTTTTTCGGCCTGACTCTGGTTCACATCATAAATCACAACAGAACCAACTTCTTTCAGTTCAGAATAAACCCGGACATGATTCTGTCCCATCATTCCGGTACCAATAACGCCGACATCCATCAGCAGGACCACCTGTTCAGTGAATTACAAATATGTGATAATTCTTCAACAGATAATCCGGGATATACAGGAAGACTTAAAACTTCTTTTGCCAGTTTTGAAGAAATCGGACTGGCAGGATTTGAAATGTTTGCATAAACCGGCTGCTCGTTTACCGGAATAGGATAATGAATCGCCGTACCTACACCCTCGTTTGAAAGCCAGGATGCCAATTCGTCGCGTTTTCCACTACCAACCCGAATAACATATTGATGAAATACATGGCTGCAGTCGTTCAGTATTTGCGGCAAAGATATTTTCGGATGATTGATATTTTTGGAGATATAAACAGCATTTTTTTTACGGGCTTCATTCATTGCATCAATTTTTTTGAGTTGTACTCTCCCGATAGCTGCTCCGATATTGGTAAGCCGGTAATTATATCCTATTTCGGTATGGAGATATTTCTTTGACTGGCCATGATTAATGAGTCTTCGGATGTGATCTGCAAGCGCACTATCACTAGTCGTTATCATTCCACCTTCTCCTGTAGTCATGTTTTTTGTCGGGTAAAAGGAAAAACAACCGACAGAACCAAATGAACCTACCTTTTTCCCTTTATAAAGAGCACCATGGGCCTGGGCGCAATCTTCAATAAATTGTAGGTTTTTCTCAGCACAGATGTCCTGAATTGCAGAGATATTACATGGTTGACCAAAGAGATGAACACCGATTATTGCTTTCGTTCGGGGAGTTATAGATTCAAGGATGGCATCCGGAGATATTCCAAATGAATCTTCACACACATCGACCATTACCGGTCTTGCCCCACACATACTAACCGAAGTAGCAGTAGCAATAAACGTAAAAGAAGGGACTATTACTTCATCGCCAGGCTTTATTCCACATGCAAGAAGTCCGGCATGGAGGGCCGTTGTACCATTGCTAGTGGCAATTGCTTCAGAAGTACCGCAATAATCAGCAAACTCTTTTTCAAAAGATACTACCTCTTCACCGCTGGCAATCATCCCGGAACGAATAACTGCTGATACAGCATCTACCTCCTGATCTCCAAAAACAGGATGTGCTACGGGAATCATTTTCTTTTCGCTCCTGAAGGAAGGGGTTTAAACCGGGCAGGAGAACCAATTGCAAGGGTATCGGGGGGAACATCTTTCGTGACAACCGAACCTGCAGCTACAAGTGAACCATTTCCAATTGTTACTCCAGGAAGAATTGTGGTATTTGCACCTATTGAAACATAATCTTCGAGTATCGGACCTTTGAGTTCTGATCCCCCATTTGGGGGATATTTATCATTTGTTAGTACAGAATTCGGACCAATAAAAACATGAGAACCGAGGTACGTATTAGTTGGGATGTATACCAGGCTTTGAAGATTACAAAAATTCCCTATTACTGAATACCCTTCAATGATTGTTCCCGTGCCAATTGAAACCTGTTTGCCGATTAGTGTTTTTTCCCGAATCATAACATTATGTCCTGATGAAAAAGAGTCACCAATCTTCACATCAGCATAGATGGTTGTCCCTGGACGAATTACAGCATTATCTCCAACAATGCATCCGGGAAAATCAATCTGGTCCAGATAATAACGAGGAGGAAACCCCAGATAAACCGGATCAAATATTTTTACATTATTGCCGATTGTATTAATTCCAAATTGAGTAATATTATTTCATCTCCAGATACCCAGCATCTGATTGCTAATATTAATGAGTTTAACATATAGAAATAAATTTATTGTAAAATTTTTACCAACCAACTTGAGTATAAATTGTGTTGGTATATACAGCAATTTTTTTTCTGATAATTGTGTTGATTCTATAGATGAGAATTCTTAAGACAGGGAATATCATATTAAATACAGTAATGCGATCTTTCTGAAGAGAATGAAGCAGACCGGGAATAACATTAATTAGGAATGATCTCTTGTCATCCTGAAATTCCAGGTTTATTTTATCAATATAATAATGAGCATACGCTTCATTTTTGATTGAAGAATATGCCAATTTGGCGTCATTTTCAAAGGTTTTATCAAGATATTTTTTGTAATGACTAACCATGAGATTCAATTTACTTGAAGCATTTGAACAATGTCTCCGGTAAAGAATGAGGGGTTTTCTTACATATGCTACAGGATATTCATAAGTGATCCTCGAGTACAGATCGTAATCTTCTCCACCCCTTAAAGACTCATCATAATATCCGACCTTGTCTAGAAATTTCTTCCGGAACATTGGATATCCAATATGACATCCCCTGCGCCTTAAGACCTCCCCCCGAATGTAACCCTTAGAATATTGCTCTTTTCCAATTATTTTACCGATTATCCGACCAGTTTCATTAATAACAAAAACATCTGAATGAACAAGCCCATAATTATCGTTTTTTATAATTTCCTGATAGAGTTCATCAATTCTCCCAGGGAGCATAACATCATCAGAATCGAGAATCGCGACATATTTTCCAGTAGATGCTAAAATGCCATCATTTCTGGCTTTAGAGACACCATAATTTCTATCCTGAACTATTACTACTATTCTTGAATCCTTTTTTGCATAGCCGTTTACTATTTCCAAGGATGAATCGGAGGAATTCCCTTCAACAATAATTATTTCTAAATTCGGATAGGTTTGGTTTATGATACTTTTGATTGCTTCACCTAAAAACCGGGCATTGTTGTAAGAAGGGATAATTACACTAATTTTATCTTCTTTCATATAATCCTGAAAAATAATTTCAAAAAACCGTCATTTATTAAAGTCCAGAAGTTTGCATAAAAATATATACATCGAGAATATTTTTACTTCGCAAGCCAATATAAATAATTAACATCACAAGAATTAAAATGAAACGCTTATTGATCGAGTTTTTTTACGATAATTAATGATGACGAGTTATTTTACAAATAAAAGAATCCTCGTTACCGGAGGAGCAGGGTTTCTAGGTAGTCAGGTAATAAACCACCTCATTGAAAACGGTGTTGACAGAAAAAGCATCTCAATTCCCCGGAGCCGTGAATGTGATTTGAGAGTATGGGAGAACTGTCTTAAATCTGTTCAAGGGATTGATATTGTCATCCACCTGGCCGCAAAAGTTGGTGGAATCGGATATAACCGGGAACATCCCGCTGAACTCTTCTATGACAATGCTATAATGGGCATTCAGCTCATGGAGGCAGCCCGCATATCCGGAGTTCAAAAATTTGTGGCAGTGGGTACTGTCTGTGCATATCCAAAATATACCCCGGTTCCATTCCAGGAAGAAGAATTATGGAATGGATATCCGGAAGAGACAAATGCACCATATGGACTTGCCAAGAAGATGATGCTGGTGCAGGCCCAGGCATATCGGGCGCAGTACGGTTATAATGCAATTTTTCTCATTCCGGTTAATCTCTATGGTCCCGGAGATAATTTTAATCCGGACAGTTCACATGTAATTCCTGCACTTATAAAAAAATTCGTTGATGCTAAAGAAAATGGAGATAAAGAAGTCATAATCTGGGGGACTGGTTCCGCTTCCCGTGAATTCATTTATGTGAAAGATGCAAGCAGGGCCATAGTTCTTGCTACTGAAAAATATAATGGCCATGAACCAATTAACATTGGTGCAGGGAAAGAAATATCCATAAAGTGTCTTGTTGAAATTATTCAGAATATTACAAAATATGATGGTGAAATAATCTGGGATGCTGAAAAACCAGATGGTCAGCCACGCAGATGTCTCAATACTTTAAAAGCAAAAACGGAATTCGGATTTGAAGCTGTTACTCCTTTTGAAGAGGGATTAAGAGAGACCGTTAAGTGGTATATGACCAATAAAATATCCTAACAATTCACAATACTTTTTCTCACCCCACGTCAAATAAATAAAAAATTATGCCTCATAAGACCGCATTCATCACCGGAATCACCGGACAGGACGGGTCCTATCTTGCTGAATTACTCCTTTCAAAAGGGTATGAGGTCCATGGCCTGGTCCGTCGTGCCTCCACCTTCAACACCCACCGGATAGACCATATCTATGTAGATGCCCACGAACCGGATGCACGGTTCTTTTTGCATTACGGTGATCTCGCTGACTCCGAGATGATCTCACATATTCTCTATAACATCAAGCCAGACGAAATCTATCATCTTGGGGCACAAAGCCATGTCAGAGTGAGTTTTGATACACCGGAATACACCGGAAATGTAACCGCCATCGGAACTACCCGGATTCTTGAAGCCATCCGGAGATGCAACCAGAATATCAGGTTTTACCAGGCATCCTCAAGTGAGATGTTTGGTCATACACGGCCCCCACAAAATGAAGAATCCTGCTTCTGGCCAAGAAGTCCCTATGCCTGTGCAAAAGTCTACGCATACTGGATGACCCGGAACTACCGTGACGGGTACAACATGTATACTTGCAACGGTATTCTCTTCAACCATGAATCACCCCGGAGAGGAGAAACATTTGTCACCCGGAAGATTACCCGGGGGATTGCAGCAATACTTGCCGGAAAAGAAAAATACCTCTATCTTGGGAACCTTGAAGCAAAACGTGACTGGGGATATTCACCGGAATATGTTGAATGCATGTGGCAGATCCTCCAGCAGGACAAACCGGATGATTATGTCATTGGAACCGGAGAAACCCATACTGTGCAGGACTTCGTGGAGGCATCCTTTTCATATGCAGGTCTTGATCCGGAAAAACACGTGAAAATTGATCAGAGATATTTCAGACCTACTGAAGTCGAAGAACTCCTCGCAGATCCCTCACGGGCTGAAAAAAGACTTGGATGGAAAGCAAAAATAAAATTCCCAGAACTTGTGAAGATCATGGTTGATGCCGACATGAGTGCATCCGGATTAAAGCCCATTGGTGAGGGATATAAAATTCTTGATACGAAATTCCCGGACCGCTGGTGGTCCAGAGATTAATTCTTTTCTCCATCAGTTTTACGATTCTTTCCATCACCATTAAACATAAAAAGCCCTCTTGCAAACAGTGGAAGCAAAATTACAGATAACTCATTATACACCGGATTCAAATAATATTTATATGTCATCAACGGTGATTGAACAGGATGGGAAAATCCAAATCCCTCCAAATATCATAGAAAAATTAGGAGTTGTGAAAGGTGATGAAGCGGACATTGAGATTATTGGAAGCTCATTATTGATCCGATTAAAGAAAAATCCTCGTAGTTCAATCTATTCATTAAAAGGGTGTGTTCAGGATGATAATACAGACCCTCTTGCCCTCAAATCAATATGGAAGATGTAATTTTTATTGATAGCAATATTTGGTGCTATTATATCAATAAAGCATCAAAGGAACATAAAGAAGTATGTTATGCGGTTGATCGGGTTTATCAGAGAGTGAAATCGCTGTCAACTCGGTTATTGTAATGGAAGTTGCTCATTATCTATTCAGACAAATACCTTCACAAGCTGAGGTTCTTCTTGATGCATTTTTATCATATCCATTCCACTTTTTTGAATTAGACATAAAAACTGTTCATCATGCTATTCAATTATTACACCAATATTCATCATTTGGAATCGGAGGGAGAGATGCTACAATTATCGCTTCAATGGTACTTTTCCAGATTAAATCCGACACTCGGCAGCAACGAGTGTTACGAAACCAATTTTTTGTACAAACATTTAAATCTGAGTACGTTGTATACTCCTTTTGAATAATGTCCATCGTTGATGATTCAAATGTGACCATAGCTCATTT
>JAAYCY010000060.1 GCA_012729535.1 Methanomicrobiales archaeon | reverse complement strand
GCATGGGACTTTGGAGACGGAACTTCTGAAATGCTGGCAAACCCATCACACACATACCAGAATGCAGGTACATACACGGTCAAACTGACCGCAAGCTCACAGACGGGCGGATCAAGCACAAAGGTCAAAGAAGGGTATATCACCGTTTCTCCTTCAGGAGGCATAATTGCAGACTTTGTCGGAACCCCGACAAATGGAAATGTTCCTCTTAGTGTTCAATTCAGTGACAGATCCCAGGGTGGACCAACCATGTGGGCATGGGACTTTGGAGATGGTGGCACTGCAATAGTGGCAAATCCACTTCATGTTTATCAGCAGGCAGGAAGATTCACCGTCAAACTGACTGCAAGCAACCAGGCATCATCTAACACGGCGATAAAAACTGATTACATTGAAACCCGATCAGGACCTGTTGGATCCGGATCCATCAAAATTATATACGCTCCTGACCGCTCTTCCGTATATCTGGATAATGTCCTGAAAGGAGAGACTAAGTTCCTTAAGACATTCCGGATTGATAACCTGGCAGCCGGAGTATACCAGTTAAAAGTAACCAAACCAGGATTCACCGATTATTATCTGAATATCCCGGTCACATCAGGCAGAGCAACAGAAGTTGTTGCAGATATGAGACTGCAGCCAAGCCAGAATGGAATCCTGAGTGTATACACGTATCCATCAGGGTCATCAGTCTATGTTGATGGTGTCCTCTCAGGTGTCGGACCACTTTGGCTGGCAGATGTAAATCCAGGTGTTCACCAGATTCGTGTTACATCAGATGGGTACCTGGATTGGAACCAGCAGGTTGAGGTCAGAGGTGGCGGCAGTGTAACTTATGTAACCGCCGCACTGTATCCGTCATGGTGGACTCCCATCTATGGATATGTGATGATCTCATCTCTGCCCGGGAATGGTGTTGCATACCTCGATGGTGTTGCACAGGGACAAACCCCGGTGACACTCTCCCAGGTTACTCCCGGTCAACATACCATAAGAATTGAAGTACCCGGATACCAGCCTTGGGAGCAGATTGTGACTGTTCTTGAAGGAAGAACTTCCTATGTTCTGGCACAAATGACGCCAGGAGGTTCATCCGGGGGAGATATCACTCCAATCATCCCGGCTTCTGTTGCATCAGTAGCTAGCGCAGGAAACACTTCATAACCTTTTTTTTCAATATTGCTGGAACTTTGTTGCCAGGAACCAGCCGGCAACTGGTAATTATTAAAAATTGACAGAATATATTCAGAAAGGTCCATAATATGGGCCCGCTGAGATTCGAACTCAGGATCTCCGCCGTGTGAAGGCGACGTCATAACCAGCTAGACCACGAGCCCACAACAAAAGAAAGAGTGCACCGATCGGGATTCGAACCCGAGCTATTGGCTTGGAAGGCCAAAGTCATACCTCTAGACCATCGATGCAGATGCTCTATAACGTTCTCGTCAATTCCATATATAATTAATGCAGATGCATCCAGTGTGGACCGGTAATTCAACATAGCATAGTGAAATCATATCATATCTGGTTTCTATAAATAAATCATGAATATCCAGGCATTTCTTCTCGACATTGATGGCACACTGATGATCGGAAATGAACCGATTCCAGGGGCATCAGAAGTAATTACATTTCTTATCAAAGAGAAAATCCCGCACAGGTTTGTTTCAAATGGATCACGAAAATCCATGAACAGTGTCATAAAAAAACTCAGGCTTCTGAATACTGGAATATCTGATCATGACATATACACGCCAGCATTAGCAGCTTTTCATTATCTTTCGGAAAAGAAGATTAAAACCTGCAACCTGCTTGTTACCAGTGAATTAATGGATGATTTTGCCAGAGCTGGTATTAACCATGACCCGGAAGCATCAACTGTAGTCGTTGGTGATGCTGCTGAAAACTTCACCTATGAACACATGAACTCCGCATTTCGTTCTCTCATGAATGATGGAGAACTGATAGCCCTGGAAAAAGACAGGTACTGGAAAGATGTTGACGGCCTGTCTCTTAGTGCCGGACCATTTGTTACGGCACTGGAATTTGCATCTGGAAAAACTGCAGTTATTATGGGAAAACCTTCCCTGAACTTTTTCAGGTATGCGTTATCTGATCTTCAGATGTCTCCTAAGCAGGTCGCCATGATAGGGGATGATATCATGACCGATGTGAATGGGGCACAAATTGCAGGGATGACTGGTATTATTACCCTTACAGGTAAGTTTAAACCAGGAGAAACAGATACTTGCGAAGTTACACCAGATCACTACATTAATTCTATTGCTGAGTTGCCAGAATTGTGCGGGATGCAGACACCATCCAATAAATAAAAATAGTGCTCATATTGCGTGTTGCGATTTTGTATCACGAAAAACTTAAAAAACTCTTAATACTCAAGGATTTCCCGATTGAGATGTATTACAGGACTTGTGTTTTTTCATGTAAATATGAGAGCGATAAAGTGGACAAAGGTATAACATAATGAAAGAAAGGCTGAACCATGGACAACACAATACAGATGACTGATCTCTCCGATGCTGACCAGAAAAGACTGGCCCTCACTGGTCTTGAAGTGGAGATGAAGAACAGATCAGGTAGTTTCTTCCAAAAAGACCAGGATGTTTGTCATATCACATCTGATTGCCAGGGCATTGAATTTCTGACTTTTGCCAGGGCAGTTGAGCAATACCCGTGGATTCGTGATTACATCTGGAAAGCAGTTCCGAACGATAAGGATAAATACACCAGGTATGTTGCATCCCGGCCAGATCCTAAAGGATTTGTAATTATTGCCAAAAAAGGAACAAAAAGTATCTATCCCCTTCAGGCGTGTCTTTTCATGTCAGATTCACCTGTCCAGCATGTGCACAATATCGTTATCGCTGAAGAGAACGCTGAACTTCATATCATCTCCGGCTGTACCAGTTCCAGTAGGAGAAACAGTGGAGCCCACCTTGGAGTGACCGAGATATATGTCGGAAAAGGAGCAAAAGTCACTTCAACCATGATTCATAACTGGGGACAAAATATCTCGGTATTTCCACGATCGGTTGCAATTGTAGAAGAGAACGGAGTTTTCCTGTCAAATTATGTCTGTATGGAACCCGTCAGGAAGATCCAGATGGCCCCTCTCTGCCGGTTACAAGGAGAAGGGGCAGTAGGCAGATTCAGCAGCGTGGTTGTCTGTACACCAGGATCTTTTATGGACCTTGGATCAACTGCGACTCTAGAAGCGAAAGGGACAAGTGCAGAACTAATAACCAGGGCCATCACCACTGGAGGAACAATTCTTTCCAGGGGCAGAATTGACGGGATGGTAAAAGGAACAAAGGGACATATAGAATGCAAAGGCCTCATCCTCCGAGACGGAACAATTCATGCAATTCCTGAAATTAAAGGAGACGTGGTTGATACTGAACTATCTCATGAAGCAGCAGTTGGAAAAATCGCCCGGGATGAGATAGAATACCTGATGGCTCGCGGATTGGACGAAGAGACAGCGACAGCTACAATTATCCGTGGATTCCTGGATGTAAAACTTGAAGGTTTACCTGATGTTTTACAAAACCAGATCAATGCCGCAATTGATGCTGCTGAAAAATCCGGATTCTGAAATGAATAATACCCGGGCACTTGAACGCGAACAGATGGTCAATACTCAGATAAAAGCACGGGGTATTGCCAACCCCCGGGTGTTAAATGCGATGAAAACGGTGCCGAGGCATCTTTTCGTCCCTCATGCATACGAAAAAGAAGCATACGGTGATTATCCTCTCCCGATTGGAAATGGACAGACAATATCACAACCGTACATTGTAGCTGTGATGACCGACCTCCTAAACCCGTCTCCGGGCGAAAAAATTCTGGAAATTGGAGCAGGTTCCGGGTATCAGGCAGCAATTCTGGTCCAGTGCGGAGTGGAGGTTATCACTATTGAACGGATCAGCCCGGTTGCCAGCCAGGCAAAGGAAAACCTGAACCGTGCCGGCATAGACAATATCTGTATCATCACCGGGGACGGAACTTTAGGATTCCCGGATAAGAGTCCATACGATGGAATTCTTATTACTGCTGCGGCTCCCGAAATCCCAATACCGCTTAAGGATCAACTGGTTGAGGGAGGAAGAATTGTTGCACCGGTGGGAGACAGGTATATCCAGGTTTTGACTCGTATTAGGCGAATAAATAATGAATTCTTCACCGAGCGGTTTGGAGCAGTCAGATTTGTCCCTTTAATCGGAGAATATGGGTGGAGAGAAGAGAGAGAATGATAAGATGCATCCAATAAACAAGGCAGTTCAAAAATTGATACCGATGATGGAAGAATGCGGAATCGAAGATAGCCCGGTAGTCATAACCCCGGATTATGATCTAAGCCGGTGCGCATATGAAAGGGGAGTCCCGGTCCAGGTAATATTTGGGGGGCGTTCTGCAGTATTTGTATCAGAAGAACCAATCAAAGTGAAAACGAAGGCGTCATTCATGGGAGATGCGCCACTGAAAAAATCTGTCCAGAGGGGAGCAGCAGCAGGAATAATTAATGCCGTTTCCGGGTTTTTATGTTTAAACAGAATACTGCATGCCTGCTCACAGGAAAAACATTCACTCTGCAGGGATGCATTATCAGAATCCATCAGGGGAAAGAGAATCTATTGTTGCGGAGAGATGCCTGATGCAAAAAAACTGGCAGGTAATTCCCTGGTAGCTAAACCAGAAGAAGCAGATATAATTCTCATTTCCGGAGATGGTCTGGTGGAAAATGAAAGTGAGTTTTTTAACAGGTATTCACCTGAAAAAGTAATCTTCATTGGCCCTTCAACATCAGGAACTGCGCATATCCTTAAATGTCAGCATTTCTGTCCTTTTGGAAGAGCGAACCTTCAAACCTATGAAGATTGAACCTCTGTACTATGCTGTTTGGTTCTTCCGGAATCCGTCGGAAATATGATGACAACCTAATCAGTCTGGCATTAAGGGTGGGAAAGGCAGTCGGGTCTAAAAATCGCAGAATCGTCATGGGACATGACACCAGGACAACCGGGCCCCTTCTCTCATCTGCTTTTTGTGCAGGGGCGTGTGCGACAGGAGCAACGGTTTTCAATGGGGGAATTGCACCAACTCCGACAGTTGCATATGCAGGGCGGTGCACAGATGCAGCATGTATGATTACCGCATCACACAATCCTGAACCATATAACGGGATGAAACTATTCAATCCGGACGGATCCTCATTCTCATCAAAGCAGCAAAAGGAAATTGAAGATACTATCGATGATATTCCATGGGAAAACTGGAAACAACAGGGCATACTATCTTCAACACAGGCGATTGAAGAACATGCCAGTGCTATCGCAAAAAAAATCCATATAAAGGAAGATCTCAAAGTTATCAATGATTGCGGAAATGGAGCGGGTTCAGTAATCACTCCCCATCTACTTACGAGAATGGGGGCCAAAACGATTGCAGTGAATGCGAATATCTCAGGGCATTTTGCAAGACCATCTGAACCACTCCCTGAACATCTCCTGTATATACCGCCTCTTATTAAAAAAAGCGAAGCTACCTGTGCTGTCGTCCATGACGGTGATGCTGATCGGATGATGGCATTTGATAAAAATGGTACCTATATCTCCGGAGATACCCTTCTCATCCTTTTTGCAAAATACCTGGATGCAAAGCAGGTCGTCACAACCTATGATACTTCCATGGCTATAGAAGAGGTTGCAGAGGTCAGGAGAACACCAGTTGGAGATGCGTATGTTTCAGAACTTCTAGTCAGGTGGGGGGATTTCGGAGGTGAACCATCCGGTGCCTGGATATTCCCTGATATATCCCATTGTCCCGATGGTCCATTTGCTGCTGCATTGTTTTGTGAAATGGCAGGAGAATGGGATTTATCTTCTGAAATAGCATCAATACCCAGTTATCCCCTCCTTAGAAGATCAATTCCGATTGATAATGCACATGACCTCCTCTATACCCTTGGTGCCGTAAATCCAACCGATGGTATTCGAATAGAAGAAGAAGATGGATGGTGCCTTGTCAGGGCAAGTGGAACCGAGCCGAAAATCAGGTTTACCGCAGAAGGAAAAACTCCAGAAATTGCTAAAAAATATCTGCAAAAAGGCGAAGAAATGATAACGATTGCAAAAAGAGAGGCAAAATAATGACTGTTTGTGTCATCCTGGCAGCAGGTGAAGGAAAAAGAATGCGACCTTTGACGGGTTCACGCCCGAAGGTGATGTTACCACTTGCGGGAAAGCCCATGCTCGAACATCTCATCTGCTCTGCCCATGAAGCAGGAATATGTGAGTTTATCCTGGTTGTCGGATATGGTGAATCATCAGTACGGGAATACTTTGGAGATGGAAAAGCACTTGGTGTGTCAATCTGGTATGTAACACAAAAACGCCAGCTTGGAACAGGAGATGCACTATTAACCGTAGCCCCCCATGTTAAGACAGATTTCCTCCTGTTAAATGGAGATATGATTCTAAAAGCAGAAGACATCAGAAAAATGATGGAAACTCCAGCTCCTTCCATGGCAATCTTTACCTCAAATCATCCTCAGGACTTTGGAGTAGTCTGTCTTTTAGGAGACCTTATTGTTGACCTCGTTGAGAAATCACCAAATCCCCCGGGTAATTTTATCAATGCCGGAATATATCATTTCGATATAAGCATTTTTGATTTTTTAAAAAATATCACATCTTCTCCCAGGGGTGAGTTTGAGCTGACCGATGCCTTGAGATCATATATTGATAACAAAACCCTCCAAGGCATTTTAATTGATTTTTGGGCAGACATGGGTTTTCCATGGGATCTCCTCGGAGTTCATGAAGAAATGATAAAAAACATCACCCCAAAGCAGGATGGAACAATAGAAGACGGGGTAATAATCAAAGGAGAAGTAATTATTGGTCCGGGGACCGTAATTTTGGCAGGATCATACATCGAGGGACCATGTATAATCGGATCTGACTGCAGAATCGGACCTCATGCATATATCAGACCGGGTACTGCTGTAGGAAATAATTGCCATATCGGGCATTGTTCCGAGATTAAAAACTCCATTATCATGGATAATTCCAAAGTCCCCCATTTTTCCTATATCGGTGACAGCATCATTGGAAGCGGGTGTAATTTTGGAGCAGGAACAAAAATTGCCAATTTAAGACATGATAAAGGCCACATCCATGCTGGTGGATCAGATACCAGAAGAAAAAAATTCGGTGCTGTTATCGGTGACGATGTCCTGTTTGGTATAAACTGCTCTGTGAATGTTGGTGCAATAATTGGCAATCATTGCAGAATCGGACCTCATACTTGTGTAGAGGGAAAAATTGAAGATAATACGGTGATACGAAGATGAGCCTAAAGGCAGTAATTCTTGCAGCGGGAGAAGGGAGAAGACTTCGCCCACTGACACAGAACCGCCCGAAAGCTCTCATTCCCGTTGCAAACAAACCAATTATTGAGCATAACATCAACTCGCTGGTAAATGCAGGAATTCGCGATATCATTGTTGTTGTCGGCTTTCGAAAAGAGCAGGTAATGCGTCACCTATCCCAGCTCAGTTTCCCGGTAATGATCGTTCAGCAAGCAGAGCAGCTAGGGACAGCACACGCCCTTCTTTGTGCAAAGGGGATGATTAAGGATGATGTTCTTGTAATTCCCGGTGATAATTACATTGATTCAGGATCACTCAGGGATATCATAACCATAAAAAATTCTCTTTTATATACCACACACAAACAACCTTCAAATTTCGGAGTTATAACTATCGAAGGGGATATTGTAACGAGTATCACAGAAAAACCTATCAAGGCAAGCCGGATGACGGTCAGTTGTGGAATATATCATATTAGTTCAGAACTGGTCTGGAGAATAGCAGACAATAGCATGAGTGAAGTAATCGATGCTGAAATCCGGTTGGGCACAAAAATTACTGCGATAAAGGCACATTCCTGGCAGGATGCCATTTATCCGTGGGATTTGCTCACGATGAATGAGAGACTGCTTACAGATATCACGGCTCAAAAAGCGGGTATTATAAGCTCGTCTGCAGTCATACAAGGACCAGTATCCATAGGAAAAGGAACAGAAATTAAACCGGGAGTAGTTATTACAGGACCTGTTTTTATTGGAGAAGATTGTAAAATAGGGGCACATGCAGTTATCGAACCAGGAACCAGCATTGGATCACGTGTTACGGTGAACTCCCATACTACCATCAATAAATCCATCATCATGAATGATGCAGTCATTGCATCTCATTGCAGCATTTCCGGATCGGTCATTGGTGAAGGGTGCACTATCGGAGAGAATTCATTAATTGTCCATAAAGATGGTTTTATTATTTTAGATAACACCCCAATACGCTCCTCTTGCGGAGTCATTATGGGGAACGGGGTTATCAGTTCTCCGAATATTTTATTGGAAAATGTAATTGTTGGCAATAATGTCTGTATTCAGGGTAAATCTGACAAGAGATTTTCAAATTCGGTAATTCCTGACAAAACACAGGTGATGTAATCGTGTGTGGCATTGTTGGATATGTTGGATTTCGAAATGCCGCCCCCATTCTTATCCAGGGACTTCGCAGACTTGAATACAGGGGGTATGATTCATTTGGTATTGCAACCCTGGCAGGTAATGTCTGTGTCCATAAAAAAACAGGAAAGGTATCGCACATATCTGACTCAGCTGAAATACTTCAGGGAACCCTGGGCATAGGTCATACCAGGTGGGCAACCCATGGGATCCCTTCTGACATCAATGCCCACCCTCACCTGGACTGTAATGAAAAAATTGCAGTCGTGCATAATGGTATTATTGAAAATTATGCATCATTAAAACGTGATCTCATTGAAAGGGGCCATATTTTCCGTTCAGATACTGATACAGAAGTTATCGCCCACCTTCTTGAAGAGGTATATGATGATGATCTCCTGGTTGCAGTTCAAAAAACTCTCCCTTTTCTGGCAGGTTCTTATGCAATTTTAGTATTATCTGAAGGTGAAAACCGCCTTATTGCTGCAAGAAACCAAAGCCCCCTCGTACTTGGGATTGGAGATGGAGAGATATTTGCCGCATCAGACATCACACCAATCCTGGAATATACCTCAAGAGTTATTTACCTGGATGATGGTGATGTTGCTGACATCAGACCAGAAATATACACCGTATATATGGAGAATAAGCCTGTTCAAAAGGAGATAAACGAGATAACGTGGACTCCAGATGCAGTAATGAAAGGTGGATTTGCCCATTACATGTTGAAAGAAATGTTTGAGCAGCCGGATGTCATTCACCATGCAGTTCATGCCGTTATTGATAGCACGCTACCCAGGTCATTAAAGGAGGCAAAAACAATTACTGTGGTCGCATGTGGCAGTTCATATCATGCAGGCATGATTTTCAGGTATCTTCTGGAACCTGCCTGTGGCATCCCGGTCAGACTTGAACTTGGTTCAGAATACAAATATACCCCTGTGCCATTTAGCGATGTTATCATCGGGGTTTCCCAGAGTGGAGAAACAGCAGACACGCTTGCAGCGGTTAAAAAAGGCATTTGCAATAATGTACGAACAGTAGCAATCACCAATGTGCTTAACAGTTCAATTACCAGAAGTGCTCATGATACCATACTCATGCATGCAGGTCCGGAAATCAGTGTGGCATCTTCAAAATCTTTTATCGCCCAATTAGGAGTGCTGATGCAGATAGTCAACCTGCTCGCAGGAGGAACTTGTAGTGAAGTCCTTTCCCATGGACGATATGCCATTGAGCAGATATTGCTTACAGATATCACAAAAGCGGTTGATCTTTGTGTTTCTGCAGATCATCTGTTCTATGTTGGAAGGGGCGTTTTTTACCCGGTTATGATGGAAGGAGCCCTCAAAATGAAAGAGATATCATATATTCACGCAGAGGCTTATGCTGCAGGGGAGTTAAAACACGGACCATTTGCACTTTTATCACCAGAAACACCAGTAATTGCCATCTGTTTACCTGGTACAGCATATGAAGTCATGCTCGGAAACCTCAAGGAAATGAAAGCCAGAGGCACGCCCATTATCGCCTTGGGAATTGCTGATGATATTGAACTTTTAGAGATTGCCGATGTTGTCATACCAGTACCTCCTGCTCATCAATGGATCCAGGTTCTGACCTGCACTGTCCTTTTACAGATGATAGCATATCACACTGCAAATGCCCTGGGCCGCGAGATTGATATGCCCAGAAATCTTGCAAAGAGCGTAACCGTTGAATGAAGGCTGAAAATTCATTTTCCATCTCCGTTATTGGCCCTTCAACCAGGTTTTTGTCCGGAATCAGTTATTATACAATACGATTATGCAATGCGTTATCGGAAAAAAATAAAATAAATGCTATTTTATTTCGAAATATGCTCCCAAAACGGTTGTTTCCAGGATGGAAACGGATAGGGAAGACAGAGGTATGCCTGACTATTGCACCGGATGTGAAGGTATCAGAATTGCTTGACTGGTATGATCCTTTTTCCTGGGCAAAAGGAGCACGAATTGCCAGAAAATCTGATGTTACCATCATTCAGTGGTGGACTTCAAGCATAGCTCATATATATCTTGCAATCATCACTCTTTCGGGTAGAAAAACGCATTTTGTGATGGAATTCCACGAGGTTGTGGATCCTCTCGAATATGCAATTCTTCCACTACAGTTATATGCGAAGTTCATGGGGAGAATAATCAGAGGGGCTGCAAGTATGTTTATTGTACACTCAGAACATGACAGGCATCTAATTGCATCACAATACAACATCCAACCATCGAAAATCTCGGTAATTCCCCATGGGCTCTATGATCACTATCCAGTGCTGGACAGGAAATCATCCAAACGAAAAATGGATGCAGATGGGAAATTCGTTATACTCTTTTTTGGATTATTAAGACCGTATAAAGGAGTTACTACACTTATAGAAGCATTCGAAAAATCAGACAGGAATATACAGGATAATTCTGTACTCATCATCGCAGGAGAAGCCTGGGAAGATAAGGAATCCGTTATCAGAATTGAACAATCCCCTCTCCGGGATAAAATAGTAATGGTGAACCGGTATATTGCAGATGAGGATGTGCCTGAATTTTTTTCAGCTGCAGATATTCTTGTTCTTCCATATACCCGGGCATCTCAAAGTGGAGTCGCACATATTGGAATCGCATACGGACTTCCAATAATTGCATCAAAAGTGGGGGGCCTGATTGAAAGCCTTGGATCTTACATGGGAACATGTTTTATTGAGGCATCTGACGTTAACGGCTTGGTAAAAGCATTAAAAGATCAGTATGAAAAGAAAAATTCTCTAAGATATGACCCTCCAAGTGAAATGAGATGGGAACAGGTTGCGGAGCGATTCTATGATGAAATCATCTGATCTTTTTATTTCACAGCTCAAAAAGCAGGATATGTTACCGTATGAGTATGAAGATTGCACTGTTAACCTGTAGGGATTTTATCATTCCAGGGGGAGCGGAACGACTGGAAATCGACATGGCAATTGCTTTAAACGCGACAATTGTTTGTCTGAATGTAGATCCAGGTTTTTATTCGGTTTATCCGGTTTCAAAAAAAGTCCGGTTTCTTGAGTTAAAAAAATCATTGCCAAAAGAACCAATGAAACAGATATTTGGTATGCTTCTTTTTAGGAGGCTTCGGTTACCATATGATTTTTTCATTATAATGGATGATATGGCCCTTCGATATCTTGTGCACCCGGTCTGTCATGTATATTATATGCATACACCAAGGAGAGTTTTTTATGACATGTATTATCCATCGATTCGAGAGTATCCATTAGGAAAAAAGATCATCATGATTGGTATTCTGAATTTTTTCCGATACCTCGATCAACGGTTCATTCAAAAACATGTTGTAAATATTGCATGTAACTCACATAATACAAGAAACAGGATATGGAAAGCATACCAGCGGGATGCTAATGTACTCTATCCGCCAGTTCATACAGAAATATATAGAAATGAATATTACGGAGATTTCTGGTTATCAGTCACCCGTGTTGATAAATGGAAACGGATAGAAATACAAATTGAAACGTTCAGATTGCTCCCTGCAAAGAAACTGGTTGTTGCCGGAAAAATTTACCCACAATATATAAAAATAACTAAAAATGCACCAGAAAATGTAATATTTCTCAATACCGTCAGTGATGAGACATTATTAAAATTATATTCAACCTGCAGGGGATTTCTTACAACAGCAATTGATGAGGATTTTGGAATTACTCCATTGGAAGCCATGGCATCAGGAAAACCCGTTGTGGCAGTGAAAGAAGGGGGCTATCTTGAAAGCGTTGTTGATGGAATTACAGGCCTTCTGGTTGCACCAGAACCCACAGCAATTGCAACCGCAATAGAGGTAATTGATAATAATCCAGAGGAATTTTCGAGCAAATGCAGAAAAAGATCTGAGAAATTTGATTACCATGTTTTTAAGGAACAACTCATAACATATGTACGTACTCTGCAATGTAGGGACTAAACATCGGACAGATCACAAATGAAACATGAGAATTCTAAACGACAATGTATCGGTAGGATAAGGCTGCTCTGCTGAGAACTTGAGCAGCTTATCCAATCAATATAAACCGGTATTTTATAACACCCTGCAAATCAATGTGAAACATAGCATAAAACATAAACCTGACGTGATTTCATGAAATTTTCAAAATATTTACAACCCTTTACCATAATTATTGGAATTGCTTTGCTCCTGATAGCGTCATTATCATTTTTTATCAGAACCATTCCTGCTTTTTCAGGAAATACTGATGTTCTGCTCTTTGTTGGAATGGATGATCCGACATACCAGTTACGGCGGATAGAGCAGGTAATTGCAAACTATCCCAATGTTTCATGGTTTGACCCGATGACATTCTTCCCCTATGGTCAACCCATGCATTGGGGCCCTCTGTTTCCCTTTATTGGCGCAACAGTGTGTATTTTGCTTGGAGCAACAACAAGGCCGGAGCTCATTTCAGTCTCACTCTTTATTACCTGTGTTATGGCTGTCCTTATGGTTCCGGTTGTTTATCTTCTTGTCAAAAAAATTGCCGACTGGAAAGCAGGTATAATTGCAGCTTTTTTTATTGCAATAATTCCGGGTCAATTCTTTTTCAGATCATATTACGGGTACCTGGATCACCATATCGGAGAAGTATTATTTAGTACCATCTTTTGTCTTTGTTATATCTCAACACTGGTTTACTGCCGTAAACATCCGGTTGATATCTCAAATAAAGAAACATGGAAAAAACCTGCATTGTTTGCAT
Source organism: Methanomicrobiales archaeon (assembly GCA_012729535.1). Classification (GTDB taxonomy): domain Archaea; phylum Halobacteriota; class Methanomicrobia; order Methanomicrobiales; family Methanospirillaceae; genus Methanospirillum. The sequence goes on along the minus strand of JAAYCY010000060.1, from coordinate 84,606 downwards.
TCATTTGCGGAATAGCATATGTAATTGGCCTCTCCCTCATGCCTACCATGATCCTTTTTGCTCTTCTCGTCGGGATATTTACTCCCGTCTGGTTCATTATACAGCGATACCTGGGACATCTTGGAGCTTCTGCCCTTCTAGTCAATTCAATAACATTTATTGTTGCAATCATTGGTTTTTTCCTAATCGGCATACATGCCCAAGGCGGTCTTAATTACTATACCCTTGGGCATCCAATAGCGTATTTCCTTCTCATTTTAGGAAATATCATTCTTTTTGCCTTTTCATTCCGACTGAAAGACAAACCATACTGGTATTATATTGCAGTTATTCTTGGAGTAACTGTTCTTGGAATAATATTACTGGCAGTTCTTTTACCAGATTTATTCAAATATTTAGTGGACAACGCCATAGGATTCTTTGGATCTGATGATATCCACTGGAAAACAATACAGGAAGCACGACCCTGGACTTTTGATGATGCATGGAGAACATTCCAGTATAGTCTCCTGCTTTTTGGTGCAGGAGTAGCCGTACTCCTATACCGGCTTAAAAAAGAACTTTGTCCGTCTCATGCTTTTACCCTCATTTGGGCAGTTGTAATTTTCTTTTCAACATGGCAGCATATCAGGTATGAATATTACCTTGCAGTACCTGTTGCAATCCTTTCAGGAATTGCGGTGGGATTTGTATTAAACCTGGTAAAAAAACCTGTTCAAACACCTGATGAATCATTGTCAATAACTGAGGACCAGGACCATGGTCATAACGCTGCAAAAAAGAAGAGTGGAAAAGAACATCAAAAACCAGCAGTTTCTGCAGGCCGCAATAAAATAAGGACATTAAAAGGTGCTTCATATATTCTCCTGGCAATTGTGCTAGTTCTGGCACTCCTATTCTCATACCTGTCACTTGGAAGAGATCTTTCTGTGGGTGCCTACAATCTAAACACGGACTGGCGTGAAACTACCGAATGGCTTGAAAAGAATACCCCGGATCCAGGCCTTGATTATTATGCAATTTACAATAAGGAGAATTATACATACCCGGATCAGGCATATGGAGTTATGTCCTGGTGGGATTATGGTCACATCATCACATTCCTTGGTAAACGCATGCCCAATGCAAATCCATTCCAATATGGAGTAAACGGTCCAAATGGCTCTGCACGATTCTTTATGAGCCAGGATGAAAGAGAAGCCAACGCAATCCTTGACAATTTAAGTACGAGATATGTGATAACTGACTATGAAATGGATACCGGAAAATTCTGGGCCATGTCCACCTGGCATAACCCAGATGTGGGAGTTTATCCATACCAGCGAACATTTATCTTCCCAAATCCTGATGACCCGAAATCGGGAGTGAATTACCCATTATTAACCGAAGAGTATTATCAGACCATGATATCCCGGCTTTACAATTTCGATGGATCATACACACAACCGGATAATGTACACTTCCTCACCTACATGAGAGAATCAGCATCTGGACTTGCAGCTCCTCTTGTGGTGGGAGGAACCCAGACAAATTACACCGCAGCAAAAACAATGATTGATGCATTTGACCAGGAAGCAAACCCACAATATGATGTTATCCTCGCTAATTTTGGATACTCTGACCCGGTAAGTCCTGTACCTGCACTTGGTCATTACCGGTTAATCTTTGAATCAAAGACGCGGACAACCCCTGCAGATATGGATGACCTCAGATATGTAAAAATATTTGAATATGTCAAAGGTGCAAAAATTCCAGGCGAAGGAATTCTCGAACTTGAGGTTAATACAAATGTCGGTCGAACCTTCACCTACCGGACTCAAAGTGTAAATGGAACCTTTACCGTGCCATATCCAACAGAAACAACCATAGGTGCCGTTACAGTCCCAGGCAGGTACCGGAATGTGGAAACCGGGGCTATGTATAGCATAACGAATGAGCAGACTAAGCAGGGACTTACAGGTTAAAAACTTCTTAACATGAACAGGAATACGTGTCTAGAAATTATTGAACCAGGAAGTGCAGTCCGTTATCCCCGAACAGGAACTTACGGGATAGTAACACGACTGATTGAAAGAGGTGAAAACCGGTTTGCAGAAATAGATACGACCGGCCTCTTATACTGCCTGGATCAACTCATAATTACAGAACTATCCACACGACCGGAAAAGAGCATGAACAGGGATGAGCAACTCGCAGAGCTTGAGAAGGAAAGACGTCAGAGAGAAGAGGATCCATTTGATAATGAGCATTCTTTGGACGGAGCATGCACGGGTGCCGGATAACCACCCAAAGACCATTCTTCCTAATAGCTACTAATTATATTACAACATAAATGTGAGTGGACTTACTGCGGTTATGGATATAAGTATTATCCGATGGAAATACGTAAGGAGGTTGAATAGCTGGTGCCAGAAGAAATAATTCCAAATACGAATATCGGTGTGGTTGGTCACGTTGACCATGGCAAGACTACACTGGTAAATACCCTCACCGGCGTCTGGACAGACAGACATAGTGAGGAGATGAAAAGGGGTATATCCATCAGACTGGGATATGCAGATGCAATTTTTTATCGGTGTAGAAAATGTCGTGGCCCGGAAGGACTTACTACAAGCCCGGTATGTACCAGGTGTGAAGGTGAGACAGAGCCATTCCGTGCAGTCTCGTTTGTAGATGCTCCCGGTCACGAAACCCTGATGGCAACAATGCTGTCTGGTTCAGCGCTGATGGATGGAGCGATGCTTGTCATATCTGCAGCAGACCGATGCCCTCAGCCCCAGACAAAAGAACACCTTATGGCCCTGGAACTGGTCGGAATTAAAAAAATCGTCATTATCCAGAATAAAATTGATGTGGTTTCTCATAAAGATGCCATCCGGAATTATGACGAAATCAAGGCTTTTGTCAAAGGGACTATTGCTGAAAATGCTCCCATCATCCCGGTATCAGCACAGAAAAATATCAATATCTGGGCATTAATCCAGGCACTTGATGAAGTCATTCCCGAACCATCAAGGCAACCGGAAGCTGACCCGGTGATGCTTATTGCACGATCTTTTGACGTGAACAGGCCCGGATGTAGTTGGAAGGATGTTAAGGGAGGGGTTGTCGGGGGATCCCTCATTAAAGGGCTCATTGAAGATGGCGCAGAGGTCGAGATCAGACCAGGTATCCAAAACCAGGTAGAAAACAAAATCAAATGGGAACCTATCATCACCAAAGTAACAGAAATCCACAAGGGGAAGAAAAAAGTTCATGTCGCTACCCCTGGAGGACTTCTTGCAATCGGGACAAAACTTGATCCGGCGATAACCAAGAGTGATATGCTGGCAGGCCAGGTACTTGGCCATGTAGGAAAATTGCCTCCTGTCTGGGAAAAGATGTGGTTCTCAGTTAAACTTATGGAGCGGGTCGTGGGGGCCAACAGTGAGGTAACGATTGAACCACTCAAACAGCGTGAACCATTGATGCTTTCCGTAGGAACAGCGGTGACTGTTGGAGTTGTCAGTAATACCCGGAAAGATGCTGCTGAAGTTATTCTCAAAAGACCGGTGTGTGCAAGTCTTGGTTCACCCATTGCTATCAGCAGGCAGGTCGGTGGGAGATGGCGGCTGATTGGTATGGGGACGCTGATCGAGTGACAATATTGATCGATACCAATGCCTTCCTTATGACATCACAGTTTAACATAGATCTCTTTGAAGAACTACGTTTTCTGCTCGGTTCGGTCAGGATGGTGGTCCCGGATATTGTAATCAGGGAACTTGAAGGTTTAGCCAGGGGAAAAGGCAAACATGCAGCAGCCGCCCGTCTGGGTCTTCAATTTGCAAATAAATGTGATGTCATTCCGTCTTCAGGAATGGGATCACCAGATGAACAGATATACAGCAGTGCGATGGACCTGCAATGTGGGGTAGTTACGAATGACCGCCGACTTCGTAATCTCCTGCTTAAGGAAGGACTACCAGTTGTATCACTGGCAGGAAAACAAAAATTAGAGTTAATTCGGAGGTAAAAGATGTATTACCGGTTAGAATTGAGTGACAAGGTCAGGGTCCCTCCTCACCGGCTTGGAGAGGATCTGACTACCGTCATCCTGGATGTTTTACAGGAGCAGCTTGAAGGGAGCATTGATAAGGAAATTGGCATTTTTATTGCCGTTACCAGAGTCCTTAGAATTGGAGAGGGGGAAATGGTCCCAGGTGACGGAGCTGTTTACTATGACGTTGACTTTGAAGGTCTGGCTTTACGGTTGTCTCTTCAGGAAGTTATTGAGGGCATTGTTGTAGAAACGACCAGTTTCGGAGCATTTATTAGTCTTGGGCCAATTGATGCCATGCTTCACGTCAGCCAGATATCAGACGAATATATCAGTTATGACGAGAAAAACTCCCAACTCGTTTGTCAGGACTCAGGTAGACATCTGAATGTTGGATCCCTAATCCGTGCGCGGGTAGTTACATTAAGTCTGAACGAACGGGAACCCCGTGAAAGTAAGATTGGTCTGACCATGAGACAGGCAGGTCTCGGTAATCTGGTCTGGCTTGAAGAAGACATGAAGAACGAACAGAAAGAAAAGAGTGTGGCCTGATATGGCTGGTGGAAAGAAAAAGCAACACATGGTCTGTCGTGATTGTCACCGTGTGGTTGAAGGGACTTCCTGCACAATCTGCGGAACCTCTAACCTTACATCAGACTGGACCGGATATCTCGTTATTATTGATCCTGAACAGAGTGAGGTGGCACATCGGATGAACATCTCACTACCCGGAAGATATGCACTTAAGGTCCGGTAATGTTAGTACTCCCCGAAAAGCATCGCCATTTGTTTAAAGAACCATTTGGCAACCTTTTTATCTCATTTGACCTACTACTCGAAGATCTTCCTGAATCACAGGTCTTTTGTGTTGGGGATGTGGTAACGGCGAACCTGTTAAAAGCCGGCAGACCACCAGATATTGCGATAATTGATGGCCATACGATGCGACAGCCGTATCCGGGGATAAAAATTCCTGAGTACCACCAGATATTTGTAAAAAATCCGGCTGGAGGATTGACTGAGGAACTGATTCAAGCCACAAAAATTGCATCAGAACAATCAGGATTGGTTATCCAGGTAGAGGGAGAAGAGGATCTGGCTGTTGTGCCCCTTGCCATGCATGCGCCCATCGGCGCCACGATCCTGTATGGACAACCAGGAGAAGGTGTGGTTATGCTCAGAATAACTCAGGATGCGAAAATGCGTGCAAAGAGATTACTTGCCTGCTTTGAAGAGGTAGAATCTCATAATTGCGCGCGAGATATTTTAACTACTGAGTGATAACCTAATAGGGATCTCTATGGAGATTAGTATTACATCTGATGTGGAGAATGCCTTGTTAAACAGGAGAGAACTCGTGTTTACCATCGTATTCAACGGACCAACTCCATCCAGGAAGATGGTTCATGCAAAACTCGCAGCTATGATCAATGCACCTAAGGATCAACTCATCATAGGATCTTTTCAGAACCGGTTTGGTATGATGCAGATATCCGGTGATGCAAGAGTGTATTCAAGCGCTGAAGATCTGAAAAAGATCGAACATGAATATCTTGTCAAGAGAGGATTAAGCGGGGAAGAAGAAACCAGTGAAGATGCTCAGGATGCACCGTCTGAAGGCGCTGCGGAGGCATTATAAGGGGGACAGAAGATATGGCAGCAAAAGGCAAAAAAGAAAAGGCAGCCGTCAAACGTTCAGCATATTTTAAAATTGACGGGAAAAATGCAGTCCCCCAAAGAAGATACTGCCCACGGTGCGGGCCGGGCGTGTTCATGGGTGAACACAAAGACCGTGTAACCTGTGGAAAGTGTGGATACACAGAATTTAAGAAGTAATCCTGATGAAGTCAGGACCGGTACTGGGGATCGAGGGAACTGCCTGGAACCTCAGTGCTGCTCTTTTTGATGATGACCTGATTAAACTGGTCTCAAATCCCTATAAACCAGTTCAGGGAGGTATTCACCCGCGTGAAGCCGCTCAGCATCATGCATCAGTCATCACCAGTGTTATTGACGAAGTACTAACAGAGGGGCCAGAACCGATAGCAGTGGCCTTTTCACAAGGACCAGGTCTGGGTCCGTGTTTAAGAATTGTTGGGACAGCAGCACGGGCACTTGCATTATCCTTACAAGTACCCCTTATCGGGGTAAACCACTGTGTTGCTCATGTCGAAATCGGACGGTTTGCATCTGGATTTGACGATCCAGTTGTATTGTACGCAAGCGGGGCAAATACCCAGGTGCTCGGATACCTTAAGGGAAGATACCGGATATTCGGGGAAACACTGGACATTGGAATTGGGAATGCCATTGATAAATTTGCCAGAAGCAAAGGACTTTCGCACCCGGGAGGACCTGAGGTTGAACGACTGGCTGGAAAAGGTACCTATTTCCCCCTGCCATATACCGTCAAAGGGATGGACCTGGCATTCTCTGGCCTTGTCAGTGCGGCAAAAGATTCACACGCTTCACTTGAAGATACCTGCTTTAGTTTTCAGGAGACGGCATTTGCGATGTGTACCGAAGTGACTGAACGCGCTCTTTCGCAGACCGGGAAGGAGGAAATGATCCTGGTTGGCGGAGTCGGAGCAAATAGTAGACTTCAAAGGATGCTCAGAGAGATGTGTGAAGACCGGGGTGCTGCATTTTCTGTTCCAATTCCCCAGTACCTCGGAGACAATGGAGCAATGATAGCATATACCGGTAAAGTTATGCTCGAGAGCGGTAGCACCATTCCTGTAGAATCTTCACGGGTCAATCCATCATATCGCGCCGATCAGGTAAATGTCACCTGGAGAAAAGAACCGGACCCTTTGATCAGTGGTACAGAAGAACAAAGTGCCCGGGGTGCTGAGGCGGTAGTATTCTTCACCGATATGACAGCATCCAAGGTACGTCAATCCAAGCGGTACAGACACCCCGACCTTGATAAAAAATTAATTACTGAACGCACAAGGGCCGAAGCCCGCCTCATCTCTGATGCCAGAAGAGCCGGAGTCAGAACACCGGTAATCTGCGAGATCACATCTGATACCATAGCCATGGAGAGAATACCAGGGCTGAAACTTAAGGATAATCTCTCACCGGGGGCTCTGTATGAAGCAGGGAAAATGGTGGGGAGATTACACATGGCACAGATTGTGCATGGAGACCTTACAACCTGCAATTTCCTGGTAAAGGATAATAAACTCTGGCTTATTGATTTTGGTCTTGCATTTACATCATCTGAGACAGAAAACCGTGGTGTTGACATTCATGTCCTGTTTCAGATACTTGAGAGTACATCTGAGGATTCAAAAATGCTCAAAGAATCTTTCATTTCCGGGTACCGCGGCGTGATGCCGGAGGCAGATGAGATTATTGAGAGGGAACATGAAATTGAACTTAGAGGAAGATACTTGTGAAAATTACCTTCGTTACCAGTAATGAGCATAAAGCTCGTGAAGCAGCAGGCATATTGCATGGCCGTGCAGAGGTTAAACAAGTGTCAATGGATATCCCTGAACTTCGTGCTGACCTTGTTACCGATGTTGCAGCAGGAAAAGCAGCATATGCCTATTCAGTCCTGAAAAGACCAGTCATTACTGATGATACCGGCCTTTTCATTCCCGCCCTGAACGGATTTCCCGGGACATGTGCTGCATATGTTCAGAAAACTATTGGAAATTCCGGAATTCTGTCCCTTTTGGCAGGGCATGCGAACCGGTCCGCATGGTTTGAAACCGGGATTGCGTACCATGACCAACACTGTCAGATGACATTTTCCGGAAAAATATCCGGGAAAATTGTTCTGCCACGCGGGGAGGGAGGATTCGGATATGACCCCATTTTCGAAGTTAATGGCAGAACACTTGGCGAAATGACAGAGATGGAAAAAAATCAGATCTCTCACAGAGCCATAGGTTTTCATGCACTTCGCGACTGGTTGGATGAGAGAACCTGATGAGTATCCATAACCCTTATGTGAAGGAACGACCCTCTATATAAGACAGATATTTGGAGATATGATATGGCACGGTTTCCTGAGGCAGAAGCACGATTATTAAATGTAAAGATTTGCATGCATTGTAATGCCCGTAACCCTATTAGGGCAGTTACCTGCAGAAAATGCGGGTATGTCAACCTGCGTCCGAAGAACAAGGATAGAAAGGCCTGATGATTCAGGCGGAATAAAAAGTAACTTTTTTTCCTCTCGCGCTGTATTCACCCCTGAAAGTCTCAAGATTTCTTTTATATCCAATCCTATCAGTTATTCCTATCCTGCGCAATTCTTCCCTGACACGCATCACCTCATCTTCATCTTCCCAGTCTGCAGTATAGACATAGATAACTTTTCTGTCATCCCTGGCACTGGGATCCGGCTTTGCTGTCGAAACTTTTGCAGAAATCCCAAGTTTACCTTCCCACGTAAGATCACGAACCAGTTTCCACACTTCATCAACCTGATCAGGAGGGAGAAAGATCAGCCACTTGCCTGCTTTTTCAATATCTGCAGGGTTTTCAGAGATGTTAGGGGCTTCCTGTTCTATCCATCTGGCCTGAAACGTCTTACTGGGGATGACTCCTTCACCTTCGCGTATCATCCTGAATATTTCCTCCCTGGATCCGAATTGATTCAATAAATCTTCTACTAATTTAGGGTAGATTGAATCAAAATAATCAAAGATTTCATTAAAGAGATCCTGAAATGACTCTCCACTTTCGATAATACATGGAAGGGATTTTTTTCTTCTTTGCAGCTGCCCTCCGAAAAAGAGCTCAAAAAAGCCATATGCGTTTTCCGCGAGTTCATCAGTATCAGCTGCGTTCATACTCAGGAATAACGCAAGACGTAAAAAAATAGATATTGGTTTTATCCAAACAGGGTGCTGTTTGGATATACCATGACAAGTCCACGCCATGCATCTTCTGCGGCGAGAAGATCGGCTTTTGCCTGTGCTTTTAGAGAATCTCTCATCTCATCATTATGGATGGCAAGACCACTATCCTTGTCAACTTCTTCATATGATTCAGAACTTGAAACCAGGTAAAAGAGCAGACGGGTAATATTTTCCGCTACCGGATAAAAATCAGGGCTGACCTTCATTGAAGCGGCAGAATAGTACACAGAAGTTACATCCATGCGTTCACTACTATTCAGCCTGCTATTAGTAAGGCCATCAATTACCGGAGTAACTAACTGGAGAAATATTTCATCATCATACGGTTCTGACGCATTTTCTTTCAGGGTAATTGGCATGGTAGATGGTTCCTCTGCGGAGCATATACCAAAGCCCAGCATAAAAACCATCATTAAAACCAGAGTCGGATACCATTTTTTCATTATCATCATAGTACCAGGACTATCTGTCTCCAGTTTAGAAAAATAGTTGCAAGGGTTTTCATCGAACGCAGAATTAATCACTCCTGCATAATCCATGATAGAGATACACGGGAGTGGAAATGAACACAATTACAGCAGAGACATAAAAAACAATGCTAATATCTGCCAGGTCCATTATCATCCCGCAGATGAGAGGCGAAATTATCATACCAAAACTCATGATCATATTTATCATACCCATTGCTGATCCCTGTCCCAGCTCTCTACCGGCAATAGTCACCAGGGCATACATGGCAGGGATGGATATCCCCCCTCCTGTTCCCATAATTAATGCAAATAGTATATACGCATAAAGACCTTCAAAACTCGGGATCATTGCGAGTGCAATTGCCACAATTACACATCCGATTGTTATTAGGAGGTACTTATTAAACCGATCAGCCAAAGAACCACATGTCCTTTGTAAAATAGCGGTGGAAAGGACCGATACAGATATTACAAGTCCGGTTTCACCGGGAGTCAGATTCCCAATATGAGCGGCAATTATAGGAATAAAGACCATAAATGTTCCATTAGCAAACGCATTCATGAGTTGATATAGAAAAGGTATTCTCATACCTGGATGGATTATCAGGCTAAAAAAGGGTTTTGGTTTTTTAACAGTGCCTGGATAATCCGGAAGAAAAAGAATACAGGTTATAAGTGCTACTCCAGCCATGCCTGCCATTACAATGAATGCTATGTTCATTCCGGCATAATCAGTAAGAATCCCTCCAAGTAAAGGACCAAATCCCATTCCAAGGAATATGGAACTGGTGAATGAGCCAAGACATGTTCCTTCTTTCCCGTGAGGAGCGATATCACCAATATACGCTATCGCAACCGGAAAAACCATTGCTGAAGAAACACCCTGTAAAAATCGGATTATAGATAATTCGAAGACAGAATCAGCAGGAACATAGAACAGTGAGAAGACAAGGTAAGTAAACAATCCTGTAATAATTATTTTTCTTCGTCCCTTTGTATCTGAAAACCGACCAAAAATGGGCATTGAAATAGCCCTTGACAGGGCAAACGAGGAGAAAATCATTCCAATACCAAGACCTGATGCCCCAAGCATCTGTGCATAACGAGGTAGGAGAGGGACTACTATTCCAATTCCCAGCATGGTGGAAAAAATTGCTGCATACAATGAAGTAAATATCAACCGGTGATTCCTGCTCATAATTGAGAGGGAATCAGATGAATTCATATCATCATATAAGGGATAGAATCCTTATTATCTCATCTTATAGAGATAACGTGATGAGTATCATAATATTCTCTGACGGAGATAACCAATTGGAGACGAGAGATGGCAGGAACTGATACCTTCAGGGGACAAACCACCAGGTTCCGGGCATTATTAGTGGACCTGGATAATACCCTATATGATTTTGGTAAAGCAAAAGAGTCAGCCTGTGAAGAAGTAGTAAAGCTGGTAGGAAAAGGGACAACAGATGACCTGATTAGGGAATTTATATTCTCTCCATACGGAGTTGAAAGCCCGTATGCCATTCAATCTTTTCTTTCCAGGCAGGACATCCATGATCCTGAAATATTTAACCAGGTGGTTACCGCTTACACTCAGGCAAAAATCAATGCCATCGTTGCATATCCAGGAGTATACGAAACTCTCCTGCAGATCCAGGCTGCCGGAATAAAAGTGGGAGCAGTCACAAATGCATCAGAAGAGCACGCCACAGAACGGCTTATTCATATACAGGTTGCAGGATTACTAGACTGCCTCGTCACGCCTGACAATTCAGGTTTAAAAAAACCAGATTCAAAAATGTTTCTCCATGCTGCATCCCTACTTAGTGTGCAGCCACATCAGATTTGTGCTGTAGGCGACAATCTGGTCAATGATATCAGACCAGCAAAGGAAGCAGGAATGTGTACCATTCATGCAGAATATGGAAACCGGTTATCTATAGAATATTCAGAAGGAATCGTTCCTGATTTTTCAATTCTCTCTTTTCCGGACATACTGCCCATTCTGGGATTATGAGAGAATTCTACTCGAAACAGACTCAACAGCACGTTTCCAATTAGTCATATCCTTAATATTCTGTATGTACCCAATTACTTTTCCGGAAGTGTCAACAATAGGTGATGCTTTTACCCATACATACGTCCCTTTGCCATCATGCAAATTGGAAACAAAAGCTTCGGTGTAAAAACTATTTCCCACTCTTGACACATGAGGGAACTTCTGAATCAGATCCTTGGGAGGAAGATCAAAAAGATCTACCAGCACAGGGATAGAAGGAGACACACTCAGAATAATATCCTGATACCGGGAAGAACCAATCACATCAAGTTTTCTGATACCGGTAAGAGTCTCCATTGGTTCATTCCAGGCAACAACCATCCGGTCACGGGAAATAATGAAAGTCGGATCACCAATCTGCTCAACTGTCCCTTCCAACTGATCAACCATCAGTGCAAGAGATTCTTCAATCGCTTTCTGATTCGTAATGTCAAGAACGGATATTAATGTACACAAATATGATCCATTCTTATCAAGAACCCTTGAAAGATGAAGCTGGATGACCAGGCAGTCTCCTTTTTCATCAACATCAGAAAAAACCCGGGTATAATTGCCTTTTTCATGTAAAGAGGAACGGATATCAGGTAAAGAACCGATAATGTGAGGATAGAAACTTAATGTCCATTCTATTGGCCTGTTTTCAGGAGTTCCATCAGGAACTCGTGAAAATATCCGCTTAAATGATGGATTTGCATACATTACCACTCCTTCAGGAGATATAATTGCCATCCCTTCATACGAATATGCCATAGCAGTATCCTTTATTTCAAGTTCACGGAGTATTCTCACCCAGTGGGTTACATCATAAAAGTATGCAATCAGACAAATCGGTTCATTACTCTGATTATACACACCGGATATTGTCACAGAAGCCTGGATAGGAGTACCATCTCTTTTAATTCCGCTTATGTCTGTTGTGTGACCTTCCTTCTTCTTAATGCCAGTATTTTCCCCGATGATATCAGAAAAGGAATAATCATTCCCTTTGGAGAAATGATCAAAGGGAAGACCGATAACATCATTCAGGTCAGCATAACCCCAAAGATTTAGAAAAGCCCGATTAACATAAGTCATTTTCCCTTCAAGACTAACCAGACCAATAGGTACAATGGATGAATCCATTGCATGGCTTTTTATTAATAGTTCAAGTTCTGTATGTTTCCGGTCAGTAATATCCCGGCCAACTCCCTGAAACTCGATTACCGTACCATGATCATCACATAATACTCGGTTAACCCAGTGGTACCATCTCTTTTTATCAGATGGAAGTAATAATTCAAATTCAAACTCAAAAACCGGTGAAAAAGAGGAACATGAGTTCATTCCATCCTGTAACTGTTGTGCAGCATCAGGCATGATATATTCAAAAATGGAATGATGCACTAATTCTGCAGGATTCATCCGGAAAAGCCGGCAGAAAGCACCATTAGCAAAAGTAATAATTCCCTCCTGATTATACCTGCAAATTAATTCAGTCTGATCCTCAACAATCCCACGATACCTGGCTTCACTCATTCGAAGACGTTCTTCCATCTCGGTCTCAAGTGTTACATCCTCAACGATTAGTGTAAGTCCCGACCTGCCATCATCAAAGACTGTTTTTATATACTTTACCTTGAAATATCGTCTCCAGTCATATTTGCTAAAAGTAACAACGGTTGTGTGTTCAGATTCAGAATCAGAATTTAAATACGTGCCAAAGGAAAAAGCTTCCAGAATTTCATCAGACAATGTTTCATATGACATACCGGATACACCGGTTGAGTCAAGGTCAAACATCCTGCAAAAGCGTTCATTGATTTGTATAATTCTGCCATCGCTGGATAATACCATGATTCCTTCTTTAGTAAATCCAAGAAGGCTGGAGATAGGCACACGCTGGGAGACATAAAAAACCTTGGCAGCACCCATCTGTTGCATCTCAACAGTGCCAGATATCTGAAGGATTTCAAGATACTTTGCAACAGAATTTCTATTGCATTTTAATCTCTGTGATATTTCTGAAATTGTAAGCCCTCTGGGGTATATCTTAAGTAAACCACGAATACGGTTTAGAAATTCCCCATCCTCAACCATAATACTTGTTCGTAGGGCCTTTATCATAAACATATGCCATGCAGATCATCCAATCAGATAATGCGGATTTTTTTAAAAATAACAGGTAAATCACAAAAAAGCATCAGCACAAAACACAGAGAAGTTGTATTCAACTCTGCATAACGGAATTTCATATATGTGAAATACCTATATACATTCTGTCTATAGCCTTAACACCAGAACAGTCACTGAGGAGCGGGTGTAAACGTATCGACAATTTATTAACCGGTCTTCCCTTGTCAGCAGGTTTACTGCATTATTACTGATTGTTCTTATTGTATCAGTGCTTTCTATCACTACTCTCTGGTATATGGACGAGAGAAAGCAGATTGAAACACAATTTTATCTCGAACAAAACCACACAGAGGAGATTCTTCATAAATCAGTCAGATGGATTGATGCAGGCATCATGTTGTATGATTACTCTTTTGAACCTGCTCTGAAGTATGCAATGGCCCGTTATCTTGATTCATACAATGCAACTGGTGGAAATATCCAGAACCTCAACATTCACCAACTTCAGAAAACGTTTAACCAGTCAATTGGGGGATCATGGGATCTATATCTCATAAATTCAGTAGGTGTCGTTGAAAGATCAACCTTTGATCCAGACATCGGACTTGATTTTGGAAAATATCCAATAATTTATAAAAGACTGACCAATATCAGAGAAAACGGAGAATTTGTTTCTGACCGGACAGTGAAGGGGTTTGTAAAGGGTGGCCCGAACAGGAAATTTGCATACCAGGGAACTATGGATGGGAAATATATACTGGAGATTAGTAAAAATTTTGATAAATTTATTCCTAATGAATCAGAAACATCCTATGCAGAACTGGTTCAGAGTCTCGCACAATTAAATGCAAACATCATTTCTATTGAATTATATAATAATCAGGGAGATATTGTTACTCAATGGACCACCGATGATCCCACATTCACTATTGAACCCGTAAACAAAAGTAAAATTATATCGCTTTTTTCAAGAAAGAGTAACGAATTTTTTTCCGATGATAGAAACAGAACTTTGTATTCATATCTTTTTCTTCCAATTTATGACACCAGCCACCTTTCATCTCCCATGATGCATCTCCAGGGAAGGATAATTTATTCCACCAGGTATATGAAAGAACTCATTGTAGAAATAACAGGAATCTACCTGGCAACCCTGTTTGTCACTCTTCTCATAACCCTTTTTCTGGTCTGGCGGACCTTTATATTCTTCTCATACCCGGTGAAAAAACTTATCCGTGACATTAATAGGATAGCATATGGAGACCTTGACCACCAGGTCAGGAAAAGCAATATTTCAGAATTAACGCAGATAGAATCTGCGATTAGCACTCTTGTAAAAAACCTGAAGGATACTATCCTTACACTTCGAAACCGGGAAAAACAGTTGCAGGAGGAGTTAACAAATAGGAAAAGTGCTGAAATGCATGTCAGAGACCTGCTTATGGAAGTTCAGCAGAAAGAAAATCTGGTACAGGAGAGTGAGAAAAGATATCGGAATGTTGTTGAGTCACAAAGAGAATTTATATGTCGTTTCGCTCCTGATGGCACCCATTTATTTGTTAATGATGCGTATTGCAGATTTTTTAATATAGAACCTTCAGATATACTTGGGAAGATATTCCTTCCAGATATTCCGGAAGATGAAAAGGCAAATGTAGCTCGACATCTGTCTTCCCTTACTCCAGACCACCCCACAAACCTTATTGAACATCACATCTCTCTGCCTAATGGAGATTTAAGAACAGTCCAATGGAGAGATCAGGCGATATTTGCAGAAGATGGGTCCATAATAGAATACCAGTCAGTGGGCAGAGACCTCACCGAACTGAGAATTCTTGAAAAAAATCTTCATGCCTCTGATGCATTGTACAGAATGACAGTAAATGCCATGGAAGACGGAGTATTTGTATCAGCTAGCGATCACACCATCATTATTTGTAATGAGTGGAAAAAAGGTCGCGATATAGGACTGTTTTCATTTAACGATGATCCAATCGGAAAGAGCCTCTTTTCAATTCTTCCTCACCTGACTCAAAAGGATCATGATGACTATGAAATGATATTTTCCTCCGGAGAAATTATAATTTCTGAAGATTTTATTAAAAAAGATAATGTACACATTGAAACAAGAAAAATTCCCATTATTACCGAAGAACAGGTAACTACCATAGTAACAATCATCAGGGATATCACCGCACAGAAAGAAGCAGAAAAAGCACTCTGGCAGCTTAACCAGAACCTGGAACAGGTTGTGGAACAACGAACTGCAGACCTTCAGGCTTCACTGGATGAGATGGATGCCTTTGCATACAGTGTCTCCCATGATCTCAGGGGACCTGTCCGGGCCATCGATGGCTTTTCACACCTCCTTTTGATGAAAAAAAGCTGCGAACACGACCCTGATACTACCAACCTGATAACAAGAATCCGTGAAGGGGCAATGACCATGGACCGGCTTATCCAGGATCTGCTCAGGTTTTCAAGGACAGCTAGACAGCCATTACAGGAAATGTCCATAAATATGGATGATTTGGTGAGAGGGGTCATCACTGAACTTACCAGTCATCCCGATTCAAAAGATATCACCATAAAAATTGATAAATTACACCCTTCAAAGGGAGATCCCGGACTTATAAAACAGGTATGGCATAATCTTGTATCAAATAGCATAAAGTTTACCCCTAATCATATAACTCCATCTATAACGATTGGTTCATATGAGAAAGAAGGTGAAATTATCTATTATATTAAAGACCAAGGCATTGGATTTGACATGCAGTACGCAGATAAAGTGTTTGAAGTCTTTTCACGGCTTGATCCATACCAGACGGTTGAGGGAACCGGAGTAGGACTGGCATTAGTTAAAAGGATTATTATCAGACATCATGGAAGGATCTGGGTACGATCAGAAGAAGGCAGGGGAACAACGTTTTACTTTACAATTAAAGGGAGAGATGGAACCGATCAATGAACGGAGGCTGGAAATCCTCCTCATCGAAGACAATCAGAATGATGTTGAATTATTTCTCAATGTCGTGGACTGGATCAATATGGGCGATCAGGTCAGGGTTTTCCTTGACGGAAGAGAAGCACTGGACTTCCTTCATAAAAAAGGTCAATATAAAGAAAATCAGGGTTCTCTCCCGTCAGTTGTTTTCATTGACCTGAAAATGCCCCTAATAAGCGGGCATGATGTCCTCAAATCTATACGGAAAGATAAACGCACTAAGACACTACCGGTTGTCGTGTTCACATCCTCTGACCAGGAATCAGATATTGGGGAGACATATAAGTATGGTGTTAACAGTTACGTGGTCAAGCCTGTTCAGTTTGAAAAATATGCTGAAACAATCAGGGATCTCATAAACTACTGGAGAAATGTAAATACTCCCCCAGAACCATCAAGACAACCGGAATAACAGACCATTGGATCATTCTTTCCTGATGATCTGAAAACTGGTTTTACCTTCATTTATTGCCTGGGCAATGGATCGTTCCCTGCCAGAAAGTTTTGATAAACCAGTCTTAATTTCAATAAATATCACCTCTCTTACTGTTCCTTCTGAAACGCCATCAAAAACCACGAAATCAACAGGTGAACCAATAAAGCGTGCATCAGATGGGTTGTAAGGAAAATCTAAAGAAAATGGAATAAGTTGCTCAGTAATTTTTCCTTTCATTACAGAATGGGATCTTTTCGCTGCATCCTGACGGATTTTCTGTTCTTCTTTTATCTGCCATTCGTGAAAAAGGGTATCTGCCTGAATCTTTGCCCTGTCATCTGCCTCACGCATAAGCCAGGTATATATCCGTTCAAATTCCTCCTGCTTCCACTTTGAAAAAAGGTTTCGTGCACGGATTTCACTTTTATAATTAGTCCAGAAGAGAAGTATAACCAGGATGAGAATAATCAGAACCAGAATTAGGATAAAAAATTCCAGGTAACTAACATCGAGGGAATAGATCATAATAAAGGATCATAGTGTTTAGGAAAGGAGACTTTTATTGCCTGATCCAGTGTCGCTTTATTATAAGGCTTAGCAAGAACACCCGAAAAACCATGTTCTGCATAGGATGTAACTGCAGGGTCAGAGAGGTCACCACTGGAAACCAGGACTTTTACATGCGGATCATTTTCACGAATAGTATGGATCACCTCACGTCCACCCATTCCTCCTGGAACAATAAGATCAAGAATAATTACATCATACGGAGCTCCTTGGTTCAGGGCTTCATGATATGCATTTAATGTTTCTTCTCCGGTCATCGTAATAGTAGGATCATATCCCAGTTTTTTGAGAAGAATTCCGGTAATTTCACATATTGCTGGTTCATCATCCATGAGAAGAACACGCTGTGTCATAAAATCAGGTGAATATTATATGGATATCAGGTTATAAGACATTTATGAACTGATGATGGTCATCAGATTCAAGCAGGAAGATGAACAACTAGTATAGATTTTTGTGTACTTCCATCTCTACATAACCGATTCATGTAATCTCGCCTGCCAGTACTGCCGGGGAAAAATATTTGATACCCCTGAACTGGTAAGGGAGAATATCACCATAGACGAATCAATTCCTGCTGAAATATCCTGGGAATTAGATGATCTCTACACCTTTCTCTCTTCCGACCCTGATCCGGTTGTCACTTTTATCGGAGGGGAACCAACCCTGCGTTGTGACCTGATTTGCAGGATTATGAATGAGGCACCTGTTTCCAGGTACATGATTCAGACAAACGGAACTTTTCTCTACCAATTACCACCAGAAATCGTCAACCGATTTGAAACGATCCTAATCTCTATCGATGGAGATCAAAAGATCACGGATAGAGGAAGAGGAGAGGGTACATACCAAAAGGTGATAAAAAACATCCATCATATCCTGTCCGGAGGATATCAAAATGAGCTCATTGCACGAATGACCGTAACTGAACAGACCAGTATCAGGGATGCTGTTCTTTATCTTGCACATAATCCTGATCATTCATTTTCATCCATCCACTGGCAGATTGATGCAAATTTCTGGAATGACTATTCAACCAGATCTTTTGAAAAATGGACACGTGAGTCATACATACCCGGACTACACCAACTTGCCAGGGACTGGCTGAATATTATTAAACACAATAAAAAAGTCCCAAAGTGGTACCCATTCATAGATCCGACTGAAGACATTCTTTTAGGACGAGCCAGCAGACTCCGGTGTGGATCAGGATATGCAAATTATTCGATTCTAACAGATGGAAATATTGCCCCTTGTCCCATCATGGTAGGGATGAAGGATTATTATGCAGGATCTGTTTTTAATTCAAAAGCAGATTCCCTCCTTGTCATACCAGTTAGAGGAAAATGCAAAGACTGCGATATCTTTAATTTTTGCGGGGGAAGGTGCCTGTATTCATCCATCATGGAACCCTGGCCAAAAGAAGGAGCAGATGTTGTTTGCCAGACAGTTCGGGCACTTCATGATGCAATCATCGGAATCGTCCCTGAAATCCAGGAGCTAATCAGTTCCAAAGAACTTACCATTGAAGACTTCGCTCATGAAAAGTTCAACGGCTGTGAAATAATCCCCTGAACCTTTTTGGAACAGCACCGTAGTACCCCACTACTTATGACCATAAAATTCAAAACCAGTATATCATGAAAATATCAGTCCTTGCCAGTGGCAGCAAGGGCAACTGTGTATACATTGAAGGATCTTCCGGTGCACTTATCATTGATGCCGGACGGTCAGCACGTGAAATTCTTGGTACTAAAAATAAAACGGGAAGACTCCAGGAAGCAGGAGGAAACCGTGAACTTGTCGAGGGTATTCTCATCACGCATGAACATGGAGATCATGTAAGAGGTCTTGGACCACTTGGAAACGCTCTCAGGGTTCCGGTTTATGGAACAAGCGGTACTTTAGACTCCACCCTCCGGATGATTACGTCAAAACGGAATTTTACCCATCAGTCAGTCCATCCAGGTGACTCTTTCCAGACCGGATCTTTTGAAGTAACCCCCTTTTCAGTCTCCCATGATGCAACCGATCCTTGTGGGTTTTTGATAAAAGAAGACAATATAACCCTGTGTTACTGTACAGACACAGGAGTTATCACATCAGGGATGCTTGAGATGATAAAAAAATCAGATGGGATAGTTCTCGAATCAAATCATTGTCCTCGTATGCTTGATACCGGACCATACCCGGCTTTTCTGAAGCGACGAATCACCTCATCACATGGACACCTGTCAAATGAGGATGCCGGCAAAGTCCTTGCAGAAATTTCACAATCGATTCACTGTGCAATACTGGCACATCTCTCTGAAGAGAACAATGAACCGGGCCTTGCAATCAGAAAAGCACATGAAGCACTTGGACTTGCTGCAGATGACATTGACCTCTTTGCCGCATCCTCTATAGATACCACTAAAAAGCCTGCTCACAGAAAACCACGCGGTCATTGCCGGGAATCATGCACGGATGACTGCTGGAAAATATCTGTTTCCTTATAATCATGTTATTTTTGGAATTTGCAGAATTATGCAACAGACTTGAAAAGATCTCAGGAAGACTTGAAACTATAACAATTCTTGCAGAGACCATCGCCTCACTATCAGAAGAAGACCTTCCCCATTTTTCCCGGTTAATCCTCGGACGTCCATTCCCGGATTGGAGTGGACAAAAACTTGGAGTCGGACCAAGCCTTCTTTACGAAGCTGTCGCTTATGTAACAGGAAAGAAACGAGAGGAGGTTATTGATCGTTTAAGCCGGGTCGGTGATGCAGGGGTTGCCGTGGAAGATCTTCTCTCCCAAAAGTCCCAGACATCATTTTTCAATGTTGAACTGTCTCTCTCTGATATTATGGCTGCCCTTATCGAGATATCTGAAGCAGGAGGTGGAAGATCACAAAAGGAGAAAATCCGTGTCATACAGCGTCTCCTGTCCAGTGCTACGCCGCTTGAGGGACATTATTTAACTGCAATTCTCCTGGAAGACTTCAGGATAGGAGTAGGTGAAGGAAACCTGCGGGATGCAATTGCACAGGCTTTTTCTGTCAATCCCAGGCTTGTTGAATATGCAAACCAGGTTAGAAATGATCCAGGTGAGGTTGCGGTTCTTTCAAAAAGGGGAGAAGATGCCCTGCAATCAGTCAGGCTTGTCCCATTCCATCCTGTCAGAATGATGCTTGCCCGACAGGGAACCATATTAGGTGTCCTGGAGGAAGGAAAACCGGTTGCTGTGGAATACAAGTATGATGGTGCAAGGTTTCAGTTTCATAAACAAAATGCACACTGCAAAATGTATTCCCGCCGCCTGGAAGATGTAACCAGTGCTATGCCGGACGTTATTGCTCTGCTTGATGCAGCTCTGCCAGATGATGTAATTGTTGATGGAGAAGTTATCGCAGTCAGTGATGGACACCCACTCCCCTTTCAGACAGTACTTCGAAGATTTCGAAGAAAGCATAACGTTGCCCAGGCAGCGGATGCCATCAGTATGGTTCCAAATCTCTTTGACATTCTTTACTATGACGGAGAGATGCTAATCGGACTCCCCTTTTATAAAAGAAGAGAGATGTTGTGTAAAATTGTGCATACGTATGTAACGCCACAACTGGTATCAGATAACGAAGAAGAGATAGAAGCATATTACCATGCTGCACTTGACGCCGGACATGAAGGAGTAATGTTAAAACTCCAGGATTCCCGATACACTCCCGGAGTAAGGGGAAAAGACTGGGTAAAGATCAAACCGGAAGCAGATACCCTGGACCTTGTAGTAACCGGAGCTGAATGGGGGGAAGGAAAAAGAGCGCATCTTTTTGGATCATTCCTCCTTTCTGTCAGAAGCGGAGAGAAACTTGTCCCAATCAGCAGGGTTGCAACCGGATTTTCAGACGAACAACTGGCCTGGCTTCATGACACACTCCAGGGGGATATTCAAATAGAGAAAGGAAAAATGGTTTATTTTGAACCAAGACTGGTATTCGAAATAGGATACTCAGAGATACAGAAAAGTCCGAATTACGAAGGAGGGTATGCACTCAGATTTCCTCGTTTCATTGAATTCAGGGAAGATAAAGACATTAAAGAAGCAAACACTGCAGAAGATATAGAGGAAAGATACGAGCAGACCCGCCAGCTTAAAAAACCAGCTCTCTAATCACGATTCAATTAAAGATCCTATGAATTTGTAAAAAAAGACAATAAATTTTTTTCTGAATTTCAATTTATCAGCTTAAACCATTTTGTTTACCAAATAGCTTTATCGTCATTGCTATCTCATTATTATACCCACTGGTCTCTCATAGGGAGACCACCCTACAACCTTACAGGAGGGATGGCGAATGAATGGACTACATCTAATTGCTGATATGTATCGTTGCACCTGCACTGCTGATCTTCTTTGTGACCAGAGCAAGCTAGAGAAGGTATGTGTAGAAGCATGTGTAAACGCTGGTCTTACCCCGCTTGGAACATATTTCCACCAGTTTATGGATGAAAATGGTAATAAGGCAGGAGTTACTGGTAACGTGGTTCTGGCAGAGTCACACCTCGCCATCCACACCTGGCCGGAAAATAACGGGGTGACCCTTGATGTGTATGTCTGTAATTACAGCCGGGACAACAGTGACCGGGCAAGACAGACATTCAACGAAGTGACCAGTGCTCTCGCTCCCGGAGAAATTGCTAGGCACGAAGTTATCAGAGGAGAGATTAATACAGCCACAATGGCTAGCAATTGATCCATGAATCCAACCAATTTTTCAGATTTCCTGACAGAACCACTAAGCCAAAACAGTGGATTCTTCTTTAGGAAAGGTGAACTGCTTGAAAAAGGAGTTACACCCTATCAGACATATGAAGTCTGGGACACTCCGGAAATGGGAAAACTATTCAGATTGGATGGGTATTTCATGACATCCGAACGTGATGAATTTTTTTACCATGAAAATATTATCCACCCAGCCCTCATATCCCACACAAACCCAAAAAATGTCCTTATCATCGGTGGGGGCGATGGGGGATCAGCTGATGAGATATTCAAGCATCCGACTATCGAACGGGTGGTGATGGTTGAACTTGATAAGGCTGTAATTGACCTCTCCAGAAAATTTCTCCAGGCAATTCACCACGGATCCCTTGATGATCCACGGTTAGAGATCCTGATAGAGGATGGCCTTACCTATGTCCGGGAGATAGGTCCCAAAAAAGGTGAATTGTTTGATCTCATTGTTCTTGACCTGACTGATCCGATCGGTCCGGCTGCAGAGTTATACTCATCAGAATTTATGGCAGATTGTAAAGCCGTACTCCATCCGGAAGGATTATTCACACTCCATATTGGTTCTCCGGTGTTTGAACCAGAGAGGGTTACAGACCTGTTTAAAAACCTCACCGGTGTGTTCACTATCGTTGCTCCATACTTCGTGTATATTCCACTTTATGGAACAATCTGGGGTATGGCCTGTGCATCAGATCTGACTGATCCTCGGAAAATCACCAGTGCAGAAGTTGATGAGAGAATAAGGCAGAGAAAAATATCAGATCTGCAGTATTATAACGGGGCAACCCATGAAGCAGTGTTTGCACTGCCAGGATATATTAAAAAAAATCTCAGGAATTTGTGAAGTTTTAGCGGTGGGTGTAATAAACCACCGCAGGATCTCCAAGGGTATCAATTCTGGCAAAACCAACCCGTTCAAACTGGACAATCTGATCTTTTTGGCTGAGTGCTTCAGGCTCACAGACACCACTGATATCACCCTCAGCACATTTTAGAATACATGCATGTGCATGGTTTTCAGGCAGCCACTGAATGATAGGAGCCTTTTTACTGCGTGCCTCCATGAGATCATCACCAGCATATTCTCCATGTATTGCATTTCCATCATGGAATATTCTGATATTAAAGAGATCCTTGAGCCGGAAAAATTCTGCTTTGGTTGAAAGTTCATCTCCTGGCAAGTACACTGAACCCTCATAAGGTATCTCCCGGTATCCCCGTGATTGATCTCCCGGATATTTCATAGCCCGTGCAATTACCGGATCTGATCCGGATATCGTGATTTTTACCGGATCAGGCACAAAGAAGAAACGATCAGCACTACTGTCGATGATCTCCTTGTTTTTCGCATAGAGATTCTCCCATGAGAACTGGATGTCAGTCTCTCCGATTCCAATATCAACAACAGCATTTCTGACCGCTTGTGGCTGAATTCCCCGACGTGCCATAGCGCGGAGTGTCCCAAGCCTGACATCATCCCATCCGGAATAATCTCCACACTGGATGCCTGCCCTCATCTGCGAAGTTGAAAGGACAACACCTTCAATGCCCATCCGGCCATAATGACGATAAACAGGTTTTTCCCAGCCCATATAATTGAAGATAAACTCCTGTCGTTTTGTGTTGGCGATATGATCCTTCCCCCTGATAACATGGGTCATACCAAGAAGGTGGTCATCTACAGAGACGGAAAGGTTCATGAGAGGATATACAATTGCATCTACCCGCTGGTGAGGAGTTGAGGTGAGCACCCTGAACAGCGGATAATCCCGCATGGCAGGATCAGGATGGTTGAGGTCAGTTTTGAGTCTCACTCCGACTTCCCCTTCTTTAAAGGCACCATCAAGCATCATCTCAAAAAGTTCCATCGCTTCTTCAGAGGACTGGCTCCGGCAGGGACACGCCGTTTTATGCAACTTCAGGTTTTTAAACACCTCATTGTCACAACGGCAGACATATGCATGACCCTTACTGATGAGTTCCTTTCCGACCTCATAATAATTCGAGAAACGGTCTGACTGGAAGATGGTCGTGGAGATCTTAAGCCCCATCCATTCAATATCTTCTCTGACCATGTCATATGCTTCAGGGTCAACCCGTTTTGGATCAGTATCTTCAATCCGAAGGATATAACTACCACCATATCGCCGGATATACTCATCGTTGAGAAATGCTGCCCGTGCATGACCAAGGTGGAGTGGACCGGAAGGATTTGGAGCGAATCTCATAACCACCCCGCCGTCGCTACTCGGAAGATCAGGAAGGCCGGTCTTTTTCTTCTCTTTTTTCTCAAAAAGACATGAATATTCATCAGGAGCAATGGACTGGAGTTTTATTTCTCTTTCTTCGACAGAAAGGGAAGATACTTCATTTAGTACTGACCCTAATAATCCCTTGATTTCAGCAGCTTTTGACCGCAATTCAGGGTGATTCCCCATGACAGCACCCATAACTGCACCGGCTGATGGGACACTCTTATGTTTTACCGCATTTGAGAGAGCGGCGATTAGTAATGCTGAATGAACCTCGTCCATTAGTAGTCCCTTCTGATAAAAAACCAGGCAAGCTCACAGAGCAGGTGTTTCTCAACTGTATCCTGTAATATAGAAATTTCATCAATGGCTGAAGTTATCATCTGCTCTGCTTCATTCTGAACCGCATCAATTACTCCTTTGTCAGTGAGCATCGAGATGAGCGATGAAATCTCATCCTTGTTTAAGTGACGACGCCAGGGTTTCAGATCAATCCCTTTTTCCCGGGCTGTTATTGCAATCAGAGTCTGCTTTCCCTCCCGAATGTCTGAAGCCTGATCTTTTCCGGATTTTTCTGATGAAGCAAGGAGATCAATTATATCATCCTGGATTTGAAACGCTGCACCAATTTTACATCCATAATTATACAAGGCATCAACCTGGGCATCAGAACCTCCTGCCAATAGAACTCCGATTGCTGCAGCAGCGCCATATAATACCCCGGTTTTCTTAGTAACCATCTCAAGGTATTCATGACGAGACACGTCCTTAAGATCTTCAAAAGACATATCCTGCTGTTGTCCTTCACATATCTGTTCACAGGTTTTCGCCAACAGGGCTACCGCTTTTACCTTTTCAGGTTCTGAAGATTCAGCCTCGCAGATAAGGGAGAATGCACGTGCATAAAGTACATCACCGGCAAGAATTGCTACAGGCTCCCCCCAGAGTGTATGGACAGTCTTTTGACCACGCCGGTATTCATCCTTGTCCATGATATCATCATGAATTAAAGTAAAATTATGAGTTACCTCAAGAGATAGACCCGCTTGCATAATCATTTTGGAAGAACCGGGCCTTACTGCATCAGCTGCCAACTTAAAAAGAGCGGGTCTAAGGCGTTTTCCACCAGCAAAGAGCAGATGATTTGCTGCTGTGGAGAGGGGAGTTTTCGGATTTCCATAACAATCATCAAGGAGGCTGTTTACCTCTTCTGCAGTTTTTTTCAGGTACGTTTCAAGCTCCATAGGTAATCAGTTTCCATTACGCCAGTTTCTGCCGCTGACCATTTGCCATCAGGAAAAAGTCTTTATTCAGGGTATAACCCATTTCGGTTGCCAGCCCGAGATACTCGGATGTAAGATCAATACCACCATGGGCTGACACAATATACTGGGGATTGAGCAGATGCACAAATTCATAATGGTCTTCACAGAAAGCGTGACCACTCACATGTAATTCATCGAACAAGCGTGCACCTTGCCTTTTCAGCATAGTAAACATACGATATCGCTGGGCCCGATTCATATCATTAGGTATAAGTTGGGCACTTATCATTACCTTATCACCCTTTTCAATTTTATAGGGAGTGTCATTCTGGGCAATTCTTGTCAGAATAGATCCAGGTTCGCCCTGATGACCGGTAACTATCGGAACATACTGTTCTTTTCCGGTTTTTATCAGACGTCTAAGAGTGCGTTCCACCACACGGCGGTTACCAAAGACACTGGTAGTGTCGGGGAACCTTACCATTTTCATCTGTTCTGCGGTAACACAGAAACGTTCCATAGATCGTCCAAGAAGCAAGGGTTTTCGCCCAATTTCATTTGCACATTCAGCAATTGTTTTAACCCTGGCGATATGAGATGCAAAAGTGCTGACGATAATTGCATTTTTATCGTCTTCGTAACTAGTCATTACATCCCGGACCATATTTTTTGCAATCTGCTCACTTGGGCACCGGCCTTTCCGGTTAACATTAGTTGACTCGGTAATAAGGCAGAGTACCCCTTCCTTACCGATTTTTTGGAATTTGGCAAAGTCCGGTGGTTCCCCCAGCACTGGATTCCGGTCCAGTTTGAAATCAAGTGCATAGACAATTGCTCCTTTCGGAGTGTACAGAACAGGAGTTGCCGTATCTATGATACTGTGCTGTGTCCGGACAAGTTCCATAGAAAGAGTATTTGAAATGTTATACCGCTGCCCAAATTTGAGAGCTATCAACTTATTGCTGACGCCAAACTTTTTCTCGCTCTCTATCTGTTGTTTTACCAGTTCTATTGTATATGGTGTCCCTATTATCGGTGCATTATACCGGTGTACCAGTTTTGGCACTGCACCAATATGATCCAGATGACCATGAGAAAGAATAACCGCTTTTACCGTTCCCTCTAACTGGTTCATTGCCGTGTCATCTGGAATAACCCCCATCTGAATGAGATCTAATGAGTGGGTATTTTCCATTTCAATATCAGGGTACATCATCAGCGAATCAAGCCTGATACCCATATCAAATATTACTATTTCTTTTCCGCAGCGGACGGCGGTCATATTTCGTCCAAACTCGTTATATCCGCCTACTGCAAGGATTTCAATATCCAATTTTGTTTCCTCCTTTTCGGTTTTCTATCATATCCCGTGTTTTGCCGGTTACATACCACCGGACTTTTGATAACTCGGATATTCGGGATTTACCAGTGAGAAACATGCTTATTCGAAGTTCTTTGTGAATAGTATGTATTGCCTCGCGAAGCGCCTGCGGGCCGTTACAGGCGGGTTTTAAAAGTGGCAGTGCCATTCCGGCAGCATTCGCACCCAGAGCCAGTGCTTTAGCAATATCTATCCCGGAACGGATCCCCCCACTTGCAATAACCGGCCCATTACACTGTTTTATTTCGAATAAACTCACTGCGGTTGGAATACCCCATATTCCAAACCGTTCTCCAAGTCCCTTAAGATGGAGATCTTCGCTCCCTGAAACACTTCCAGACCGGTGGCTTTCAATTAGAGCCCATGAAGAACCCCCAAATCCACCAATATCAATACAGGCAGCACCTGCTCCATAACAACGAAGACCAGTCTCGGATGAAATCCCACAACCAGTCTCTTTCACAATTACCGGGACTTTCAATTCATTACAGAGATTCCGAAGAGCAGAATAACACCCTCCTGCATTGTGATCCCCTTCCGGTTGAATTGATTCCTGTAAAAAATTGAGATGAATGGCAAGAGCATCGGCATCAATCATCTCAACAGCCCGTTCTGCCCATTCAATGCCATGATCCCTGAGTTGAACTATCCCCAGGTTTCCTACAACAAAGGCATCCGGGGCCTTTTCTCTAACAATAGAAAAGGTATCGGCCAGGCCAGGATTCTCAATTGCTGCTCTTTGCGATCCAACACCAATACCTAAACCAAACTCACCGGCAATTTCTGCAAGTACAGCATTTACTTCCTTTGTTTCAGGATGTCCACCAGTCATGGCAGAAATAAAAAGGGGAGAACCTAATTCATGCCCTAGAAACCGGGTATCAAGAGAAAGACTATCCATGTCAGTATCAGGGAGTGCCTCATGGACCAGTCTGATATCCTCAAAACCAGTACTGCCAGATTCTATGGATTCATCTAGACAAATGCGAAGATGGTCAAGTTTACGGGAGGAGGTGAAATCTCTTTTTTTCATTCTGCCTCCGGCATGATCCGGGTTCCACCATGATCAGTCCCGCTTAAAAACTCCTTAAGCCGCGAAATATGAAAGATATCAGATTCAATACCCATATCTGCAAGACGCAGGAGTTCAGATATTTTTCCCTGCATGCCTCCGGTCACGTCTACGTGTCCGGAGCCACCAATCCTTATGGTATGCGCCATGCTTCGACGCAGTTCCCTCACAACTAATCCATCAGCATCCAGCAATCCCGGCACATCAGTTGCAAGCCCGATGCGTTTCATGCCGAGTTGTTTCGCTAATACCCTGATCAGTTGATCACCGGAAACGATGCATGCTCCTTTTATCATATCCATGACCACATCTCCATGCAGTACCGGAACGATACCAAGATTCAGCATAATATTGATATGATCCATGCAGGAGCCGTATAGTTCACCAGCTGATGCAACCATCCCCTGAAGCGGGTGAACACTAATTGCCTCAATCCCTTCCTTTCGCAGAGTCCTGACAACCAGTTCATTCAAACGTGAAACAGCCTGATGAGTCTCAAAAATACCTATTCTATTCTCTTTTGAGACACCTTCCTGGATATGATATTGTTTTGCCTGCGGATGTCCGCATGAACCTGCACCATGAATAAGAAGTAAGGATATATCCGGATAATAAGTAAGAGCCCTGGCTACTTCCGTTATTGTATCAATCCGGATGGTCTCATCACCACCGGATTTATCCGTGATGACACTACCCCCTAATTTCAGAATTGTTCTATCAGGCATCCCGCTCCTTTCTGAGTCCTTCCGTGTCAAGACAGGTTATGATTGCCCGGCCGTCAAAGACCTCAATTGCGCCGGCAATACGTGCACGGATATTTTTTGGAGCAAGGGCTACCATGCATCCTCCTCCACCAGCCCCAGTTATCTTTGCACCATGTGCACCGGTGGATCGTGCCGCAAGTACAAGTCTTGACAATTGTGGGTGACCAACACCCAGGGTTTCAAGAAGACTGTGATTCATATCCATGAGTTTTCCAAGATATGCAGGTTCATCAAGATGCTTCATTGCATCCATAACAATCGCTTCAATTGAATCGAGTATCGGATTAATTATTGTAGGATGTTTCTGTCTTGTTTCTGCAACTTTCTCAACCATTCTGGTTGTTGAATGTGAAACCTGGGAATTTCCTACTACAAGGTGATAATTTTGAGGAGCCAGGCGCTTGCGTGATCCCCCTTTTATCAGAAACATACCTCCATAGGTTGAAACGGTTGTATCTGTTGCACTGGCCCGACCCTTTTGAACTTTTTTCTCGATTTTCCAGGCCATTTCAGCTATCTGTTCTCTGTTTCTCGCGAGGTCAAACTCATCATTTATTGCAGCAAGCGTTGCGACAGTAACCGCTGCTGACGATCCAAGACCGGAAGAACTTGGAAGCTGGGAATTAATATATACACTCCCCTTTACCCCGAACTCACGAAAACATTGATCGATATATGGGGATTTTGCATGGTGGGGATGATTTGTTTTTCTGACGGTTACATATACCCGCGGCCTTATGGCAAGTGCTATACCGGGTTTTTCATAGAGAACAGCGTGTTCTCCAAATAAAAAGACTTTTCCAGGTGCACTCCAGGTTGCCACTATTGCACCGCCAATGCTGCATATCCTACGACCTGATCATAATCACCACTCGTCTCCCCTGAAGTGGTATATCCGAGCAGATCGCACCGGGTTTTCCCCCGGGCCTTTAGTACCTCAATCATGCACCCGATGGGTCCATATCCACATGCGGTGATATTATAAGACTGAATTCTGGAAAAAAACTCTGGAATGTCCATTTTAACCAGCGCTTCAATAGCATAATGATCATCACGGAATGCTTTTTCCGCAGAGACATAATGAGAGAAGTCACTTGATGCCACGATTTTTACCGGTTTTTTGTATATTTCAAGAGCCTTGATGATCTTGGAGGAGATTTTATATACGTCAGAAAGGGTCTGATGACCCATCATGAGGGGAACAACACGGACTCCGGGAAATCGATATTGGATAAAAGGCAACTGAACCTCGAGTGAGTTTTCTGACCCAAAACTCATTGCCCGTTCATCTACCGGAAGTTCTAGTGCTGCTCCCAGATCCGTATCAGATTCAATAAGTCCAAGAGGAGTTTCCCATGGAATCTGTGATATACAGGTTGAAAACCCACGATGACTTGGACCAATTACCAGAAATGTTCCCTTGAACGATTCATTTATGGCAGAAAACGCCTGTGCTGACGTTCTACCTGAGTATACATACCCTGCATGAGGTGATACAATACCTGCTGCATCGCCAGATGATGGTAAACCCCTGAAGAGTTCTGACAGAAGGTACCTGAGTTGATCAGGGTTGCCGGGATAAAACATCCCGGCAACGGTACTTGTCCTGCGTATCATGGACGAGGGATTGATCCCGGTTACGTTTCAGGATATCGGTGTTATTGATCCTGATACCTTACATTTCAGTTTCGAAATCTTCAGGTGTTAAAGATGTGCTGTATCCCTTGTGTCTAAGAAACTCCTTTGTCAGGAGGAAATATATCATGGAGAGTGCTTTGCGACCCTTATTGTTGGTTGGAATAACAACATCCACAAGACTTGTCATATTGTTTGTATCACAGAGTGCAACAACAGGTATACTTACCTGAATTGCTTCCTTGATTATCTGTAGATCGCTGACAGGATCTGTAACGACGACAACATCAGGTTCTGCATACCTTGGAAGGTGTGGATTCGTCAGGGTACCTGGAATATATCTCCCGATAATTGCGGTTGCACCAATAGAATCTGCAAATCTGCGAGCAGGATACTGTCCGTACTGACGGGATGTAATAATCAGGATTTTTGCAGGATCATACTGGGATAAAAACTTAGCTCCCAGTTTTATCCGCTCATCAGTTTCCCTGATGTCAAGAATATATAATCCATCTCCGCGAACGCGATAGATGAATTTTTTCATGTCGCTGCTTTTCTGCTGGGTACCAATATGTACACCTGCTGCAAGATACTCTTCAACTGAAACCAGTGGTTCGTTCAGTTCAATCTCCATTTCATTTCCGTTCATAGATACTCTCCTCAATACGTATGAGTTCATTCAGTTTGGCTGTCCGCTCCCCGCCGACAACCCCCGTTTTTATAAATACAGAATTAAATGCACACGCAAGATGTGCAATTGTTACGTCTTCCGTTTCACCTGAACGATGAGACATTACCGTTTCAAGACCATTACCCTGCGCAAGTTGTATTGCGTCAAAGGTATCAGTCAGGGTTCCAATCTGATTGGGCTTAATAAGAACGCAATTGGCGCTTGTGTGTTTCAGACCTTCTTTTATTCTCTTTTTGTTTGTGACAAAAAGATCATCCCCACAAATCAGACACCTGTTTCCAGTTTCCTTGTTCAGAGCAGCAAATCCGTCAAAATCTTCTTCATACAGAGGATCCTCAACATATACCAGCTCATATTCATCGATGAGATCCGCTATGTATGTTACCTGGTCTTCTGATGAACGAAGTCTCCCATCCCTGTACCGGTACATTTTTGTTTCCGGATCATAGAGTTGACTTGCTGCGACATCGATTCCAAGACTTATGTCGAATCCTGCTTCACCTGAAGCAATATCTGCTGCTTCTGAAAGGATTTCAAAGGCTTCAGGATCAGAGATCGGGGGAGCCCATGCCCCTTCATCCCCTTTTCCTGCATTTATTCCACGTTTTGTCAGAAGTTCACGCACAAGGGCATGAACCCGGGCATTTGCGAATATTCCATCACGAACACGATCACATCCAGTGGGAACCACCAGGAACTCCTGGATTTCTGTTGCATGAGGTGCATGTGCCCCGCCGCCGATTACATTTCCTAGCGGGCGGGGAGCATGGTTTACAAACACTCCTCCCAGATGCTGCCATAATGGCATGTTTTTCGAATCTGCTGCTGCTTTTGCACAAGCAAGTGATAACGCAACGGCAACATTCGCTCCAATCCGGGAGAAATTTCCAGTACCATCAATTTCGTGAAGTAGTGAGTCGAAACCTGTCTGATCTGAAGAATCTATCCCGATAAGATGAGGAATTACCTGTATCTCAGCTTCAGCAACAGCTTCAGTCGGATCCCGTACTACTGCTTCAAATATTCCAGTACTTGCTCCACCAGGAGCTGCTGCTCTTCCAAACCCACCTTCTGTTCGGACCTCAGCTTCAACCGTTTTCTTCCCCCGGGAATCGAGGATGATTCGCAGAGTGATCGTGCGCGTGATAGTCATTCAGCCCATTATCTCCGTTTTACAGTAATCGGGATGACATCACGCTCGAATTCTTCTAATGCTATCTCAAGTGGATCAATACTTGAAGATGCAACAAGAATCGGGGCACCCATTGATATCTGAAGTGCCCGGGCGCCTACAATCCGCGCTTTCTCATAGCGAGTATATATTTGCATGCGTAACTCCTCAAAAATCCGTTGGCACAAGAATGGGATCGCTGAGATTCGAACTCAGGTCAGAGCGTCCCGAACGCCCTAGGATGGTCCAGGCTACCCTACGATCCCTCATTGGTATGGGTTAAGAACGTCAATAATCTCCTTGTGCGTGAGTAACATACGCCGGCAACAATACCGATCCAAACCGAGATCGTCGAGGATCATTTTTGGATCCTCGTTCGCATCCCGACGGCGTTTATATTCCTCGTAAGCAGTGGAGATCACCTTTCCGCAGGTGAAACAGCGAACCGGTATCATATGATTGCTCCACTAATGTTATAGTTCATAGATATAAAGCTCACCGGTATGATTTCTGGAATTTCTTACGTGCCCCACGACCATGTGGCTTCTTGGCTTCTTTCTGACGTGAATCATTTACGAGAAGACTACGATCGTAAACATGATAAACATCTTTCATGCGGGGATCGTTATGCCATTTCACAATTCCTCTGGCAAGTGCTGTGCGTACAGCCTCTGCCTGCCCCATGATTCCTCCGCCTGATACTTTAATTGAGACATCCACACCCTCCAGCACTCCTGGAAGAAGCTGAAGTGGTTCAGAGATCTTCATTCTGACAAGCTCGGTGGAGAACACATCAAGGGCAAACGAGTTTACTCTGACAACTCCTTTACCTGGCCGGAATGTTGCCCGGGCGACCGCGGTTTTTCTTTTCCCACTAGTATTGATTATTTTCATCAAAGGTCACCTGATCAATATTTTGCTCCAAGGAACGTACTGATTGCCCCAAGAGTCACATGTGACGGGTTTCCCAGCCGTTTCTTACTTGCATCGTTAATCGTTTCACTCGGCTGGCCTGATAACTCATCGGGCACACCGACATAAATTTTAATCCGCTTCATGGCCTCAATTCCCCGCTCACGCTTGTAGGGAATCATGCCACGAATGGTCCGTTTCAGGATATGGTCTGGTCTTCTGGGGAAGAACGGACCACCTTCTCGTGAACCGCGCTGGCGTTTCTGTTTATAATTGCCGAGGACACGTGCTCGGCTACCGGACACCACTGCTAATTCTGCATTAACCACTGCAATGTCTTCTCCAGCCAGGGCACGTTTTGCAACTGTACTCGCAAGTCTCCCCAAAAGCAGGCCATCGCCGTCAATTACCGTTACCATGAGTCTTACACCTACCTGAGTATCCGGGTCCTGCTCCCTTTCGGGTTTAGGGACAGCAGCTGTTCAATACTGATACACTGCCCGTTTGCTCCGGTGATCTTGCTAATTGCAGCATCTGAAAAACTCAGTGCAGCTACCGTCACACCTGCCTCTACAACACCACTCCCCAGCACTTTTCCCGGAACAATCAGGGTTTCCCCTTCCTGTGCATACCGGTTTATCTTGCTGACATTCACTTCCGCGTAATTTTTCCGTGACTTTTCAAGTCTGCGGGCGATATCGCCCCAGATCTCAACTTCATTCTCACGCGACGTCTGTTTTAGGAGTCTGATGAGTTCGGCTAGGCGCGGATTGGACTTATCATTCCTTCTGGTCATACCCGTTACCCTCTAATTTCACTCAAAGCCTCGTGTAATTCATCTGACTGATTTTTGAGAAACAGCAGTCCCTGTCTGATAATTCCAACAGTTGGTAATGCTCCAGCACTCTCGACTGTGAAGAGAAAACGCCGATCATCCATTCCGATATGAATTGCGGGTTCATCTCCAATGCCGCTGTTAAGACAAGCCTGCTCACAGAGCCGGCAGAGTGAACATGATTCAAGAGCACCATCTTTTACACCAATTGCAGATCCTTTCACTTCAAGAATTTCTTTTGGACAGACCTCCACACAAAGTCCGCAACCGTCACATTTTTCATTATGGACAATTATCGGATAATTTTTATATCCGCATACAGTAACAGGGGACCACTTCGCGTGTTCCATTCCCCGATCCATGTATGCCTGTGCTTCGATCACTACCTTCTGGTTCTTCTCAAGTTTCACAATGGGAATATTATCCAATGCAGGCCGCACCACAGCATCCTGTGAGATCAGGTCGCCGGACATAACAACACACGGTCCTTCAACACTCATAGTGAACATAACCGTGCATTGCGGACAACCGGCTCCATTACAGGAGCAGCGGCTGCGTGGGACAAAACTGTCAGGATCAGTCACCAGCGGGATTAATCCAAGCCGGTGTGTCAGAATTTCGTCGAAGAGAGCACTTGTATTGTCATATATCTTGACATCTTCAATCGCAAAGGCCGTGACCTCACTGATCATTGCCCGGCGAAGAGCATTTGCAAACGCAAGTGATACATCGTTCAGAGCAAACTTTGAAATGCCCTCTTCAAGACTGCTGAATTCGATCTTCATCAGACTCTACGACCCCTTCTCCCGCCTTTTGGCCTGATAGAGTCATGAGGTACCGGAGTCACATCTTCAATGAGTCCGATACGCATTCCGGCACGGGCAAGTGCACGAATTGCAGCCTGGGCTCCCGGGCCTGGTGAACGCTGCTTCCCACGTCCTGGTGCCCGGACCTTTACATGAAGGCCTACAAATCCTTTTTCTCTGGCTGCCTGTGCCACATTTCCTGCCATTTGCATGGCAGCGTACGGAGAACTTTCATTCCGGTCCTGCTTGACAACCATACCTCCGGAACTTTTGGTAATAGTTTCAGCACCGGTTAAATCCGTAACGGTGATGATGGTATTGTTAAATGATGCGTATATGTGAGCAACGCCCCATTTCTCCTTCCCTTCAGCCATTATTATCTCCCAACCTTTGCAATTCGCTGGCGTTCAGAGTGAATATCACTTACCAGTGGAGAAGAACCGGAATACGAAATCTCTTCCTGTTCCTTCGCATTAACAACATAACCTGGAATGGTGACACGTCGTCCACCAATCGCAATATGCCCGTGTGTAATAAACTGTCGTGCCTGCTTTGGTGAACGGGCAAACCCACGGCGGTATACCTGAGTCTGAAGTCTCCGATCAAGCTGTTGCTCGACTTTTAGTGCAAGCACACCATCAATGTCAGCGTTTTCAGAGAGCATCCCTGAACGCTGCAGAGAACCGATCAGTTCCTCTTTTTTCCGGTCAATTCGTGCCTGATCTGAACCAGTGGACTGGAGAGCTATGATCTCACGTGCTGCTTTCCGGTATTTCCGGAGAGCTCCCTTGGCAATCCAGACTTCCCGCTTGTTTCTAAGACCATACTCTATTACAAGGCGGGTCTCTTCCTCAATACGGGAAAGTTCAAATGGACGCTTAGGGGTCTGGTACTGCTTATGATTTTTACCTGGATAACCCATGTTTCATCCCGCCTAGGCTTTCTTTCTCTTAACACCGACAATCAGACCGGTTCTTCCGGTAGACTTGGTGCGCTGCCCACGGACCTTCTGACCCGTTTCATGCCTGATACCACGATATGCACGAATCTTTTTGAGAAGATTGATGTCATCATCAACGGTCATCGTCACGTCAGTTCCAAGCAGATGGCGCTTGACACCAGTGTAGAGATCCTTGGGCCGGTTGCTCATCCATACCGGGATACGGTCAGAATAATTGCTTACCACTTCACGAATCCGGTCAACAGATGCCTCATCTAATTTACCCATCAATACTTTTTTATCAACACCTGCAGTTTCAGTAATGAACTTGGCAGTGTGTCGTCCGACCCCTTTAATACCGGTCAGGGAAATAAGAACGGGCTTTGTCCCGTCTAGGTCGGTATTATGAACCCTGACAAAGTAGTTTATCTCCTGGTCATCCTGAGCCATGCAATGCCTCACTTCGGGAATTGCCTGCGTGTCAGCGTTGAGGGAGGGATTTGAACCCCCGAGTCCCAAGGGACACAGGGTTAGCAACCCTGCGCCATACCTGGCTTGGCTACCTCAACATGCAAAATCGCATCTTATCGACACTCGCAACAGATGATCTGCTGCTACAGGAATTGTGCTTACTAATGTGGATGAGAATCTCATATAAGGATTATGATATCCTCAACTCTCATCAGCATATATTCAAACCTCATGTCCTCGTGAGATTCCCGACGCCAGAAGAGCGGATGTAACAAAGGGGAGTGCAATTGTTGCATCACAAAAGCACTGAACCTTTTTACAGGTGCAGGACTCCTTTCCCCATGATATGGCTTCATCAAACGTGCATCCTGACAAACCACCATATTGAGGTGTGTCAGTTGTAAATTGAACTGCATAATCATGACCCCCACATCCATGATTATCAATTGACGCAATAACCTGCGTCTGTTGAATAAAATTTTTAGGAACACCACCACCAATGTAGATCACGCCGGTAGATTGAGCGCGCTCCACGTACCCGGTTAACTCATCCGCATCAGCCAGCTGGTCAATTGAGATTGAAATACCATTTCTTCTTGCCATGACCAGGGCTATTCCTATCGAAGAATCAGTAAGTGCAGGTATAAAAACAGGAATACCCAATTTTGCTGCCACTCCGGTAACTGATCGCTCTTTGGGATACATCTCCAAAAGATGCAGTCCAAGCAGACGGATAAATTCTGCTGAAGAACCGGAGAATTTCGTTATTGTTGCTGCATATGATGCAATAAAGGAATCAACACCACGAAACTCATTCTCATATGCAAAAACATCGTATATCCTGTCAATTCCCTTTTTAAATAATTCCTGGTCATCTGCCTGATGGTACCCAAGGTAATGGTTTACCCCGCAATGGCCACAGATATCGTGAAAAATATTAGCACCTGTTGAAACCAGTACGTCAATAAACCGGTGCTCAAGAAGTTCAATAAGACATTCCTGCATTCCTGCAGGAATCATTGCACCTGAAAGCCCCACGATTATTGTAACCCGGGGGTCCATGATCATCTGTTTAATAACAGAAACCGATTCTCCCAGTTTTCTTCCCTGAAAACCAGTTCTGCTCATCTTATCCAGTAAAAAGTCAACCCGACAGTCCGGACTTACAGGTTCCACAGGTGGAAGAATCATATGAGCGGTTATCACTCTGAACGTATTTGGAAATATCGAAATAAAAAAAGTTATAATGCCCGGATGAGAGACTCCCGGGTCACAATACCGACAACTCTACCATTATCCGTAACTGGAAGACTGCTGATGTTTTTAGCAAGCATCTTTGATACGACATCATTAACTGATGAATTCGCTTCAACGCTGAGCACCGGGGAACTCATAATATCTTTAATTAGAATATTTCGAACCTGGTGTTCCTGGTGCCTGTCATCAACCGTTTCCCGAAACTTTGTGATAGCAATTGCAACATCTGTTTCAGAGACAAGTCCTGCAAGTTTATTCTCTGCCATAACCACGTATCTGGCAATCTTCTCATCCACCATTTTTCTTCTGAGATGAACCATTCTCTCCCCAGCTTCTATTACGTGATGAGGATCGGTTACAGAAGAAAGATTACCTTCAGGAACCATCTTTGCAAGCAGGTCTCCATAAGATACTTGTCCGACCAGTTTGTGATCTTCGTTGTATACTACAGCCAATTTTGCCTGGTTCTGAAGCAGGGGTATTAAGACATCAAGTTCCTGGTCTTCATACACGATGGTGAATTCTGTATCAATGGTATTGGAGACGTGAATTGCGGTCGGCGCTACTTCTGAACTGTGTTTTGCACCAAGTTTTTCTACTATCTTCTGCCGCGATACTGTCCCGACCACGTCATCATGGTGGAGAACCACCAGGGGGTCAAGTCCGGTATCAAGCATTTTATCCAAGGCCTCAGTCACCGGTGCAGATTTTGCAATGGTGACTGGTTTAGTCATCACGTCTCGTACAAATATGGTATTGGTCATAAAACCACTTCCCGTATTATGTCATCTCTGGTAATTATTCCAATAATGCCAGTCTCACCGGTGACTATAACACACGAACAGACGTTTTCAAGCATCAACGCCACGGCGTCACCGGTTCTCGCTGTTTCAGGAAGGGAAGGAATTACTGACCGCATCATTCCTGCTGCAGTACCAGAACCTGCATTTTCAGGCCGATCTTCATAAAATGCGAGATCAGTATCGGTAATAATTCCAACTGGTCTTCCATCATCAACAACGATGACTGCTCCAGCTCCTTTTTTAATCAAATCCACGATGTGAGCTGATGAATGCCTGGATGTAACCGTTACAGGCTCATGTACCAGTTCACGGATAGAAATGTTTAGATCACTAACAACTTTTGACCGGAGTATGTCAGTCCTTGTCAGAA
This sequence comes from Methanomicrobiales archaeon, assembly GCA_012729535.1. GTDB lineage: Archaea > Halobacteriota > Methanomicrobia > Methanomicrobiales > Methanospirillaceae > Methanospirillum. The sequence goes on along the minus strand of JAAYCY010000060.1, from coordinate 45,631 downwards.
TCCCCATTACCATTCCCTGGTCAATTACCGGAGCGCCGGAAATCTTATGGGTAACCATAAGGAGCAGCGCATCCCTGATACTACTATCAGGTGAAAGGCCGATAATATTCCCAGTCATAACCCGGAAGAGAGGCTCATTATCAATCAGGCGAAACCTCCAGTCAGGATCGTTTTTTCGCAGGCGAAACCCGATGTCCTTTTTTGTAACAATTCCTTGTGCGCGACCCTCGTCAATTATCAATATCCTGGATATCCGGTGCTTTAGCATCAGGTTTCGTGCATATGACACCGTATCATGCGGACTTGCCGCATGAACAGGTGCTGACATCAGATCAGAAACCAGCATTATTTATCTCCTGTTATTAATTCCTGAATCAAATGCTTTTACAAGGTCAAACTCGGTCACAAGACCGACAAGTCTGCTCTGGTCAATGACCGGCAATGCACCTACTTTTTTCGCCATCATGGCCCGTGCTGCATCAGTGATAGTCACATTAGGTTCAGTTGTAAAGAGATTACCTGATATAAGGTCACGAACAGGAATACTCATCACTTCAGCGACATTTCCTGTAATAAGTTTCTCAAATACCTTTCCTGAACCAATGTAACGCACGATGTCAGTTGCAGTAATTATTCCAAATAAAACATCATTTTTCACGATAGGGAGGCGGCGGAACTGGTGTTCGGTCATAACTTTTGTAACCATTGAAAGAGGACAACCTGGCTCCTGGACCAGTAAAGACTTCGTCATCACATCCTCTACCCGGAGTGCTGCATGTGACCGGCACAAGACTTTCAGGACATCCCTTTCGGTTACAATTCCAGTCAGAACTCCATCTTCGTCAACAACTGGAATTCCACCGATGCGGTCACGAAGAATAATCTCAAGTGCTTCCTGGATCGATGCATCCGGATGAAGCGTCCTGACATCAGTCTTCATGATCTTGCTGACACTCTCATTTATCGCTGCCAAAAAATTTCCTGAATGCTTAACATTGATGAGATTGAATAATTCTCCTCCACCAAGGAAATCAATAACGTCACGTGCTGTGATGATCCCTTTCAGCCGGCGAGTACCCGGATCAACGATAGGCAGTCTGCGAAAACCCCACTGAGTCAGGGTTTCAATGGCCCCGTAAATCCGCATTGTAGGAGGGGCAGAAATAATCTTTGACGTTGCTATTGATGATACAACCATTCGTTTTTCCTGGTCATTCTGTAAATTCATGTGATACCAGCCTTTAGATTATTCGGGCCTTATGTGACATACCTGCAGAGCAGACTAATAAATCTGACATTTTTCTAAAGAAATTCAAAAATTTTTATACCGCAGGGCATTATTCTCCGAAACCTGATGGTTTTACACCATTCCCAGCATTTTCGTCGCACCCATGTAAAACCGGAACGTATACAGAATCTTTTTTTGATAACCCGGATTTAACCAGGTAATCATCATTCTGCATTATAACCGGTCATCTTCAAGACAGTCGGGACAAACAAGTGAGCCGTCAACACTTGTCAGGTCATCTGACATCTGCCCACACCTGCTGCACATCCCTGAACTGATATCGTCAGCCCGGTTGATGACAACCAGTTCTCCCATCAGTTCATTTATTTCTGTACTGATGGCAACAATATCCCTGACACTTACAATTCCAATTACAACTCCCTTTTCATTGATAATTGGCAGCCTTCTGACCCTGTTTTTGATCATCAGGTGTGCAGCATCCTCCACTGTTTTATCGGTGCCCATTGTGATTAATGGTGAAGTCATGATTTCATTCACATGAACTTCACTTGGACGCTTATCCCGTGAGACCACCTTACAGTTAATGTCCTGCTCGGTGACTATTCCCACGGCAACACCGTCCTTTAAAACAATACAACTGCCAGAGGGATCTTTGCTACACATTTTTCGTGCTGCATGGGCTACTGTTGCATGATAATCAATAGTCTTCGGGTTTGTTCGCATTATTTCCCGTACTGGAACCTTTATTTCGAGCTGGATTTTGTCACTGTTGTAGCTCATTTCTTTCACCTCTCAGTACCCCCGGGCAGATGCATTGCTCTGATAATTATCGGGATTCGGTATTAATCCATCGCTCCGGGGAACAGTTTTTCAGGTATTTAGATCCGAAACAGGTGGGACGACAACAATAATAATACTCCCTGTCATATCCTTTAAGACAGGCGAACATATGGGGCCTGGTTTTTTTAATAACGGCGTCGGGACGTAACTACAATGGGAATAAGCCATACACTCTCGCGAATCCTATCAGGTCTTTTTCAGAAGAAAACAGCCCGCATCGGCATTTATGGACCACCCAATGCAGGAAAAACAACCCTTGCAAACAGGATAGCTGATGACTGGTCAGGCACTGTTGCAGGAAATACCAGTGAAGTACCTCATGAAACCAGGCGAGCTGTCCGCACAGGAAATATTACAATATCCGGTTCAAATGGCAAATCCATAACAATTGACATCGTTGATACACCGGGTGTTACCACGCGTGTTGACTATAAAGAATTCCTGGAATATGGAATTGAACGGGAAGATGCGATTACCCGGGCACGTGAAGCTACCGAAGGTGTGGCAGAAGCCATGCACTGGCTTAGAGAGGACATTGACGGAGTAATTTATATGATCGATGCCACCCTTGATCCCTTTGCCCAGGTTAATATCATGATGATTGGAATTATCGAGAGCCGTAAGCTCCCGGTTATTATTGCTGCAAATAAGATAGATCTTCCAGATGCATCTCCTCAACGGATACGAACTGCTTTTCCACAGCACCCGGTAGTCCCAGTCTCATGTCTCGAAGGAACACAGATTGAAAGTCTCTATGAAGAGATGGTAAAGAAGTTCAGGTGAGCATAATGCAGGGCGTAAGAATTGATCTTATATCTGAAGAACGGCTTGCACAGATGCCATCCATGGAAAAGATCAGACTCATTCTGGATAATGTGAGGGAAGGGACCATCGTTATCCTTGAAAGCGGCCTGTCCCCTGATGAGCAGTCAACACTTGTTGAAATGACCATGCAGGAGATCCTTCCGGATGGTTTTTCTGGCATTGAAATTGAGTCATATCCGTCCAAACAGCGTAGTTCAAGCGTATTCTCACGTCTTTTAAAAGGAGATGAAACCAGAAGACTCACGGTAATCGGCCCTGCAAACCAACTTAAAATGATCCGTAAAGACCGTGGACTTATCAGTGCGTGGATTTCTGGAAGGTAGGATATGCCTCATCGTTGTGCCGGATGCAATACTCTTTTTCCTGATGCAAGGTATCTCAAGGATGGGTGCCCGGTCTGTGGATCCGGCAAATTTATTTATGAAAAAGGAACGGATAGAAAAGAGACTCGATCACAAAAAGTACCTGAAAAACCTTTAATTACCGCCGAAAAACAGAAAGAAAAAGAAATACCAGATGGACAACAGGAATCAGTACATAAAGAGGGAGACCCTGATTCCATCGAAAGTATACACATACTCGAACCTGGAAGGTATGACCTGAATCTTTCGCGTCTTATCGAATCTGATGACCTGGTTGTAAAGATGGGTCAGGATGATAATTATCGTCTTGACCTGCACTCAATGATCAGGCAGAAACGTAAAAAATAGTAAAAATTCTCATTTATGAGATATTATCCACCGCATAGCCCTTGGTGCCAAGGAGATTGATTACCCGTTCACGGTGGTTACCCTGTAATTCAATGGAGTTGCCCTTGACGGTACCGCCACATGCCAATTTGCTTTTCATAAACTTTGAAAGGTCTTCAAGGTCGATATCAGTGGGATCTAGTCCCTCGATTACCGTGACCTCTTTTCCATACCGCCGTTTATTTACTTTAACATTAATACGCTGCTGTTCTTTTGCAACTTCCTCACAAATACAGAGTTCTTTTGGTAGCCCACATATGGAGCAGATACCACCATTCATTACTTATTCCATCTCATGTTTTACTATTAAATGCTTATCATAAAATATCCCGATTTTTTCGGGCTTTTTAATATCTATGGGTGGAAGCGGTTGTTGCACACTAATATCCCAGACGGTCATATCTGAGATATATGTCTGTAATGGTCCTTGGGACCGCTTCTCATGTAGGGAAAAGTACAATCGTTGCGGCCATATGCCGCATCATACATCGCCACGGCCTAATTGCTGCCCCATTTAAATCACAGAATATGAGCCTGAACTCCTGGGTAACAAAAGACGGGGGGGAGATAGGTATTGCCCAGGCGATGCAGGCACACGCAGCATGCCTTACCCCGTCGGTCCACATGAATCCCATTCTTCTCAAGCCAAAAGGTGATCAAAGCTCTCAGATTGTGCTTCTTGGAAAACCACACACCGATGTGCATGCCAAAAACTACTATCAGTTTACTGAAGACCTCCTGGAAATTGCCATCAGTTCTGCACAAACACTGGTACGTGAATATGGGGCACTGGTTGTCGAAGGAGCGGGTGGTGCCGCAGAAGTTAACCTCTATGATCGGGATATTGCAAATATCGGTCTGGCCAGAAGACTAAAGTATCCAATCATCCTGGTTGCAGATATCGAACGGGGGGGAGTATTTGCCCAGGTTTATGGGACTATTTCACTGCTTCCTGACGATATAAGACCTCTTGTAAAAGGAGTTATTGTCAATAAATTCAGAGGTGATCCAACCCTGTTTTCAGGGGGGATGAAAATTCTTGAAGAATTGACAAATGTTCCCGTTTTCGGCCTGGTTCCCATGACTGAGGTTGATATTCCAAGTGAAGACTCACTCTCCCTGCCAGATAAAAAAACAGGTAACTCTCCTATACAGATTGCAATAATTCATTTCCCCCGAATTTCAAATTTTACCGACTATGAATTGCTGGAGCGGTATGCTTCGGTGACATACGTAAAACCTGGTGATTCACTTGCAGGGTATGACGCTATCATTCTACCAGGAACAAAGAATACTGTGGATGATCTGTATGAACTGATAAAAGCCGGAACAGATGAAGAGATCAGAAGTGCCCGTCATGCAGGTGTACCAATTGTGGGAATATGCGGGGGATATCAGATGCTCTGTGATACCATCATTGATTCCGGAGTGGAATCAAAACAAGGCAGGCACAAGGGAATTGGTCTCATTCACTGCACCACAACATTCTCTGATTACAGGAAAACTACCGAGCAGGTTACCAGGACATCATCTGGACATGGTCCGTTTCTCAGTAACGTGTCCACCGTTTCAGGGTACGAAATCCACATGGGTCAGACGAATACCAGTGGGATGAAAGAGGCTTTTTTGGGCGAAGGGGTGGTCAGTGAAGACGGCTTGTTGATAGGAACATACCTGCACGGTCTGTTCACTTCCCCAGATGTCGCATCTGCTTTTGTTTCATTCCTCTGTGACCGGAAAGGGGTATCGTGGACACAGGAAAAAAAATTGGGAGATCCCTATGATGCGCTTGCTAACCATATTGAAAAACATGTAAAAACAGAAGAGATACTCAAATATTTTAACTGATTACATTGAGTATGCTGCGATATCCTTCCTGTTTTACATCATCGCAGACTACTTCGATAACATCTTTTATGTCCACATCTTCTGTGCCCCGTACCATGGTGCAAAAAGCACGGGCCGGGGATGGAAGGTCTTTTGTCCGTGTGATGAAACGTACCGAATGAACACAAAACCGGCATTTTTGAACTTCTTCCGGTTTTCCAGGAAGACAATGGACAAACCCTCCGGAGACGGGGAGTCTTTTACCGGACACCTCACTCATCTGTTTTCTCCGGTTCTACTAGAATTGACCCGTCATGGCAACATTCATCAAATTTTTCCTGAATATTTTTAAGGGATTTGGCCATTTTTTCTTCCATTGATGACATACGCTCTATGCGTATACTTTCTTCATCCCTGACCTTCCTGATTTCGTGTCCTACATTTTCAATCAGGCGATTGAATTCTGTTTTTTTCTCTAGAACAGAACTATTTTCGCGTTTTTCCAGTTTATTTTTAAGATCATCAGATATGGTATGTATATTCTGGACACTCTGTGACAATTTGACAGTATATTCATCAGGTGTTGTAAAAAGGTGCTTTTCAAAGGTATTTTTCGCCTGAAGAGAACCATTTTCAAAAAGAGAAAACAATGCCCGGGCAGAAGTATTCACTTTTTGGGCTATCTCGTCATCCTGCCTTCGGGGTGCTGATGCCATGTGAACAAGATCTTCCATATTTTTTTCGTGATCATCATCACCCTTCTCTTGGAAGATTTTCCCGGCCCGTTTCCAGACCGGAACGGCATTTCTAAGATGAGATTCATATGATTCAATGTGTTGATGTAATTGTTCCTCGGATTTCTGGATATCTTCTTCTAGCTGGGTATAATTCAGGTATTCAGATGAAGAGGTGAGTTTGGTGAGATCTGATTGCAGGTTTTCCATGTTTTCGTTTAACGTTAAAAGTGTTGATTTATATTTATCCTGCTCTTCTGATGCACGGGAAAATTCTCGTATCATTTCATTTCGTTCATCAAATGCATCACGGACCTGTTGCAGGTGTGAAAGGTGTTCCCGGGAATTTTTGATAATATCAGTCATCCTGTTAAGTTCGTGTCCCATATTATCAAGGGTCAGGCGAAATTCCTTTATTTCTTCCGGATACAGGTGGTGCAGGTACCGTCCCGGACCTTTGAATGCTTTAAAGCAGCCATTCATCAGTCCTGCAACTTCCTGGTAAAATACTTCGTCATCATCAGAAAAATCTCCTTCTAGTTCTGAATCAATTTTTTTGCAGAACTGGGGAAGTGCATGGCGGTTTACCTGTTCAACCTTGTGGTGATGTGGTTCATCTACTGATTCCTCACCAAATTCATTCAGCAACTGGCGGAGATCCTGTTCAAAGGTTATGATTCTTTCCCGGGAAGCTTTGATAGCTATGCTCCGCTCTGCTATGCAGTTCTGTTCCTGCATATCAAGCCAGGCAGGAAGCTCATCCAGGGTAATTGTTTTACCAGGCTTCGGTTCTGGTTTTTTACTAATTAAGTTCCTGATTCTCTCTAACATGCAGCATATTCTCCATCTTCAGGACAGGTCATGTCATCGCGGGCAAGTGCCTGTACCCTTGAGACACCATCAATTTCCTGGATTACCTGATATACAGGAGCTGGAACAAGATCTTCCCAGTTATTTCCGCATATCATCCGTTCACGAATAGTAGTTCCAGAAAGGGTTGCCCGTTCATACATCGCCGGGGTTAGAACCGTTATGCCAGCTTCATGAAACAACCGTATTACCAGGGGATTTCCTGAATATATCTGGTGAAATGGGGGTGTCATGGCTCTCACGTGAGAGACCCATAAAGCATTCCGGTTAATATCTTCCAGCGGTATTACATACACCGGTTTTTTAATCATCTGAAGGGCGCGGGTGATCATGAGCATTCTTTCTCCAGCGGTAAACGGATCTGCTGGTTCATGACTCAGTTGTGCAGAACCTATACCAATGACAAGTTCATCCGCTTCCCTGGCAATGTGTTCGATCACGTACTGATGACCATTATGGTATGGCTGGAATCTTCCGATATAAAGTGCCCGTATCATGCATGTACCACCATGTTTGCAATCATCGCTGCAGATGCTCCCGCAACAAATCCGGCATCAATATTTACCACCGTCAATACCGAGCATGACTGGAGCATGCTGGCAAGGGCGGCCTGCCCTTCTCCCATATATCCATATCCTGTGGAAACCGGCACACCAATTACCGGGCGATCCACTAGGCCCGCAACAACGGATGGCAGCGTTCCCTCCCTTCCGGCAGCAACAACCAAGGCATGACATGCTTCCATCTGGCTGATTACCGGAAAAAGACGATGAATACCGGCAATACCCACGTCATAAGCGGTTTTTACATCACATCCCATCTCTTCTGCAATGATCCGTGCTTCTTCTGCAACCCTGATATCAGACGTCCCAGCGGTGATAATCCCGATAAGACCTCCGGTTTTTTCAACATGAGTTCCTTTTGCCAGGACGAGGACGCGCCCCTCATCAGACCAGTACGCGGAAATATCTTCAGTTCGTGCCCATTCGATAAATGTCATTGCTAGTGCCGGATCAAGCCGGGAAATGATACACCGTCCCATAGATGTGACATATGATTCGATAATCGACCGGAGATGGGAAGGGTGCTTTCCTTCTGCAAGGACCACCTCAGGAATCCCACACCTGGACTTTCGGGAAATGTCAAGACAGGCACATGATTCAACCGGTAAAACCAGATCATTTGCGATATGTGCCAGGGCTTCGTCAGGGTCAAGCTCATGATCATACGCTGCCTGCAGAAGTCGTTTCAGACTGTGAACCGTTTGCATATGGAATAAGTACGATATGCTCAAAACAGTACATAATAGGTTCATTGCAATGACTATTCTTTTTCCAATCTCTCTGTTCGGAGCTGCCGCCTGTATCTTCCTCTGGCTCCGGGATATCAGGATATGGGCACGATCCGGCCTTCCAGGTTACCGCAAAGCAGCACGGAAAGGAGTTCTCCATACTGCGCTGGCTACGGCAGGTGCGGGAATTGTATGGTTCTGGCCGGAAGCATCCATACTGGGAACAGGCATTGTAATGCTTGCATTATATTTCCAGGGAAAGGAAGTAAAAGAAAAGATATGGACGAATGAACCAGCTATTACCCGTTTCTTCGGGAGTGTTCCCCGGAACAATAGCAAAAGATGATACTATGATACAAAAACCACGCGGAACACGGGATATGTTGCCCGATGAGATGGAAAAGCGCAGGGAAATAGAAGCACGAATGCGGGGGCGGGCACGGCTACGGGGTTTTCGCGAGATATCAACCCCTGTGTTTGAAGAACTTGAGCTTTTTACCATCCGGTCAGGAGAAGGCATCATAAACGAGATGTATGTCTTTGAAGACAAGGGAGGACGGTCATTATCACTTCGTCCCGAACTTACTGCACCAGTTCTCAGGATGTTCGTCGAAGAGGGAAGATCACTGAACAAACCAGTAAAGTGGTGCTACTTTGCCGATTGTTTCAGGTACGAACGGCCACAAAAGGGACGATACCGACAGTTCTGGCAGTTCGGTGCAGAGCTTATCGGAGCAGACTCAGCAATGGCTGATGCAGAGGTTATTATTCTCGGGTATGATCTCCTAAAGACCGCCGGAATCAGGTTTGTCCTGAAGATAGGACATCTCTCTTTCATGAGAACCCTCCTTTCAAACCTTGCAGAAGAGGATAAAAAGAAGATCAGGGCATTTCTTGACAAGAGGGAGGAAGATGCAGCAGTTTCTCACCTTAAGGTAATCGGGCATGAAGAACTCTGTGAACCCCTAATCAGGCTTTGTGGTGCTCGGACACTGGAGGAAGTCTTTTTAGTCATCGGAGAGATTCCGGAAAGCCAGAGGATCCGGGAGATGTTTCACATCCTTGATGTAAACCAGATTCCCTATGAAATAAACCCCGCCATAGCAAGAGGTCTTGATTATTATACGGGTGTTGTTTTTGAGTGTTTTGCCGAGGGTCTTGGTGCAGAAAACCAGATTCTCGGTGGAGGGGCATACCGGCTTGCACACCTGTTTGGAGGAGAAGATACACCTTCTGCAGGTTTTGCAATCGGATTTGACCGGGTGATGGTAGCTCTTGGGGATAGTGTATGGAGTCCTGATACTCCGCAGGTAATGGTTGTTGCAACCAGTGAGGGGCGTGACCGTGCCCTGGTTGTGACTGAGGAACTCCGCAAAAACGGGATCATCACGGAAATAGATCTCATGGAACGAAGTTTTTCAGCTCAGATGAAAACTGCAGGAAAAAGTGCTGACTATGCTGTCATCATAGGAAAGGAAGAGGTAACGTCAGGTGATGTCACCTTAAAGAATCTGAAAGCCGGAACCCAGGAAAGGCTGTCTGTTGATGATGTTGTCAGGAAACTCAGTCCATAAGGATATCCAGTATGGCTTCCCCATTAAAACCTGCTAGTGCTGATGAACTTGCAAAACAGCAACGGAGTATCAGCGTAGCAGAGTTTTTTGAGAAAAACAAGCACTTACTTGGATTTGACTCCCCGACACGGGGAATTGTCACTACCGTCAAGGAGGCAATTGACAATGCCCTTGATGCATGCGAAGAAGCAGGTGTTCTCCCGGATATTTATCTTGGCATATTCCGGATGGAGGGGGACATATTCAAAGTTGTCGTCGAAGACAATGGTCCCGGCATCGTACCTGAAAACATTCCATATGTCTTTGGAAAACTACTCTATGGGTCACGGTTTCATCAGATCAGGCAGTCCAGGGGTCAACAGGGTATCGGGATATCAGCAGCCGTATTATATGCCCAGCTTACGAGCGGGAGGCCAACCCTTGTTATTTCCCGGTGCGGAAAAGACAGGAAGGCACACCAGTTCCGCTTGCAGATAAAGACCGAAACCAACGAACCCGAGATCCTGGAAAATGAAGAAACGACCTGGGACCGGATCCATGGAACACGTATTGAAATAGAATTTAGGAGTTCCCTGACGGCAAGAAAACGCCTGGTAGAATATCTCCGTTATACTTCGGTTGTTAACCCCCATGCCCGTATCCGAGTGGAACTTGACGGGGAAGCAATCCTTTTTGATCGGGCCAGTGATGAACCTATCATCCCGCCGCAGGCAATTCTCCCTCATCCTCACGGGGTAGAACTTGGCGAACTCAAGCGGATCGCTGCTGGATCCACTGAATCGCTTGAATCATTTCTTGTTAAGAGCTTCTCCAGGGTAGGTCAGAAGACGGCAATAGAAATTCTTGAACTTGCCGGATTGAAACCTAACAAAAAAGCCAACAACCTTTCTCCTGCTGATCTTTCAAATCTCCAGGCCGCGATGCAGCAGGCAAAAGTTCCTCCTCCTCCTGCAAGCCAGTGTCTCTCTCCGATTGGTGAAGTGCTTATCAGGCAGGGACTTGAAAAAGAATATGAATTTGATTTTTGTTCAGCACGGACACGCCCTTCATCTGTCTATCACGGACATCCCTTTATCGTTGAAGCGGCTCTTGGTTATGGAGGAAAACTGGAATCAGAAGGGACTGCCAGGATCATGAGATTTGCAAACCGGGTTCCGCTCATGTACCAGCAAGGAGCCTGTGCAATAACCGGATGCATCAGCTCAGTGAACTGGAAAACATACAACATCAGCCAGTCCGGACTACCTACCGGCCCGCTACTCCTCCTTATCCACGTTGCTTCAACAAACGTGCCCTTTACCAGTGAGAGTAAAGACGCTGTCGCTTCAATACCGGAGATTGAACGGGAGATTACCCTTGCCCTGCAGGAGCTTGGCCGGGACCTGAAGACCTTTCTTTCGCGGCGGGATAAAAGCAGACTGACCGAAGAGAAGGCACGGGCCATCTGTGCAATCATTCCCGAGATAGCAGAAAAGGTCTCTGAAACCCTCGAAAAACCTGTTCCAGATATTTCACCCATTGAAGGAAAAATAATGCGCCGTCTGGTCGCCAAGAAAAAGACAGAAGACGGGAATGTCATAATAACGCTGCAGAATTACACCTCACATGTGCTGGACCTGACCCTGTACGTCATAACGTCCGACGAAATCAAATCGGCGCAGCCAGAGCCGTTTTTTATTGAAGAAATGGACCAGGACCAGTCAGGAGTCTGGAATGTGAGGATTGCTGCAGGGGAGAAATGGCAGGTAAAATACCCGGGAACAGGAAATGGGATGATTGACATCAGGGGAGTTGAAGAGAATAAAAAGGTGGTGATAGATCTTGACCGATCCTAAACAGGAGATAAGGGAGCGTACCATAAAACGGCTCTTGTCTATTCCTGATCGGTGGTATGGACAGATGATGGGGGGTGAACTTCCATCCATCACCATGCCAACCAGGACTAAGAAAAATATCGCGTATGACGAAGAAACAGAAGTCTGGAAATATGGTGATCGGGAACGACTCAGGGAAGCCGGGACAGAAAAGAGTGCTCTTCATATCCTGAAAATGGCATATGTCATCTGGTTTTTAAAACACCAGATCGCAGAGAACCGGTCATCAACCTTAAGAGAACTCTATTATATATCTGAAGGATGGAAACGTGCCAAATTTTCAGCTCAAAATGACTCTAATCTCCTCGTTGAGGATCTTGAAATATTAACCGATGTCCAACGTGAGCATTTCCATCTCCGGCCTGAAGAAGATGGTGCGAGTATCTTTGGGCCCCTTAAGATAAAGGAAGATACCCGCAGGGGGCCTAAGGAGATACATTGTCAGGACGATGTCGGGGAGTCAGGATACCAGATCCCAACCAACGTTGACTCTCTTGAACTGATTGATCATGATGCACAGGTAGTCATTGCGATTGAAACTGGTGGTATGTATGCACGGCTAATCGAAAACGGATTTGACGAGAAGTACAATGCAATACTCGTCCACCTGAAAGGCCAGCCGGCACGGTCTACCCGCCGGGTTTTAAACCGTCTGGCCAGTGAGTTCAAACTCCCGGTATCCGTCTTTACTGATGGAGATCCCTGGTCTTATCGTATCTTTGCAAGTGTTGCATATGGTGCGATTAAAAGTGCCCATATATCCGAGATCCTCGTGACACCATCTGCCCGGTTTATCGGGGTACAGCCATCTGATATCAGGGATTACGATCTTCCTTCGGATACCCTGACTGAACAGGACATTTCTGCATTGAAAGCAGAACTTACAGACCCCAGATTTGCCAACGATTACTGGAAAGAACAGATAAACCTGCAGCTTGATCTGAACCTGAAATCAGAACAGCAGGCATTTGCAGCACGGGGTCTCGATTTTGTTACTGATGAATACCTTCCCGCCCGGCTTTCAGATATGAACATACTAAAGCAGTAACACCGATACCGGCTCAAGTGGTATATTGAGGAACATAATATCCTTTTTTAAACCAACCAGATCTGGTTTATGGATCCCTTTTCAGTACCTCCGATAATGATTCCCCTCCTGGTTAATGCAATTGTTCTTCTTGTCACCCTTTTATACGGATGCCGGGAGGATATCAGGGAACGGGCAGTTCCGGTAGTCATGTGGTATCCGGCTGTGGCAATTGGTATTGTTATGCTCATCTGGTTCTGGTCCCAGGTCGTGAGTGCCCAGGACCTGCCATTTATGATGCCCCTCATTGTGCTCATGCTCTTTTTCGTGATGGCATTCTATCTCTTTACCCGGTACCATCTCATGGGAATGGCTGATACCAAGGCACTAATTCTAATTACCGTTCTGGTACCCTGCTTTCCACTCGTTCCCCTTACCGGCTACCCGGTATTCGGTATCCCCCCCTATGTATTCCTCCCGTTTAGTGTCCTCTTTAATGCGGTGATCTTAAACCTCCTTCTTCCGGTCTTTTTCTTCTTCATGAATATATTCAAAGGAAACCGGGCTCCTCTCCCTTACCTGTTTCTTGGATACCCGGTCAGGGGTGAAACGATTGCAGATGAGTTCGGAATAGTCATGGAAGAGTTCACCGAAGAAAAAGGAGAGTTATCAAGGAAATTTATCCCGGTCAGAACGGCTATCAGGGAAATGATTTCGGGAGGAAATAGAATATATACCAAATCCTTAAAGGAAAATCCAAAAAAATACCAATACGAACTTAATATATATAAAAAAGCAGGAAATGTCTGGATAAGTTATGGAGTTCCCTTTCTGATTCCTATCACTGCCGGTTTTATTACAGCAATGATTTTTGGAGATTTTTTTATGTTATTCGCAAGGTTTGCCGGGTTATAACCAACGATATAACCTGCCTAACTTTTTGAAGGTATTACCCTGGACAAACAGAGATGTCCCTCCAGACTGGGTATAATAATTATCCTCCCGGCAGCCGGGCAGGAAATACCCCCGTTTTCGGAGTACCATGCACAGGATGGTATCGGACAATAATTGTAAAATCGATTTCTGACTGTCCATTTGCGCCAGATAAGGTATATAATAAAAGGAATGAATGACCAATTATAACCCGGTGAAAATATTTGAAAATAGTTCCTGATACAAGCGTCGTAATAGATGGACGCATCACCAATCTAATAGATACAGGAGAATATAACGGAGCCCATATAATAATACCGGAAGCAGTTGTTGCCGAGCTTGAAGCACAGGCAAACCAGGGGAGAGAAATAGGTTTTTCCGGGCTTACTGAACTGCAGGAGCTTTGTAAACTTGCAGAACAGGGCATAATATCTATAGAGTTTGTGGGAGTCAGACCCACCCTTGAACAGGTGAAACTTGCCAGCGGCGGAGAAATTGATGCGTTAATCCGGAAAGTTGCAATCGACTATGGTGCACGGTTTATTACCAGTGACGTTGTCCAGTCGGAAGTTGCAAAAGCCAAGGGTCTTGATGTGTTATATCTCAAGCCCCAGGTAGAGGATTTCACCCCGCTTGCGATAGACCAGTTTTTTGATGAACATACCATCGCGGTTTACCTCAAAGAGCGTGCAAAGCCGATAGCCAGGAAAGGGACGATCCAGAAGACAGAAACAATGATTGTCAGAGAACAACTCTGCACGGAATACGAACTCCGGATGATCGCCCAGGAGATTCTGGAACGGGCAAAACGTGACCCGGATGGGTTTATTGAAATAGAAAAGAGGGGAGTAACCGTAGTCCAGATCGGTTCAATGAGAATCTCTATTACCCGCCGCCCCTTCTCAGACGGGATGGAAATTACAGCAGTCCGGCCGATTGTTGACCTGGCCCTGGAAGATTACTCAGAATCAGATCTCATCAAACAGATGCTGAAAGGGGAAAAACCAGGAATTCTCATTATCGGACCGCCGGGCTGTGGAAAAACGACCCTTGCACAGGCTATTGCAACATACCTTTGTGATGCCGGGTGCATCATCAAGACCATGGAACAACCAAGAGAAATGCTTGTTCCTGACCAGATTACCCAGTATAGTGCTCTGGATGGAAGCATGGTCAACACTGCAGATGTCCTGTTACTGGTAAGGCCGGATTTTGTTATTTTTGACGAACTCCGCAAAAATGAGGATTTCGAAGTCTTTGCAGATATGAGACTTGCCGGAATCGGGATGATTGGAATCATCCATGCCGTCTCACCGCACGAAGCGCTCCAGAGGTTTGCCGACCGACTTGACTTTTCTGTCCTTGCACAGATATTTGGCAGTATGATTTATGTCAGGGATGGGCAAATCAACCAAATTTGTTCTACTGCTTTTTCAATGAAAGTCCCTGAAGGTATTGACTCAGATATGCAAATCAGGCCGGTTACAACTGTTTCAGACATTAAAACTGATCAACCGGTCTTTGAGATATTCAGGTACGGCACTGAAACAATCGTACTTCCGGTAGAAGAAGAGAATGAACCGGTAGAAAACAACGAACAGTATTTGCCTCCGGAAGAGACCATTCTTACTTCACAACCAGAGGTCAGACAGGAAGAGAAGTCCAGTGAGGTCGAAGACGAAGAGAACGATGATGGAGACGAAGAGGAAGAAGAGACCTCTGCATGGAACATAACCGAGCGTGACATCCAGCGAGAAATTGGAAGATATACCGGCGGAGAAGTAAGTGTTGAAATGCTTTCCGCAACAAAAGCGGTGGTATACATCGATGACCGGGATGTTCCGGCAGCAATAGGTAAAGGCGGGAAAAATATTGCCGCAATAGTAAACAAGGTCGGTGTAGGCATTGACATCAGACCTTCTTCTGAACTTGCCAAGAAAGTAAGAGCGTTAAGTCCCACACAAAGTGAACATGAAGAACTGAATCTTGGAGACGGGCTTCAGGTCAGGATTGACAAAAAACAACTTTCCATTATTTCTCCAGAAAATACTGGAAGGATAGTAGACGTTTTTGCTGGACGTGAATACCTGTTTACTGCAACCGTCAATGACTCAGGGGAAATCCACCTTGCTAAAAACAGTACCATCGCTCAGGAAATGTTGCGCCGATACAATGAAGGTGAGCCCATCAGGCTCAAAACTGTGTGAGGTAATCACATGACTGATGAAACACAGGCACTTGAAGCTTCGGTTCATAAAAAATGGGAAGGGGTGTTTATTGCTACCCCTTCAGAGAAGCAGAAATTTTACCTGAATGTTGCTTATCCGTACCCAAGCGGGGCAATGCATGTTGGTCATGGCAGGACATACATTGTTCCTGATGTTATTGCCAGGTTCTGGCGCATGCGGGGAAGAGAAGTACTCTATCCGATGGCATTTCACGTAACCGGTGCTCCGGTTATCGGGATATCAAAACGTATCGCCCGAAATGACGAATCAGCGATCAAGTTATATCGTGACCTGTATAAAGTCCCCCAGGATATCCTCGACAGTTTTACCGACCCCTTAAACATTGTCAACCATTTTTCAAATGAATACGAGCGGGTGATGACAAAGGCGGGTCTCTCAATTGACTGGTCACGCCGGTTCACCACGGTTGAACCCACCTACAGCAAGTTCATCGAATGGCAGTGGCACCATTTAAGAGCCGCCGGTCATGTCAACAAGGGAGCACACCCGGTGAGGTATTGCCCGCAGTGCGAAAATCCTGTTGGTGACCATGACCTGCTCGAAGGAGACAAAGCCGAGATCCAGAAATTTACCCTTATCATGTTCACCTATGGGGATGCATTCATCCCCTGTGCAACGCTCAGGCCTGAAACCATTTACGGAGTCACAAACCTCTGGGTGAATCCTGAAGTTACCTATGTCAGGTGCACGGTTGATGGAAAAGAATGGATTCTCTCTCGCCAGGCCATGGAAAAACTGGCATTCCAGGATCATGAAGTCACCGAAACCGGAACCATCCCTGGATCAGAACTCGTGGACAAGAAGGTTTCCCATCCATTTTGTGGAGAAGTCACCATTCTTCCGGCATTTTTTGTCGATCCTGACATGGCAACAGGTCTTGTCATGAGTGTTCCGGCACATGCACCGTATGACTACATTGCTCTTCGTGACCTGCAACAGAAAGGTAAGTATACAGAAATCAAACCAGTCGGACTTATCACCGTAGTAGGATATGGGGAATTTCCTGCAGTTGAAGCCGTTGAAAAGGCTGACATCATCAACCAGGATGACCCGAACCTGGAGGAACTGACACAGACCGTTTATTCTGCAGAACATGCCACCGGAAAAATGTACGAGAAGTACGGCGGAAAACCGGTAAAATTTGCCCGTGAAGAGGTCGCAGAGGTTCTTACTGAAAAGCACCACTCAGGGATCATGTACGAATTTGACACGAGACCGGTTGTCTGCAGGTGCGGGGCACGGGTCTTTGTCAAAGTCCTTCATGACCAATGGTTCCTTGAATACAGTGACCCTGCCTGGAAAAAGCAGGTCAAAGACCACTTAGAGGATATGGAACTGGTCCCCCCTGAAGTACGTGCTGAATTTTTCCGGACGGTTGACTGGCTTAAAGACTGGGCCTGTTCAAGAAGGATTGGTCTTGGGACCCGTATGCCATGGGATCCGGAGTGGCTGATTGAGCCACTTTCAGACTCCACCGTTTATATGGCTTATTACACCATCGCATCCAGGATTAAGCATATTGATCCTTCCCTTCTCACTCCGGAGGTTTTTGATTATATTTTCCTTGGGAAAGAGACTGAGAACCTTCCTGAACGGGAACGTCTGGATGGAATGAGAAAAGAGTTCCTGTACTGGTACCCGTATAACTTCAGGTTCTCAGCAAAGGATCTCATCTCAAACCACCTGACTTTCCAGCTCTTCCATCATTGTACCATTTTCCCCAAAGAATTTCTCCCACATGGCATGGTAGTATTTGGCATGGGTCTTTTGAATGGTGCCAAGATGTCCTCATCTAAAGGAAATGTCTACCTCCTTGAAGATGCCATCAACGACTTTGGTGCAGACACCGTCAGAATGTTCCTTGTTGGATCCGGAGAACCATGGCAGGATTTTGATTGGAGAAATGAACTCGTCTCATCGACCAGAAAACAAATTGAACGCTTTATTTCAACAATCAGAGAGAACCTAACTGCAAACGGACCAGAATCTGATATTGACAGGTGGCTCATATCACGGATTCAAACACATATCAGTCTTGTAACAAAAGCCATGGAGAATTTCCAGACCCGTCAGGCACTCCAGGAGGCTTTTTTTGGAATAGAATCAGATTTTAAATGGTATCGACGACGGAAAGGACTGGCTGCAGGCGGGCAGGAAACTATGAAATATCTTTCCTCGGTCTGGGTACGGCTGCTGGCACCAATAATCCCCTATACCTGCGAAGACCTTTGGAAAGACATGTCTACCGGACTGGTTTCTTTTGCCTCATGGCCTGAGCCGGATCCCTCCCGTATTGATGTTTCAACTGAAATTGCCGAAGAACTCCTTGTCAAAACTATTGAAGATATCGAATCAATCCTTCGGATAATGAGAAACCCACCGCGAAAAGTAACCATCTGTATCACTCCTTCATGGAAATGGGACGTATTCACGCTCATTGCCAATGCAGAGGACAGGAAAAATGTCATCCGTGACGTGATGCAGAAGGAAGATATTAAATCCCGGGGAAAAGAAGCAGCAGATGCAGTAAAGCAGTGTACAAACCTTTTCCACAAACTGCCTTCAGATCTGGTGGAACGTATTCTTCAAAACAGACCTGATGAATTATCAATTTTCCAGTCTGCTGCAGAATTCCTGTCTAAAGACACGAACCTGGAGATCGAAGTTTCAAAGTCCGAAGACTGCCGTCACATGAAGGCTGGATCAGCCCTGCCCTTCAAACCAGCAATAATAATAGAGTAGAAATTATTTTTCTACTGTTTTTGCTTTTTTTACCCGTTCTTTCGTAGAGTACCCGGTCACATCATCAAGGTACCGGCGGAATCGCTTGTTTGTATCAAGAATTATCTGTTCATCCTCGATACCCTGTTTTGAAACCGTAGAGACAATAACAGATTTCTTAGCATCTCCTAGTCTGACCTCCATGGATTCAAGAGCGCCATAAGAAATCGAATACGTTCCATCTTTTTCTACCGGAGTTACTTCAAAATGCTCGGTGATTTTTCCGGATATGTTCTCAGGAAGGACCTTAATGTGGGTACGTTTTACCGGATATTCCTGCATAGGATTACTTATTGCTCTTCTTTCGGATATGTGTTACACGTCCGGGTATAGAGAGGCAGATGGTTCTATGCAAAAGGTTTAAAAACTTAACTGATACGAAGATTATTCTCAAAGAGTTACGGAAATTCATTTCATAGGTTAAGCAGTATTATCTGTGTTTATCAGGTTGCCTGCACTATACTATATACCAAGAGTCAGTAGTACTATTCACGTTTACTCTGGGGGGATGATTCATGATCGCAGCATATATTACTTCACATGAGGGTCTTGTCCCTGTAGAAGAATGGGTAGACGGGTGCTGGATCAAGGTAGTAAATCCTACCGAAAAGGAAATAGCCCTTCTTGTTGAGCGATTTGGTGTCTTCATTGAATTTTTTACTGATCCTCTCGATGTTGATGAACGGGCCAGATTTGAGGTTGATAAAGGTAATATCCTCATTCTTATCAGGTCGCCGCGTCGTGAACCTGAAGAAGCTGTCATCCCATATATTACTCTCCCTATTGGTATTATCCTGACCGGGAATGTCATCATTACGGTGACCCTGACTGAAGTGGATGTTCTTGATGAGTTCATATCCGGATGGGTTAGGAATTCTGATACAAAAATCAGGACACGTTTTGCCCTTCAGATCTGTTACCGGACTGCTCTCAGGTTTCTCAGGTATTTAAAAGACATTAACCGGATGAGTAACCTTATTGAGATGAACCTGTACCGGTCGACAACAAATGACCAACTTCTTGACCTGTTAAGCCTGCACAAAAGCCTTGTTTTCTTTATCACTTCACTTCGTTCAAATTCTCTCATGGTTGAGAAAATTTCGTATTCAAATATCCTTGAAATGACAGATGATGAACTTGACCTCTATGAAGAGATGGTTATTGAAAACAAACAGGCTCTTGAGATGGCAAACATCTATCAGTCAATTATCGTTGGAATGAGCGATGCATTTGCCTCAATTATTAATAATAATGTAAACGTCGTAATGAAACTCCTGACCAGCATCACTATTCTTATCGCCTTACCAACACTTATTGCCAGCATTTATGGGATGAATGTAGTTCTTCCCCTGCAGGAAAATCCATTTGCCTTTTTATTTATCATGTTTGGTGCCCTCGCTGCCAGTGCTTTGGGGCTCTTTATTCTCGTTCGGTGGAAAGTGCTCTAGGCGAGTTAGGTTTATCTAACATAGGTTACATATATCTAACTTAGTGTGAGAAATAACACACAGTGATCTGATGAACAAGTCTGCACTTATCACCCTGGAAATTATCATTTCATGCCTTGTCCTGATGTTTATCATCGGAACATTCTATGCATCAGGTTTCTATTATGATGCACTGCTCTGGACACTCCTTGTTGCAGTTGGATTCGGAGCGCTCTATCTGCTGAAAAAACATAACACGCCAGAAGTCAGGCGTGTTATTGCGATAATAGCAGTAATAGTGCTGAGCATATCCTTTGGAACAATACTACTGGATGTCCCTCTTCTCCCGGCAACCCCGGGAATGGGATTTACCATGAGTATGATTCTCATCCTCTTACACTGGAGAATGAAACGTCAGGGTAGTGACGCAGGAATACAGGATGAACGATCACTGCGTATCGGGACATATGGCATTTCCTGTTCCTGGTACCTGACTTATGTTCTGGTTATCTTTCTCTCCGTTGCCATCAGTTTTGGAGGTATGCAGATTTCTGCTAATACGGTGCTATTGGTTTTCATAATCATGATGCCGGTCAGTACAATTCTGTTTCAGTATTATTTCAACCAAAAAGGGGACGTTTACTAGGAGAAAAACTGTGTATACCAGGATAAAAGAACTCAGGGCACGGTGTGGACTTACCCAGGCAGAGCTTGCAGAGCAGGTTGGTGTACGCCGTGAAACCATTGTTTTCCTGGAAAAGGGAAAATATAATCCTTCACTGCGCCTTGCGATCCAGATATCGGTTATTCTGAAAACACCCATTAACGAGATATTTTATTTCGATGATGAATTCCCTCAAAAAGATGTAAACCCCTAAGAAATCAACAGTACATACACCAGGTGAACATTATGTTTAATGAATTACTCACAAATCCAAGAAATTTTTTTACCACTATCAGTCAAAATGAACCTTCGTTAAAAAAACCAGCCCTTATAGTCCTGGCAATGGCAGTAATCGGCTCTATCAGCGGATACATGATGGGAGAACTCTCCGGAAAAATGTTATCCGGCCTCATGGAAGGCATTGAGACGATTACTGCAATAAGTGCAGCTGGTTCGACCTTTATTGGATCATGTATTATGTGGCTAATTGCAGCCATCATCCTGTTTGCATTGCAGAAAGTATTGCAGGGAACAGGTACATTCAAACGAGTTATGGAGATATCCGGATATGGGATGATCCCCCTGGTAATAGCAACCATTATATCCGTAATTATCGGTGCATACTACATTCCCCAGGCCGAAATCACCCCAATCAGGACAACTGACCCACAGGAGATAAGCATGGCTGCAATGTCACTATTGGAAGATCCTGCCTTGCACCAATACACGATAATTTCAACCATTATCTCTATCATCTTCCTTATCTGGGTAGCAAACCTCTGGTCGATAGGGGTTGAAAGCTGCTGTGGTCTCTCTGCCAAAAAAGCACTCATCGTGGGAGGGCTTCCGGTTGTCATATACATTGCATACACCCTTTCATCACTCCTCCTGTTTACCGGGGGAGCTGCATGAACACCGGTAAAATTCTTTTTTACTGTCTATTTTCCCTGTTCCTGCTTCTCCCACTGGCAGGAGCAGAAATGCAGGCGGAGAATGAAGCAGCTGCGGCACAGATACAGGTAACTGATCTCACCATCGATCCGTTAATTCTCATGCCTTATGACACCGCAACGGTCACCATCACTCTTTCAAATACCGGGACTAAGAGTGTTGCAATATCAGGTGCCGAAATACAATCCAAGGATGTAAAAGTGCTGTCTGATGATTATGGCAAGGTTGGTGCCATTGGTGCTGGAAATTCGATGAGTTTTACATACACCCTCCAGGCAGGAGGAGTTGCCGGAATATTTTACCCGGTTTTATCGGTTGATTTCAGGGATGCCAATTACCTCAGATACCCGTTCAAAGTAACAGTACAGGAAAATCCACTTGAGGTTTCTGTTCTTAATAAACCAGAAACATGGGTCGAGGGAAAGAAAGAAAACATTGTTATCCATATCGGAAATCCACGTGATAATGCTGTCAACGGAGTCATCATCACCCCATCGAAGGGAGAACATGAAATAACTCCGACATCCTATTTCGCCGGAATCATACAATCGGATAATTCTCTGGACATTCCTTTCTCTATTACCCCATATGGAGATGAACCAGTGATCTTCACCATCCAGTACCAAAATGGTATAAACCAGCATGAGGTCTCCTATACTCTTCCGGTTATAACTGGAATGAAGAGCAGAAAACAGGCAGACACTGTTCTATCTAATGTACAGGTCGATGTAGAACGTGAATTTTACCGGGTAACCGGAGATGTTACCAATGCCGGACTTGAAAATGCAAATGCAGTAGTTATTACATCAGAAGATCCGGCCATTCCGGTGTTTCCTTACAAGGTCTATGCTGTTGGAGCACTAAAACCGGATGACTTTGCCAGTTTTGAAGTAACATTCGATGCTGATGTGAATGTTACAAAAGTTCCCTTAAAAGCCTCATTTAAGGATGATGATGGAAATGAATTCAGCAGCATAACCCAGGTAGAACTCGGGAAAGGCAAAGACCCTAAAAAACAGCAGGATGATGAGGGACTATCCCCGGTTATCATTGGAGTTCTCGTAATAATCGCTGCGGGAGTTATGGTCGCAGTCTGGTACAGTCGGAAACAACGGGCATGAAAGATACCGGGATGGTGATAGCATTTCATGATGTCACCAAGATTTATCCCCTTGCGTCAGGCGACGTTACTGCGTTAAATCACGTTGATGTTGAAGTCTCCCGGGGAGAATTCATTGCCATCATGGGGCCTTCCGGTTCAGGAAAGTCAACGCTCCTGAACATGATGGGATGCCTGGATATCCCTACTTCCGGGGATGTCTACATCGCCGGGCAGAATATCAGGAGCATGAATGATGACCAGCTCACTGAACTGCGGCGTGACGTCCTGGGTTTTATCTTTCAGCAGTTTAACCTCATCCTTCTCCTTGATGCCCTGGAAAACGTGCAATATCCGCTTATCCTTAAAACAGGAGAAACCGGGTGCACAGAACGGTGCAAAGAAGTCCTTGCTGCAGTCGGCCTTACTCCCCATCTCTGGCACCACAGACCTGGTCAGCTCTCAGGTGGTCAGCAACAGCGGGTAGCAATAGCAAGGGCTCTTGTTAATGATCCTGAAATTCTCCTCTGTGATGAACCCACCGGAAACCTTGATACCAAAACTGGTATGGCCATAATGGACCTGCTTACCCGCCTGTGCAGGGAACAGGGCAAAACCATCGTCATGGTCACCCACGACCCAAGAATTGCAGAATATGCAGACCGGACTATCCTCATCGAGGACGGAAAAATAACGGAGAATGGCATATGACCAGTCATCGTCTCTTTTTCAGCCTTGCTATTAGAAACCTGCATATCCACTGGCTCAGATCACTTCTTGCAGCGATTGGAATCATCATCGGGGTCGTGGCCATCTCATCGATGGGTATTCTCGGAAACAGTCTGGTTCTGTCCGTTGCAGAATCACTGACCGATGTGGGAGATTCAGTTGTGGTCATTCCACACACATCATTCGGCGGATTTGGAGCAGAGGGAACAGCCAGCGGAATTACCGACCGGCAACTGGAACAAATCAGACGGGCATCAGGAAACAATGAAGTGGTGCCCGTATATACTGGTGGAGACCGGATCAGGATAGGAAGGGAAATTAAAATTGCGTCAATTTATGGCATTGAACCACAGGATATCCCAACCCTTCTCGACGTTGAAACAGGCCAGTTCCTACGCGGCGCTTCCGGAGTCATGATTGGATCAAAACTTGCCAAAGATAATGACCTGACCGTTGGATCACGAATTCTTATCGGAAAAGAAGAAAACGGAGTCCGGGTAGTGGGTATTCTGAAAGAACGGGGTATGGGATTTGATCTAAGTCCAGATAATGCAATCCTTGCATCACAGCAGTGGTACGAGAACTTTTACAATGTGTCAGGGTACGACCAGGTTATTGTCAAGGTGAAAAACCTCAATGACATCGAAAAAGTCAAGGACTCCATTGATGCCCAGATAAACCGGCGTGAAGACGAAGTTGACATCTATGACACCAAGGCAATCCTTGAGACAATTCTTGATACATTCGGGAAGATTTCCACATTTACCATGGCCATCGGTGGAATTTCCCTGGTTGTTGCAGGGGTGTCAATCTTTAATGTCATGATGATGTCGGTGATGGAGCGGTACCGGGAAATTGGTATTCTCCGCTCAATTGGGACAAAACGGGCTGAGGTCAGGAGCATGTTCATCTACGAATCCCTGATCCTCGGAGTCTCCGGGTCCATTATCGGTGGGATACTGAGTTTTATAGGAGGATATGTTGCATTAGCCCTGATACTCCAGGAAACATCCTACCTTTTTGAATTCTCCAGTTTTATCCAGATTCCCTATGGTATGCTCTTTGGCATTGCAACCAGTATCCTTTCAGGATTGTATCCGGCTTGGAAAGCATCAGACCTACGGCCAATTGAAGCCCTCAGGCACGAATAAAAAAGATTATTCCGGATGTCAGGGTTGATCAGGAGGTGGATGGGACTTTGGTTCCCAACCTTTTTTATAAACCAGCAGAGCTTCAAGGACTTCCTCGACCCCTTCTCCGCTGCCTGTTGACATTGAAGGATATTCTGATAGGGTCGTTATATCCGATTTGTTTGCAACGACTAATATCGGGACATTTACTAGCTGTTTTACTTCTTTGAGAAGGCTTACCTGGTCCTCAAGGGGATAGCCACAATGAGCGCTTGGGTCAAGGATAAAGAGCAGGACATCTGCGATATTTTCAATGGCTGAAATTGCCTGCCGTTCAATTGCATTTCGTTCAATCCCCGGCCGATCTAATAATCCGGGAGTATCGATGAGCTGGATTTTTTCATGTCCCTTATAATAATGACCGACAATAATCCCCTTCGTGGTAAAGGGATATGATGCAATTTCTGGTTCTGCAGAAGATACGCTCCGGATAAAGGAAGATTTACCAACATTTGGAAATCCTGCAACCACGATGGTAAAGACGTCTTCTACCGTTGGTAATTTCCGAAGGATGTTTCTTACTTCGTTGAGGAAGAGAAGATCTTTTTCGACCTGGTGAACCACTGATGATAGTCTTGCAATTGCTTTTTTGCGAGCAGCAGGTGCGTTATCTTCGGATGAATACCTGACATCTTTTGCCAAACCACCACGGTGATCCTTGGACCAACGCGCTGCCCAGCCCACTGCACCAAGAGATTTTTTCAGCCGGTCAGTAGTCCACATTATTTCCACTACATCCTGGTAGAACTGTGGTTCTTCTGAAAGCGTTGGAAAAGACTGGATAACCGAAACCAGTTTATCATGGACTGATAGGTATGCTGCTTCGACAAATTCTACGCTTGCCCGCTTTTTATTCGGCTTTTCCTTCATTTTTTTTGCAGCACGCCGCAGTGCCCTGTCAAGCACCTCGTCTGCTGTTGGAACCGTTGGGATTTTTTCAAAACTCACAATATTTCACCCTCATGTATTCTCGTACAGCTATTTGATACTGTGCTGGTAGTCAAACTGGTACTGCGGAGCAGGCTCATACTCTGGTGAGGTGAAGATGTGAAGAAGAATATACCATTAACCGGCCAATTATGCTCATTTCCATAATCAATTTTGAATAAATAGCATTATTTTTCTCAGGGAGTAACGATCACCCATGAATGGATCCCCGGTCATTATCCTTTGTTCATTCTTCATTATGATATCACTGACCGGAGGGGTCGTAGGGGCGTTAACAGCGGAGAACTGGTCTGAGAGGGGAATTGAATTTTTTCAGATGCAAAAATTTGAAAAAGCAATTCAGGCATTCGATAATTCATTAAACCTTGATACTGAAAATGAGACCATATGGTATAACCGGGGAGATGCCTTGTTTTCTCTTCAAAGAAATCATGAAGCTATCCAGTCTTTTGATGAAGCACTCAAAATTAACCCGGAATTTCTTAAAGCCCTCTATTATAAAGAAAAAATATTTAACATCGAACGAAATTATCAGGAATCATTGAAAACATATAATAAAATCCTAAATATCACGCCGGATGATCCTGGTATCTGGAATAAAAAAGGTATGACCCTTTATTACCTTCGTTCATACAAAGAAGCGGTCCAGGCTTTCAATATAGCATCGGAGATCAATCCTGAAGATGCAAATATCTGGAATAACATGGGCCTGGTATACCTGGATATGGGCAAATATTCACAATCTATCGATGCCTTTGACAGAGCCCTGGAAATAAATCCTCATCATAACGAAGCCTTAAAACGCCTGGAAATTGCTGAACGGAGATTTGCAGACATGAAATTTAAGTCATGGTAGTGATACCTAACCATATTCCTGACTACTGGCAGATGATATCAGGGTTTTGTTGTGATGTCAACATGATATTTTCAACAGGACGCAGAACACAAATCTTAACCTCATCCTCGTAAAAAATTCCTTATGGATAAATTCTCTTTTTTTGGAAAAGATGATAATTCCTTGTCCTTACGACAGGATATTCTAAAAAGCCTGGATAATTATGAGGAGGCACTACAGGAATGCAATACTGCATTAGAAGAAAATCCTGCTAATACTGATACCTGGATTAACAAAGGAGTAGTCCTCTATCTGCTTGAAAGATATGAGGAAGCATTACAGGCCTGTGAAAAGGCAATTTCGCTTAATCCGGAAGATCCAATGGCATGGAACAATAAGGCACATGTTCTCAATATTCTTGGTAAATATGAACAGGCCATAAAGGCCTGTGAGAGGGCAATATGGCTTAAGCCAGATTATGCAGACCCATGGAACAACAAAGGATTTGCCCTGAATTACCTTGAAGATTATGAAAAAGCCATCAGTTCATTTGACAAGGCTCTGGAAATTGATCCACAATATGCCGATGCCTGGAATAACAAGGCTTTTGCATTGAATTTTCTGGGGAGGTATGAAGAAGCTATCAAAGCATTTGACATGGCTGCTTTGGTAGAAGAAGAACAGGAGAGTTCGTGCCAGGTATAATGCGTTAAATTCGGAGTAATTTATACGCTGACAGGATATCTGCCATATCTTATTATATGAATATCAACATCGATGCTATCCACCAACATCTGCCAGAAAATCCCAAAGTCGGCAGAATCCTGTAACCGTTCATAACTATAACTATCAGTCTTGTATAACCCTGAACAAACACAATAAAAAAATTGGATGAATTGACCCCGTGGCTATTGTATTAATCCGTCAGGAAGATCTCATATGTTTCTGTATGGGTCCCGCGGGTGGTAACCCGGGATATTTCTCCAGATAGTATTTTCTTCGGATCTTCAGAAATCAACTGGCTGTTGCTTACCTTTTCTCCTCGCATCAGAAGTGAAGGTCTTAAAACATGACGGTTTCCAACGGATAAAACCTTCAATACATATCTTCCATTCTTATCCGGATCAGGATGTTTTTCAGTATATGAGTTTACGTTCTCCATCTCCCTTCTGGAGACCATTAAAGGTTTCCCATTACCCCCTTTTTTTACCAGGGGTATTTCAGGCTTAATATCAATTACATAGTTATTCCCTTCAGATGATTGCATGTGATCCTGGGCATCTTTTACCGCATTCATAAACCATTCTGCCCCTTCCGGGGTCTTAATATAATTTTTAATCTCCTGAATCGTGTCTGACACTGATTTTCCCCCCATATGTCCCTCTGTTCAGATATATGAAGATTCAGACGGCATATATAGTATAAAGCATAAATTCCCGGATTTACCCGGTAACTATTCCTTAAACTATGAAACGCAATAAGCCATGAGGCTTTAGAATAATCTACTGTTTAATTTGATTAAACTAAAACAATTTTCAAGGCTCGATAGTTAAATATCATATCTCTGCTTGTTTATTGCCTTTCCGGAGAAATTTTCCAGATATTTTTACCAATAAATTCACCTGATTTGGTTTTTCTTTATGAGATCTGATAATAACCTGGAATTTAAATTCAGGTAGATAAGGATTATTATCGATCCAACAGTCAATTACAGAAAAAATAAGAGCTATCTTTTTCAAGCATTAACAGCATCATGCATCCCATTACCTGCGTGAGAAGCAAATTGTTACCACAATGCAATATTAATTTTTTACTTCCGTTTGAATTTTCAATACATCAGTCTTATCTATTAACCAGATCAATTTCATGATTAATCATTATGGATCTCTCTCCCATTCAAAATGACATCCTGATTACCCTTATCAGCCTGTATGAGAAGAAGTCAATTCCCATAAAAGGAGAAGAGATAGCCGAAATCATTCTTCGTAATCCCGGGACTGTCAGAAACCAGATGCAGGCACTCAAAGCAATAGGCCTTGTTGACGGAATTCCAGGACCGAAGGGCGGATATCACCCGACCATGCTTGCCTACAAGGAACTGAATCTGAAACGTGACGGCGAGACATATGAGGTGAAGATCTCACGGGATGGTGAAATTGTTCCCGGAGTAAAGGTTGGAGAGATCATTTTTTCAACGCTATCACATGCTGATATCTGCCATGCCCAGATCAGAATAATCGGGAGCGTGAAACTCTTTAACAATGGAGATGTTATCACAATCGGACCAACCCCGGTCAACAAACTGCTTATCAAGGGTGAAGTGTTCGGAAAAGATGAGAACGAACCTGCCTTGATAATTTCTATTCTTGAAATGGTATCTTTACCAAAAAAGCCTATCCGGGACTATATGTCAACTCCCATTAAAATGCTCTCCACCCATTCCAGTCTGAAAGATGCAGTAAAACTCTTTAATGCCTACCATATTCATGGTGCACCAGTCATGGACGGCGGATTTCTTATGGGTATCGTTACCATGTCTGATATCCTTCAGGCCATCGAAGACGGCCTCCCTCTGGATACCAGTGTCAGTGAGGTCATGACAGAAGACGTTGTCTATGCAGATGCCTCAGTTCAGCTCTATGAAGTTATTAGGAAATTCAAAGAGCGATCAATCGGACGACTTATTGTATTTGAAGATAATAAACCAGTTGGGATTCTGACCCAGTCTGATATATTCCGAACCCTTCCCACAAATTGACCATGCGTATGGTGAGAGTTCCCGGAGGAATTTTTTATAACGGAGACTGTATTTCAGGTGCATCAGATATTGCAGACAATTCTGTTGACCTAATCATTACGGATCCTCCATATGGTATCGAAGGGGACAAACTACACCGTCATTATAACCGGGACGAATCCTTTGTTACCGACGGATATGTTGAGATCCCCGCTGACCGTTATGGAACATTCAGCATGGACTGGATTTTGGAGGCAGAGCGAATCCTGCGTCCGGGTGGATCCATCTACATCGTATCAGGATATACCAACCTGATTCATATTTTAAATGCGCTCTACCATACAGGTCTTGAAGAGATAAATCATATTATCTGGAAATATAACTTCGGCGTGTTTACCAGCAGGAAATATGTGTCTTCACATTATCATATCCTCTTCTATGCGAAACCAGGAGGAAAGAGGACATTTAACACCGAATGCAGGATATCTCTTACAGAAAAAGATGAACAGGGAGGGTCACTTAATTACCAGGACAGGGAAGATGTCTGGATAATCAACAGGGAATATAAACCTGGACGGGTAAAAAATAAAAATGAACTCCCTTTTGCTCTCTTAAGCAGAATAATTCAGTACAGCAGTGATGAAGGAGACCTTGTATGTGACCTTTTCCTCGGTGGATTTTCAACCGCACGTGCTGCTATTGGCCTGTCACGCAGAGTAATCGGATTTGAGATCTCATCTGCCATGTTTGATGCCCGTATAGACGAGATGAAAGATATTGTACCTGGATCGCTGCTTGATCAGATCAGAACTCCCCTCATGCCAGGAAAAAAACTGACCAGGAAGCCCTGGACCGCGAAGGAGATAGACCTGCTCAGGAACAGGTATATAGAATTATCAGGTACAGATAAGTCTGAAAAAGAGATCAACCTCATTTTACAGGTGGAATTTAACCGGGGATACTGGTCGATTGAAAAAACCCTGAAGCAAACCAGTATAAAAACCCAGCGAGGATAGGGAAAGATATCGGTAATTGATCGGGAGTTTTATTACCGGATACAACTGAAATCTGATATATGAAGTCCATACTTGCCCGCAGTCTATCACGTAAACAGATCGTGACTAATGACGGGAAAGCAATAGGATCACTTCGCAACCTCATGGTTGATTTTGATACCGGCCTGATTACCGACCTGGTACTTGAACCTGATGCAGCATTTGATACCACCGGGTATACCTTAGACGGGGAAAACATGCTGATTCCCTTTGAAGCAGTCAGAGATATCAAGGATTTTATTGTCGTTGACCGTTACCTGGCCAGAATGTGAGGGAAGTTCCTTTTCATTATTTCCACAAACCCTTCACCGTACGGAACTGATGAACAATAATCAGAGATATTCCGTACTCTTTCTTGTGCATTTGCAACGCAACAGCCAGTCCCTGCGGCCTGTATCATTCCAATGTCGTTTTCCGAATCACCAATAGCCAGGAACTCTTCTGGTTTGATTCTCAGACAATCTGCAACGATCCCAAATGTTTTTCCTTTATCAATACCGGCCTGATGGATGTGTATTGCAAAATTTGTATCCATGATATCAACCTGCCAGTCGGCAAGAAGAGACCTGACTTCTTCAACGGGAACTGTCCGTGCAAAGGCGACATCCGAGAATCGTTCCTGGTATGAAAAGAGATCAAGAGTGATTCCCTTCTGCTTAAAATGCTCAATACAAAGATTCAGGGCATCAATTGCGATTTTTCGGTCTGCGATTAGTTTCAATTCGCCAGTAAATCCAATCCGGTAAACTCCACCGTTTTCTCCGATAAATGTGCCACCGGTACCGATAAGTTTGGAGAGGCCTTTGAGGATACAGGAGGTGTTACCAGATGAAAGTACCACCTCAATCCCATTATCCTGAAGCTTTCGTATTGTCTCAATAGCAGCGGTTGAAAGCCTGCGCTTCTCGTCGGTTAAAGTTCCATCTATATCAGTTATCACTCCCCGAAGCACTATCAGACTCCTGTTTCTCTAATTTTCTATTTCAGCAGGGACGAAGACCGCCTTCCTCGACAAGGAATGTTGCCTCACCCTCTGGGAGATTCGGACTGTCAACCAGCCGGAATATACGCTTTCCTCCTTTGCTCTTACGCAGATATATCCTGAAGGTAGCAGTGTGACCAACGATATTTCCTCCAATAGGTTTTGTTGGGTCACCAAAGAATACTGCCGGATTGGACTGGACCTGGTTTGTCACCATACCGATGGCATTGTACTCGTCACACAGTTTGAAGATATCATGCATGTGCCGGTTTAGTTTTTGCTGACGTTCTGCAAGCGTTCCCCGTCCTGCATATTCAGACCGGAAAAGGCCGGTAAGTGAATCAACAATGATCAGTTTGACCGGTTTTCCTGCAGCTTTTAATTCCTCGGCCAGTTCATGGGATGTCTCGATAAGGAGCATCTGGTGATCAGATGTCTGTGCCCGTGCTACATGGATATTTTTTAAGAATTCCTGGGGATCAGCATCTTCAATCTCAAGTCCCCTGACCATCTGTTCAATACGTTCAGGTCTGAACGTGTTTTCAGTATCCACATAGATGACCGAACCACCAAGACCGCCGAGTTCTTCCGGGAGCTGAACATTCACTGCCATCTGGTGGACTATCTGGGACTTTCCTGATCCGAATTCACCGTACATCTCGGTTATGGCCTGGGTTTCAAACCCTCCGCCAAGCAGCTCATCAACCTCGGGCACTAATGTTTTTAGTTTCTTAACCTTTAGCCTCTGTTCAAAGACATCTGTACCGGTCTTGAATCCGCCAACATCTGACTGGTCCCGGCACCACTTGATCATCTTTTTTGCAGTAGCTTCTCCAAGTTCTGCAGCTTCTGCAAGCGTTGAAGGAAGAGATGTTGCAATGCTTTCAATCGTTAAAAATCCAGCGTCACGAAGCTTTTCTGCGATTGCCGGCCCTACACCAGGAATATCTTCGATATCAAATCTCCGCTGTACCATATTGCCTGAATCATCCTGCATTGCGGGCCCGGTACCTGAAGATGATGCACCAGGATTAACCTGAGTTGTACACCACTTGATCATTTTGCGGGCAGTTGCCTCCCCTATCTCGGCGGTGTCATATAATTCAGTTGTAGTTGCCTGTGAAATCTTCTCCACTGATTCATACCCTGCTTCACGAAGTTTTATCGCAGTGGTAGGCCCAACACCAGGAATGTCCTCAAGTTTGTATGCTTCTGTTGCCATAGTAGTTTATCCCTTAACATACAGGTGGCAACAGGGGGTATTTAAGGTTAAAATAAACAGGGTGAAAGTGAAAACTGCTTTTTTAAAGTGATGAAATTAAGGTATCTAGTTTCCCCTTTATCGAATTTACATCATATTCCAGGACTTCTTCACTTTCACAAAAGAGTCTTTTTCCACATGCAAAACCAGTCATTACCGCTGGTGTTCCATGAGGCAGTTTTGTATCGGCCAGCCATGAACCATCCCGTGATGAAAGGATTGTCCCTTCCGGAACACAAAGCACAATGCCCTCGACCCTGATGTGCTCTCCTTCACCGGGTAGAACAGTAAGCGCCCCTCCCCGGCCCACAGAGATCTCATTCTCCCCAGTCCTTCCGGTTTTAACATAGGCGTTGTATATAATGATATTTTCACCAGAAAGAAGTGCCCGTTTTGCCTCTTCATCCCAGAGAACCAGGGGAACCTCTGTTAAGTCATCAGACAGGTACAGATTCCTGACCCATGAAGTAGTGCCATCCCTTCTCGTAAACATTTTTGCAGGAAAGATACGAGTTAGAGTGCCCCTGACGGTAACATTCTGTTCAGGTACCAAGGTATTGAGAGGAGTTATTGGAATTTTTGGAACAGTCTCTGCTGGCGTTATCTCGGTCTCTTCGTCAAACACTATCTCCCTCCCCCCGTAATCTCCCTCCTTTGCCAGGGCCCCAGAGACATGTACTGACATTCCCGGTCTTATTCCGGCAAGCAGGGAAGTTTCCCAGACCAGCAACCTAGCAGTCCCCATGCTGTCTGCAAGAAGTCCGCTGACCATCTCTCCCTTTGTCCCGTCCCTCCGGGTAAACTCCTTAGGTTCTGCAAGGGAGACAATGTGAGCATGAAGGTCCACTCTTTGTGGTGTTTTCCGCTCTCTTACCTCCATAACACAATCGATATCAACGAGTGTCTTACGCAGATTTAAAGGCATGATATCACGGGCTGACTTTCCATGCCTCCCAATAATCTCTACAACGTCCCCTATCTCAAAAGTCTCTTCAAGAGCCGCAGCCTGTTCATCCCAGAAGACAAGGTCTGCCTGTCCGGTCTCATCGGCAACCGTAAGTCTTGCGACCAGGCCTTTTTCCCCGGATTGCCGATCAAACTCTGTTACCCCGGAGAATCCAATAATTTTTGCATAAAAACAAAAGAGGGATGATTTTCCCCTTAGTCCCCGGATCTTGACATGGGACCTCCCGAGGTCCTTTACAACCAAAAGGGCTGCTGCCGTTTCATCGGCCAGGTTCCCACAATCTGCTATTTTTTTCTCTATCAGGCGGTCAAATTCTTCCCTGCTGACAAGATCATCCACCAGTGCATAGTGATACCTGACCACAGTTCTACTCCTTACTTCAGCCAGGAGGGAGTAACCAGGGCTGCCATCAGGTCATCAAGGTTTTCTGCCCGTCTCATAAGTTCTGCCTTTTCCTCTTTTACCAGGACTTCAGCACACCTGCCACGACCATTATACTGAGAAGCCATGGAATATCCATAGGCGCCAGCATCAAGGACTGCAATCAGATCTCCGGCTATTACTGCCGGAAGTTTCCGATCATGTGCAAGAATATCTCCAGTCTCACAAATCGGTCCGGTGACCGTATAGGTTCCGGCAGGTTTCTCATCCGCACGGTTTGCAATGATCACTTCATGGTATGAATCATACATAGCCGGACGGACCAGGAGATTAAAACCTGCATCAACATTTACAAAGGTTTTATGTGCCTTTTTAACTGAGTTGACCTTTGTCAGAAGAAGTGTGGAGTCACAGACCATTGACCGTCCAGGCTCAATCCAGATCTCCGGACTGATACCCAGCCTTCCAAGAACAGAAGTACAAACCGGGATGACTGCATCTGCATAAGCAGAGAGGGTTGGTGCATCCGGTCCGTTATGATCATACATGACCCCAAGACCTCCGCCAAGATCTACGAACTTAAACTTCACACCCATCCGGTGGAGTTCTTCGACAACCTCCATTAAGACCTGGGCTTCCTTTGCAAACGGTTCAACTTCAAGAATCTGGGAACCTATGTGGCAGTGAATACCAACCGGAACAACATTCTTGCAGGCAAGGGCCGCTGCATAGGCATCAGTAATCTCTGCTGCCGGAATACCAAACTTTGAAGTGGCAAGACCGGTTGCAATCTTCGGATGGGTCGGAACATCAAGTGCCGGGTTTACCCGGAATGAGATTTCAACAATCTTTCCTGCATCACCGGCTATCCGGTCAATCTGGGCGAGTTCATCAAGAGAGTCTAGGGATACCCTGACACCCTTTTCTATTGCCAGCCGATGGTCTGCTTCAGTCTTTGAGGAACCATTAAAGAGCAGGTGCTCAGGTTTCATACCAGCAAGAAGGGCAAGGTGGAGCTCCCCGGAAGAGAAAACATCAGCACCTGCACCCTCCTGTGCCAGGATTTTCATGATGGAGAGGTTTCCATTAGCCTTTGCAGCATACAAAACCCGGATATGCGGATAATGCCTGGAAAGTGTGGTCATGTATCCACGGAAATTTTCCCTTATGCGGGCCTCGTCGGTTACATACAGGGGAGTCCCATAGGTGAATGCAAGTTTAACCGTGTCACAGCCGCCAATCATGAGATGACTGTTTTTTATGGTAAGATGAGAAGGATATTTCACCATTGCACCCCCTGCATCCGGTCCACAGCCTCTCGAATTCGAGAGGCAGTTCTGGTTATCGCAAACCGGATATATCCTTCACCTGACTTTCCAAACCCGATACCAGGAGTTACGACAATCCCTGCCTCATCAAGCATCTTTGCCGCAAACGACATGCTGTCAGGAACTTTCATCCAGATATAGAAAGTTGCTTTCGGAGTCATTACATCAAAACCGAGTTTTTTCAGGCCGGATACCAACACATCACGGCGTTCCTCATAAATTTTGCAGGCCTCTGCAACACAGTTTTGCGGCCCGGTAAGTGCTGCTATTGCCGCATACTGAACCGGGTTGAATACACCAGAATCTATATTGGTCTTTACGATACCAAGACCCCTGATAACCTCGGCATTTCCAACTGCCATACCAATCCGCCAACCGGTCATGTTATAAGTCTTGGAAAGGGAATGCATCTCAATTCCAACCTCTGTTGCCCCATCAGTCTCAAGAAATGAAGGTGCCTTGTATCCATCAAACGATATCTCAGAGTATGCATTGTCACTGACAACCACGATATCGTTGTCGCGGGCATAATCTACCACTTCCTGGTAAAAAGACGGCGGAGCAATAGCTGATGTAGGATTATTCGGGTAATTTATCCACATGAGTTTTGCCTTTTTTGCAACGTCCTTTGGAATGGCGTCAAGATCAGGGAGGAAGTTATTCTCAGAGGTTAAAGGCATCTCGTGGGTTTTTCCTTCGGCAAAAAGAGCACCGGTACTGTATACCGGGTATCCGGGACTTGGGACCAGAACGTAGTCACCCGGACTGACCAGGGCTTCAGGGATATGAGCAACCCCGTCTTTTGATCCCATGAGGGATATGACTTCAGTATCTGGATCTACTTCAACACCAAACCGCTTGTTATACCAGGATGCAACCGCCTGGCGGTATGCAGGCATCCCCAGGTATGAGGGATAATGGTGATTGTCAGTTTCCCTGGCGGTGTTTACCAGGGCATCCACGATATGGGGAGGCGTTGCAAGATCAGGATCACCTACCCCAAGATCGATGACGTCTACTCCTTCAGCCCTTTTACGGGCTTTCATCTCGTCAATTCTGGCAAATAAATAGGGTGGAAGATTTTCGATCCTTTGTGCAAACATGGTGGTATAGGTTAGCCACCAGCACTCATAATAATGTCCGGAAAAAAGTAGTAATTTTAGTCATATTTAAACCGGTTCATTTCATCATGGATGCGCTGCACAGAGTCGATAGCCTGCCCGGCAATACTGTTTATGTTTTCCATTGATTCGTTGACCTGTGAAACCATGGTCGTAATCTGATCGACTGCTGCGGAAGACTCTTCACTTGCAGCTGCAAGCCCAATCGATTCTTTTGCGGTCTGATTTACCATCTCACTGAACTCATTAACGGTTGCAGTGACTTCCTGAACTGAAGCTGCCTGTTCTTCGCTTGCTGCAGCAACCTCGCTCATGTTAGCGTTAATAACTGAGATAGATGAGACTATCTCATTAAAGATATTCAGGGTTTTGCTGACCGAGACATTTCCTGTCTCAACTTCAGAGAGGGAATTGCTGACCGCATCAGCCATGGCACCAGACTTCTTTTGCAGGGTTGATATGATTCCAGCAATATTCTCTGCAGATTTCTGGGACTCGTTTGCAAGTTCTTTGACTTCTGCAGCAACAACGGCAAATCCAAGACCTGCATCTCCGGCACGTGCTGCTTCTATGGCAGCATTTAATGCAAGGAGGTTTGTTTCTTCTGCAATAGAACTGATAATGTCAACAATTCTGCCAATCTCCTGCATCTGCTCAGAAATCTCACGGTTCATCTGGTCAATTGCAGACGATGCCTGCATGATACCCGTCATTCCCGTTTCTGCCTGCCCGGCAGCATCTTTTCCGTCTTCAGATAACTCGGCAGCCGTGTTTGTCAGAACCGAAACATGCTCCATCTTTGCTGCAACCGAAGATACTGTGGTTGAAAGATCGTTCATTGCTGCAAGGATCTGCTGAGTGTTCATTCCGCTTTTATCTGCAAGGTCGTTCACTGCTGCTGCGATCCGGGCGACCTGGCCGGTTCCTTCAGAGACATCCTGGATGCTCTTCTGGGCCAGGCTTGTCTCACTGGTGACTTCATCCACTTTCCGCGTTACTTCTTCCACTTTCAGGCTCACGTCTTCAACCTGCGTGCGGACAGCAACTAATGCTTCGGATACATCTGATCCAATGGTATTGAGGGCATCACGGAACTTGATGAAATCTCCCTCCATGTGCAGGTCAGGATTTACACGGGCCTTGAAATTCCCCTTGGCATAATCATTACAGAGTTTCATTGCCTCCTGCAATGGAATGACCATAGCATCAACCGTCTCATTCACACCGTCGATTATGACTGCATAATCTCCCTGGAACTTACTTACGTCCCCCCTGACCTGCAGATTTCCAGATGAAGCAGCCCTGCTGAGAGACTGGACCTCATCACGGAAGAGCTGGAATGTTGAGACAACATCTGCAAATGCGCGCCCTAGAACACCAATTTCATCATTACTCTCGGAAAGTTGGATATTACCAGAGAGGTCCCCATTCTTCACACGGTTTGCGAGCTGGACCAGGTCATCCATCCTCCTGGAGATAGATCTGCCAAAGAAAAATGCGATGATAACACCGACAATGGCTCCGATGAGAATGACGATAATGATGGTATTTCTTATGGTATCAAGAGGTCCGGTGAAATCACTGAGATTGCTGCTTGCCACGATAATCCAGTCAAATGGTTCAAAATATGTGAATGCAGCAACCTTATCTACACCATTGTAATTATATTCCAGGTAACCGTTCTTTTTCGCAAGCATTTCTTTTACAAACGGAAGGTCAGAGTCATTTCTTCCTTCATTGGTTGGATGAATTACTGTAATTCCCTGACTATTCAGGACATACATGTACCCATTCTCACCAATTTTCTTCGCCTTTATCTGGTCTTCAAGGAGTCCGATGGTGGACTCTTCTTCAACTCCGACAAAAAGAATACCGATAATATTACCAGAACTGTCTTTAATCGGCTCGTATGCGGTGATGTAATCCTTTCCAACTACTTTTGCGGTTCCATAATAGGTATTACCCTTGTTTATGACTTCATTGTAGACTGCATCTGAAACCGAGGTTCCGATAGCACGTTTACCATCTTCACCAATAACATTCGTGGAGATACGAATTGCCTGGTCTCCTTTCTTCTGGAAGACGGTTGCTGCCCCACCAAGGAGTTTCTGGACCTCATCTACTATCTGGAAATTGTCGTTGACAATATATGATGAACCGAGGACCAGTTTATCATTAACAATCGAAGGACTTCCTTTTGCATAGAAATAATTATGCAGGACATTGAGGTCACTTGTTACTTTAACCAAAGTCAGTTCATAAACCGTTTTGGATTCATCGTTAATGTCACTGACCTGAACCTCAAGATTTGTCTGAATATCATTTTTAATTGCAGATTCTGCACTGGTGTATGCCATATACCCCACCACCAGTGCAGGAAGTATTACAAGAATCAGACAAATTACTGAAATCTTTCTTCCTATGGTGGCGTTATCAAGCCAGGATGTAATAAAATTATTCATGCCATTCCCACATTTTTATAAACTGGTGTAGACAGGTTAATTACCCTTCTATATATTTATGATCTTACACGCTCATCAGATAGAGATTATGGTTTAATCTGATACAAAGACGGCGTAATGAGAAATAAATGGCTTTGAATGGAAGAAACAAAAAATTGGTTATCCTGTGGATTGGTCAACATGAACCTTCAGGTTCCATAATTGATGAAATTTGTGGTAACCAGTTAAATTACCATAAAGAAGGTATTTATTGTGTTGAAGATATCAATTTTAATAAATCGTCATATTCCGTCTTTTTTTAAATTTTAACGTCAAATTAGATTTTTTTAATTGTGTGACAAGGTCCGGACATGGGGATTGTTATTCCTCATATTTTCAACCAGACATGCATGGAGCGGGATAGTTACCCGATTGTACATAATTTGGTCAATTTTTGAGGCTCCTGAACATTCTTCATAGTGTCAGGGTATATGTTCGTCCCTCTTAACAGGGTGAAGGGATTAGTATATAATCATAGGAATGTCAGGGTGAAAAATATAATTCCATAGCAGGGCAGGAAACACCAGCTATTCGATCTTACAGTATTCCGGATATTTCAGGTATTTGAGGGATTTAAGGAGTTTAAAAGCATATTAACCGTATGTCCTCTGAATACCAGGATGTTGTTATATCATTACTTGAGAGAAAAAATGGATAGAAATATAGGATTTTATGATTACAACTGGGGGGTGGTAATCAGCCAGGTGGTACTATTGGAATAACTGTACCGCTCAATCTTAAAATCCGGACAGATATCAGAGAGTATTGCCATGTTCGTTCCGA
Organism: Methanomicrobiales archaeon; assembly: GCA_012729535.1. Lineage (GTDB taxonomy): Archaea > Halobacteriota > Methanomicrobia > Methanomicrobiales > Methanospirillaceae > Methanospirillum. Next base: position 5,849 of record JAAYCY010000060.1, on the reverse strand, counting down.
CTTCTTTAGATGAGAGACCAGTATCCCTGGCAATATACTTTGATTTGAAAAAATTTGCACCAGGTTTTACCTGACTTTTCAGGTAGCTAATCAGGCATACCTGTCTTTCATTATAATTTGTGTTAAATTTATTTTGCATCATCGTATTATCTCCATAAGTTACTGGAACTTTTGTGAGATGAGAAAAACCCGGCTACTTTCGCAACCGGACGGAAGTTCTTTGAGGTCAGGAGAGGTAGAAATGGAGGATTTATGAAAACCCCTCCTGACCCAGGGGAGATTTTTAGGTTTACATGAATGAGGGGAATACAACACTTGTAGGAGGACATGTTGAACGCTACTCACCATAGAGAACCTTAACCAGCCAGAGTTTTCCTGACCAGTTTTTGCAAGGGGTTCTCTTGTGACATACCAGTGTTGTATGAAACAGTGTATAAGGATCGTAGGTAAAACCGCTGGAAAATAGTCTGAAACTATCTTCCACCAATTTATCACGAAATTTTTCAAAATTTTCACAGCTTTCGGTTACCAAGCCAAACAGGTCATTATCCAATAGTTGCATCCGGTTTTTTCATGAAATTCTGAAATGAATAAATCGCAGAGTGTACTCACTAAATTTACATATATCTTTGATTTCAGGAGTTGCAACCAGTTGCGACACTCTGATCACAGAGACATAATTGAGAATATCTCAAATCCCCTTTGTGCGGATCAACATATCACGAAAGCCTGAAGGAAGGACAGGACATCCTTCACTGCCACAGCATTGCATGCATGAATATTAAGGCCCCAAGGCTTGTTGACCATATTTCCTGACGGGAACTTTACTAATTACCTCATGTGGGAGAGAATCACTCAGGGTTACCTGAGAACATGCACACTTGTTATTATTTGGGGCTGTCAGAATATCCTGGACACATGCAACTTTATCTGCAAGTGATTCAAGCTCTTCAATGGTGTGGTCCCATACCCGGGAAATGAGAATAACTTCCTGTCTTCTTCTGGACCGCTCCCTGCAAAGATGTCCAAAAGGGAGCACATACTCAGGGTAATCTTTGAACCACTCCGGATTGTATACTATTATCATAAACCGGGCCGGATCACTTTCCACCATAGACAGAATATCCACAGGATTTAGAACTATTCTGAATTCTATCCATTTTTGTTCCTCCTCCGGGGGATTAAGATAGAAAAGACTGTGACCGGAATGGAGATACAGTACTTTTTGGTGGCTGAATTTTTGAGGGATATACGCGAGAGTTTCAGAGAGAAAAAGGCGTGAACCTATGAATATACTAAATGAATCAGCAGGTATGGTGATGAAGTTGTGATAGTGATGAACCATAGTGGTAATACTTCAGGTAAAGAGGTTATAAAGTTCAGTGAAGCAGGGTGAAAGTGAAATGGGGATCTTTATAAACTCTTCATTAATTATCGCCAAATTCTTTTTATACTACATATACTATATAAATAATTGATAAAAATATGGCAGATTTACCTGTAGCAGCCGTAGTACGGGTTGCAAAGAACAACGGTGCTGAACGTGTAGGTGCGGATGCAGCAGCCATCATGGTAGCAAAGACTGAGGAATTTCTGGGCCAGCTTGTGAAGGAAGCAAACAAACTCGCAATTCATGCAGGCCGGAAAACTCTCAAGGAAGAAGATATAGAAATGGCTGCGGAGAAATTCGCATAAATTTTTATCTTTTTTCTATCAAATGCAAATATTTCTCTCATTGTTACACCAAATAATCTGCAATTATTGCCAGCTATTCTATGCAGTTTCTTCTGTTAATCCTGAAGACAACACTACTATCATCCAGAAAAATATAACACGTATCCCGGGTCATTCTTTTTTTATCTGAATACCATAATGCTTTTTAAGATAGTTAAGAATTTTACCAGATTCCATCCAGCGTTTGTCAAGTTGATTGATAGTATCGTCAATCTGCCTGACGTGGTTTTCAATTACGTCAAATTTTTCAGGACAATAACTTTCTGAAATTCCAAGAATGACAGTAAGAGGGTTTCTTATCCCATCGTTAAGAACAGATAATTCTGCCATATTTTTTTGTATCTGATCTATTGCAGTTTTTCTCTCCTCTTCGTACCTCTTGCGTTCAGAAATATCCTGGATTTCAAGACAGAATATTCCGGATTCTTCAAACAAGAAATGCCATACAAAAACCTCTACAGGGATTTCTCTTCCCTCTCGCATCGTAACAAAAGTTTCTATCTGAAAATATCCTTCCTCCTGAATTCTGAGTAAAATTTTATCTATCTGATCCTGGGTGTATTGCGGCTTTAACACGGTTAAATGCTTCCCGATGAGATCAGCAGGTGACAAGCCGGTGTTGTAACAGGTAGTCTCATTAACATCAAGGATTATTCCGGTATCATCAAGCCAGAGAATCATGGCTTTACTATGGTCCACAGCCTGCCTGGTCATCATCAGCCGGTCAGTAGTTTTTTTATGCTCAACCAATTCGCATGAGAGAACCCGGGTTTTTTCTTCAACAACCTTTTTTAGAGTATAATTCCAGACAACAAATAACAGGGAAATTAGAAGGAGAACTCCGATGAACCCGGCAGTAATCATCACGTAAAAAGGGTTGATCGAGGGTTTTCTCAGGCTTGGAGATATCCATTTTTTAAATATTTCCTCCCTTTTTTCAGGAGTTATGGCATGTAATCCCTTATTGAGTATCTGAACAAGTTCTGGACAATCTTTTCTAATCCCAAATGCATAACTGAATTCTTCAGGCTTTTCTGGTTTGTATTCACCAGCAATATGAAGGTTGCTAAACCCTTCTTTGTCAACATACCAGCTGGATGCTGCAAGATCACCAAAATAGGCATCGACTGTTCCAAGAGAGACATGCTCAAGTCCGGTTCTTATATCAGGAACTTCATGAATCATTATTCCAGGATAGTATTCTTTCAATAGCAGAGTCGTGGTGTACCCCGTAACGGAGGCAACACGCTTTCCAGATAATTGTTCCAGAGTAAGGTCCGTATAACTTACATCCCGGGTAATAATTGGGAGGAGAGAATGATAGTACGGATCTGAGTACGTGAGATAGTCACTCCGCATAGGGGATATATAAATCGCTCCCAAAATTTCCGCTTCCCCTCTTTTAATTCTATCAACACAGCTGCTCCAGTCAGGATCATGTATAACATTCAGAGTAAGACCGGTGTTTTTGCATATTTCTCTTAGTAAATCCGCTGAAATACCCTCATATTCGCCATCCAAAGATATCATCTCAAAAGGCGGATAATTTGTATCAGGACAGACAGAAATAACAGGATTATCAGAAATCCACTTTTTTTCTTCCGGGTTCAGATAAACCTGGTTGTATCCTGTAATAGCATCGATTGTGTTTAGTTCGGATGAATAAATAATGAAAAAATAAAAGATACAGGCAGAGAGAATAAAGAAAAAAAGGATAATAACTGAAAGGTAAGAAAGACGAGAACCAGGAAGTGTAGTTATTTTCTTCTTACCGGAGTTTTTCATCGTTTCCTCTCCTATAATATCTGAATCTGGATCAGAAAAAAAAATTTATCTATTTCTTTCTGAAAAGTATCGGTAATCAGGTTTACTATTTCCACAACCAGCTGAATCTCTTCCACAGATGCAGCTTCCTCTTCTGACGCAGCAGCAACATTCATGCTCTGTGGTACTCTGAAGTTTCCCTGGAGCAGGAGGATACAACCGTAGTATTTAGAGTGAAGGCTGCATACCCAATAATTCTTATAGCAACCAACAACAGAGCTAATTCACCGAAGAAGAATATCTTGCATTTTATCGGTTTGAAATCGAATTTAGCCATATCCATACTAAAACACACCATTATTGCTCCGTTACCCTATCTTCAGTACCCATCAGAATATCTTCTTTAGGTATCCCGGGAAAAACCGGTAACTTCCTCATTGGACATATATAAGATATAAATGTTTAGTGACCGGATTTTTAAAAATACCCCTCTTCTGGATTAATAGCAACACGCTTTGGAGAAACTGAAAGTATTCATTGCACCATTTATCTGAGAGAATTGTCGATTTTCTTACAGCTGTTTCTACCCTTCAGATAGGTCCGGTAAATATTATTCCATTATTGTAAGCGAATAAGTATTTTCATTTTGATGATATACGCCATATTGTTAGAGGATTCTTTTGATACCATTTGATTGCGATTATTTTGAATAATTTCATCAATATATTCGTTTAATTGTCTAAATTACTGTGTCAATTCCCCCAAATTTTTAACAATATTTATAGATTACTAATGCACTACAAATCCTCGCCATCTCATTTCATCCCTTATAAAGTACTACAAAATAAACTTCATTTTGCACTCCGTTGGGATGGTATTTATGAATTCTAACAAAACGGGAAGAGTAGTGAACACGGGTCTTTACGGATCCATGTCCAAGGGGAGAAACATCATGACATTAATGCTCAAATCCACCACTGCTCTGGTCGGCCTGTGCATATGTATTATACTATTATTTACATCAGTGTCAGCAGCCACACAACCCTTTGGCATGAACCCGGTAAATTCACAGTCCAGCTCACTATCATCACTTCCGATTGATATTCCAAAGGGGATCGGAACGGTTGGCGATGATGGAAACCTCCATGTAAACCTGGTTTCACAATCATCATCAGAGAGCGACATGGCTAAAAGCCAGGTGGTTTTCACGGATAATATTGCAGGGAAATACCAGGACAAGACCATGAAAAAGACCACCGGTGTAGACGGGACACTTTTCGAAGGTGGTGCTGACATTGATTATACCATAGCCCCGGATAACTCAGTATCCGGAACGGTTGCATACAAGTTCATTGAACAAGGCTGGACAATCAAGGTTAAGGGTACTGTTCACGGACAAGTCTCTCCGAATGGAAATCTGAATTTAATATCCAACGATGCAAATGTAAAATATGCCGGGTCCAACTACCCGATAACCATGAATGTGAATGCACAATATACTGGTGACCAGTTTGAAGGGACAAAAGTCATCAGTGCTGCCGGGGTAACCGGAACTCTCGATTTTACCGGCACAAGAACTGGTTAAATTTTCCTCCTCGCTTGATTCCAAATACATTTTTAGTGTTTTATCAGTGATTACCGGTCATCCAATAGCCACCTTTATCTCTTTTATCTTACCATTTTTGGATATGTCAGAAAAAAATCTAATTGACATATACCAGGCTGAAACCGGAACTATGAAAAGAGTTAGCAGGATTATCCGCTCAGAAGACGAATGGCAGAAAATTCTGGACTCCAAAACTTTTGCTGTTACCAGGAAAGGAGATACAGAACCTGCCTTTACTGGAGCATTTTATGATACAAAACATGTCGGACTATACCGTTGTGCCTGCTGTGGCACTGATCTTTTCTCTTCAATTGATAAATTTGATTCTGGAACAGGGTGGCCGGGTTTTACAAGTCCGGTATCTAATATCAACATACAAACGAGAGAAGATACAAGTCATGGAATGATCCGGACCGAAGTTTTATGTGCCCGCTGTGATGCACATCTGGGTCATGTCTTTGAAGACGGACCGTTACCAACAGGGATGCGATACTGCATAAATTCCACATCTCTTATCTTTTTTCCGGGTTAATTCCCCTAAGCAAGAGTAAAGAAGATACATAATATCTTGCAGAATTAAATCCGTCAGGTGATTAGTTGATGATTAATATCAACGTGAACGAACAGTCGGCGGCAACAAGTGTTACGAAACTTAATTTTCGTACAAACATTTAAATCTGAGTACATACAATAGTCCTTTTCAGGAATGGAAATAATTGAGGACTCGAATGTAACAATTGCTCAT
>JAAYCY010000059.1 GCA_012729535.1 Methanomicrobiales archaeon | reverse complement strand
TTGCCTCAACCAGCTCTTCAAAGGCTTTTGCTGTATCATCAATGACCGGGGTGGTACCAATAACTCCATACCCACGTTCAGCAATGCCTTTCCTGACCTTTGATGATTCAATTTCCGGTACCACCACACCCATGATATTTTTACTTATCAGGGTGATATCCGGGTTTTCCCGGACAGAAAATGCAGCTGCCTTCACACCAATTGAACCTATTGGTGTTTGCGACAGCCATCATCTCCTGTGCACGGGCATATTTCTCAAGCAGAGCACCTCTGGAGTCCTTTGCCTCCTCAAGCACTTTAAAGAACTCCAGGATGAGTCCTTCGCGCTTCATTTTGAGGATCTTATAGCCATTCTGGGAGAATTTGATCTTCTTTTTGATGTTGATCAGTAATGACCTGGTCGGCTTGACATCTTTCAGTGCCATGGAGGCTTACTCTGCATTTTTACGGTATTTTGGATGAAAGAGAGAATTATCACGTGAATTTGGTTTATCCAACAACAATGTCCGTAGGAATATATCGGGTCTCTTCAGATGAAGATCCCCCATGGGAGATATATTACATTTCTCGCCAGAATTTCAGGGATACCCGATTCGTTGGATATTCATCTGGTCAAAGTGTTTATCCCTTGATAATACCGAAAGCCCGTGAACCTGTGCAGTAGCTCCAATACATGCATCAGCCAATGAAATACCTGGTTTTTTAATCATCCCTGCCACAAGGGAGATGCTCTCATCAATAGGGAGAGTCTTCATTCTGGAATTCATTATCTGCCCTATTCTTTGTTCTGCGATAGTATGTCCCTCTTGCAGAGTGTACAAATACATAATTTCCGTGAGTACAACTGTTGGAATAAACCCTGAACATTCGTTATCATCAACTGCTCTCATATAATCTCTCACAATTTCCCATCCTGGTTGTCGTTCGAAAAGTGTGATGAATGCATGTGTGTCGAAGAGCAGATCAGGCATTAAAAGTCCCCTTCTTCCTCTCTCATCTCCTGAAGTTTCTGTAGTAATCCCTTTCCTTCATCGATCCCGGAAAGATCAGAGAGACGGATCAGAGGCCTGATATGTATTCCATCTGCATCATCTGTGAGGATAATTGTTGAACCTCCTTCAAGATTCCATTTTTTTCGGAATGTTACAGGTATGACGATCTGTCCTTTTTCTGATATTTTTACAAGTGTCATACTTTTCCTGATTTATCTCCCTCATTGATGATAATCATTACCTCCGGATGTACCAATACATTCAGGATCAGAAAGGATAAAATGGGATAATGGTTACCAAAATGGAATCCGAATCCGTACCTTAATTTGAAAAAGTTACTCTCAATAGATACGATGAGCGAAAAAAAATCGTAGTAACAGATGGGAAAAAAATTATGCGGTAGATCTGGCTTTGATCTTCTTGAGCCTGAATAACTCTTCACGCTCCATTTCATCAAGCCTCATCTTAATAAAGTCACTTGCCTCGGTAAGTTCAGGAATAACCTTAAACTCCAGGGCGTTGACACGTCGCTTGGTAGATTCAATCTCATCAAGCAGACGTTTCATGGTGGTCTCAATCTCAGCACTCTGAATAATTGCCTCAACCAGCT
>JAAYCY010000058.1 GCA_012729535.1 Methanomicrobiales archaeon | reverse complement strand
ATGAGCAATTGTTACATTCGAGTCCTCAATTATTTCCATTCCTGAAAAGGACTATTGTATGTACTCAGATTTAAATGTTTGTACGAAAATTAAGTTTCGTAACACTTGTTGCCGCCGACTGTTCGTTTTATTATCTTCAGGAACAATTCTCAATCTGGAACGATTTCAAAACACGTTCATCACCTGTTTGAGATAGACAGGAATATTCATAAAGGATGAACTCTGGAAAATCTTCATGATTCGGGTTTTCCTGTCTTTAATTTATAAGAATTAGCCCGATTGTGTGATAAATGGGCAGTACGAAGTTGCTGTCAATGGCGGGTTTTGATCTGATATTCATCACAATATACTATTATTTCCATCTTTTAAATCCCGAATTTCTCTGAAATTAGGAACATTTTCCACAGGAAATCTTTGTAGTTATTCATTCCTGTGTAATTATCGATCTAATTTTTTCAGTGTCCATGTAAATTATTACATCATATTAGAAGAAGGATATAATGTTCGATTATTCTACATTAATTCGGTGCTTATGGTATTGGATCCCCCATGCAACCACAAGACCTGCAAAAAATCCTATCGCAAGACCAAATGGGACTGCAAGTACTGCAATGAGACCGGTAACAAAATAATTATCTGTTTTTAGTCCGTGCTTTGCTAGTTCGATGGCAACCACAATAAGAAGTACCCCGAACATTCCAATGGGAAGGGCACCTGAAATTTCCGGGTCTGCACAGAGTATCCCGATCATAAAGAGAAGTATTCCCCCAAGTATCAATGAAAGTCCTCCTCTTGCACCAAACCGGTAATGGGCCGCCAGCCCTCCTGCTCCATGACACATAGGAAATCCACCCAGCAGTGATGCAGATAGACTCATTATACCGATGGTTTTACAAATTTTATCTGGGTTCTCTTCTTTTTTAAATAAATCAAGTGCCAGGAGGGATGTCGCCAGAATCGCATTGGTAAGGGTCAGGGGGAGCTGAGGGGGAACAAAATGTATTATTGCATTAAAAAAATCTTCAGGTGATGGAATCTGAAGACCAGGAATGGGAATGGATATGGAGATGGAGGTTGGAATTCCTGCACTGATGATAGCAACAAAAAATCCTGATACAATAATGATTAGGGCTGAAAGATCCGGAATTTTTACAAATCTCCTGGTTAGTATAAATACACACACAATACCGACAGATATCAGTGCAAAAGATATATCCGGAAGAATAAATCCTGGAATGGCGCTTTTGATAAAAATAAATGCCAGGCCCAGTTGCACTCCCCTGATGACCGGCTCAGGAATAACCTGTCTGATACGGTCCATCCATCCAAAAAACCCGATGCAAAGACATATGATGCCCATAATAATACCTGAAGCTGCAATCAGGCTGGGTGTGACTGACTCCGCAATTGCAATCGCTCCGACTGCCTTCAGCGGTTCAACCGGTATGGGAATTCGATAGTAGAGCCCCGTTATTACATACCATGCAGCAGCCCAAAAAAGCATCAGTGAGAGATGCATTCCGCTGGCCACAGATACGGCAAAAAGAAGAGGGAGAACAGTTCCGAAATTCCCTGCACATCCTGCAAGTTCAGAGAGGATATATGTCCGGAGAGGAATATCACTAACAGGCATGAGAATTCTCGTCCGGCATGATATGAACTGAAGGGGCTTTAAATGACAGGGTCACCTGGACACCTGGTTTCAGGTCAAGCTCTTTTATTGACTGCCAGGTCACCTGGACTGACAGGACTAAATCTCCGGATTTTACACTGATGAGACTGATAATACCAAAAGGTCTGACCGCTTCAACAATTCCGAAGAGGATATTTCTTGCACTACTCAAACGGTCAGGACCGGTATGAAGGGTAATCTCCTCCGGTCTAATTGCAATCTTTACCTGTGTTCCGACAGGATCTTCTGCAAGGGCATGAATTTCTGTGCCATCAACCAGAATGACTGACATGCCCTCCTCTTTTCTGATGATTTTTCCGGAAAGGACATTACTTATCCCGATGAATTTTGCCACATCCTCCGAGCATGGGCGGGTAAAGACATCAAAAATGGGTCCGGACTGGATAAATCTCCCGTTCATCATGACTGCTACCCGGTCAGCAAGTCGCTGCCCCTGCATCAGGTCGTGTGTGGATAAAATGACCGTCGTTCCAAGGTTTTTATTGTAATGCCTGATGAGATCTTCGATGACCTCAGTCGAGACCGGGTCCAGGTTTGCAGTCGGCTCGTCAAGGATGAGAACATCAGGTCCGGTGACCATCACCCGTGCCAGAGATACCCGTTGTTTTTCTCCGCCGGAAAGTGTGGTGGCTTTCCGGTTTTCATATCCTGTAAGACCTATCTCATCAAGTTTCTGCAGGACTTTTTCCCGAATTGCTTCTTTTGAAAATCCCCGGTATCGAAGACCGAGTGCAATATTATGATATACTGAGTCCTTAAAAGCCACCGGACTTTGAAAGACCATTCCGAACCTTCTTCTGACGGGATCTGAATCAGAGAGGTGAGTTATGGATTTTTCCTCAAATAAAATCCTGCCTGATGTAGGTTTTAGAAGAAGTCCCAGAATACGAAGCAGAGTCGTCTTCCCCTGTCCTGAAGGGCCAATAATGGCAAATATTTCCCCCCTTTGGATAGTCTCGGTAACACCGGTTAGCACAATATTGCCATCAAACTCTTTTACAATATCCTGAATATCAATCATATCAAGCATCTACCTGTTCTGAACAAAACCCATTATCAGATTGATTATGAGTGCAATGGCGAGGAGAATAATCCCAAGGGCCAGGGAAAGATTGAAATTTCCCATTGAGGTCTGAAGTGAGATTGCAGTCGTCAATACCCGGGTATGACCCTTAATATTACCGCCAATCATGATGGCAGTTCCGACCTCCGAGATAGCCCGTGAAAACCCGACAATAACTGCTGCCATTATCGCAAATCGCGCCTCACGAAGATGACTTTTTAAAAACTGAAGCCGGGTGGCACCTAGTGATCGAATGGTGTCGGTAATAATTGGATCAATCGCCTGAAGGGCTGCAATGGTAAGACCTGCCATTATTGGGATGATAAGAATCGTCTGGCCGAAGATCATTCCATTAGGGGTAAAAAGCCACTTTAAATCTCCAAGGGGGCCCGAACGAGAAAGAACCATGTAACAGAGCAGACCCACTATGACGGTGGGTAATGCATACAGGGTTTGAATAATACTAATTAGAGTTTTTTTACCCCGGAACTCCCTGAAAGTAATAGCAGCTCCCAGGGGAATTGAAATAAGAGTGCCGATGAGGACTGAAGAAAAAGTTATCCTGAGCGTTGTGAGCGTTATTGTGATAACTTCAGGATCTGCTGCAAGAATTAACTCAAATGCGGTCTGGACTCCGGTGAGCAGATCATTCATATTAGAGTATTATTGAGAAAAGAAAAGAATGTGTGGGTTATACCACAGGATCCTTTGTCTCTTCGTCAGTCACGCCCATGACATCTGCACTTCCGCGTCCTGGGCTGAAGTATGGAACGCCGTTCTTTTCCACACCGTACGTAGAGAGAATGTCCTGGACTTCATCACTTATCATGAAGTTTATCCACTTCTTGGCCGCATCAGTGTTTACATCCGGACAGGTCTCATCATTTACCCGCATGACTGCGTAGACATTCAGGAATTTTTCGTCATTTTCAACGAGCGGTACAAGTGAGAGGTTGCTCTCGTAGGTTCCCCATGATGCAGAATCTGAAAGGGTGTATCCCTGAAGTTCATCAGTCATCGTAAGGGTTTGACCCATTCCTGCACCTGCTTCACGATACCAGGGGGAGACATTGATGTCTGCATAGTCATATCCGCCCCATTTCCAGAGGAGTTTTTCTCTGGAGTGGGTTCCTGAAGCGTCACCACGGGATACAAAGACTACGCTAGGATCTGATTCCGCTGCATCTTCAATGGCCATAAATGCTGCTGTACCATTCAGACCTGAAACCTTTGCCGGATCATTTTCAGGTCCGACAAGGAGGAAATAGTTGTACCCGATAACACGTCGGTCAACACCGAATCCTTCATCGATAAACTTGTCTTCTGCGACTCGGTCATGGACCATGACAACATCTGCATCACAGTTTCTTGCAATTTCAAGAGCCATTCCGGTTCCGACAGCGACGTGCTCAACGTTTACGCCAGTATCTTCCTTGAATTTCTCTTCAAGAAGGTCAAGAAGCTTTGTCGCATCAAGACTGGTGGTTGTTGCAATAAGAAGCCGGTCTTCACTGTGCTCTCCAAGAGTATCAACCTTTTCTGCTGATACTGCCCCACACAGAAGCATTGCTCCCAGCACAAGAGCAATGATTCCAATAGATAATCTACCGATCATGCAATAGGAGGTAGTCTTGTAATTATAAATATTTGTTTATGAGGGTTTTTTAAGTAAAGGAGACTATACATTTGATATTTGCATGAAAATGCAATTGGTGTACAGCAAGATTTAGGTAAATATATTTAATTAATATTAATTAATATTAGTGATAAAATATTCGAGATTTTTTATTGAGTTCTACT
>JAAYCY010000057.1 GCA_012729535.1 Methanomicrobiales archaeon | reverse complement strand
GCTCGTAATCTCCAATACGAAATTCGGCATATCCCGGAACTTCAAAATACGGATCACTGCCAAGGAGTTCAGCATACCATCTCTTCGCAGCATCAACATCGAATGCAAAAAAACTGACCGTGGCAACCCCTCGCAACACCGGTGAATTATACATACCTCAATCTTCTACTAAAATTAGTTATACATTCTGTCTTTGCTCCTCTGATTCTGTTTTAAAAATTATAGTTCAAAATATCCTCGGGAAATTCACAATGAATGGGGCAGGGATATTTACTCAAATTATCAAGGTAAATATTCTCAATCACCTTTATCATTGCTAAAGTATATTGTCAATCACGAAGCGTTTTGATGAAACCGGATTGGCTGCAAATAAAGATACGATTTTTTGGCAAGATTACTATCTTCTTGAATGTTCTGGTTATACTGATAGTCTTGTCCGGGGCCCAGGCCTCCAGGATCTCTCCTGATGATTTTTCATACCTAGGAGCATTCCGCCTTCCAGAAGGCTCTGAAAGACCAGATACATTTGAGTACGGGGGAAATGTAATGACATACTGTCCGACTGGAGATTCTAGTGGTTCAGATGACGGGTATCCGGGATCACTGTATATCTCTGGTCATGATCGAAATGAAGAGGTCAGAAATGGAGGCAAGGTAGCAGAAATATCGATACCTGTATCTGGCATCGCCACCTATCCTTCTCGTCTTCCCCAGGCAGAATTACTCCAACCATTTTCTGATGTATCAGGGGGATTTTTTGATCAGTATTATGCCATAATGAGGATGGGTCTTGCCTATCTGGACCGGATTGAAACCGGTCCCTTAATACATCTTGCATGGGGAGAGCACCTGCTTTCTGATTCATATTCTCCGACTCATAGTTGGTTTTCTCCGGATCTTTCAAATCCGGACCCCAAAGGGAGCTGGTATATCGGTCAGCAATCTCATTACATGGTAAACGGATATTTGTTTGAGATACCCAAAGACTGGGCTGATTCTCATACCGGGTCAAGATACCTGGCAACCGGACGTTTCAGGGATGGAGGCTGGTCTGGGATGGGACCGGCACTGTTTGCATATACTCCATGGATCGACTCCCAGGGAACCCCTGCATCATCTCATGCACATTTGTCTGAAATTCCCCTTCTCAGGTACCGGACCTCAGAAGAAACCTCTGAAATTCTTGATACCTTACAGGGTTATCAGCATCCTGATGAATGGGAAGGTGGTGCTTTTCTTACTACTGCTGATGGGGGAAATGCTGTGATATTTGCCGGAACAAAGGGGACAGGAGATCGGTATTGGTATGGATGGGTAAATCCCGCCGGCTCTGAATATCCCTGCCCTGAGATGGAATATGCCGATGAATATCCTGTGTGCAGGAAGAATGACAACACTCTCTGTCCTGTATTAGAGATGAATGAATGTGAAGGACATAATGATTATCGGGGCTGGTGGAGTTCTTCATTTGATGCAGAGATTCTCTTCTATGATCCTGCTGATCTTGCTGCAGTCGCAGCAAATGAGATGAAATCATGGGAACCACAGCCATATGCCGTTTTAGATATTGATCAATATCTCTTCCTGAATCCTGACAGGGTTGAGACAGAAATGATTGGAGAAGGAGAACAAAGACGATTCCGTGTCGGAGATATTGCTTATGACAGGATGAATCAGATTCTCTACCTTGTGGAATACTATGCTGATGGGGCAAAACCAGTTATTCATGCCTGGTCTGTGGGTGATTATCAGGATCAACTTCAGGCCCGGTTTTTTGGTATACCGGATACATCGATTATTCCATTAACAATCGAGTTTATAGATGCATCACTAGGTAACACCAAAACATATTCCTGGGATTTTGGAGATAATACCTCCTCTTTTCTAAAAAATCCAACCCATACGTTTAGTAATCCAGGGACATATTCGGTTACTCTTACTGTTCAGGGTTTCAGAAAAATATCACAGGTCAGAATATCCGAGGATAATTCACCGGAGTTGTTGAAACAAAAAAGTAAGAAAGTCTTATATACTCTTTCTTCACCGGTTATATCCCATAATAAAATGATACTGGATTTAGCATCATCCCATAATTCCATCAATATTGGACCTGGTTTACAGTATCAGCCAAAACCGCAACCTGTTATTACTCCAAACATACCTGATATTTCGGTTCAATGAGAAATTAAAGTTAATCACCTGTTACTATCCTGATGATATTCTGGATAACCGATAATGAGAGGAGAAGAGAATTAAACCTGAAAAAGTTCATTCTGTAAAGGTACACTAAAGAAGGTCACACCGAAGTCATGGCACGGATAGGGAATGAAATAGTAGTAATCAGAGACCTAAATTCAGGAGTTTTGGGTTCACCACCCATTTTAAGTAAGTATAAAGCAAGCATTTGAAAGCCCTTTTTGTAAACGTGCTTAAATGAGTACCCATAGTTTGTGATTTTATTGTGATTGCAATTCACTACAATGACCTGGGTTCGCCGTATAAAAAAAGGAAACAAAGTCTACCTTTGTGAATACCGGAGTGTGAGAGAAGGGAAGAAGGTACGGAGTGAATCTGTCAGATATCTCGGAGTTGAGAGTGACCAGGAGAAGATAGTTCTTCCGAAAAAACCATAATAGACTGGAAACCTTCGGAACGTTCTATTCGAGCCGGGGATGTAACAGTATTCTGGTCATTAGCTACTAAACCCTGGCATATGACATGACCTCCACGATGCCATATGGAACAACCTATACACTCACCGAAAAAGGCTATAATGAAGAATGGAGACATCAGCCATCAGATCATGTTGTTCATCCGGGAACCACAATTCAATGATAACGATGCAGCTTGTTTATGAAGTTTTTTTATTTATCCAACCCTTGAAAAGTCAGAACGGGAGTATTAAAAAAAATGCTGTAAATCGAGTTATCCACCCGATATCTTCGACATCTTTTTCATACTTCCTTTTTACCTTATTATGATCTCCCGGAAATTCACGAAGAGGTTTTTCTTATGATATGATACCCTGATGGCATTTTAATGACTTCCGGATCTAAATCCGGATTAGTAACAGATGGATCATATAATGGTTCTCCAAGATCATATCCAGTCATCATTTCTGGAATCGAAACGATGAAACTAATTGCATAATTTAAATCCTTATCTTTATACAAATACCAACAGGTATTATGCCACTCAACCTCAACGAGAGATTGGGCCTTCGAAATTCCACGGACCCTATAATCCACACCGTACCTCCCGGTTTCGGTAAAATCAAACCCGATAATGGCATTATCACTGATATCATTGGGCTGAAATGCAATAAATTGGACCTTCTCTAAATCACACCAAAATGGAAGGGGTTTTTTAGAGGAGAAGAAAGTATCAATTCCATCATTTCCATGCAGGCCACATCCAGGATCGTGTGACACGTATTCCCATCCATTATCAGGTACATGAGTATCTTTCGGATCGCCTTGAGTAAATTGAAGGAAAGTGTCTCCGGCTATGCGTTTTAATAGTCTTTTCTCAAAAGTTACATTAGTAATGGCTTCTCCTGAACATCCGTCGCTATTTTTTGCAGATACGTGAATTGAATTTGGACCTTTGAACAGATTGTCACTATTGAGAGGAGTGGAAAAAAATCCGTTTTTATCTGCAGAAATTGAGAATGATTTCATTCCACCTGCGGGAAGACGTGAAATCACTTTAACCTGAACTCCAACTATACTTGACTGGGATGATATCGTTCCATTCAGTACTTTATTATTATCATCTGATCTAACCGTAATTTCAGGCTCTAAGGGATCGGGATGAATAATATTTACAAATGGTATTGTTAAATTATTACATTCGCTGTATGTTACAGTTATTACATCCATACCTTCTCCGAGGCAATTTTGAGTAATGATCTTCACGGTATTGGAACCCAAAGATAACATATCTGTAATACCATAAACAGTGAATTCACCTCCATTTGGAGATACTGTTGCGTCACTCAGGAGATTCAATGATTTCGTTCCATCTGATCCGGTAATAATTAATTGAGCACTAATAAGAGGAGTTTTCGTAGATATTATTCCCTGTATATCAAATTTATTGCTTCTTACCACAATTCCCGCATTTGGTTGAGTAATAATTACAGATGGAACTTGTGTGTCTTCACAGGCAGGTTTCGGTCCTGTAGAATTAAATTCGATATCATCAACTGCCAGGTTATTCGTTGTCCATATTCCACCATCTACATCTGCGAGATACAGAATAATACTGGAGATATCTGCATTATCAGATAGAATTTCAATAGGAATGGTTATTGGTGTTGGTATTGCATTCAATTGAAGAACTGCATTCTGCTGGCCTATCTGTTTACCTGATGAATCGTATGCATTCATAATTACATTTTTCATCGATTTAAGATTTCCAGAGTAGCCTACCCAGGCTTTAACACGAGTTTGTCCGGCAGTAAAATTTAAAACAATTGGAATTTTACAGAATTCTTTACCATAACACTGCTCAATGGCTCGCGTACCAGAATGGGTAAATCCTTGATATTTCGAAGGATTATTTCCTTTAGAATAATCAAGAACAACAGGATAGGGATAAGGAAAAGTGATCCCCTTATTGGCATATTGATTGGATACAATTTGTTGATTACCTTCTCCAGGACCTGAAGATGATATATCTTCAAAATCCAGAACGTTCTTGTCGGATGGAGCCTGAGTCATGAATGGATATACAACATTCCATAAATTGGGAGGTACTTCTGGAACTATTTTTTTTGTGTCTGTTGATATGGATTTATCAACTCTGTCAATGGTACTTGAATCTTCCGGCAAAATTGTGTCTGATGGTAGGATAGGATTATCCAGAGAGATAATTTCAACCAATTTTGAGGAACCAGATGATGTACGAATTCCAGATATGCAACATGAATCAATTATTGGATCTGGAATACCATTTTTCAACCAGCACACGGGTTTTTCATCCTGAACTCCAGCTTTTACATAGGTATAAGCCACACAATCCGGATTTTCCATACAGGATTTTGCACAGACATCGCAGGTATCATCTGGATTCATAACGTAATGACTCATATCCATTCCAAGTCTGTCGGTATTATCTTCAATTGTATATGTATCCAAACCCAGAACTCCCCAGGGAATAGCCAGTAAAAATACTAATATTCCAATCAATACAATTAATTTCTGATTTAATAATCTTCTTATACGAGATGATTCTCTCTTTTCTTTTCCATTCTGAATTACCAGGTACCTTATTGTTACCATATTTTTTATGAGAACACCAGGAGTTATATTAATTTATTGAAAATTTAAAAAAAAATTAACCAGGATTTTCATTAATAATTGCTAATAAAATTCATTATAGAAAAATATGTTTATTTTTATTAATACTTATGAATATAATTAGTTAATAAAAAATTAATGTGAATACATATATATATTTAGAGAGAGTATAGAGGTACCTGAATCTTCTTTTTTTAGAGATATATCATCTGAACATTTATATTGCTCTGGCACCATCATAAACCCCGATATATTGTTATATTATCCATGTGAGGGAAATTCAACAAAAAAAGGAACAGATGTTGGTGAAACTTTATCAGAAGTAAGAGTCAGGCTTAAAGAATTGAGTGATCACATACCGATTGTAAACGCCCACCTGGCAGTTTTCAACTTTACCCAGATTACCACAATATTGGCGTTTAAATCCTACTGAATGCTCACCAGATTTAGGATTTGAACATTCATCAATGACTATTGCACCATTTTTTCCAATTAGGGGCCAACCAGTATTCGAATCCAGTCGACAAGAGAACGGTGATCCCAAGGAGACTGGGAGATGAAATGGCTGAATGTCAGGTTGTTTGAATCACTGCAATTTTGTGATATCGCTGTCAAATGACAGCGTCAAAGGCATTTTAGGAGCCCTTTCACATAATCGGGCGCGATTAATTACCTATTGTGCGTTTTTGTCGAAAAACGTTTTTGACGGGACGCCTGATTAAAGAATGCATTTACATGTGAGATTTGATGATCTATCGCGATTCTGAGTCGTGCGACCTCATTCTTGAATGCAAAGTTAGCACAGCCAATATATTGTAATTACTTACATAAAGATCATACGATATAATTCACAAAACTCTCGGTTCGAACTTGACATTGTAGAGGTAAATACTGAATAGGCTTGGCAGAGGTGGGCATGGCTGTCCTCTCCCGCCGGAGTAGGAAACATACAGAGCGGGAACTTGCAACCCCTCTTGCAGGAAAGGCCGTCTTGAATACCATCGTCGTGAACATTCTCGCCGACAATAATTGGGGATGCACTCCCTACCCATCAGGGGGAGAGATAGTACTTGTAGTTGCAAAGAGCTCTGAATACTATTCAGGGTCATTCATCTATGAAAATAACGACGGAAAGCAATTTGGGAGGATATCGGTCCGGTCACCAGCATCAGGTTCCTTTGATATCACCATCGGAACCATTCTTACAGATAATGCAATGGAGACTGCTATGTGTGGCATACCATAACATGACAGCTCCAAAGATGGCAATAGTTTCACGCTCAAATGCCATCCAGCAAACGGAGAACTCCGCAATATCACCGTTATACAGGACACGGTGAGCATCTCCAGTGATGAATCTAACGTCATCCAAACTATCATCGAGACTTGGGTATATACCCATCCCATGAACTGGAATTTCAGATCATCAGGAACATGATCGATGAAATCAGGCTGGAAAAACTGGGAAAGGTCCTTCATCTGGTCAAAAAGTTCAAGGCTCCGGTGAAGGCCAGGCTGACTTGAGATATCAGGGAGATGCCCTTTTTCCCCCCCGGCACTATTCAATAATATCGATACAACTCATGGAAAAAACCAGACCAGCATCTGAAGCCCTTGTCCGGAGAATACTATCCGGAAAAGTACTGCCGACGATTAATACGGCTGTTGATGCCTATAATCTTGCATCTATTGAGACAGGTGTCCCAATTGGAGCTTTTGATGCTGACCTCCTGCAAGGAGAACTCACGATGCGATTTGCACAGGAAGGAGAAGGATTTCTTGGAATCGGAATGAAAAACCCCATTGAACTCCGTACAAACCAGGTTATTCTGACCGATGATACTGAGATAATTGCCATGTACCCATACCGTGACTCTGACCAAACGAAGATTACTCCGGCAACAAAAACGATACACATTGTGGCCTGCGGTGTTCCGAAGGTTACACAGGAAACGGTTATTACCGCATTTGAACATTCATCCGGATATTTGAAAGAGTATGGAGCAGAGTTCTGGGAATTATAATTTTTTATAAGAAACTGGTGATGTGTTTGCCAATACTCATCGTAATAATTATCGGTAAACAAAAAAAGGAAAATCCAATTTTTTTTGTGATAAAACCCTGACGCATCATTATGAGGCGTTTCACCAGACAGGAATAACAACACTATCATAGCATTGGTGGCTCCATAACCCATCACAATGCATAACGACCTCAAGGTAACAAATAATCGTAGAGTTAGTCCGGCCAACTGGAACTCAATGAATATAGGATATCCCGGAATAAAAAAAACTAAATAGCGTGTATAACTCTCATTTATTCATAGAATTCATAACGTCGAGGTAGTGCGGATTAAACATAATCCCCAGAATATTTCCGAACGGATCTACGACAGATGCAGTGATGAAACCATTTCCTCTGTCCCGGATTTCTTCATGTTTCGTCGCCCCCATCAAGAGCAATCGGTGAAAAGTTTTTTGAACATCATCCACGTGCCAGTACATGACAGCACCTGCCGGTTCAGTACCCGGATTCCCTGATACATATCTCTTATCGATGATACCAAGTTCAAGCTCGTAATCTCCAATACGAAATTCGGCATATCCCGGAACTTCAAAATACGGATCACTGCCAAGGAGTTCAGCATACCATCTCTTCGCAGCAT
>JAAYCY010000056.1 GCA_012729535.1 Methanomicrobiales archaeon | reverse complement strand
TCCAAAAAACCGTTTTCTTTATATGAATAAAGTGCTAACATTTAGAGGCACGGCTGATATAGTGTAGGGGTCAATCATGCAGGACTCTCACTCCTGCGACTGGGGTTCAAATCCCCATATCAGCATTGGAACCATTAGTTCGCTTCTTTTCCAAAAATTTATACATATAACGACGCTACGTTTTTCTCATGCACCCGAGTCGACCACCCTCGGAGTATGCTTTTCATGGTATCAAGCAAGACTATCCTGATCGCTCGATCCAGAAAGCTCTCGAATCCGGACAGATTACCAAGCACGATGCAGACCTGATCAGAGAATACGTTGCTGACTCACAGACCTCCAGGAATATCGGAGTAAAAAGAGCTCAGAAGATCGTCTTTGTTCTGGTTGGCCTTCGAAGGTTTATCGGACCGTTCACAGAAAATTCTATTGCTGATCTTTACTCCGGAGTTTCAAAAATTAAATCCGGGACATCCCTTCGGGGCAAACAATTTGCTCCAGAAACAATTGCCGATTACATCGGGATGCTCAAGACTTTTTACCGCTGGCTCAATGAGGAGGAATATCTCTCCCTGCCAGAGAAGAAACTTGATAAAATCCAAATTCCCCGGAGAACTTCCCGAAAAACTGCAAATGATCTTCTGACAGTCACTGAGATCTCCCAGATGATGGATGTCTGCAGAACTAGCAGGGAACGGGCCTTTCTTTCAACCCTCTATGAAGGAGGATTTCGAATCGGTGAGATTGGCCAGATGGTCTGGAATGATCTCAAATTTGACGGGACAGGTGTTGTCATCAATGTCAACTTCAAGACTGGAAAGGACCGGTACATCAGACTGGTGATGGCCAGAGAACACCTGATCAAATGGAAGAGCGATTATCCGGGAGAGCCATCAGGTGAGAACCTTGTTTTTCTGAGTGAACTTAAGAATCCTCCAACACGTGCAGCCTTGAACAAAACCCTCATGGTCACTGCAAAACGGGCAGGAATCGAGAAACACTTCACTCCCCATGTACTCAGGCACTCACGGATCACTCATCTGATTCAGCAGGGAGTGAATGAGTCAGTGATTAAACTCATGATGTGGGGCTCTATCGATTCGAAGATGTTCTCCACCTATGCCCACCTGACTGGCAGTGATATCGACCGGGAGATCAACAGACTCTATGGGATCTCGAATAAGGAACTTGAAGCCACAACAAAACGGTTGGTCCCGAAAGTCTGTCCCCATTGTAAGGAAGTTCACAGTCCGGTTTCGAAGCATTGTCACATTTGTGGACATTCATTGGATGATGATACCCTGGGCGATGATGATGATCTTCAACAGTTCATGCTCAAGCATGTAAAAGAGTTTAAAGCATTTTTCGAACGGATGACAGAAAAACCAACTGTCCTTCCATCTTAATTTTTTTCCAATCCAACTCATCATGACCGACTGGTCAGTGATGGGATTGATCAGATCTTTCTGAAGATTGTAACAATTATGTACCAGAATTATACTATGTATGGCATCTTTTCACCGGATCTCTACCGGCCTCTGGTTTGATAATCAAGCAGAAGAAGCGGCAAAATTCTACATATCAATATTCAAGAACTCTTCTATTGGGAGAGTAACCAGATACGGAAAAGAAGGATTTGAATTTCATCATAAACCGGAAGGGAGTGTAATGACCGTTGAATTCTCCCTTGATGGGTCCAATTTTGTTGCGTTAAATGGCGGTCCATTATTCCATTTTTCTGAAGCAGTCTCCTTCATAATTAATTGTGCCAATCAGGAAGAGGTCGACTATTTCTGGGAGAGGCTCTCTGAAGGTGGAGATCCGGCAGCTCAACAGTGTGGATGGCTGAAAGATAAATTCAGAGTATCCTGGCAGGTAGTTCCTGAAGAAATGATAACCCTCCTCACTGATCCTGACACCCAAAGGGCTCAAAGGGTGATGGCTGCCATGCTCCCGATGAAGAAGATTGATCTAGCAGTTCTTAAGCAGGCTTTTGAACAGGGATAAATATTATTTGAACCAGAATTTTTCAACCAGGGAGTTTATGACTCTCACAAATCTATGACTGAATCTGCTGAAGATCTGTTATCAATACTCAAGTAATCCCATGATAATTGAATATCATTGCGTTGCCTATCCCTTGCGCATAAGTAGACTGATTCATTCAATACTGATGTTCTTTTTCAATTCAAACCCACCTGGCGGAAAATCTACCTGACAAATATCGTAACTTTTTTAGAATGATCCGTGCTATGCTATAGCATGGCATGGTTGGCACATGCGGCCATGTCAGGAGGTGGTAGATTGACCACAACGCCTAGACCAGTGTTGAAATCAAGTATGGACGCCTATGAACGGCGGACAGGTTTTTACGGAATCGGCAGGTTCTTCGAGGAACTTGGAATAATACGACTGATTGACCCTGATTCAATCAAAACAGCGGGCTCCCCCGTTTCTGAACATATGCTCGCCAGCACGTCATCGCAGGGGAGTGACCTGAGTATCAGCACCGAAGTCCAAAAGGATTTCTCTTTTAGGAAGGTGGCAGCACATGGCTCTTGCTGAACGCTGCCCGAACCTGGCGACAAAGAAGGATGGAAAGTGGCAGGAGTTCATCTGCACCCGCGATCCTGACACTCCGTGTACCAGGCAGTATTGTGACCGGAAACAGAAGGTGGTGATGACCGATGCGGAAGAACCCTGAGTACGGAACCGAACGGACCGCGAGTTATACCGCGAAACGGCTTCTTCTCTCCCGTGGATTTTCGGTCATGATGGCAGCCGGACACGAACTCTTTGATCTGGTTGCCTGGAGAGGGAAGGATGAGATGATCTTTCTCCTGGTGAAGAGCTCCCGGTCCCCGGTCTCTATCGGCTCATACCGGCCGGAGGTCAGGAAACTCACCAGTATTGTGAAAGAGAACTCCCATCCGGGTGAGATCCAGTTCTGGATCAAGTCCTGGAATGAATGGCTCCGGTACCGGATTTTGCCCGGAGGAGCGGTATCCATCGGGGGTGATCTCCTGTGAAGACGATCGATCTTTCGTTCCATCCGATCATGTCAGAACTGATCCTCTCGGGAAAGAAGATCTGCACCACCCGGTATCATCAGAAAGGAGAGGTGGGCGATCTCTTCTGGGTCGGTGATCATCTGTACCGGATTGTTGCCGTCTATGAACAGGTGCTCAGCCAGGTTGCTGACGGTCTCTTTTTGTTTGAGGGATTCCCTGACCGGAGCGAGTTCTGCTCGTTCTGGAAAGCGGTGCATGACAACCGCTGGGATCCGGATGCCTCGGTCTTCACGCATTTTTTCGCGTACATCGGCCATTACTGCCGGTGGGATGCAACACCGGAGAGTTATCATCCGTTAGTCTTCCGGAGGGAGTGTGATGACCAGCATCCATGACTCCCTCACCGCTCTTTTTCAACCAGGACAGATCATCGAGGTCAGAGCGATCAGTGATGACGGGATGGCCTCCGGGTACTTTGACTCGTTTGAGAGTCTGGTGCAGAAGGTTAAGATCCTGGGTGATGAGGGACGGTATCAGGGGATCTATGTCACCCTGAACGAGGTGAACCCTGCCCTGCTTGCCAGGAGAGCGAACCGGATCAAGACCCGTCTCTCGAAGAAGGATTCGACGACAGCTGATGCAGACATCCTCCGGCGGCGGTGGCTCCCGATTGATATCGATCCGGTCCGGCCGTCAGGAGTGTCTTCTTCAGAGGATGAACATGCTTCAGCTCTCTGGCTGGCTGACCTGGTGAAAGGATTCCTGTCAGAACTTGGCTGGCCCGAACCGCTTATCGGTGACAGCGGGAACGGGGCTCATCTCCTCTACCGGATTAATCTCCCGAACGATACCGAATCCCGCGAACTTGTGAAGGGATGCCTCGAAACGCTCTCGGTGCTCTTCTCGAACCGGACCGAAGGATCCCGGTGTCCGTGCCTGGTGGACACCGCGAACTTCAACGCCGGACGAATCTGGAAGCTCTACGGAACCCTCTCCCGGAAAGGAGACAGCACGCCGGAACGACCACACCGGCGATCTGCAATTATCTCCTCCGGAAATGAGAGGGTCGTGACTTCTGAACAACTGAAGGGACTGGTGAGCCTGCTGCCAAAAGAGGATCCCGGTCCGATGAAGTCCTCGCTCTCCCGGAACCGGCCCGGCCAGGTGATCAATCTCGGTGAATGGCTGGATGTGCATCACCTTGGATATGATGCCAAACCCTACATGGGCGGGACTCTCTTTGTCCTATCCGAATGTCCCTTTAGTGGGGATCACCGGGACGGGGCGTATGCAGTCCAGTTTCCGAGCGGTGCGATCTTTGCCGGCTGTCATCACCAGAGCTGCGGGGGAGGAAGCCAGCGATGGACTGACCTGAAAGAGATGTTCGATGGTCCGGGAAAGAAACGGGACTTTGAAGCCTGGAGGAAAGATCAGAACCGGAAGCGGGCTATAGCTAAACTGAATGATGATATCCCTGAATCTAAGATATCTCCTGAAGTGTCTGGTGAGGAGAAGAGTCGGCGGGAGAAGGTAATCCTCCGGGCACATGAGATTCTTGGGTCCGGGGATCCGCTTCGGTTCATCATCGACACGTTCGGTCTTGACCATGAAGGGGACCGGGTGGTTGCTGAATGTCTAGCCCGGTCGCTTGCCTCCCGTTCGGTGATCAACTCAAAGGGGCTCCATGTTTCCATTACCGGGGAATCAGGAAAGGGGAAGTCCCATACAGTTGACACGATGCTTCAGCAGGTTCCGGACGAACTCCGGCTTGACGGCCGGATGAGTGACAAGGCTCTCTTCTATGTCGAAGGGCTCCGGCCAGGCTCCGTAATTGCCCTGGATGACATCTCACTCTCCGACCAGATGCAGGAGATTCTGAAAGGAGTGACCACCTCGTTTCAGAAACCTTTCCGATACCGGACGGTCTCCAAGGATCGGACCGGTCAGGTCTGCACGATTCCGGAACGGTGTGTCTGGTGGGTTGCAAAGGTCGAGGGATCCGGAGATGATCAGGTCTGGAATCGCATGCTCACCGTCTGGATTGACGACAGCGAGGAGCAGGACGCAAAGGTTCTCGCCCGGACCCTGAATGATGCAAAGCAGATGCCCTCGACACGGCCGCAGACCCGTGATGAAGTCCAGGTCTGCCAGGAGATCTGGCGCCGGGTCTGTCCTTCCTGGGTCGTAATCCCGTATGCGGACCGGATCCGGTTCCAGTCATCAGAGAACCGGAGGAACCCGGACATGCTGCTCGACCTGATCAAGACGAACGCAGTCCTGATGCAGAAGCAGCGGGAGGTCAGGGAGGTTGACGGGATGACCTGCATCATCGCAACCGAAGAGGATTTCGCAGCAGCAGCCCGGCTCTTTGCTGCCCTGCATGGGGAGAGTGGCGGTCAGGTGACGAAGCTGACCAGGAAAGAGGCCGAGCTGATCGATGCCATCCGGGATCTGCACCTGGAGGAGGTGACCATCGCCCAGATGCAGAGTGCAACCGGTTGGAGTCATAGTGTAATCTACAAGATGCTCCACGGGTACACAAGCCGGGGGTATCAGTACTCTGGTCTCCTGGAGAAGTGTCCGGCGATCTCGTTTCATGACCGGACCGTGACCACCGGGGACGAAGGACTTTCAACACAGCGACGGTCAAAAGTCTTCACCTGGAATCCATATCTCTATGACGCCTGGGCCGAAGGGGGAGCCGTCTGGCTCTCCGGTCCTACTGGTGGGGACGACTCTGGTGATGGCGGTAATGCGGGAAATGACGGCCCTTCGCAGCAGGTTGCGGGATCTTCCCGCGAGAAATCAGAGCAGGAGGAGGAAGATAACTCAGATCTAACTCAGAAGAAGAGAGAGAAGGATAGTACAGCGGAAGAAGTGAAAATATGTAGTAGGGGTGATCCTGCACCTGCAGGTGTCTGTACACCTGTGCATGATCCCGGAGTTTCAGCAGACGAGGGGCCGAGACTGCCCCCCCGGCCACCGATCCCGTCACCCTGCACGGTGCAGGCACCGAATGATAGCGGGAGTCTGCCGCCGGCTGCTGCAACCACCCGCCAGAGTAAAGGGGACTCCGCTTATCCGGGGAGGGTATCAATCTCGACCATCAACCCGAAGGATTTCAGACCGGTGGATGGCTGGCCTGACAAGAAACCGTGCATCGTCTGTGGGAGAAAGCCAAGCCATTACCAGGAACGAACGAAGGGGAAGACCCTACCGGGAACGCTATGCAAGGCCTGTTACCATCGGGCGGTGACGATGCAGTCCAGCCAGTTCCGGACCATTCCAGGAATAATTGATGTCACCCGGCTGGAAAGATGGACCGGGGCTTCGGTCGGCCGGTGTCATGTCTGTGATGGTGATGCGATCGCCTGGCAGGATCCGGGTGATCACTTCGGGATGTGTGAGACCTGCTATTCCCAACTCTGCGAGTCAGAGGTGAGAACGTGATCACTCCCCTGGCAGTAGATCGTTCTCTAGTCTTCCGGAGTATCTACTGTCCGCATACGCTTGGGCAATGCCCTCTGCACCGCTGGCAGATGAACTGCCTGGCCTGTGACCGGTATACCCGGGTAAGGAGGCTGGCATATGGAGGGTCAACATGAGACTCTCCCGAAGGCCGACCATTGAAGCCTGTTTCACGAAAGGGTGTCCTCACCTGAAGTTCGTGCAGTGTTCGGTCCGGAGAAACCGAATCTGTGATCTTACCGGAAAGGGGATCGGGTATCTCCGGATCTGCCCGCTGGAGGAGGCCTGTGCAACTTGCTGATGCCCTCCGGCTGGTCCGAAGTGAATATCAGGTCTTCCGGCACCGGAAGAACTCACGGGAATATTATCACCGGAACCGGACCCAGATCCTGCAGAGGAGGAGAGAGAAGAGGTTTATGAGCTTTTGCGGACCGGAGAGAGCGATGGTCTGACCTGGAGGGGACTTCCCCTCCGGAGGTGTGTCGTGGGAAATTTTGCGGTTGTTCGTGAGCGTTCGTCCCGTTTGCTGGAGAAGGTGGGCCGGTTCCGGATTGAAGGGGAGAATATTGTGATATACCTGGACGGGATCGGATCGTTTCAGGTCGGGAGAGCCCAGGTGATCCCGGTTCTTCTCCGGTTAGGAGATGAGGTGATCCGTGACCAGGATGGAGGAGCAGTGGGGGTTATGAGCCTGTCTGGGAGTGGGAGAGGAGTGAAGATGGTCATTAAAGAGAGGTTGTATGTGGTTTCGGTCCGGAGGGTGAAGCGGGTACTGGAGGGGAGAGAGAAGAAAGGGGCGGTGTTTGGGGTGAAATTGATGTGATATTTTACTTAGATTTTAAATGAAACAACAATCCTCCCCGATCCAGATGAATGAGTTGTAAAAAATTCACTCCGGGCAATGTCATCCATCGTGATGGAGAAAGAGAAAGGAAATGCTATCGGTAAATCAGTAATCTTAGAAATTTCTACAGGATTACTATTTGCTTTGATAAGAGTTGCTAATAGCCATAATTGGAGTTCCCTATTATTGCTGGATAGCAGATTTTCTTTCGAGTACTTGTATTTTTTTCTCTGTAAGAGATTCCATTCGAATAATGTCAATGGAACAAGACAAGTTTGTTTTTGAACACAAGAACGTTCACCCCATGTGTTTTTTAATTCGTTATATATCATCGGTGAACTTACTTCGTCATAAAACCCTAATTTGGTTGAGAGAATTCTCACTATATCACATACAAAGGGATAAGCAAGAATTAACAGTCCATAATGAAGCCATATACGGTCTTTAGTTCGGATATTTTTTAATAAATTACATGCATAATCCCTCAATTGTTTATCATTATCTGGGACTCTAATCCAAATACGAAGTAATATTGTTATGATTTTTTTTCTTCCTGCCTCATTTGGATATTTTTCTGAAAGAAACTCATGAAGAAATTTTCGGGTTAGATCTAGGTCCTTTGTTTTGCAGTAATGATCTGCTGTAAGATCAATCAAATCATGTGGGATTTTTCGATCATATCCAATCTGTTTTTTCTTCACATTCTCACCGAAGGATTTCAATAAACGGAACTAATACTTCTTCAATAGAAATACCGCCATGACAAAGAGAGGAATGATTTTTTTTATCATATGATCTGGTACCCGACATTAACAAAGGAAATAAAATATTGTTGAAATTTGATGATGGCCAAATAATTTGTTCATCTAATTTACTCATTCCTCTTGATTGGAATGCCTTGTCTTTAAATATTTTAGCCCGCTTACTATTTTCTGTTAATAATTCACCTTCATTATAATCTCCAATCCCTTGGGCTAAAATATGACCATGATCTGATGTGATAAAGATATTAAAGCCCCTTTCTTGCAGGGTGTTAAAAAATTGAGAGACAAATCCTTGATCTAACCATTCACGAATTTTCTTTGGCATAAGAGTGTATGAAAAATTTTCTTCATGAATAAACTCGTCAATGGTATTAATTACTAATCCTACAATGTCAGATTGATAAATCTCTTGAATTTTTGATTGATCAGTAATATCTTTTAAGCGAATTCCTGTGAAATGAGAAATCCTTGTTCCTCTCGTTTCAGATGAGGACCAATAATTTATCCATAAATTTCTCTCTTTACTTTGTGTAATATCATTTATAGAATTAGATTTCTGATCACTATTCTCAAATAAATAAAATGGAGGAACTCCAGAGAAAATACTTTTTCTTGATATCGATGTTAATGTAGGTATATGGGCAAATACTGGAATAATTTTAGGGTTATCATTTTTTAAAATTTCTTTTTGAATTAGTTCCCATTCATAAAATGCTAATCCATCTATTACGATCAGAGCGATTTTGTCACCATTCTTCCGTTTTGATTTAATATATGGAAGAATATGATGAACCATTACTGGTTCAGGAAGATATGGGGCATTAAGGATTAATGGGTATGATTTTTGAATCCAATGGAGAAATAATTCTTCAACATTCGATTGGACAGTATTAAATTTCTCAATGTGTTTTTGATTTTGAACCTTCATTCTTAAATTTAGAATGTCAGCCCATATAGGGCAAATTTTTTGCCAATCAGAATAATGATTTGCAATATTTGCCAATGATACAGTCCGATGTAAAAGGTCAAGAAATCTGTTCTCTAATGTTTCAGCTGAATCATGAGCAACACCGATTCTTAATCGTGGTGGAAGATTCTCGATCGATTGGGATGAAACAGGTCTTATTATCCCTTCAATAATCATCGAATCTAAATATACCCATATTTCTGTTTTTTCAAGAAATATTTTAGGTCTTTCACCATTAATAACCGAGTCAAGATATTGATTCCATAGAACCTGCAAATGATCAATAAAAGAAGAATAATCAAATATGTCTATGCCATCAACTTCTGAAAATTTTTTAGTCTCTAATTTTTGGAGTATATATTCTGAATAATCTGAAGGAAGATATATCCGTTTATAATGAATTCTTATAAGATTTTCAAAGAGATCTTCAATTGTATTAATCGCATCGATGTTTATCGAAAAGACTAGCCGAAGAATTAATTCTGTTGTTTCATTAGAACCAAGTCTTTTTTGGGGTAGAAATGTCTGATATGATTCGTAAAATTGTTCAAGTAATGATACATCTAAATTTTTTACTACTGGAGTGGACAATTTATCGAAAATACTAGCTAATCCTACCTCATATGTTTCTGCATGTATGAAGATATCATACGGAATTTCAGGTATGGGAATTTCTATTCTGACAATAAAGTGGAAGGAATGATCAGAATTATAGAGATTTGGGCGAATTTCTGATTCATACCAAAGTCTAAATGAAAATGGATCAAAAAATTGAAAAAATTGAAAATTCAGTGAAATTATCACCCTTTGAATCGATTCAACGAGGAGTAATTGGTCTGGATCATATACAAAAATAAACCAATGGCGTGAGTACTTTATTTTTTCTAGTACTGCATCAGGCAATGATTTCATGCAGTGTCTCCAACTGCAAGTAACAATACTGGATACTTTTCAGAAGTACTATCTACATTATTTGAACAGAATTGTTCAACTGAATTCATCAGGTTTAAATAAATTGCCTCTTTAAACTGCGTCATCCCAGATATCTGAAATGTTCCTCTTCCCAGGATCTCCCATATTTTGAATGCTGTTGTTTGAAAAAGCCTATTTTGATAATCGAGGAATATGGGCAATACCTGAATATTTCCGGATGAATTTCTCAAATGATATAAACCGAAAGTCCCTTTTACCGATCCTATTCCTTCTAATTGAATAATTGGGATATCACAGGTTTCTGTTACTCTTACAATTTCGGACAAGATTTTCTGGATTTGAGGGGTTTTTAAAGTCGCCAATTGTGAATGAGGATCTTGTGCCTCGTCAAAATCAAAAACTAAGTTATAATTTTTTGATCCATCTGGCCAAAGAACCTGATATCCAAATAGGTCTGATCCTATCTTCCCTCCGGATAATGGGACAAGGTTGTGAACCATTTGAGAAAGCCAATACGGAAGAGGATGGTGCATTAAATCATAAGCCTGTTCTGGGGAAAGTTCTTGATCACTGATAATCACATCCCAGTATCCCCGTTCTTGGTTGGCCCTACTTTTTATAATATTAAGTAGCCGGTCAATTTTCTGTTGTAATTCACCGGGATTTAATAGTGCATTCATATAAAGATCATCAAAATTCTGTTCTGCTTCTGATGAATCAAGAATATCTGATAATTTATCAAATCCAAGTTCTTGTAAAATAATCCAGAGTTTTTTGTTTAAGACTTCCCAAACCCGCTCATCAACAGTATCCTTGTATACTAAGTTATATACTTCAACATCGCGATTCTGACCAATCCTATCCACACGGCCGATTCTCTGTTCAACTCTCATCGGGTTCCAGGGAAGATCATAATTAATTACTATATGACAGAATTGCAGGTTGAGTCCTTCTCCTCCGGCCTCAGTGGAAATGAGGATCTGTATTTTTTCAGAAAAGAGACGTAGTGATATCTGTCGTTCCTCAATATCCATACTCCCATTAAGACAGATTACTGAAAATCCTCGTTTCTCTAAGTACTCTTTCAGCATCGTTTGGGTTGCTACAAACTCAGTGAAAATAAGAAATTTAACCATGGAATCAGATTCACGGGAAATAATCTCTCTTAAGATAGCTTCTAAGGATTCAGATCTGATGTCTGGTCCTGTCCGGGTGCAACGTTCAGCGATGGCTAAAATCTTTTGAATCTGTTCATATTCTTCGGTAAGAGGAGAGGGAGAAGTTTGAAGTAGATATTCAAGTAATTCCTGGGTATCGGTCTCAAGCATTTGTTCCAAATCTTTTGGAGAATTAGAGCATGATACTAATGATGATTCAACGACTGATGAGCGACGGCGCATTGTCTCTAAAATTGCTTGAGTGCTTGAAGAAACGAGCCTCTGCATAAGAACCATGAGAAATCCGATTCCTGCTCTTTTTTCTCTTTTTGCATAATCGTACCAGTATTTTACGTAAAAGGTTACGGCATCATACAACTCATGCTGGAGGGGTGATTCCTTGAGAGAGACAGCAATTGTTTGGGCGTGTCGTTTTCTGAATAATTGCTTCCCTTCTGCATCTATCGCATTTCGTTTTTCAGTCCGGATAACGTATTCTGATACGACTTCTCGTTCTACTTCCTGAGCCGATCTGAATCGTTTCGGATCCAAATGACCCATTAATCGAAGAAAGGCGTCCGTCTTCCCCTGGTGCGGTGTTGCAGACAATAAAAGGAGGTGTTCTGATTTTTCGGTAAGGGTTTTTGCTAATTTATATCGAGCAACCAGTTCAGATGTCCCTCCTGTTTTATGGGCTTCATCAATGATAACAAGATCCCAATTAATAGAAGTAACCGCCAAAAATCTGGCACGATTATACTGATAACATTCTTCTGGAGTCCATCCTTTTCTGTCTTCTATAGGCTTGATAACATCAATAGAAGTAATAATCTGATTGTACCGCATCCAGGCTTCCGGGGAGGCTTCAGCGGTTTCTCCAGGAATTACAATAGTAAAATCCTCATCAAATTTTTCAGATAGTTCCGATCTCCATTGCCTGATAAGACCAGCAGGGGCAACAATTAATATCTTTGATATTTTTCCTCTGACCTTTAGCTCCTGCATTATCAGGCCGGCCTCAATTGTTTTTCCAAGACCAACTTCGTCAGCTAATAGAAACCGTACCCTGGGGGATGCATATGCTCTAGCCAAAGCATATAATTGATGCGGAAGAGGAAGTATTCGTGAAGAGAAAGGTGAAATCAATGGTTCTTTTTGAATAATATCTCTTAATTTTTCAGATGCAGAAATTCCAATGATACGCTCCTTCACCCAATAATTGGAAGGGATATCACTCAGGGAAGTATTCTCTCTGATAGCTACGGTATCAGTCGAAGGAATCCACACCCGGTATTTCCCCTGTTGTATTAGAGATATTATCTGGATGGATTGACGATCATCTGATGAGTATAACCATGAACCTGGGGAGATTTCATCGACTGACATTAATTCACCTATATTTTTTGTTCATAGATCCCAAGATTTCCGTATTTATTTTCACGTAGTCTGAATGCTTCCTTTCCTCCTTCTAAAACAGGGAGAATTTCATTACGGATTTCATCACTTTCTATTGCTCCGGGTTTGTATGAAATTACACCATCAATGAAAGATGCAGAAATAATCTGTTCGGCGTCTGCATTTACTACTAAATTAGCATTATTAGTAGCAATGATTATCTGCCTTTTCTTTTTCGCTTCCTTAATGGCCTTAACAAGTTGATCATAAATAAATCGGTTGTCCAAGTTTTCTTCTGGTTGATCTAATAATAGGGGATAATCTCCTTCAGATAAGAATAATTTCAATAAAACAGTGCCCTTTTGACCCATGGAAAGTTTATCTAAGGAGACTCCATCGAATGAAATACCAATCTTATCGTCGATATAATTACCGAAAAGCCAGTTATAAAAATCAATCTTATTATTAGTTCCTTTGATGGAATTTTTATTTACAATAAATTGATTCAATAGAGAAAGAATCAAATCAAAATTGATACCTTCTGAAAAAAATGATGTTAATAATTCTTCATAATTGTCTACAAAATTCTCAATATCTTGTTCAGATACCTTTTTTAAATGAAATAAATTCTGTGCTTCTTCTTGAATTTTTTCGTTATTAAAAATGGATGTCGAATGAAATTCTACATCACTCAATATTTCCTTTTTCCCTTGAGAAAATAATGAAGATATTTCATTAAAGAGGTTTGTTTTTTCTTTATGGTAATTA
Source organism: Methanomicrobiales archaeon (assembly GCA_012729535.1). GTDB lineage: Archaea > Halobacteriota > Methanomicrobia > Methanomicrobiales > Methanospirillaceae > Methanospirillum. The sequence goes on along the minus strand of JAAYCY010000056.1, from coordinate 33,032 downwards.
AGAATTCCTTTAAATAACGTTTCTCTTTGAATAACAAGATTATCTTTATCTTTTTTATATTGAACTACGGTTTTCTTTTCTTTTTCGATATCCTCTATTTCTTTTTTCAAGATTTTAATTACTTTAATAATTTTCGCATGTTCTTCTTGTTCCTTCAATAATGGTTCTAATTGTTCATTGATTGTCTTAGTTTCTTGTTCACACAAATCAATATCCGATAAAATTCTCTTGGATAATGAGGATAATTCAGAAGTTTGTTTTGTAGTATCTATGGGAGTAACAGGAAAATACTCTTTATATTCCTTGATTGAGATGTTTATCTTATTAATCTCTGATTTTATTGGATCAATCTCATCTATAATCTTTGATTGAACATTTTCAATTTGATCTTTAATTTGAGAAATCGCTACCTTTTTAGCAGATATCTCTTCATTTTTTGCGGAAAGATCCTGAATTAATGTAAGTTTCTCTTTGTCGATATTACCTTCAATATCAATAAGATATTTTTCTTTATCTGAAAATTCAGTCTTTTTTACAGAAAGACGAAGTTGAATGTCATCAATAATTTTATTTGAACTTTTTTCTTCTAATTGCACTATTAATGTGTTTAATTGACTTATGCTTTGAGATGATTCCGCAATCTTTTTCTCAAGCTCTTTATATTGTTGCACATAGGCACTATTGCAAATGGCCTCACTTCGAAAAATGATTTCTTCAATTTTTTGATTTAATGATTCCCAATCTCCACAGTAATGATCGATTTTTCCCTGGGGGAAATATTCTATTTTTGTAATTTCACAAAGATTACCATCTTGTATTTTTTTTGTAATTGGGGATAGTGATGTGTCTACAAAATCAATAGTAATCGATAAATTTGAAGGTTCTTTTTCATTTCTTTGGATGAAGGAATTTTTATCTTTATTCTCTTTCGATTCCCTTCTATCAATAAAGCAATGTGCTATTAAGTCAATTAATGCAGTTTTCCCACTTCCTTTCCCTCCTGTTATCGCAATAAAATTCTTATTGAGAGGTATACGAGTCTCTGAAAGGGAGCACTTTCCATTAATAAAACCATTTGATATTGTTACTGAAGATAAAATATAACCTGGTTTTCTTGGTTCGGGATTGTCTTTTTGTATTTTTACACGTTCTTCTGGTTCATATAAAATTTGTTTTAATCCCTCAAAAGTTGGGTTAGCTTTAATCCAACAGTTTTTTTCCCCAACAGGTTTACAAAGTACCTCAAATTTATGTGCATCTGATCCATGAATACAAGGAATGAACCGACCGAATGCACTTAAAAATGCTTCTTTCTGATCTAATTTTTTACCTAAACAAAAATCAACCGTACTTTGTTGCGAGGAAAAAACTGCATGAGAATTATGTAAATGGAGGCTCTTTATTGTGTGTCCTTGACTATTCCATCGAATATCTTCCCAAATTCGATCTGGAAGAACAAGCAAATATTTTCCATAGAAAATTGATTTTTTTTCTTCAAGAGCACTAAGGATATTATCCAAGGATACATACGCGTTATTACATCCTGCGATATACTCTGAAACGTCTAAAAATTCTCGATTTTTCTGTTGAACATATTGTCCGAGTTCGATTAGTGATTCATGACATAATGATCTGGATTCATTATTTGGAAATTTAATTTTAAGATCATTAAGAAAATTTCTTTGAATAACGTCAGGTGCCAGATCATCACTAAAAATAATATGGTAGTTTAATTTTTTTGCAGATCCATCAATTATTAAGGATTCTAACCTAAATTCAATATTTGGAACAATTAAGTTAAAATTTAATAATCTTCGCTGACTTCTATATTCAAGGATTTTTTTATACCCTTCTATTGAAAAATAGTCGGTTATTCCAAGGACTGATACATCACTGATTCTCTCTAATTCATCGATATATTTTTCCCAATGTCCGTTATCTCCAGGGTATTTCTCTTTCTCATTCTCTAAAATTTTGTATTGATGTTCAAATGATGCAGGAGTATGAACATGAAGATCCCATCGTCTCCACTCCGAACCACGAATCATTCTCCCCCTCTCATGACCGCATTATCGAAGTACATCAATAATTGATCATCTTCCTGGAGTACCTTTGGCGGGAGTCGTTTTCCTACCGACACAATAGTCCCGTAATCCCGCTCCTTCCATGCCTTTGCAAATCCGGCCCTGACCGCTTCACTTCTGAAGAGTTTTAATTTTCCTTTACCCTGAACATACGTTCCAAACTCCCGAAGGAGAGAGCGTTCACGTATTTTTTCAAGGTCAGATGTCTTTGATGGATTTGGAACATACCATTTTCCCTGGTCATCTTTAAGGAAATTCTCTTCAAGAACATCAGATAATTCTGGAAGAGCCTCATGGGAATCCTGGTGTAGTTGCCGTAAAAAGGCTGGTTGAATCTCCTGATAGGTCTGTGGAGTTGCAAGTTCCTGCCTGAGCCACTGGACTGCACTTCGCTCATCATGGACAAATATCGAAAGTTGTCCCACATCATGTGCTTGTAATCTCGCCGATTCATACCCCTCAACCTGTTCAGGGAGGAAATACATAGTATCCCGCTCCGGGTATCTCTGGGCAAGACCAGCATAGAATTCCGCAGAAGAAATGGGCACGGTGATACCACGCTGAACATGGAAGGCGACCATCCGATCAAACAGGAGATAGTTTTGGCGTTCTGCTATCGTTTCGATGATACCTTCTTTTTCAACAACCACAGGAAGATGACGAAGATGTTCGTTCGTGAATGCCCAGACCCCATCTTCGGTTCCAGCGGTAAGTGTAAATGTTTGTTCGAGGGTCGTTGATGGCTTATAAGCCGAAATAATTAGGTCTTGTTTTACAGCAGAAGTTGTTGTAACTTGTTTGAAGGTTCCTTGTTGTTTATTCAAGGTCCTAACATCGGCAATAACAAATTTTGCTCTTAACAAAGATTCTTGGATAGCTATCCAAACTGAGTTTTTAGAGTTATGAAACTCTACTGTAATCCATCTTCCAGGTTTGAGAATGCGATAATTTTCATGAAAACATTTTTCCATTATCTGCTGATATTTAAATAAGTCCTTATATTGGGAATCATTAATTATCGCTTCATCTTGGTTATTAGTAAATACTTTAAGCCATGCTTCCCATAGAAAATTTAGCTCAGAATACATTAAATTACCACCAAAAGGAGGATCGGTAAAAATGTAATCAACGCAATTATTTGGAATATTTGATAAATTTGAGTTTGATTGCGAGGTAATTATAACTTCACCAGATGAAGAAAAACTTTCTAATACCTTAAACAATTTCGGGTATCGAGTGTTAAGTGTTTTTATAACACTATTTTCAACAGAAAATGATGGAACATACAAAGTCCCCAATAATCCAACATTAATCGGTCCTCCTCCACCTTTAAAATAATTTTCAGTTCCTATTTTTGACATCCTACTCAAATAGCGCAAAGCAGCAGTTATTGAAAAGTATCCTAATCCTTTTATTATTTTATTCGGGATTTGTTGATATTTATCCCAAAGACCTGATATTATGAAAAGATTTCGTCTAGTAAAAAATTGGTTTACATATGCTATCCCATGAGATTGACGAGGTTGAGCTGTATTGTATCCTTCAGGAATTTTATCTACAGGACTATATATTGAAAATTCAAGTGAATCTATTCTTTTAATTAACTCAATGTCGTGATCATCAGGAGATTTCTCAAATCTTTTTTCCTTTCCCTTTTCATTAATAATACTATAATTGATCAGTACTGGATATTGTTTGGCCCTTTTCACGGTCTCATTTAGACTTTTATCAAATATTATTTCCCAAGACCTCTCCAAAGTTCTTTTTGTTGATTTCGCTCCGCAAGAAGAACATGTTATTTCATCTAATACAACTCCTTTTTCTTTATCAACCGCAACGTTCCAATAAATCATCTCGTTAGAACAATTGGGGCAAATAAAAATATCAGACCAAACTATGAAATTTACTAACCCAATGATAGGCTTTTTTGATCCATCAATCTCTTGTCTATATTGAATTTGTCCATCAATTTGATGGTATGTTTCATACATCCATCCATATTCCCTTGTAATCTCCTGTAAAACCCGTTGAGCATTTTGTTTAAATTCATCTGAATCTATATGATTTGAATAATTATATGCAATGAAAGTTGCAGCAGGGGAAAGATCACAGATGATTGCCCTTCGTGATCCCCATTGAACATTAGGCATATCACAATTGACACTTTCTTGAAATTCAGGATCTGGTGAACCGCACATCTGAACAGCAATTCCTACCATACCACTTCCACAGAATCCATCAAAAACAATATCCCCCGGATTGGTATAGTGAAGGATGTACCGCATGATCGCTTTATGGGGAACTTTTGTGTGATATGTATGCGCTAAATAAACAGGATCGGTTCTTCCTTGAGAAACATCAGAAGCAAAAGGTTCCCGGTTATATCCATCATTGGGATCATAGGGTGTCCCATACGTCTCGATAAACTCGGTAATCCAGGGATTCGGGCAGGCGGTATAAAACGGTGGATCAGAAAGAGCAATTATATCCTCGTCTTTTCCAATGGGAAATCCATCAATTGATCGAAGAGAATCCAGAATCTCTTTCGTCAAAACGTAATCTTTCTTATCTTTCACGTTCCACCCCGGGTCATAGCATTATCGTAGTACATGAGCAATTGATCATCTTCCTGGAGAATATTCTCTGGAACTCGTTGTCCAATCAGGATGATTGTCTGATAATCCTGTTTTGTCCAGGCTTTTCTAAATCCGGCCCTGATTGCTTCTGTTCTGAATAATTTGAGTCTTCCCTTTCCGGTCCGATACGTATCAAACTCTCTCTGAAGAGCACGTTCCCGCATCTTTTCCAGGTCCGAAAGGCGTGAAGGGTCGGGAGTATACCATCTCTCTTCATCTGTCTTGAGGAAATATTGTTCAAGAATGTCTGCTAATTCAGGCAATTTCTCAAATTTATCTAGATGTAATACCCTGAGAAACAGAGGTTGAATCTCCTGATAAGTCATCTGTTTATCGGAAAGAAGATGGGTAAGCCATTGAACAGTAGATCGTTCATCATGGACAAAAAGAACAGTCTGTTCGATTCGATCAACTTTAATCCGCTGCTTATCATACGTGGCCACCTGTTCATCAAGGAAATACATGCCATCCCGCTCAGGGTACCGCTGTTTCAGGCCAGCATAAAAATCCCCTGATGAAATTGGTATTTGTGCACCCCTCTGCACAAAAAATGCAACCATCCGGTCAAAGAGTAAATACCCCTTCCTCTCCTCAATGATCCGGATAATTCCCCCTGTCCCATCCACAATGGGAAGACGCCCCAAATGTTGATGAATAAACTCCCAGACGGTGGATTCATCAGAAGCAGCTAGATGGGCATGTGTTTCAAGATCGTGTTCAGGTTTATATGATGTAATGATAAGATCCTGCTTGACAGCACCAGGTGTATTCTTTTGGTAAAATGTTCCCTGTTTCTTATCGAGTACACGAACATCTGCAACAACAAAACCAGCTTTCATTAAGCCTTCCTGGATTGCCATCCACACCGAATTTTTAGAGTTATGAAACTCTACTGTCATCCATCTGCCAGGTTTTAATACCCGGTAAAATTCTCTGAAACATGATTCCATGAGGGTCTGATATTCTGAGAGACCTTTCTGACGATATTTGGTGATGATCGCCTCAGGTTCATCGTTTGTAGTAACCCCAAGCCATGATTCCCAGAGATAATTTAATTCAGCGTATTGCAGGTTCCCACCAAAAGGAGGATCAATAAAAATGTAGTCAATCGATTCTGAAGGGATCAGACGAAGGTCTCCTGAAGATCCTGTTGAAATGCAGGCATGATGTTCTGGATCCATCATTTCATACATATTTCCAATATCTCTGAGCTTCCTTGGAAACACATCGAGAGGAGATACCTCTACAGAAATAGTAGGGATGAAAAAGGTTCCCTGAAGTTTTGGGGTTCCACCCGGTTTTACCGGTTGATAGATTCTCATCCGATTAATATGAAGATGAATGGAGGATAAGACAAACAATAATGCTTTATGGTCTAGCTGTTTTGCACGATGAAAGAGGGCTGCAAAGATCCAAAGGTTCCTTTTGGTATAATATTGATGAACGTGAGTAATCCCATGTGTCCGTTCAGGATGTTTTCGAAGTTCGCCTTCATGCATCAACCGTGTTGGATACCAGTAGGGAATGTGCTCTGATAAAATTCTTTGAATAATGTCTAAATCATGTTCATCAGGTGCCTTATTACATCTGATTGTCTTCCCTTTCGAATCGGTTATTGAATAGTTTATTTTAACGGGTACTTGTTTTGCTCGGGTTACCGTCTGCTGCAAGGAATCATCATACACTGATTCTCTGACCCGCTCCATATCCTTCTTTTCAATAATAGCTTCACAAAAAGGACAGGAAAGATCATTATGAAATGTACCGTCTGGTTTAATTGCAATATCCCAGAAGATTATATCCTTCATACAAGAAGGACAAATAAAAACGTCGCTCCAGATGATATAATTAATTTTTCCGATGATTGGAACTTTTTCTCCTTGGATATCTGTTTGATATTGTTGGTGGCCTTCAATTACGTGGTATGTTTCAAAAAGCCACCCACATTCTTTCTCTACTTCCAGAGCGATTCGTGAAGCATCATTAAATAATTTTAATTGGTCAATGGGATTATTATAGCCATATGCAATAAATGTAGCAGCAGGTGAAAGATCTGATAATATTGCTTTTCGAACTCCCCATTCAACAGTATTATTTTCCTTCTCAATGAGTTTTTTAAAATCGTTATCAGGGTGTCCACACATATACGAAGCCACCCCGGTCATTCCGGTCCCACAAAAACCATCAAGAACAATATCTCCAGGACTGGTATAATGGAGAAGATATCTCATTATTGCTTTATGTGGAACTTTCGTGTGATAGGAATGGACGTTATAGATAGGATCATTTTTTCCCTCCGATACATCTGCAGTATATGGAGTCTGATCATAATCATGAGTGGTCCCAAATCTATTAATTTCTGATGATATGAATTCGGATATCCAGGGATTAGGACACGCTGTAAATACTGGAGGATCTGATAGAAATATTATATTTTCATCTTTTCCATCAGGGTATCCTTCAATCCCTTTTAATTCAGTAAGTAATGAATCTGATAATTCTGGTTTTTTCTGCATTATAGTCACTAATTCACATGAAATTATAGGAGAAATGTAGTTACAGTGTCACCCTGAATATCTACTTACGGGGATTTTTTCTCTAAAACTACACGTATTTTTTTCAAATCAAGACCATTTGTTTTATCTTTCATAAATTGGACAAATCTTTTATCAAATTCTTCTTTTGGAATCGGAGCCCCTGAGCCGCTTAATGATTTAATTAAGTCTTCTTCGAAAATTACAACCCGGGTTAATCCAGCAATTGCTTCTTTCACTGATTGAACAAATTCAATAGATATTGGATCGGGGAGAACACCTTCATTAATAAATAATTCAACAGTATCCCGATGTTCTTTATTCATCAGACTCAATGTCTCTTGTACCATGGGATCTGAAAGATCCTCAATCAAACGGTGAGTAATTTCTTTGTACATTCCGTCTAATTCATCATCCAATTCATAGATCTCTTCCCGAACTGATCCGAGAATCTGTTCTTCAGATGGCTTAAAATGACAGTGGGGACAAATAGGAGAAGATAATAAGTCATCCTGGGTCAAATTGAAACACGTTTTAAATGTATGAGTTAATTTATTGGTAAATACAGGCAATAGAGGATTATTCATGCCTGTGTTGGCAAGTTGTTGAAGGGCCTTGAGACGAGGATCATTCAGAAGTTTCTTCTTCTCTACGTCTTCTGAAACTCCGAGACGTGCCCGGTTGTGAAGAGTAAAATACCTATTTGCATATTGAGTTTTTACTTTCTCAAGATCCGTTTTCATAGTTCGAATCTCTTCAGAGGAGGGAGGAGTAGTCCAACATCGAATCTTGGATCTTGCGTTATCTATTTCCTTCCTGATCTCTTCTCCTTCCAGTGTTGGAAGGATGATACTAACTTGCTGAATATATGAGGTAATCGGGTTTAACTCGTTGATTAATCGGGAGTATTCTGAAATAATCTGTAGCGAGGTGATGCATTTTTTAATGAGATCAACATCATCACGGGAAAGATTGAAATTTTTTAATTTACCCACACTGTTAAATCTGCGGAGTGATTCAAGGAGTTCTTTCCCTTGTTTTAATTCAATAATGAGTGAAGACATCACTTCATCTGAAGGAAGAGGTTCAGAAAGAATAGTGACACGTTTATTAAGTTGATCAAGAGCTACTGCAATGTTTTTGGCTTCTTGTTCTACCTTTCTTTGTAATGATTCAACTGCACTTTCCTGTGTCGCTGGATTTGAAATTTCTCCAGGTCGAAGACCAATGGTTGTAAAAAGATATTCTAATAATTCGATTGGAGTCGTTTTCGGAGGTTCAAGATGTTTGAAGGCAATAAGGTCATCTCCAGCCATTTTTGCCATTGTATCGACATTACTGGCATCGATTTTTCCATGCACATATGAGATTACAATAGAACCTCTCCAAACGAGTGCTGATAAGACAACCATAAACAATTCAGGCTCTATCCTAAATTTCTTATCATATTCAACACCATTTAATAACCCTATCAGATCCTGACGGTTTATTACTTGACCTTGTTTTTCAGAAAGAGTAGTGAGAATGTATTGTGAATATCGAGATTTTTCTGGAGTTAAGACTCCTTCAGTCATTAACTCAAGTCCTGCTAATACCTGTGATCCTGATTTCGTTGTCCTCCCCTTTATCCAGGATAAGGCATCTATTACCATATCATGCCGGTTTGTCGAGGTGATAGTTACTGAGAATTTAGGATAATCAGGAGATATATCATTGAAATGGGGAGATACACAATAAGAAGCGATTTCATTTATCGCACGATGAACCTCTGGGCCCAGAGGAATAGTTGATTCCTTACTCCATTCAACCAGTTTCTTTGTTTGACTTTGATAAGTTACTTCAAGTGAATGACCCATATTGGCACTAAGCCATTGGACAATATCCTTGAGATATCCTTGAGCCTTCCTATCATAATCTTGTCTGTCTTTTACATTTGTAATAGCAGACATCTCTCTGGCACCACCATATTTCCGAAGTGCATCAATGAATGCATCATCTTTTTTAATGAGCCTAAAGAAGATTTCATCAGGTTTATGTTCATCATTAAACACTGGAGGATTAAAAGGCTGAATGAAATAAAGATAGAAATCTCTTGGTGGTTGGGCTGTTGATCTCTCATTAGGGGCTCCAAAGAAGAGGTATCCCATCCTACCCACATTACGGTCTTTCCATATGAGTTCATGCTCCCAGATACGATATCCACTAACATAGGTTGTATCTGGTCTATCCATCAAACGGGTGAGAGATTCAAAATAGTATTTGTCCAGTTGATCATCATTGAGACCAGCACCTTTCTCCTCAATGAGCAGATCAATATCAACACTCTTTTCTAAATCAATATAGTATTGTTTATTCTCTTCATTTTTAGAGATAAATTTCCCTGAAACGGTTGTAACAATATCTTTAATAATAGATTCAACTGTTGTTAGGAGGAATTGCGATTCTTTTTCAGGTATACTTTTCAGAAAAATGCACAGTTCATCTTTTATTTGTTCTGAAGTCAGGCCAGTGGGTTTATAAATATCGATCGTTTGGAGTCTAGCAACCAGGAGCCCATGAATGATCCGAAGTGCTGCTTCCTTATATTGGGGTTTTGGAAAAGAACGGGAAATGAGATTTTCAAGTACAGTTCCTTTATCTATGACTTTATGGATATTCGGGTCAGACAATAACGAAACATCCTGTTTCATAACTTTCCAATAACGATCAAAAGAGATAAGGCCTGGAGCATCTTGAGGTACTTTCTCCTCCATTAGGGCTGTGAGATCTTTACTAATTGACTGCAAAATATGTCTATTTTCTACGATGAACAAAAGCTCCAGGGTCTCAATATATGATGGATGAATTGGATACAGTGAAACAAATTCCTCCATGCGCTCAGCCATTTGGGAGTATAATGAGGAATACTGAGAAAGATGTTCACGGACAATTGCTTTTTGTTTATCATCCTTTTTAAGCAATCGTTCAGAGACAACATAACTGATGTCTTCTTTCATTATCCGTATCTGCTCATACCGATCCTTTACCCTTCGAAGAGTATCTGCAGCAAATTGAAATCTGGGAGATTCGAATAAACTCTCTTGAATGCCTGCTAAAAACCTAAAATGAGAATATTTACAGGATTCTCCTAATTCCCTCAAAAATATCAAATCATAAATGAGATCCAATTCAGGCCTTTGACGAAGATATTCAAGCATTTCATCAATAGCAAATATCAATCCAGTATCGGGATATTTTACTTGAAATGCTCCCATCATGGCAATGAGATCATCTTTATTATTCGCTTTCTTTGTCTCATCGGCAGCTGGAAATTTGTAATTGACTCCTATTTTCTCTAGTTCTGTTTCCAGAACACTGCAAAAAATATCGCGAATTGGTCTTTTTACTGCCCCGATTTCTGTCCTGATTACTTTATACTTTCCCGATAATGGTTCAATTTCATTTCGGACCTTTTCATTTGCAATATATTTGTAAATATTAGGATACTCAAGTACACTCGTAAGGACAGACATCATATGAGACTTACCAGTCCCATAATTACCCACAATAAACAGGCCTTTTCGATCTATTGTCGTAGTTAAACTCAATTGTGGTATGATTTGACCCACCAGTTTTTCGGCCATTCCTTGAGATATCACAAAAGTTTTTACTAGCCTCTCGGCGCCTGCCAGTTCATCAGCATCTCTTAACTGAATCGTTCCTTCAATTGAATCGAATTGGACTATATCCTTATACTTCATAGAATCCCCCCTAAATCCACCGTTCTGTATCTAATGAGAAAATTTGTGCATCAATGTCTTTTCTGCTGATTTTTTTATAATCTACATGGCCAATATCTCCAAAATAAATGAGATCACCTTGAATTCGTGCTGAAACAGTCATGATTATTTTCATATTTTTACTAATACTCGAAAACATTGAAAAAGGTAGTAAATCGTTAAAGGGTTTAGAAAAAATCACTTCAGTATTGTCCAAACAAATTGTATTACTCCACTCTTTCCGAGCATGATTTCGGAGAAATAAATCTATATTTTGTGAATCTGGGTTTAGTTCATCGGTATATATCTTTTCAGAAATGAATCGATTAAGATTAATGATCTTACAATTAATACTTGCAGAAATTTCTTTAAGAAGAGAAGTTTTGCCTGAACCTGACGGGCCTATTAAACAGAACAATCCAGTATTATTTTTTTCAATATCTCTGAGGACTTGTAAGTCCATATAAAATAGTTTTGATTTTTAAACCAAATATGAATTTCTTTTTTAAACTGGTGCAGTTACAAAATTCTTGATCATTATCCCTTTAAAGAATCATTTAAATGAATTATTCTCAATTGTCGCTTCTGTCGCTCCATTCCCTCATCCCACCTCTCTCCTCCTCTCATTCCTGATCCCGGTTCAACCATTTATATACTCCCGCCAATTTCTATTCAGCCGTGAGAAATCACGGCAGGGGTCTATCGAACATGGCAGATTTCACACAGACTGCAACGGTGAAGACTGCAGTCAGGGAGCTTGCAGCTCCCATTGACAGTATGGCAGCCTTCACCTCAATTATCGACGACATCCTGACCAATAATCCGTGGGGATGTACGTCCTATGAACAGGCCGGAGTAACCCTCCCTGGGGTCTCGAAGGCATCAGAGTCCTATACCGGCCGGGTCATTTATGAGAATAACGAGGCCAAGACTGTCGGGACCATCAGCATCAAGGCTCCGACTCCGTCAGCCTTCAACACTGATGTCAGCACCATCGTTGCCACCACCGCCCTGAATACCGCAATGGGGGGCACCCCGTCCCATGACAGCTCAGAGGACCGGTTCAGCTGCACCCTCAAGTGCCATCACTCCAACGGTGAGCTCTACTCGGTCCGGTTTGCCCGTGATTCCGTCACCCTCTCATCTTATGAGGCTGATGCCATCCGGACCGGGCTTGAGACCTGGGCTGACACGATAGTTGCACTCGCATAACCAGATACAATACCCCCTTTTTTCCCTTTCCGAGGTATGGGAATGAATTGGTACTACGTAATAGCCGGGGCGATCTGTCTCTTTATTGGATGGCAGTTCTCTCAGGCTGATATGATCTCAACCTCCATCAGTTGTGATGGAGCGGCTTTGCTGTCCGGATCATTCATCGGGCTGAACCAGTCGTACAGTCAGCATCTCTTCACTGATGAGCGGGCGGTCCTCTCCCGGGATCTCCGGTTCACCGGACCGGTTGAATCCACCATCCGGGTGAACAGTTCGGGAGCAATCGGGTATGATGAGTATGCCGGGAACTACCGGATACCGGATGTTTCCTCGTTCCTCTGTTCCTTCATGGGGACAAAGAATGAGGAGAGGCGATCAGAAGATCTTGCCTCATCCGGGCTGATGCAGAACGGACAGATCATTTCGACCAAACAGGTAGGAGAAGGAGGAACCCGGTCCAGGATACTGATCAACGGGACCGGCCAGGTGTCTCTCTCAACCGAAACCCGGAGTAATAATACCACAGAAAACAGCCGTACCTATGCCGCTGGTCCGATGCAGGTCTCTGAAGTGGTTGCCCTGGGAGGAGGTGAGTATGATGGATGGTAATCTCGCCCTGGCTCTGGTCTCTACCGGAGCAGCTGTTCTTAATGGTATCGGGCTCGTGATAACCTGGATGAAGTACCGCAGCCTGGCATATGAATCGCTTATTTTTGCCAGCGAGGTGATCGGTGCTCTGCATATGGAGGAGGAGGATTATCCCCCTCCTGATCTTGCAGCCGGAGCACTCTCGATCATCGGGAAGATATCTTCCTGAAAAAGTCTGACCGGTTTTCGAAAGCCGGTTATTGTAAGCGATGCGACACGTATGTGCCGTGATACACGGCTCGGGGAGCATGGAGGACCGGCCCGATACCGGTCCTTCATAATACTGGCAGGGTGCAACCTCGGGCACCCTGATTTCTATAGTCAATTCACCACCACCTGATCGTTCCGATGTTCCGGAAAAACCCAGGTTCCCCTCTTTTCTAATCTTGTTTAAGATTCTCCTAATAATTTATTTAGAAATAATTTTCTATATCGTATTTGAATTTTGAATATTATACCGATTAAATAAATAAAAATAAAGATGTCAGTATAAATATAAATTACGATGAATCAATATCTAAATACCTGAGTTGGTTATTTGAATAATCGAAGAATTGGTCACGAAATGGTTTCAAAAAATAATATTTGCCCATGGTTAAAAAATGAAAAAGCCACAGCCACTTTTGCCGCTCCTTCTATTATAAAAATTCTAACAGATGGCAAAGGCTTCTCTGATGATATAATTCAAAATCTATTCAGTCATCATCATGGGTTTTTATATGATACCTCAACTATTTCAGAAATTGAATCTGATCCAGAAAACCAATTTATTGCATCTATTTTAACTAAATTAGCCACACGTGGTCGACCTGCTCCTTGTTTTATTGATACCGAAAAAACTGTTTTAATTGATTCGATTAAAGAAAAAATATTTTTTGATACTTCCAACGATTTAAATCCATTATCAAGTGCTGGGAATATTGAGTTTCTTGTATCCACTGATATCGAATCCTTATTATCAAACTTTTTTAAGGTATGTTTAATCCCTGAATTACTTACAACTGATGACGAAGTCGACAAAATAATCGATTGGTATAAAGCAATAACTGATGGTGAACAAGAAAAAAAATTCCTTGATCTCCTTCAAGAGGAACTTCCTGATAAAAGGTTGTTACTTTTTATACTCCCTCAAGTTCATATAGATTCAATAATCACTAGGAAAGAACAAAGAGAGGAAAGGGTTGATTTCTTAGTTAATTTACCTTTCATTTTCAAACCTCCGGAAAAAATAATTATTGAGATTGATGAAGAGCATCATCAACACCAAATCGAAGATGACATAAAAAGGGACGCGGAATTACGAAAAGAAGGATACACAGTAATACGAATCCCCTTAATAAAAGATCCCAATTCTAATGATTATAGTTGGAATGATGCATCGAGAAACCAGGTAAAAAAGATCAGGGATATTATCGTCAAAGAGATTTCTGATTCGATATTAATAACCGCAAAAAGACTTCGCGAATACGATCAAAGTAGAAGAAACGCAATTGTTAACCTGATTTCGTTTCCAATAATAGAAGCCCAATTGTTGTATATAATTGGCCAGTATATCCGAAAAGGAAAAACCGATATTATTATTATCGACCAACAAAAACTTGGCATTGAACCAATATTGAATTCGATTAATAAGACAATAGATGCGATTCTAAAACTATATGATCTTAAAAATAAGCACTATTCCGTAAAATTAGGAACCGAAAATGGCGATATCGTTTACTATTATTATCATTCCTCTGAATATTGGGTTGATTTTTCTAAATCTCGTTCAGGAGTAGTCTGTCCTTGTTATATCCGTCAGGATTATCGCGAGACATTGTTACCTGCTAATCCTCTAAAAATTCATGGGAGAATTTCAGATAACCGGAAAGAATCGCTGGACTATTTCTTAAATAATTTATTTCGAAAAGAGAAATTCAGAGAGAGACAGGTTGCGATAATTGATCGTGCATTATCGTTAGAACCAGTAATCGGCCTACTTCCTACAGGTGCAGGAAAATCATTATGCTATCAACTTTCTGCCCTTCTTCAACCTGGCCGAATAATAATTATTGATCCGATTATTTCCCTGATGAAAGACCAGACCTTTAATCTTAAAAGTTATGGCATACATTCTGTCGGGGAAATCAATAGTACGATGAATGAAGAAGATAAAGAGAGGATTCTAAATCAATTTTCAAAAGGTCATATTCAATATCTTTTCATTGCCCCCGAAAGATTACAGATCGAGGGTTTTTCAAACCAATTAGTTCAAGATTTAACAAATGTGCCCATTACCTATTGTGTAATTGATGAAGCTCATTGCATGAGTTTGTGGGGTCATGATTTTCGTCCCTCCTATCTTAATATCAAAAAACGTATTCAACGTAGTACTCAAGAAAAAGGGGCATTTATGCCAGTTTTTTTTGGATTAACTGGTACTGCATCTTATAATGTTCTTAAAGACATTGTAAATGAACTTGATTTATCTGATGAAGAAGCAATAATTGAACCCTTTTCTTTTGAACGCAAAGAATTATCATATAAATTTGTATTAACCTCCCCAAATGAACGAATGAAAAGTTTACTTATCGAATTCGATGAACTTAAAGGCCATATTACCCCTAATGGCGGGTGTGGGCTAATTTTCACAAATTTTGTAAAATCAAAAGATATTGGCATAGAGAGTTTAAGGAATAGTATTCAGAGCCATTTTGAAGGAAAAATTGGATTATATTCTGGAAAACCTCCTAATACTAACATTCCGGAACAACTTTGGAAAAAAATAAAAAATCAAACTCAAGATGATTTTATATCTGGAAAAATCCCCTTAATGGTTTGTACAAGTGCCTTTGGTATGGGGATAGATAAACCCGATATTCGGTTCACAATCCATTATATTTTGCCTCAATCTGCTGAAGATTTTTATCAGCAAGCGGGTCGAGCCGGTAGGGACAAAAAGCCTTCGAAATGTGTACTAATATTTACTGATGAATATCCTGAAATATCAGATGAACTTTTTAATGCAATAAAAACACCCTTTTCAGAGATCGAAAACAAGATTCAGCATTTACTACCAATCCATTATACAAATCATCCGGATATTGTTAGAAATGCATTTTTTTTAGTGAATAGTTTTAAAGGAAGTCAATTTGAATTTGAAATTTTTAAATATCTTTTTTCCACATTAGACAATTATCCTAAAGATAATGCGATCGAGATTGTTCCAGATGATTTTGAAGAAATTGAGATCAACGATGTTTCCCACAAAATCTCCAAAGAAGAGGTGGAAAGGGCCTTATATCAATTGACCATTCTTGGGATTATTGATCATTATTTTGTGATGTATTCAAAAATTCAGAAGTATAAAATAATATTATCCCAAATCGAACGGAATCAGGTTTATTTACAATTTTTTAATTATTTGAAGAAGTATCTCAGTCCTATCGAAATTGATAATATTATCAAATCTTGTCGAAATGAAGAATCGTCTTTTACTGAAACTGTTTTTTCTTGTGGTGAGCATCTTATTAATTATGTGTATACCTACATCGCTGAAAGAAGAAGACGTGCGTATTATGATATCCTTACCTACTCACGTGAAGGTGTCAAGTTAGGCGAAGATTTTTTCAAACAACGATTATTAGCATATCTTAAAGCCAGGGAGAAGTCAGAAATAATTAATATTCGGGAATCAAATACCCCCATTATATGGTGGAATTATTTCCAATCAATTGATTTTTTTGATCATGATTTATTAAATCAAATTTCTGGTTCTTGCAGAAAAGAGTTAAGTGATTTTTTCTTTCACCCAGGATTACTGATAATTAACGGGTGTAGTGAAATAGCTCTCGGTATATATGAAAAATCTATTGATTTAGCAAATGGTCTTATATTTCTCAAGGAACAGTGCAAAAGCGATGATGAATTTGTCATTGCAATTAAGGAATTTATTACGGCATTAAAAAATTCATCATTACCTGATAGGGCGTTAGATAATATTCTCATGCATTTGTTAGAATATAATTCATATAAGTCCTTGGTAAAAGAGATTTATCTTATCGCTCCTGAATATAGTGAATCTCATGAATATTCAGTTATGCAGTTGTCCAACATGGTGATTGGACATTTTCAACGAATAAAATCTGAAGAGGGGTAATTATGGTTGATATTGACCGTCGAGAATTAATTCAAAAACAAGAAGAAAATATTTTAAAAATTGGGGAAATTGTATCCGAATATTCTCAGGAGATTAATCATCTCCATGAAGTTTCCTTAAAATTCGATGAACAGTCATCATTATTGAGGAATTTGTTTTTTGATTTTCAGAAAGCAATAGTTGATATTCCTGATAGTTCAGGAAAATTTCAAGAATTATGGCAGAAGGTAGAGAGTAATTTTGAAAGAACTCATATTATTCAAGGGGAAATGGGGCAACAAATCTCTAATACCAAATCAAAATTGGATGAAATAATAAATAGTCACCAATCTCTTCTTTTAAACACTCAAAAAAGCACAGAAATTATTCAAGAAATTCAAACCAATAATCATTCTAATTTTCAAAAATTATGGAAAACTAACGAACAGAATTATTTAATTTTAAATGCATTTCAAGAGAAAACCGATAAACAAATAAAAACAGGTTTGACTACTATAGATAATATTAATAAAAATCTTTCTCTCCAATCTGAAAAAAATAATATCATCTTTCAAAAAATTATAGATGAAAATTCTAATCGTTATGATTCATTATGGGAGAAATCATTAAAATTTGTTCCAGCTATCTACTCAAAACTCAAGAAAAATGAGAAACAGGATTCAGAAATTTACACTTTAATAAAAAAGATTGAGATTATTCTATATTTTGTCATAGGATTATTGATAATGAATTTTATTTTTGTACTTATTCGATGAATAATTCATATATTATGTGTTTTATAACAAAATCTATTCTTTTAAGAATAGAGATCAGATAATATCTAATGCGATTAATTCTTCTTCTTCTCTTTCCTGCTCACATATTTCACAGAGACAATCGCGATCTTCCCACTCATAATCATCATACTCATTTTCGGTTTCCTCGCCACATTGAGAGCAAGTTCTAATTGTTGCATCATTGTTATCCATGAACAATAATCGATATACTATTATTAAATTCTAATGTGGTTAAAATTGGCGAGAACTATTTCTTAATTAAACAACTTTAAAGGGGTACTATTCTGGTTAAAACCTTGATTTATCTACAGGACCGGCCCGATACCGGTCCTTCATAATACTGCCAGGGGAGAGCATCGGGCACTCTGATTTCTGTTGTCAATTCACCACCACCTGATCGTTCCGATGTTCCGGAAAAATCCAGGTTCCCCATTTTCTATTGAATTAATCCAACTTCCTAAACCGTCTCATCTCCCTGAATGCCTGATTGATCTTCTCAAGTCGGTCGGGATCAATAGAGGACGGATCGGTGATGCTGAAGGTGACATCTATTTTGATTCCTTCACTAAAAACTCCTACATGGTCAATAATTTTGGTATAAAATGACATCCACTCATTTGGATCGAGTTCTCCGGTCCAGGTCTCGGGATTCAATTCAGGATCTGGTTCATCTTTCTCTTTCTTTTTAACAATTACCGGAATACTAATAGATATATCACCTGATGAACAAGTGACATGATACTCACCTGGAGTTTCATGAACCGACAACACTCCTTGATCCGAAATTAATCCCGCATCAGAAGTCCATGTTATTGATGGAAGAGTGACCTCATTTCCATCCACATCATATCCTTTTGCAGAATAATATCCCGTTTTTCCAGAGTATATAGTATTATTTGGTGACTGAACTTCAATACGTGAGATTTGTTTAGGTTTCGAAATTTGGTCTTTGTATGACTTTGCTTTATCCTGGGGGATGAGATACATATCTTGACTAATTTCAATGTTTTGGGTTGGGAGGTTCTCAAAATAATAGAATGGATCATATGAACCATTTTCTAAAACCCCACCGTATCCGAACGTTCCATCCTCAACTCCCCGCTTTATACAATCGACAATTTTCTCCGGATGCAATAATCGTGGAAAGATTGGTGATGCGTAAAAGGTATCTCGAACGTGTTGCGTCGGCCATTCAACAAATGCAGGAGGCCAGTTTCTCTTTAAAAAATTCGGAGCGATGCTATCCGTAATCTCCCCATTTAATTCGAGATGATGAAGAATGAGTTCGATAATGTTGTTTGCAGAACTCGAAGTATTCATACCAAGGTCGAGGGTCCGGATGGTATTACTCTTATCCCACAGTCCAAGATGAATGTATGATCGCCAGACTGCTTCTTTTGCATCACGTTCCGACTTTTTTAGACCCAATTCTACCTGGCTTCGTTGGTCTTTATCAAATCCCGGCTCAGGTTTATCTTTCAGGTCTAGCCAGGCTAGATAGGTTCTCACCTCTTCTTTCAAAGCATGAATATCGTCAGGGATAACCCAAATGAGAGCATTTTTGTAAGTTCTCCCACTCGTTCCATGCTCTTCGGTCATTTTGGTAATCGTGCTGATTGTTTTTGCGTCTGTAACTGATTGTTCCGGAGATAATATGACCAGTTTTAAACTGGGGGTATTTGATATCTGGTTACTCTGCTGAGGATAGAACACTTTATCAATTCTATTTCCCTGAGAAAAGACTGTTTCAACAATCTTTTTCATCTCCGATTCGATTTGTGGGGCTACCGCAGCTTTCCGGTCTGAAACTACTTTGACAAGATTAGGTACCGTATGAAACCAGTACTTTTCCCCATTTGAATGAAGGTAATAACATATCCCCCCAGGAGGAGCAAGAGCTTCAAGAGCAGTCTCAATATTCATCACATCAATGCCAGGAGCACCGAGAGCAAGACGAAGTTCAGGTATGGTAGCCTCTTTTTTCGCCTGGCCTCCGTTCGACTCTAAGAATATTGCAGTGGCTACTTTCAAATGAAGCCTGGCCTTTTTAATCTCTTCTCCTGCTTCCTGATCAAGTCTGATTGCATGCGAGGTGGTTGAACCAGCAATATCGGTAGTAACCGCTGCTTCAAGGCGTCTCTCCCCAAGTTGTTCAAAGACTGCGATGCGAAAATTTGAATCATCAAGAGGAGCCGTTCCAGGATCAATAAGAAGATCCTTATGAGCCCCCTTGTATCCATCCCGATATGCCCGGGAAACCCAATGAGCAAGGAGTCTCAACACACCTCTTGTCTGCTGAAATTTGGGAAGTGCCTGCCATTTCCGTTCAAATACAGAGATGGTCAGAGGATGAAATGGGTATGAGGCAGCAAACTCCTTATCTGCCTGCTCGGTCTGAAACCAACCGGGAAGAATATCCCGGTGTTCTAATATCCATTGAGAATATTGTTTGATCGTCTCATTTGCTTCCTTGGGAAGCCCGTCCCATTCAAAGAGTCTTCTTCTGATGATCTCATGTGTTTCCTTTCCTGCAGATATCAGAATTGGTTTCCCGATCCTGTCAAGCAGTTTTGTGAGACGATCATAATCACTCTGATCTTCTGCAGTCATCTCAAGTTCTGATGCTGGTATGGAAACGACTAAAACCACATTATCTAGGCCACGAATGGTTTCAGAAAGGTTTTGAAGAAACGCATAGAGTTGATCTGATAATCCCTGTTTCCGATATCTCGTGACATAATTCATCAGTTCGTCGATGAGGATTAGGCAGGGAGTGTCTTTCGGGATAAAAGAACGGATGACATCTCCACCAGGAGCTTCAAGTTTCTTCTCCTGAATCAGTACTTTTCCAAATGATTCCATCCCTCCAAGTTGCCATGCAATCTCCCCCCATGGAGTTTTCCGTATAGGAGTTCCATCAGCGCCACCCCGACCGGTATTAGAATCAAACTCAGTACCGACAAAAACCGCCACCCTTGCTTTTGGTATCTGACTAATCTGTGCTGCATTCAAGACAGGAAATACACCGGTGTATGATACGGCTTCAGGTCCAGAAGTCGCCAGATGATAGAGCAACGTGAGGGCATGGGTTTTCCCCCCTCCAAATTGTGTTGCGAGATTAAAAACCGCCGAGGTCTCGACCTTCTGCCCGGATAATCTCCTGATTACCTGACTGGCAAGAAAAGTCAGGTTTTCGGTCATGAATGTACGGTCAAAAAAGCGTCGTGGATCCTGGTAATCCGGCGGAGCTCTTCCATCACGGACGTGATCAAGATGGACTGCAAACTCTGCGGTGTCGAGCGGCCGACCTTCACGGAGATCTTCCCGAGGGGTGACGACCTTGTACCAGGGTTTTGGGGGCATTATAAAAATATATGTTTTTAGAATATGAATTCTTTATTAATTGGTTCAGTATTTGCGTTTCTATGAATGTGTATCAAGCATATGCTCATCATGTAATAATTCCATTTCAATATCTTTCATTGCTTCTTTAGACAAATTGGAGTAAAACTGTTCTGTATTGCTTCCCTTAGGATAAAGGGCAGCAATTTTTTGAGAATCTTCATATAATTTTTGAATTACTGGATCTGGCTCTCCTAAGGTTCGTGTTCGAGCTTGATAGCGGAATACACCAAGGAGAGATGATATACTCTTTTTATAGCATTCTTCACTAGTAACCGCTGATTTTTCAATCAATTTACTGCAAAATTCATGATTATTAATTAAGAAATCAGTGGGAGCCTCTTTAATCAGATAGGTTACTGCATTGATCTTATCTTCACTATCTTGTTGTATCCATTCAAGTAATACCTGAAGAGCGGATTCAGAATAATTATTGGAAAGCCAAGCAAAGATTTCGGGTATTGGTCCATAAGATCTTTGATCATATTGTATTGTTAAATTTCGGATATGTATAAGAAAGTCATGATATTGAGGAGAACTAAAAATCCCCTCTAATTCTATGTGTAAACCATTGTGGGGAAATACTTCATAATCATATATTCTGTTTTGGTACTTTTCTTCAGCGATTGAGATACGACGAATAATCATATCAATGACGGAATGAGGTACTATTTTGCTACTTATCTCAAGAACTTGATTGATTTCATAGTCCATATAACCGGCACCAAATGAACACACAAAATCCATTTTTCGAAGAATAGATTCAAGAATTTCAGATATATTGAGATCCGGATAATTATGATGAATATCACTTGATGTTTCACAAATTGCTTGCAGTAAATTGAAAGAGTCATTAATTTGACAATCTTTAATATAATTCAAACCCTCTTCGATATAATTTTCTTTTAATCTAGCTATTGATTTTATTCCATTGATTTTCAGATTTTCATTTTCACTTTTAAGAAAGAACTGAATTATTTCGTAGACGTTATCAGATAGAGTATTGCATAATTGTCCCCAAACAAAAAAATGGCTTAACGACAGTTGTACTTCATAGATATCTCTTTCAATAATCTCTTCACATAATTTTTTAGCTAAATCAGAGTTATTACCAGAAATTCCATTGATTATTGATCCAACATAACGATAGAGAAAAACTTTGTTCTGATTTAATATAGTTCTAACAATTTCTGACCCATAATTTGGGTTAATTGTGCCTAGCATTGAGAGGAATTGATTTGGATTTATTCCTATTGATGCTTCTATATGTGTTCGAATCTGGGATTCAAGTAGTTCTAAAAAATCGAGAGGAGATTTTGTTTTTATCAATTCTTGAATTGAATTAGTAATATAACCGTCTAATTTTTCATGATATTTAGTATAATCATCCTCGAATTCTCGCTCAAATCTTCCTTGAATACAACGAATTAAAGAAAAGTCAAATTTGGAAGAGATTAATTCCAATATATCCCTTACATTTTTTGATTTTTCACTCTCCCCTTTAGCACACCAACTAATTTTTAGATAAATTTCAAATGCGAGTAGCGAATTATCTGTTGATTTAATTATTGATTTAATAAGATCAAGAGTTCTTAGATCCTCAATTTCCCAAAGTTCTAATATTTTTTGAAATTTTTCTTTGTTTTCGGGTTTAATAATTAAAGGATTTAGTGAGTGTATTAGAGCCTCAACCGCAGGTAGCTGGATTTTCAAAGAATTAGATATGATGATTTGATTAAATAGATGTAAAGATAACTCCCTCAAATCTGACACTTTTTGAGGATGAAAAAAGACAGGCCGATAAGAAAAAGTAAATCCTTTCCAGTTTGTATCCTCCCCTTCTTTTTTCAAAAACTCATACAAAATATCAACTAAATGATATTGTAATCTCTCTTCTTCAGAAGATTCAACCCATGATTTAATTAAATCCAGTATTATTTTGTTATATTCAAGTGGCTTTTGTGACTCATACTTTGCAATCTTTTTTAATTTTTCTATTGAAATTGGTGATGATCTAATATATTCCCTAGTATCCAACTTAGCGATGAACCATAATCTTTCACAAATAATTGGTAAATATTCCTTTTTGAAACTAATATTGTAGAGAATTTCACAGAGTTCATCTGTTACTTTCAGATGATTATATTCAAGATGACCAAATCCAAGGATTCCATCAGAAATTGTATCTTGTGGTTTTCTCAAACAGGAATTTACTAATTGAATGGATCTATCGGGGATATAATATGAGATGAACGCAATATCTTTTAGTAATTGAATTCTTTGAAGATTATTTCCTTCAATGATACTCTCGGATATCGGTAACCAAATATTGTCAATAATACTATATCGATAATTTTTACTTGATGCCCATTGATCAACTTCTGTGATATTTTGAAGGATATTCTGGGGATATACTTTA
Organism: Methanomicrobiales archaeon; assembly: GCA_012729535.1. Classification (GTDB taxonomy): domain Archaea; phylum Halobacteriota; class Methanomicrobia; order Methanomicrobiales; family Methanospirillaceae; genus Methanospirillum. Next base: position 9,422 of record JAAYCY010000056.1, on the reverse strand, counting down.
AAAAAGGAATTAAAAATGCTCTCTGCATATCCTGTCGTTGTGCCATCAGATCCAAAACATGTTTTGAATAGGATGTAATCAGCTAGCACATCGGGTTTAATTCTTACATTAAATCCAGTTATTTCTATTACTCCGAAGTTTTTTAGGATATTAAAAAAATTGCGAAGTTCTTGGGTAGTAATATGAAGATAATCTGATGTATGCACTAATAGCTCATTATTACTAGTATCAAACGGACTCAAAATCGCAATCAATTGGATAATTTTCTGATAGAGATTATCAGGGAATAAATTTGCTATATTTTGGGAAATTACGTCTAAAAACCGTTGGTAAACATCATATTCAAAATCTTCATCAGCATATAATGTTCCAATATCTATCTGCTTATTTTGTATTAACCAACAAGAGATTGAGAATATTAAGGGGGAACCCCTTGCATGAGAGAGTAGTTGAGAAATAAATACGTAGTTATCTGTAGATAATAGAGAATGCCCCAATATCTCTAAATCACTATTATTTAATGGTTTTACCTCATTAAACTCTTTAATATCTGATTTATGTATGTGTGCGTTGCTAACTCTCACTTTGATTCCTGGTAGACCATATCTTCGAGTTGAAAAAATAATTTTTAGACGAGAGTGTGAAAAAAAGAGGTTGTTTAAAACATAATCATAATCGGTTCGTTTATGAGCATCCTCTACTATGATTATTACTTGTTTTGAAGAGGGGATTTGTCGAAATGAATTTTCAGTTGGAATAATTCCCTCTCTTAAAAATAGAATTAAAATGTCATTTTTCTTTCCTTTTATTATTCGTGACCATTCGTAGAGGAGTTTACTTTTCCCAAGACCACCATCTCCAATAATTATTCCTATCCTGTGCGGTGAATTGAGAAAGAAATTTAATTCATCAATAGAGGATTCACGTCCAACAAATGGTTGAAGATAATTAAATCTTTCTTCTGGGTTAATATATGGCTCATAAAAATCTGTATCATTACATACTATCTTAATCAGTACCCCGATTTCTCCATTTTCTCTTTCATACTCACAAATCGTACGAATAATATTTTCACGTAACTCTGAACAAGATTTAAATTTTGTATGCTTTCTGTCTTTTTTTACTCGTTCTATAAATTTATCAAAAAGTGGTGAATCTTCTTCTTTTTTTGAATTTTGGTTGAAAAAAGCAAAAATTGGGATTTTTAATCGTAATGCTTCGTTATATTCAATTTCTGTGATCGAAATGTGTTCGTCGGGATCGATATACCCATATCGTCCACCTATTATGAGAATAACTGCATCGGCTTCACGAACTTTTTCCAGACAATCATTTTTGGCATGTCGATCAGAAGATGGAAACTTTTCCATTGCAATTGCATACCATTGAATATCAACAGCATCGATAGCTTCCTTTCGTTCTTCAATCAAATCAGTGTATGTGGAACTTATGAAAATTGATTTTTTTTCTCCCATCCCATCACAGCCCTAATCCTTTCTTTCTTGCTAACACACCATCCACCCATCTTTTCTCCTCTGTTCCAGGTGGATAAAGAGCCGATAATGACTGAGCAAGTTTCCAGAACTTCGGTTCGCGGGCGTTTTCAAGAAGGAAACCTTTGAGAGCCTCTCCTCGACCGGCTTGGAAAAGAATCATGCTCTGATGGATTCGATCAAGGGTCGTCTTACCTGGTGTAACCTCCCCCATTTCTACAACTTCCTGGGGGACATCAGAACCATCTTCAGAAGTTCCTCCAAGAGTAACCTGTTTATCTTTCCTTTTCCGACCTTTTGCCTGAACTACAGTTCCAGATTTTCCAAGGAGATAGGTACTTCGCTCACCGACCGGTAAAAGTCTGGCTTTCTCTCCTTTAACTTCAACAAGGCCTGGAAGAGATGAGAGATCTGCTCCTAATCCCTGAGCGATCTTTCTGGCAGCATCGTATTCAAGGATATATCCTTTCACCTTCTTCTTTGAACCGGATTCTTCTTCATCACTCTCATCGTCTTCATCCTCATCTTCATCACTCTCTGATGATACTGGTCCGCCTGTTGATAAGGTCCAGAGCCACATGGCTGTGAGACGGGCATCCTCTTCAAAGCCAGAAGTATCGGCACCGGTAAAAATCATGGATAGTGCTTCTTTGGCTACAGCGGCCCAAACATGCTCAAGATATTCCCGGAGGGTGACAATCTCACCATTTGGCTTTTCTACAGAAGAATATCGGGAGAAAATTTCAAGAGCCGGACCGAGACAGGCAAAGATAGCGTCTGCTCCAACCACTCCTTCTGCAGCAAGCCTGGGCATCCATTCATGAATTCGACCGGGAAGTTCTTGGAGTACCTCTCTCCAGTCGCCAACCTCTTCACGAAGGGATCCGTCAGGATTTTCACGAGGGCGACAGACAAGGTGAATAGAAGATGCTAGAGCTGCTGATTTTTGGGAACGTAATCTACCAGGTCTTTCTGTGTCTATTGGCCATGAACCAGTAATAATCCAACCCGAATTTAGCATTGCCTGTAGAAGAGACTCCCAACCGATAGTATCCTTATGAGCAAATACGACTACTCCAATAGAACCTGGAGCGATAATCCGTCTTCCTTCTGTTAATGCATAACCAATGTTTGTTTCAAAAAAAACCTTATCCTTTCTTTTACTTGGATCTACAATAGCTTCATCAATTTTTGGAGTCAAGTTGTCCAAAAATAGATTTGATTTATTAGATCGCTTGAACCAAACATAAAAGAAATCTGACAAATCCGCATATGGGACTGAATCATAATATGGCGGATCTGTAATGAACGCCTGAGCAGAATCATCTTTTAAATCAATAGATTGTGCTTTTCCTTGACAGGATTTACCAATGATTGGATAATTTATTGAACATTCTTCAATAAATCGATATATCCATCCAATTGCCCCTTCCCAATTGCCAGATGTTTCAGCCCAAAGATTACATTCAGGCCACTCCCATACCATTGGAAGAGCTTGACGCCCAAATGTATGAGCAATGAATTCTCCACTATTTGCCCAAACAACTAAGGAGGATAAATAATCTGCTTGTCTATTAATGGCAATAGATAATATATCATTAACAACAGGATTTTGTGAAAGATTTGATGCTTCATGCACCTTTTTAACTAGGGTAATTAGAGAAAGTAATTGTCTATCTGAAAAAATTTCATACCATTTTTCAATTCCATATCCTTGTACTCGAAATCCGAGCGTGCCTTTTGGAGGCAATAACTCATCAGGTATTAAACTAAATCCCGTTTTATTATCTTTAATGATTCTTGCTAGTTCATTTTTTGCATTATTTACGATTTTTAGATCATTTTCTGTCGGTAGTCGATAGGTTTTACCCTGTTCACCTGGACTCGAAGAGACAACACAGAATAATCTCGCATCATTTGTCCCCCCATGTTTTTTTCTCAATTGTTCCCTGACAGATATCACCGGAGTGGTATATCCACAACAAGGGCATGTGGCTGATCCTCTATTGACTGTTCCTTTCCCAACGTTATCTAAGCTTTCTCCCTTGATAATGTCAAATTCAATTCTATTTTCTTTTATGTTGGGGGTAATTTTTAAAGCAACTTTATTTTTATTCCCTTTGGGTTTTGATAACCAAAGTGTTCGGAGTAAAGGGATTTCTACTCCACATCCCGGTCCTTCACACTTGATCGTCCTAGCCCATAGATAGGCTATCGGAATTGAACCATCAGAATTATTAGGGTAAAATTCAGCAAGTTCTTTTTCTGCCTCTGCCTTAACCCACATCCCCCACTTTTTGATTTCTTCAGCCAATTCTTTTCCATGTTTAGGAATATATTCAAGAACTACCTTATTCAAAAGAACTGCAACTGGATTGAGATCACTGCCATATGAATCAGCGCCTACACGAAGGGCTTCTAGTGGTATTGATCCGCCGCCTGCAAATGGATCAACAACCAATGGCCTAGTCCCTTTTACTCCGCCTAATGATTCATGAGCGATTTGGGTTAATTCCCTGGCTGGATTGATATACTCTTCCTTAGTTGAATTATCCCAGTTTGCAAAGTCAGCAATAAAATCTAATAAAGCCTGACGAAGAGCCAGAGATTTTGATAATTCCCTCTTCTCAACCTGTTGCTGATTCCAAAACCGGTCCATCACTTTTCTGGCAGTTTCAATAAATTCTTTCGGACAAAGAGGATCAGCCGGATCAGGCCAGAGTGAAGCACAGATTACTGCCCTACAGGCAGCGAGTGGACGCCGGGCCCACCAGATATGAAGGGTAGAAATATGACCATGACGGATGGATTTTTCACGGCGTGCGTGTTCAGATATCTTTTTTATCGGGAGATCGACTTCAATCAGCCGTTTTGGATAGGTTATGGTTTGGGAAGGCATGATATCACAACTATTTTAATTATTTATCAGTCCACTGCTCCGAGAATGGCGTCTGATCCCACGTGATAATGTGCAATCTGGGTAATCGGTTTCCATCCGAGCCGAACCGGATCCCGGATAATGTGAATTTTAGGAATTGATCCACAGTTATACACCACATAGAGCCAGTAATCCTCTTTCAGACGTTTAGCAGTCTCGTATTCGTTACTGGTAAGACCGATCTCTCCAATTCCTGCCCGGCCTTTCACCTCGATAAACCGGACTTCTATTGAAGTCTTGGGATCCTCGGGGTGTGGTTTTCTTGATATGAGATCAAATCCACGGTCATCTTTCTCAACACTTTCAACTGACCAACCTCTGTTCTCTTCATATTGAGTCACTACGGCTACGGCGATTCGTTCAATCTCATCGTCCCTGACCATTGGGGCAATTTTGGGCTCTTTCCTTCCAGGATGAGGGAGTATAAGAGCGCGACCGATATGCTGAACATCCTCAATCTTGCAGTTTCGTTCCTGTTCAATTTCGGTCCGCCTTCTCTCAAGACGGTTGGTGAGTTCATCAATCTCATTCTGAATGATAGTGATCCTTCCTGTGACTCCTGAATCTGTATCTCCAGTACTCTTCTGTTTGAGAAAATCAATCAGGATATTATTTTTATGCCTGATTAGTTCGTTCAAACTCATCTCGACATGCTTCTTTACCACATCGGTCTGTTGAATCCGTTCTTTTTCCACTTCTTCAAGGAATGCTTTGAAGGCATGACGGTACAACTCCTTTTTCACCGCTACTGTATCCGGTTGTGAAAAGGACAGGGCCGTTGTTACTCCAGATGCCGGAATCAGGTCAATAAAAAGTGTCGGTTGTCGCATCGTGATGGTATTATCCTCAGCAGTCTCAATCACAAAGAGTCGTTTGTGAACCACCTGACCTCGTCCATCTTTCACTGATGCAGCAAACACATCACAAACTGCCGGGGTTGTTCGGTTAATATCGTAGAATACCGCTCCATTAACCAGTTCTGATTCAGCCTGTTCTAAAATATCAGCCCTGACAACCTCAAAGAGAATATGACCTGGAGTAACCCATTCGAGGAGAGGATGAGTCTTGAGAATCTCTTTACTAAAAACAATTTCTTTGTATTCCTTCCCAAGTTCTCCATACCGGTCATAGAGATGTTCTCCAATCTTCTGAAGATGCCGGGGAACTCTTCCGACACGGTAGATATGAGAGCCGGGAGTATTTTCCTTGGGCTTTAGAGAGGTGATGTCTCCGGATTTAATAAAAAAGTCTTCAATGACTTCAGGAACAAGACGCTTTTCTTTCGCTTCAGCACTCTTGCTGACTATCATTGAAAGATTAAGTTCACGCTTTGCAAGACCTTCAAGAGCTGATTCGGTAATTTTTCTGAATCGCTCTGTGTTCACATCGTGGATGAGCCGGTCGTGAATCACATCTTCGGTGAGATTTCGGGCATAGAGATCCCGAACCATCTTTTCTAATTGGTTGGCCGGAAGGATATCTCCAAGAACATTAAAGATCTTACCAGTTCTGTTCGGATCGAGATCATCTTCTATCCTCCGGATCCGCTCAAATAATTTCTGAAGAACCCGGCCTTCACGGGTATTTGTTGATACAAAATTAGAGATGAGACAATCCTTCTCCTGTCCGTACCGATGAATACGACCCATCCGCTGTTCAAGTCGCATCGGGTTCCAGGGGATATCATAATTGATCATAAACCAGCAGAACTGAAGATTGATACCTTCACCAGCTGCCTCGGTAGCAACAAGAATCTGACAGGAATCACGGAAATCCTGTTCAGCAAAGAGCCGAGTGCCTGGTTCATTCCTGCTCCCCGGCTTCATCCCTCCGGCAATGTACGTTACAGTCAGACCCCACTCCTTGAGCCGTTCCACAAGATAAGTCAGCGTATCCTTATGCTCAGTAAAAAGCAGGAGTTTCATTGTCGGATCTTTAAAGATCCCTTCCTCCGTAATCACTTTCTTTAATTTTACAAGCTTGGATTCGATCTGTTTCTCTTCTAATTCTCTTGCTTTTTCAATGAGGATAGAAAGACTGCGGATATCTTGTTTCAGATCTTCAGGATCATATGAGGCTACCAGTTCCTCTAATTGAGAGAGAATATCCTGTTGTTCTTCCTCAGTGAGTTCATAGAAATCATCAGGAAGACGACGTTCCATCTGTCGCTTCCGATATCCTTCAGGATCCCTGAGTATATCTTCTCTCTTTGCTTTCATCCGTTCGAGGGTTTGACGAAGTGCATAGATACTTGAAGAGAAACGACGCTGGAGCATCGCCATCGTAAAGCCGAGTGCCCGTCCTCTGGCTGAATTGTCCTGGGCTGCCTTCTGTGACTGCTCTTCAACATAATCGGTGAGTTTGTCATAGAGATCGAGTTCCTGTTCATTGATCTCAAAAGTTGCTGTTTTAACATTCCTCTTTGTAAAGAGGCTCATTGACTTCCCGGTCTCTGGATCTGGGAAGGTAACGAGGGCTTCTTTTACCCGACGGAGATAAAAGGGAGCATCACGGTTTCTCATCGCCTCTTCAAGACTGGAGATATCACCATACACATCTTTGTCCAGAAGTTCGAGGAAGAGTCGGAATGCTTTGGGGTCTCCCTTATGGGGGGTAGCCGTCATGAGAAGGAGATGATCAGTCCGGTCAGCGAGTTTCTCACCCATTTGATATGCAAGTGTTTTGTGTTCCGGGCTTGAAGCACTCATTTTATGAGATTCATCAACAATAACCAGATCCCAATGGGATTTGAGAAGACTATCTTGAGCATCAGGAATTACAGAAATCCATGAAATTGAGGTGATAGCCTGATCGTATTCAACCCAGGGATTTACACCATATGATGAGCGAAGAATATCACCTCTGACAATCTGGAATTGTTCCCTGAATTTTTCTTTCATCTCCCGCTGCCATTGAAAGGTCAGATTCGCTGGAGTAACCAAAAGAATTCGTTTGATAAGACCCCGATTTTTTAACTCTTTGATCAGAAGCCCAGCCATAATTGTTTTTCCGGCCCCTGGATCATCTGCTAATAAAAATCGAATTCTGGGAAGTTTCAGAAAATAATCATATACGGCTTCAAGTTGATGAGGAAGTGGATCAATTCTGGCTATAGACAGAGAAAAATAGGGATCATATTCATAGGCAAGCCCAATCCTCATTGCCTCTATTGCGAGTTTGAATTTTTTTGCATCTCCACAAAAGGGTTCTTCACTCTTAACAAATTCAATTTCTCGAACCTGGTCATAGGAGAGATATGGAGTATGGACTTTATTGGTATTCACTCCCTGTCCTTTGATTTCAACCGGATCATCAAGATCGGTAACAGTAATAATTATGACCGGTTCATTAAACATCGGCCCTTTAATAAGGGTGCCCGGTATTAATCTATCGAGTATTGAAGAAATATCCGTCATAATATCAGATTCAGAGAGTTTTTAAAAACAATGAATAGTATTAGTATCTGAAAGAGGGCGGTTATGCTTTTCTAAATCCATCCTACGCCCCTGCGACCGACTCCCCCTGGCTTTCGCCGGCCCCCCTCTACCAAGCCGAAGAGGGGGCCTCATCCTCACCCTGCCGGCGAACCCTCTGGGGGCACACTCCTCCTCCGCTTCGCTCCGTCCGGCGTGTGGCCGCCTGGTGAGTCATTCAGGAATATGCTCACTCATCCCCTCCTCGCCTGCGGCTCGTCAGGGATCAGTTCGCCGGTGCTCCGCTTTGGTCACTCAATCGCCGGACCGTTCCGGACCGGCTCACTCGTTCCCGACACTCCGGTTTTTTCCTGGGCATGAGATGAATAGCAGACTACGCTCCGGAGAGCATACCCTTCCTCACTCCGGTCCTCCCTGCGGCTGTGCTCCTCGCTTCGCTGTGGTGCTCGTCCTAGGTCCGGTCCTCATTCGTCAGTATAATCTCCTCCACTCCGGATACTTTACCGACCCCGGACCGCTGGACCGTCTGCTCTGCAGCCGGAGCGGTCCTGCCCCTTGGCGAAGGGGCTCCGGTCCTCGCCTTACAAGCGGGATGGCCAGGGGAGGCCCTCCCTCAATCTGGCTGCGGACCCGGGTATCGGCTAAACCCGATACCCAGCACGCCGAAAAGTTGACTCCTGCATCCGGTCGCTCCTGTCGTCGCTTCCCCGTCTGCAGGGTCAACCGTTCGGCTTCCGTGGTGGTCCCTCTTATCCCTCAAAGATATTCTGATACCTTCAAAGACCCTACATATATTCATGCAATACTACACGACCGAGCAAGTCGCGGAGATGTTTGCAATCTCCCCGAAAACGGTTAGGAAGCTGATCACGACCGGGAAAATGAAGGCGGTAAAAATCGGGATAGAGTACCGGATCAGCGATAAAGAACTTGAGCGGTTTGCTGCAGAAAATGAGACCACAGGAGAGTGACCACCCCCTTAAGGGTCTCTCCTGCGGCAGAATAACTTGGACAGGCTGACATAAAACACCTGCACTTTGCAGGAGGTTGATCTTCTTTTCTCCCTTGAATATCCGGAAAAGAAAGGATAGGGGACCGGGGCGGGGCCCTTCCCGCCCCTGCATGTATGCTGAACCGGCACCTGAAAGATGATTTGTCTTCGGGTGGGTGGGCGGGTGAATACCCGTCCGAAGGCTGGCAAGCCTGGGCGCAGCCGGCCGGAGGAGGATTATTCTTAATCAGGGGGTGATTTTTCACCACACCCGTAACACTCCCGCGAATACGGATTGATCAGATCCCCACAGACCCGGCAGGTATGGTCCTTCTTCTGCTCCTCAAGCCACTCATCCGGACCCAAAGCACAAAGTAGCCTGATATTCTGGGCCAGGTCTATCGAGTAGGTTTTGAGATACCGGGAGTCCAGGGAGGACCGGAGCCGGCAGGGGAACTCCGGGCACTCCCCACAATGGTGCAGATGCTTCTCTGATACACAGGCCCGGATCTTACACTTCCATTTGGAGATCCGCATCTGGTTTTTATCTTCAGAGCTGCATCCCT
>JAAYCY010000002.1 GCA_012729535.1 Methanomicrobiales archaeon | reverse complement strand
TGCCATGTCCATTGCATTCGTTTGATCTATAATTAAGATATGCCATGCAATCACTCATAGTTAAAAAACTGGTAGAATCTTTTAATTTCTCTGAAATATCGTTCAATGACCCTGTTACTTCTGCATGGCAAATAACTATCTATCGCATCATCCATCCCCCCATATGCCGGTTAGTATCTTTCACTACGGATGGGTACGTAAAACGTGTCTGATTATTCTCATTGTGACATTCTTATCCTGTTTTTCTGTTTTCGGAGCACTATCTGTAAAAAATACAGTTCAGATCAAAAAAATACTTTGGCCAATGAATTTCAGGCAAAACCTTTCAAAACTGCAGTAATCAAACCGGAAGAAAATAAATCCGGCACAATATTATTTGATGGTAACCAGATTATCCAGAACAGGACTGTAATTTCCAATGCACTTGCAAATGTTAAAAAATTTGGAGATGTAATTTATTTCTCCGGTACAGAACCGACTCCTACTCCCGGAGAATTTGTGAACTGGTATAACTGGACGATTCGGGAATTTGCAGACTGGTCAGGGGAAGATTACTCACATACTATTCCATACACATTAATCCAGACAGACGGTCATCTATGTCGCTTTTCAACCGGTGTATTAGGGTATAGTGCATCAAGGGATGAACTAATTGGCGACAAATATACTACCTATAGTCTGTCATCTGATTGGGCGGAAGAAGATTTTCATACAACAACCAATGAAGAACGTCTGATTATTGATCCGAATTCAGATCAAATGACAATACAGCGGTTTGAAGGAGATAATCCAACCCCGAGTATTGAATATGTAGTAGACCTCCGTAACGAATTTTCTAATTACCGTAAGTATTTTTACGGTTTTAAAGAGGGTGAATATGGATATGCAGTCTGCATTTTGAAATTATATCCAGATCCTGATCCAAATTCCGCTACCTGATAAAAGAGACAGAAACCCTTATTTTCCAATTTTTTCCATGTCTGGTTTATTATTATAGTGTCCAGAAAAGTGTTTAGAATATCCTCGGTTTTCCTCGTTTATTCTCAAAATTATTCACATGACTATATTATGTATACCAGATTAAACATGGATAATCAGGAAAGAGGCAATCGTTACAAAAAGCACAATTTTTGTTGAAAAGAACTTAAAGGCATTCGTTTTATTGTATAAGGTTTCACAATACCTGTGTATTTTTTAAAAAAAGGTATGAGATTAGTGATTGCAAATTTTATTTCTTAATATCAAGGAGCAGGAATCGGAATAAGTAATACCACAAGATACGTATGTTCATCCATTGGTCCACCAAACCTTCCTCGTGCCATTTTGGAAAGTGGAATCATATATTCCTTTATCGGAGAAGGATTTGTTTCATACTCTTCATATCCATACTCCTGAATGATCAATTGATTTTCATTCGGATAAATGGTCAGACGCCATTGATAAGGTTCTTTATTAAAGGGGCCTAATTCATCATCCAGTAAATATTTAGTCCAAAAATAATATCTCTTATTTTTTTCTCCAATTATTTGATCTGTTGCTTTACTGTAGCCTAAAAGATCACTTGATGTCGATATAGACCAACCATCAGTCGCAGTAATAGTATAACCGATAGAATGCGAAGGATCTGCCGCATAATCAGCATATTGGCGTAAAGTCCAATTATGATAATCCGATTGTTCAGATACTTCAGAGTGCAGGTTCTCGATAATGGTCATATTATATTTTGCTTGAGTCATTACTGATTCATTCTGGATGATTGCTTTTCCATCAAATAATGTTAAACCCACATTGCTTTTACTCATCAACTTGTTTACTGACTGATTTTTGTTCTCAAGTTTATTGAGATTTTTTACGCTTTTTTCAGTTATCGCCGCAGAAGAAGATGCAATACAACATAAGAATCCAACAATTAATACAAGAATAACCAGGTTTGAGTACCGTACTTGTTTTGCCATGTCCATTGCATTCGTTTGATCTATAATTAAGATATGCCATGCAATCACTCATAGTTAAAAAACTGGTAGAATCTTTTAATTTCTCTGAAATATCGTT
>JAAYCY010000005.1 GCA_012729535.1 Methanomicrobiales archaeon | reverse complement strand
CCGCAGAATATATTGACCGTATAAGCAAGGGTGATATTCCTCCAAAAATCACTGAAGATTATCGTGGTGACTTTAACGAGATAAAAAATAATCTCAACGCTCTCATCGATGTTGTTCACATGAGAAATGATGATATTCGTATGCTCATCGATGCAGCGATAGACGGTAAACTGGATGTTCGTGCAGATCACGTGAAGTACCCAGGTGAAAACGGGAAGATGATAAAGGGCATTAATGATATGCTCGATTCCTACATTGGTCCAATTAACGTATCAGCAGAATATATTGACAGAATCAGCAAGGGAGACACCCCTCCGAAAATCTCTGAAGAATATAAGGGAGATTTCAACGAGATCAAAAATAACCTGAATACCCTCATTGATGTTATTCAATTGCGTGGGGAAGATATCCTGATGCTTACACAGGCAGGAATGGAAGGAAAACTGGATGTGAGAGCAGATCCATCAAAATATTCCGGATATCATGGTGGAATGATACAAAATATCAATAAAATGTTGGATATTTATATCAGTCCATTAAATCTCGCAGCTGAGTACATTGACAGAATAAGTAAAGGAGATCTTCCCCCAAAGATTACTGAAGATTATCATGGTGACTTTAACGAGTTAAAAAACAATCTGAACCAGTGTATTGAAGCAATATCATTGCTCGAAGAAGATGTAATGATGCTTGCCAAATCTGCACAGGCAGGAACATTACATGTCAGGGCAGATATTTCAAGACAACAAGGCTCATATGCTCTTCTCATTGAAGGAATTAATAAGACATTGGATGCCTTTGTCGAGCCTATTGAGGAAGCAATGAGAGTATCTAGTGAATATGCAAAGTGTAATCTTTCAACATCTTTCAATCCTTCAATAGTAGTTCAGGGAGAATTTGCTGAATTCCGCGATTCTTTAAATGTTATCGGGGTCGATATCTCTAAAACTATTAAAATACTGCTTGAAGAGATAAAATCTTTATCTAAACATGCAAGTACTGCCCATTACGGTGTGGAGGACGTTAGCAGAGGGGCAAAGGAAATTGCTCAAAATGCTGACGAAACCTCAACAAATGCTTCAAAGGCTGAAGATGGAATAGATCAGGTTCTCCACGCGATGGCAGATCTTACTGTTATGGTCAGTGAAATTTCAGTGAATGCAGATTCCGTGGCAAGGTTAAGTGAAGATGCAAACATTCTGGCAAAAAAAGGAACAGAGCATGCCGGCGAGGCAGATAAAGGAATGGTTAGTATTACCAGGTCATCATCTGAAGTTGAACAGATTATTGGAGCCATTCGAAATGAGATGGATCAGATTAGAAAAATTGTTAATATCATAACTGACTTGGCCAACCAGACCAATCTTTTGGCACTTAATGCCGCTATCGAGGCAGCAAGAGCTGGAGAAGCGGGAAGAGGGTTTGCAGTTGTCGCATCTGAAGTAAAAGCACTTGCACAGGAATCACGTGCTTCAGCAGAATCTATTACTGATATGATCATGGGCCTTGAACGAAAATCCGATGATGCAGCTCATGCAATAGAAGCTGCAGGGAAAGCAGTAAAAGAAGGAAATGGTGCATTATCTGATACCCTGAATGTTTTTACTGAACTTACCAGTGCTGTTGATACTATTAACCAGAAAATGCTTACAATAGCCCAGGCAACTGAACAACAGGCGGCCTCATTTGAGGAAATAACTGCCAGTGCTAATGAAATGAGTTCACTTGTTAAAAAGACTGCTGATGATGCAACCCAATCATCAGCAACTAGTGAGGAAGCTCTTGCAGTAGTATCTCAGATCAATGAAATTATCGATCTCATTAATGCAGCTGTTGGGAATATGCAAAGAGAGATAGAGTTATTTACTCTTCAGGAATAACTTTTTATTTCAGACTTAACAAAAAAGACCGGATTTCCAGAGGGTGTAAAATTTTGTCAATATTTGATAATCTTATGGCTGATTCTGGCATACTTCTAATTATACAGGTTTCAGGATCCTGAACAATTGTTTTTGCTCCCAAATTTTTCATGAATGCCAGACCTTCAGCACCATCACAGCCCATACCCGATAAAATTATACCAGTATATTGATATCGTGAATCCTGTCTTAAGGATAGCATCGTCACATCTATGGAAGGTCGAACAAAATTGACCTTTTCTGTTGATGTAAGCAGTATTTTTTGATTATCTTTAATAATAAGGTGATTATCTCCTGGGGCTATGTAGAGAGATTCCGGTTTTATTAGTTCTTCATCAGATGGAATTATAACGTTCATCCTGCATAACTGAGATAATCTTTTTGCAAACCTTGGTGTCGTAGAAAATGGCATGTGTTGAACAATTATGATAGTTACGGGAAGAGCAGGAATTCCTGAAAATATATCAAACAAGACCCTGGGCCCTCCTGTAGATGATCCAATAATTATAAAATGCATGGTTTAATCCATATCAGGATAACATCGTCAGGTAATCATCAACCAGCGCGATGAGGTTTTCTGGTTCAAATGGTTTGGTAATATAATCAAAAACATATTCTTTCAGATGATCCAACGTAGTATCCGGAATATCCTTTGCAGTAAACATTGAAATTATCAGATCGTGCATCAGTTTTTTATTAACAATCTGTTGTATTGTTTCCCATCCGTCCATACCTGGCATCATGATATCCATGAGAATAACGCCTTTGAATCCATTTTCCAGGTAATCCAGACACTCCTGCCCGGAATGAGCAAGAAATACCGGAAATGGTCTCTTTTTAAAAAGAGAATTAATTGTAAAGAGGATATCTTCATCATCATCGACTACCATAAGTCCAGATGTTGTAGTATCTATACTCAGACCTTGCACAGGATCCATATAGTTGGGATATTGTTGGTATGACTATATTATATGCTCGTTTATTATCTCCGTTATGATGGCTTGGATTGGATAAAAAAGAGAATTTCGGATAGATGTATAAATGGCTAAGAAAGAACCGTATGTTAAAAAAATTAACCGGAAAAAACCTTCAGATAATAGATCTTTACTTAAACCCGTTAGAAAAAACCAGGATATTCAAAAAAAGAGTTCTTTAAAAAAATCTGCTGGACAAAAAATTCCATCGCGTATGGAACGTCTCATCCAAGAATATCTTGAATATAAAACTGGAAATCCTGTTGATTCACCCACTACAATAAAAAAAATTCGGCAGGCAGTGCAAACACAAAAAGCTGGGTACTGGAATACTAGTCCTCATACCAGGTATGATAAAGGATATGATGTTTTTGCATACCTTGCATACCATGCACCGGTATATTTAGTCCAATTCAGGTATATTCTAAAATATTTAGATAAGAAAGGAATTCTTCCGAATGTCGTTTCACTTCTGGACCTGGGTACAGGCCCGGGTATTGTTCCTCTGGCAACTATCTGGTTTTACAAGGAGAGGAAAAAAGGGCGGCTAAAAATTCATGCAATAGAAAAATCAGAAGAATTTTTAGAGGCATTCCGTTATCTGGTTACAGAATTTATCAAGGGATCATCTAACATTACAACTGGTCTGATTAAAGCTTGTGATATCACATGCAATGATTGTACAATCCAGGATTCCTTTACGATTATTTCATGCCAGAATGTCCTTGCAGAATTATCTCATCTTTCTGTTCAACAAAAAGCATCTATACTTATAAATTATGTCAAATATCTCTCGGATGATGGTCTTTTAATTATTATAGAACCGGCAGAATTAAGACATTCTATAGAACTTAGGAAGATACAGGAATTCTTAAAGCAATCTGGTTTGTTTTTATACGCACCCTGTCCTCACCTCTATGAGGGAGAATGCAATTATTCATCGTGCTGGTCTTTTATTGAACTTTCACCAATTATTCCTACCGCCCTGATGAAAAAATTAGCTGGAGAGAATGAAGGATATCGGTTCATAAATACTGATATAAAATTTTCCTATGCAATTTTCACGAAAAGAAAAATTCCTGAAAATATTCCGGTTCAGCTAAAAAATAGTTTTACTCCACTTAATTATCTTGAAGAGCACCTGGGAGGATGGGTAGATATTACCGGAGCAAAAATGTCAGAAGATATTGGTGACAGGAATTTTGCAGTATTCCTGATTTGTGATGGTGCAAGTTATTCAAAGACATATTTTATTATCCCTCGATCTTTAAAACATGATGAGATTAACTATATTTATAAAGCGGAATATGGAGAAATCATAGCGGTTCGAAACGTCAGGGTCAGGTGGAATGATAAAAAATCTGCGTACAACCTTATTTCAGGAGTCAGAACACGTGTTTCTGCAACGAATATATAGACATCCGGATAATTTATATGGGGTATTTTTTTATAGATTTGTTACCGGGTGTTTGAATGTCAGATGAAGATCCCATAAAAATCTTACAGATACGATTTGCAAAAGGAGAGATATCATCTCAGCAGTATGAAGAGATGGTGGCTTTTTTGACCCGGGATATTTCGTCATTTAATCAATCGGATTCTGAAAATCCTGATAATGATTTATCTGAACCAGAAAAACCAACAGAACTGAAAAAACCTACAGTACTAGAAAAGAGTTTAATCGTTGTTGAAACAACCGAAAATGAACCGAATGAAGTTGTTGTAACAAACAAAGTTAAGGAGATTGCAACTGCCATTGCAAATGCAGAAGAACCAGTGTCCTCAGATTCGGAATTAACAGATGAAGATACTACTAATAATAACGGATCAGAAAATTTTGTAACTGAAAAACCTGAAGATGAAGTATTTGCTACGGGAACGGTTCTTGATACCCTGATTACCAATGAACAAATAGAAGCAATAGAAATTTCTGAAGAATCAGCTGAGGAGATCGAGGAAGAGAAATCATCAGAACAATTCTTATCCCAGGAAGATTTAGGGAACGTTTGCTATGTTACTGCAGTTAATCTCGTGCATGCAGGTGAGTTTGAAAAAGCATATCCTTTTATTGAGAAATCTCTGACAATTCAACCAGATCTGACTCTTTCATGGCTATACAAAGGATTCATTCACCATAATCGAAAAGATTTTGGGGAGGCTGTTGAGTGTTTTAATAAAGTACTAGCAGATGACCCTCTTCAGATACGAGCATGGCTATTTAAAGGGTATTGCTTATACCATTTACAGGAAGATGATAAAGCACTTATCTGTTTTGACAAGGTTATCGAAAATGATAAAAACCATCTTCGTGCGTTAATATACAAAGGATACTGCCTGAAAAACCTGGAAAGATATAATGAAGCAGGTCAGTCCTTTAAATTGGCAATAGAGTTAAGTCCAAAAGATCTAAATCCTCGATTATTCAGGGGGATATGCCTGTTTGAGGATAAATCATATTATGAAGCACTCAATGCTTTTGATAAAGTCCTTGAACTGGATAAACGAAATCTTTCAGCATGGCTTTACAAAATTCGCAGTTTAATCAGGATGGACCGCATTCAGGAAGCATTTCAGAGTTCAGGAAAACTTCTGGAAATTCAACCTCGTGAAGTAAGTGTGTGGCTTGCAAGAGCAGATCTGCTTTTAAAAATGAAAAAGTTAGAAGAAGCCCTTGCAGCAACCAAAAAAAGTCTTCTCCTTGATAAATGGAATCCTGACACCTGGAGTCTTCGTGGATTTTGCTTTTATCGTCTTGGTAAATTTGACGAAGCACTTCAATGTTATGATAATGCGTTAAAAATTAATTCAAAACATCCTGATGCAATGAAAAACCGGGCATTATGTCTGCATAAACTTAAAAGGCATCTTGATGCTCTGGATTATTATGAGTATGCAATTAGGGAAAATCCTCATAATGTTGAAGCCTGGTTTAACAGGGGTCTTATTCTTCATAAATCTAAGGTTCTTGATGAAGCACTGCAATCATACAATAAAGTAATAGAATTGAATAAATTCCATGCAAAGGCCTTTTTCAACAAAGGGCTAATTCACCGGCAGAAGGAACAGTATTATGAAGCTCTTGAATCATTTACACAGGCGACAGGAATAAATCCTGCTTTTGCTTCGGCATGGTACCATAAGGGTTTAATCTACTCTGATCTGATACGGCATCATGAAGCTTTACAGTGCTATGATATGACTCTTAAACTGAACCCTAAGCATGTGGGAGCGTTACTGAATAAGGGTGTTATACTTGAAGATGCCGGGTTAAAAAGAGAGGCTTTTGTGTGTTTTCAGAAAGCAGCAAACCTTGATACGAAGATTGCAGCATCACTCAAGGGAAAATTTGTTCATTAAAACTCAGGTTCCCATATCCCAGCTTTCCATGTACTCTTCCTGATCTTTTGAGAGTAAATCTATAGAAATGTTTAAAGAAGCCAGTTTATATGATGCAACAGCCCTATCAATTTCATCTGGTACATCGTGAACATTTGATTCTAATTTTGAATAGTTTCGTGCCAGATATTCTGCACTAAGTGCCTGCACGGCAAATGAAAGATCCATTACTTCTATTGGATGTCCCATTCCTTTTGGAACTGCGAGATTTACAAGCCTGCCTTCTGCAAGCAGATGAATTATTTTATCACCAATATGGTATGAATGGATTCCATCCCGCTCCTCAATAGATTGTGCATTATCATGGAGCCACTTACCATCAATTTCAATATTAAAGTGACCGGCATTGGCGAGAATAACACCGGATTTCATCAATGCCATGTGTTTCCCGGTTATTACATCCCTGTTCCCTGTGGTTGTGATAAAAATGTCACCGATATGTGCTGCATCATGCATCGACATTACATGAAAACCTTCCATGAATGCTTCAAGAGCTCGACGTGGATCAATCTCAGTTACTATCACCTTTGCACCTAATGCAGATGCTTTCCTTGCAAGTCCACGTCCACAATATCCAAACCCTGCAACAACAATCCATTTACCAGCAATCAATGAATTAGTTGTAGCCATAATTGCGGTAAGTACGCTCTCACCAGTACCATGAACATTATCAAAATAATGTTTCATAGGTGTGTCATTCACAGCAATAACTGGAAATTTCAATTTTCCTTCTGAAGCCATGGCTCGAAGCCGGTGAATTCCGGTAGTTGTTTCTTCACATCCGCCAATCACTACAGGGAGCACATCCTGACGCGCCGTGTGAAGGCGGTGAATCAGATCCATGCCATCATCAATCGTGATGACCGGTTGTGCATCCAGAACTGCATCTATCGCATCATAATATTCATCAACCGAACATCCTCTTTTTGCATAACAAAAAACACCCGATTCTTTGCTGAGTGCTTTTGCAACATCGTCCTGAGTTGATAACGGATTACATCCGGTTATATGAACAGTTGCACCACCATCGCGTAATGTCTGAACAAGATTTGCTGTTTTTGCTTCAACATGAAGGGCCATACCAATTACTTTGCCTGCAAATGGCTGTTCTTTTTTGAATCTGCTGGATATTTCTGTAAGAACTGGCATATACTGGCGGGCCCAATCGATTTTTAATTTTCCTGAATCCATGGTTACCTCAAAATTCACAAATTATTTCCTAATTGTTTGCATGCTTTTCATAAATCATCTCTCCATAACTCTCATCTGGTTCCCCGTTCAAGCAGTATTGTAATGGGACTTACAAGGAGGATCATACCCTGCCTGGACATAAAAGATGGACGGGTAGTGAAAGGAACGAATTTTCTGGGTTTAAGAGATGCAGGAGATCCTGTCGAATTAGCATGCCGGTATAACACACAGGGGGCTGATGAGGTAGTATTCCTGGACATCACGGCATCGAAAGAAAAACGCGGCATGATTTTGGAAGTTATTCAAAGAGCAGCAGATGAATTATTCCTTCCCTTAACGGTTGGAGGAGGTATACGTTCTATTGAAGATGTTCAAAAGACTCTTCGTGCCGGGGCTGATAAGGTATCAATGAATACCAGCGCAGTAGAGAATCCTGATTTAATATCAGAGGCTGCCCGTGCATTTGGTACCCAGTGTATTGTAACTGCTATTGATGTTAAACGCCGGACAGAAAATTGTGAAGATAAATCGCTTATTTCACTTCCTGATGGGAGTTCATGCTGGTATGAAGTTGTAACCTATGGCGGATCCAAACCTACGGGAATTGACGCCCTGAAATGGGCAATGGAAGTTGAAAAACGCGGAGCGGGAGAAATTCTGCTCACTTCCATGGAAACCGATGGAACAAAAGAAGGATTTGATATCCCGATTACTGCTGCAATATCAGAAAATGTTGGCATACCGGTAATAGCATCTGGTGGTGTCGGAACATTAGAGCATTTTTATGAGGGATTAGTATCAGGGAAGGCTGATGCGGTCCTTGCGGCTAGTGTATTTCATTATGGAGAAATGACTGTGGCACAGGTAAAAGAATACCTCGCGAAGAGAGGTATTCCTATCCGTTCTCCCACTATGAAAGTATAACCTACTTCTTTTTTCCTACCGAAGCCATATATATACAGAATTCTGTTTCACCATCTATTCCCAGAATACAGTGGATATCATTTTCATTATACGAACCAATAGCACATATTCCAAGATGTAGACCGGTTGCTGTGATATACAGGTTCTGACAGATATGCCCGGCTTCAATGAAAAGATATCTCCAGCCCCGCTGGCCGAATTTCCAGATCATTCGTTCCGGAACTGCAGTCCAGATAAATGTAACAGCTGATTCGGATACAAGAGAGGGTTTTTTACAGGTCTTTGCAATTGAGAGATGATCTCCTGAATGACATGTTTCCTGTACTAGTGCATGATCAAGGGGTAGATACCGGTAGATCCCCGGGGGTATTCCACTTACCCTGTTGATGACAATGCGTGTTTCAAAGGGGTGCAATGCACCGGCTGATGGAACTGTTCTAAAATGAGAGGGTCCATTTTTTTCCCTGACTCCCTGAGTGTAATGAAGAAGAATGGATAATTCCCATTTATGCAGTTCGTCATCAGAATAATCACGAATAGTGTGGCGATTATCAAGAGTATCCCATAATAATACAGGATCTAGCGGAATAGCATCTGGTGTTGGCAGTGGAATTAATACCTGGTCTGGTTCACATACCCCACAAATCCTCGTCGTAGGTTCCTTACTTTGCGATGGTAATGAGTCCTGAAGTATTGTTTCTTTTAAAAACCGGTATCCAGTTCTGGAAGAATCAGAATGCATGTATAGCAATAGCGTTGTGATCTACCTGAATCTTACTATGAGAATGAGTGGGAGGAGTAAGCCCCCTTCTGTTCATTGCGGCATTCAGCTAAGCACCGAACCCGGGCAAACACCGGGTTGTTTATATGCCCTGTTTCGGTTTGCACCCGCAGGGATTCGCCGTTTCATCAGTGATGTCCTTCTCAGTTCTGCACTTCTGCATCATAACTCCGGACATTCTGTATCGTTTCTGGTCCATTGCCGTGATTCTCACCACCCCTGAATGAACAGGGCTGCGTACCCGGTAGGTGGAGGGACTTTCCTCAGCTACGCATATATTGCGCTACCGTCAGCCGCACTCTCCCTCTCAGAATTATTTCGGTGTTTATAGAGAAAATGATATGCTATCAGTAAATATTAAAAAATCTAGATTGATAATGGAAAGAAAAAGAAAGAATTTAGAAATTATAATGCAGGGAAATATATTATAAACTTCAGATATATATAGAAATATCCTGATTATTGTAATAATTAAAGGAGGAGCTTATCACTGCTGTTGCATTTATCCATCATAAAGGTGGAACAGGAAAAACGACTTCTTGTCTTCAGGTTGCAGGAATTCTAAAACAAATGGGAAGATCGGTTCTGGTTATTGATACCGATCCCCAGGCGAATGCAACAATTGGTCTTGGTGTATATCCAGAATCCGTTCAAAAAAATATCTATCACTATTATATCTCTCATTGTTCGGATAGCAAGTCTGGAACACTCCTATCAGATTATATTATTAAAACAATATCCGGAGTCGACCTTATTGCATCTCACCTTGACCTTGTTGGTGCTGAAGCAGTATTATATCAGAATCCTGACCGGTATTACATTCTTTCAACTGGAATTAACCAGATAAAGAACCGTTATGATCATATTCTTATTGATACTCCTCCTTTTCTTGGACAGTTTATGATGAATGGAATGATTGCCGCTGATCATTTAGTAATGGTTTTTTCACCTGATACTTTTGCAATTGCAGGCTATGATCACCTTACCATGATAATACAGGACATATCTGAAATTCTTGGAAAAAAAGTCCGGATCAGTCTGGCGATTCTTAACCGGTGGGGAGCGCCACTTGGTAAACCTGAAACATTATCTGAAAAAATATATGATTTTTTCGGACTGAAAAAAAATCATAATATAGATTCTCTCAATGAGATCAGAACACAACTTGAAACACGGATAAGAGTGGAAATTCCTGAAGTTGTAATTGTTCATGAAGGAAAAGAGATATCACAATCCAATAAACAAGGAATACCGCTGATTGTTCTTGCTCCGGACGATCCTGCAGTTCAGGGATTTAAAGCTGCATCACAAATAATTGATACGTTAAAACCAGGGGGTGCATGATGAATAATGAGCAGGATAATCAGATCGGAAGAAGGGGATTATTCGCGGTAAATCCAAAAGATACCCTAGTAAAATCTGAATTTTCTCAAAAAGAACTGGAATCTTTTGTTTCAACCATTGTTAACTACTCCAATGGTGATTATCCCCCCGTACCAGAAATTTTTATTCCGGTTTTAAACCGGTTAAAAGACGATGCAGAGCTAATCGGGGAAAAAACTAATGAATGTAAGAAAATATTACAGGAAATTCAAAGTATCCAGGAAGAACATGCATCAATAAAAAAGGAACATGAAACCTATCTGTCAGATCTCATTTCAGCACATACAGAGTTTGACCGGGCCCTGGAAATTTTTCAATACCATTCCATACCCATGGTTTTGGTCGGAAAAGACCTCAAGATTCTTGATGCAAATGATATTTTCTGTGCAATTTTCTCTGTAGAAAGGAGTGAAATTACAAGGCAATTTCCACCGCTTTCCAAATATATCCCTATAGAAAATTCATTTTCTGCTCCTGACGGAATTATTTATACCATAATTACTCTCAATCCACCAATCGTACCATTTGACCATGAAGCCAGTTCATTAATACTCTTGATTCCTGAAAAGGGTGTAACGGACGATATAGTAACGGTTAAAATATTACCTGAAATATTCCGCCAGGCTCTGCAAAAAGTTCTCATCCCTACAGCAATAATTGATCAATATAATACGGTTCAATTTGTCAATGATGCACTCCTGTTACTGCTTGGTCGTGCGTATCAGGATGTCCATTTACGGGATCTCGGAAGCTGTGGATTTTCTGCTGAACTGAAAGATTTTTTTGAGGAAGTAAATTCATCAGGTATAAAAAATGATTTTGAGACAACAATAACACGTCTGGACAATAGTGAAATAAAGATATGGATTAATCTGGATCCTGTTCAGGTTGATAATACAAACTATTTCCTATTATCAGCAGTTCCTGATGAGGATGAATCAGAAGAAAAAACCGACCCTGGATTACCGGTATCTGGCACTTATAATCCACTAACTCCAGATACATTTACCAAAACTCTTATTGATATTAATCCATCTCCAATCGTTCTTTTTGATAAAAATGGTTCAATCATCCTCGCTAATGAAAGCCTTTCTGAACTTATCGGAGTTTCAGCAGAGTTATTAAATGGTCAGACCCTTTCAGACATTGGTCTTAAAATTCCAGATGTTAGTCAAATTCCATACCAGATATCTGTTCTCACAGAAAAAATTTGCGTAGAATCACCATTTGGGTCAATCTGTTATTCAGGCCTTGTTATTTCGAATAATCCAGATTGTCCGACATTATATATTCTTATTCTTCAGTCAACAGACAAAGAAGAACCATCTTTCCCGGTTTCAAAGGAACCTCAGATAACGGTTAAAAATGAAGTGTTGGTTCAGCAAAAGTCAGAACCGGCATTGTGTACGGAATCAGGCTTGTCATTTTCATTAACTCCTGTTCCTTTGGTTGAATATGATGGAACGCAAATCATCCGCATTAATTCAGTTTTTAGGAATTGGACCGGATTATCTGAAAATAATTTATCTGAGTGTGTAGGAACTCTCATATCTCATATAAACCAGGTATCGTTAGATGATACTCAAATATTCCAAATGGTTTTTCCATCCGGCACTAAGTATTACCACATCGTGACCATTCCAAATCCTGATAATCCCAAAAACCGTTGTATATTTTTTATCGATAACACAGCCACATATGAAAAACTCACCGAAATAACTGTACAATTTGAAGACATCAAAAAAGAGCTGGCAAAAACCAGAGCAAACCTTTCGAATGTAAACACACCATCCATGCAGGTGTTAGATGACATTTCAAATCAGATAGATATAGTTGAGTTTGAATTGTCAGGAGGCAGGTACGCCATGGATATTGGTATGGTAAGGGAGGTTGTGGAGATGCTTCCTATTACTCCTCTTCCCAAAACTCCACCTCACATTATTGGTATCATAAATCTTCGCGGTGAAGTTACTCACGTTATAGACTTAGGTATTCTCCTTGGAGAAGGATTGAAAAAAGACAGATCCGGTCAAAAAATCATTATTGTCCCATCTGATGCAGCGCGAGGAGAACATATCGGTATTATTGTTGATAATGTAAGAAGTGTCACAGAAATTGCAGTTAAGCAGGTGACTGCTCTGGGTGATGAAATTAATACGAGAATTAATACCAGAATAAAGGGTATCATTAAAGTAACACACGATGATCTCATAGATAAGCGTGAAGGTGAAGAGAAAGGAGACAACCTGGTGATATGGCTTGACATGAAAGAAATTATCAGCCGTTTAGCCGGATTTAACTGATCATCCGAACCAAATTTTTTTGATTATTATGGATAAGAAAACAGTAATTCCAGTTTTTCCTCAAATCAATGTTCCAAAGATAAGTGAGAAAGGACTACCGGAATTGATACAGGATGTTCAAAAACGTTTGAATATTCAGTTGACCAGTTATAAACAGGATTACATTAAACGCCGACTCCTGTCAAGGATGAATTCTACACGTTCTAAAGATTTTGTAGAGTATCATCAGTACCTGAAAACCCACCCAGAAGAGGAAGAAAAATTACGAAATGCGCTCACTATCAATGTAACAAAGTTTCATCGTGATCCAGATGTATTCAACCTTGTAGGTAAAGAAATTTTCAACACAATCCTCCATGAGAAAAAAACAATAAAAATCTGGAGCGCAGGATGTTCATCTGGTGAAGAACCTTATACGTATGCAATACTTCTTCATGAGCTTTCAAAACCCGGAATCATATTGAACGGAGTTATCACTGCAACAGATATTGATGAAGAAATCCTCAAAAAAGCAAAAGCGGGAGTTTACGATAAAAATGCTCTCGAAAATTTAAGTGAGAACCAGATAACCAGGCATTTTGATAAGACACCGGATGGAAAATTTTCTGTAAAACCCCATATCAAAAACATGGTTCGTTTTCAATCCCATGATCTCATGAAAGGTGTTCCAGTAGCCCGTATGTTTGACGTCGTGTCATGCAGGAATGTTACAATTTACTTTAACGAACAACAGAAAAAAGACTTGGTAAAACTGGTACATGACAGTCTTGGAAAAGAAGGGTATTATATCATGGGAATGTCTGAATATATGTCAAAAGATGTGGAATCTTTATTTAAACCTTATAAACCCTTGTTAAAAATATTTAAAAAAATCTGAACTTATTTTTCCCTTTTTAGAAATCCCTTTTTTTTGGGGATTGGTTCTAATCCGGATAATTCACGATTTTTATCAGTTTTATCTTCATGCGCTTTAATTTCATTGTACATAACATAGAAATTAAAGCCTACGATAACAAGAATGAGTAAGGTTCCGATAAACAATGCAATGCCCTGTGGTCGAATCTCTTCAATCGTCCACATAAAATAAAGTACCAGAAGTACACCAACAATGTAAAAAGGCCCCCACATCCTGATATTCAGGTACTTCATCTGTTCATCCTGATTTCATTTATTATGATATGAATCTCACGGAAAGTTGCACATTATGCAGGTGACGGTCAAGTAGATAATTCTGGCAGTCGTATGAATACATTATGTATGATAATAATCTGTTATTTTGTATACCTGTAATAATTTCACTGATATTTATCACCCTTTTTACCGGATGTGTTGAAGTTACTCCGCCTTCAGGAGAGATAAAAACTGATTCATTTGGTATCGGGACAGATGGAGATATAAAGGATGTAGTCGATGGTCAGGATAGTTCTGCCACCCAGAGAGTCAATGAGTCTTCAAAAGACCAGATAATTCATGATGCATTAGATCCCGCAGTTGTAGTTCCTCCTACCCCAAATGAATCATTTGTTCAGGTTACTCCCATGGATTATGAAAAATTACAACCGGAAATGACAGTATCATACCTACCCTACAATCGTCCTGTTTCTACTACTGAAAGACAGTATGTTATCATACATAATATCACAAAACAAAACTTTTCAAAGAATGCAACCGCATATGCATATGAATTAACCACCCCTCCCCTCTATATTGAACTAGGTTTTTATCCCCGGATGGTAACCGATGAACAGGAAGTATACAAAAGAACAGGAGATAAAGAAGGGACGGTAAAATATACGAAAGTCCGGCCCTCACAGGATGCCTGGTTCGAGATGCGTATATATGACCTTGATACCAAACAGGAAATTATCCGTGAAGGATATGGTAAAATTTATAGTTTGACCAATAAGACCGTTGCAATTCGTAGAGCTGGTAAGTTTCAGTTTGATTTCATGGGTGACGCAATTTCTGCTGACATCAAGATAAAAATTCCGGTTGATGCATCATCACTTTCCATGTATTCAGAAGTATCAGATCTCATCGAAGATCAGAAAAAAAAGTCAGCCCTTATCCCTGATGTTTTTTTAACAAAACAGGACCTTGGATCCGGATGGGAGAGAATAGGTGACCTGATCCATACACCTGGCCGATATAGTTCCATATATCATATTCCTTCTTCAGGAACCAAGATTTCTCAGGACATTTCCCGTTTTAGTACGGTACAGGAAGCAGGTGATGCCTATCTGCAAACGAAAAAGACGAATGCAGGAGAGTCACAAATCACTTTAATTGCCGGAGATGAAGGATATGGGTTTGAATCTATACGAAAAACTGGAGTGATATTCAAACAAGGAAGTTACCTTATCCAACTTTCCAGTTATTCTGTTCCCCCGGTACCCTTTAATGATTTAAAACGGTATGCTGGAATAGTCTCAGGAAGAATATCCCACATTTAATCTTTTTGAATATGTGAGAGTGATGTAAGATCATTAATATTTAGAAATACATTCCTTTCGGCGTCGATTGCCTGTATTCTGCTGACCGGAATAAGTCGTGATTGTATTCCTTCAACAAGAAAACTCAATCGACGGATGTGTTTATCATTATAAAAATTATGAACAGCACTCCTGCAATATACGGCACATAATGGTTCATATTTGCCATCATCCCATACTGGAACTGCAGCATTGTACCCGGATGCCTGGTCAAAAAGGAATGATATTACTTTACATGATAGAAATGGCATGTCGCACGCAGTCACAAAAAAATATTCCGCTCGTGCATTAACCGCTCCTGCATGAATACCCCCTGATGGTCCCTGTCCTTTCCTGATATCATGTACATATATTATGCCGGAGATTTTCGGGAGATTTTTTATCTGTTCCTGGTCGCGGGCAACAACAATGATTTCATCAGTACAGAGTCGTAATTCTTCGATTTGTTTTACCAGAAATGATTTATCCCCTAACATGAACTGGCATTTTGGTTGTCCGTTTGCCCGGGTTGCATTCCCTCCCACTAATATTACCGCTGTTCTCATTTGCTTTGTTCCGCTGGGATTTTCAGGGTTTTTTTAACCCGTGATTCAAGATTCAAAAGGTCAGTTTTTATTGTAATATCCGGAGTGAAACCTCCGATACCATGTGAAGAGACTACCCGGTGGCATGGAATTATTATTGGTGTCAGATTTCGTTTCATGGCCATACCAACAATCCTGGGTCCGGTCCCTAAAATTTCGGCAATCTCCTTGTATGTTCTTGTCTCTCCATATGGAATATGAGCTACCTCTCGGTATATCGATCCATATATTCCTTCCTGGTGTTGATGAATACTTGTAAGAGGTTTTATATCCATTGCCTTACCTGCAAGAAAACGGGATAATGAAACTGGTACAGGTCCGGATATTTCTGATTTTATAAACCTGACTCTACTTACTTCACATTCAGAATTCCATCTGATATATACAAACCACAGACCAAATTTAAGAGAACCTTCCATTATTTCCATCCTTTTATAACCGATGGGAATGAATTCACCGTCACTTCCTGTATCTCCTGTTGCATCCATTCTGGAAGTCTATCCCTGATTGATTGATCCAAAAACCTGTTTTCTCCTATAATAAGAACACCATGATCTTCAGGAGTCCGGAGAACTCTTCCCAGAGCCTGAAGCACCTTGTTTAACGCGGGGAGAGTATAAGCGATAAATTTCCCTTCATCTCCATACTGGCGTGTATAATATTGCATAATCATCTGCCTGACCTGGTTCCAGGGTGCAAGTGGGAGGCCAACCACCAATGCTCCAGTCAGCATTTCTCCCCGGTAGTCCAGTCCTTCAGAAAATTTCCCCCCGCATACTGCAAAAAGAATTCCTTTTTGTCCGATTCTGGGAAGATCCATAAATCTTGAAAGCAAAGAGCCTGCTTCGCTACTATCCCGGGGCTCGATAAACACTTCCCTCTCGTTCATATACATTTCAGTCTCTTTTGTTACCATTTCGAGCATCTGGTACGAAGGGAACCAAACTGCAAGATTTCCTGGAAGTTTATTAAAATTCCTGATATATGATACAATTCCTTTGGTGTTCTCACTAGATTGTCTTTGGGAAAAAGTTGATGTAATATCAGAAGTCGCAAGAAGTAACCGGTTTTTTTGTGGAAAATGATTTGGTAAGGAGAATAATGATATGGGATAATTCATAGGAAGTGTTCTAAAATATAATTTCTGATAACTTGATAGGGGAGTCAGGGTTCCGGAGATGTAAACCGAGCAAAAATGATCTCTTGCCAGTGTTGAGAGTGCAGGAGAAGGATCGATATTCCTTACTTCAAGATAGATATTTTCATTATCTTTTCTGAAAAGGGTCAGGTAAGCAGGATTGCTGCCGGAGTTGTGGAGTCGGTATAAAAAGGCAGAAAGCCGTTCTATTCCGGTAGTACGATAATCCCCTCTTTTACTATTTGCTTCCTTTATAGATTCAGCAAGATCCATCAGATCGTCGACCACTTCCTCCATGGTATTGTAAAAGGATTCACGGAGAATCATCCTGCTAAAGAGTTGGGGATCAAACCAGTCTTCTGATTCTGCGGAACGTCGTAGCCCCTCAAGAAACTTACGAATTCCAGGTAACAGACGTCTGATAGCTTCCAGATCTTTTATATCACGTTTGAGAGATGAAATGTCATGATCAGCCTGTTCCAGAGCCCGGTTATCAAGACTTACAGACATGATGTCCTGCATAACATCTCCACAATTATGGGCTTCATCGATGAGTAGCAGGATGTCTCCAGGTTCTTTTTGAAGGTTTAGATATAATTGCTCACGTATCTGATCATCCATGATATGGTGATAATTACAAATCAATACATCAGCCTGAAGTGAAGCTTGTGTCATCACCTCGTAAGGACAAACACCATTACACGATTCTTTTAAAGAATCAGGTCTGATACATTTATCAATTACTCTTCCGGATAATTTCTTACATTGTTCTGATGGAACCAGACGGAATCCTCCACTTTTTTCATTAGGTACTGCAATTCTGCTTCTGATAAAAAATGGACATATGAGTGGATGGTCTGGATCATTCTTTTGTATTTGTTTTAGTATTTGTTTATCCCTGGAAGGATCCAGTGATCCACGATCTGCCCGTTCACGAATTAAAGCGGTGGAAAAAGCTTTTACCGATTCACATTTTCTGTAAATATCTCCTGTTCCCCCAAGAGGGCACATGGAACCTTTTCCAACCAGATAGGAAAATTTTAGACCTGGTTGTTTTTTCCGGATAAGTTCAAGTTCGCGGATATATGTGGTTAGTTGAGAAATGGTCCTGACCGCAATAATTATTTGTCTGTCTTTTCTCTGGGAAAGTAATGCTGATACAACTGAAGATTTGCCTGAACCTGTGGGAGCATCAATAAGTAAAACTCCCCCTAAACTGGCAGTTTCTGCTGCTTTCCTGAGCATATCTTCCTGTCCTGGCCGAAATGTGTTATATGCAAACCAGTCCTGCAGCTCATTCATCTCTAGTTCTTTTGATTTACTATGATTAATGAGATGCGAAAAAAAGAAAATGATCTGGTAGTAAGACGTTTTTTATAATATGTAAAGAATAAATTTTTTAGATCCAGATTAAAGGGACACTTAAGATATCTGATCTTTTTATGGTAAGAGAAATATAAGATTAATAGATATATGGGGCTGACATCAATATCTCTTAAAAATCATGTAATTTTATTCGTAATAATAGGATTCATCATTCTGGTTTTTCCAGGAAATTTCGTTATTGCTGATAATTATCAACATGAAAAAGCAGAAGAGATTGATAGCCCTTTTATCATATCTACACTTCCGGTTATTATTGATAAACCTGGTAATTATATGTTAAATATATCAGATGATGCAGAATCTGTATCAATAGTAATCACTTCTTCTGATGTCAGATTGGATGGAATGGGAAACACTATAGGAGGTAATTATTCTACTGGTACAACGGGAATCAACATTTCCGGTACGACAACTGATATTCATAATATTTCTATAAAAAATATAACCCTCCAGGCCTTTGATATCGGAATTCAATATGAGAGAGTCTCTGATTGTGTGATTGAAGATATCATCCTATCATCAAATTTACGTGCAGGTATTCAATTAAATAACTGTTCATCCTTTTTTATTTTTAATAGTGAGATAAAAAATACTAATAATGACATAACTGGAGGATACGGATTATCAATAACTGATTCACAAGACATGAAATTTCAAAATGTCAGAGTTCATGGAAATGGAAAATCAGGAAAATCTAATTCAGGTGGAATATTTGTTACAAAAACACATGGATTTTCAATTATAGATTCTGACATCCAGTCTAATCCTGGAACAGGAATTCGTATCATGGATTCTGATAATACTACCATCAAAGATAATACGATATCAATAAACTCAGGTAGTGGAGTTAGTATCAGTAATAGTGATAATTTGGTTATTTACGGATGTGTACTGGAAAAGAATAAAGGAACCGGACTTGACATCTCATCATCTGTTCATCCTTCAGTTATTAACAATCAAATAAATTATCATACCATCGGATTGTCTGTTAGTAATTCCAAAGATATGTTTCTATCAGGAAATTCTCTAAATAATAACCGCATTGGATTTGATATTTCTGCATCTGATATTGAATACCTTATTCATTCAATAGATCAGACAAATTTAATAAATTCTCGAAAAATCATCTACCTGACCAATGAAAAAAACAGAAAAATTGGACTTAGTGATAATCCTGCGATGATAATTGCTGTAAATTCATCAAATTTAACGATATCCGACTTGATTTTTTCTAAAAACGGGGCCGGGATTATTCTTGCAGCCTGTGACAATACTAATGTTCGTGATAGTTACTTTATGGATAATGGAATTGGTATCAAGGTGGATTTTGGTTCAGAAAAAATTCAGTTGTCACAATTACATGCCGAAGGAAATCTCGTTTGTGGCTATTACCTTTCTGAAACCGGCAAATTTTCCCTAAAATCTTTGTATGGTCAGGAAAGCCCGATTGGAGTATACATAAAAAACTCACATGACGGAATAATTGAAAAAATTTCCATGTCACAGATGACTGGGGCAAAATCCCGATTGCCTTCAGGTATGACGATTTGTAATTCATCTGACATCCATATTGAAAAATCTTTATTTACCGGATGTACATATGCCGGTCTGATATCAGACACGAAAAACCTTGTTCTCTCGAACAATTCATTTCTGAAAAATGATTATACGGGATCAGTATTAATAAACGGACCAGCAGAGATAAGGGATAATGCATTTGTTCAGAATGCGGATACAGGGGTAATAATCCAGGCAAATGAATCGAAAATTATGAGTAACTCTGTAAAAAACAATGGAAAAAAGGGTCTTGTTCTCATCAATTCTCAATCAAATTATTTCGTCAACAATTTTTTCCAGAATGTGGAAAATGTTATCTTTACCTCTAACAACCAGGGTAATACCTGGAATAATTCAATTATTGGATCCCCGGATATTAAAATCGGAGGAAATTACTGGGGAGACCCACGTAATCAGGGTTATTCAGATATATGTTCTGTTGATTCTACTGGTTTTTGCGATAATGCATACATTATGAATACTCATAATATTGATTATCATCCTCTATCTGCGGAATATTCAGTATTATCCGTCCTTCAAACATCAGATCTGAATCAGAACGGAAGACTGGAACTTCAGGATGTGGTAGTACTTATGAATATTATCAGTTCAGGTAAGCATGACATTGTTTATGATTTTAGTGGTGATGGACGGGTTAACCTGAACGATGTTGTAGCATTATTTCAGTATATCAGCAATCAATAATCAATTGTATTTTTAAATACTTTAGAATTTCACTGAGAAATTATACTATTCCTGTTTCTAAAACTTCCCAAAAATAACCTTTTTAATTGTTGCATTTTGAAGCGATATGTTTAATTTATGATTTTGAGAAAAAAAGAATCAGTCTTTATTAAATTCATTAGGAAAAATCTTTGATAGAACTATTTCGAATAAAAAAATTAAGAGATTTATTAGGTTTTAATAAATCTCACAAAATCCTGTAGTGATGGAGAATTCTACCTTGTACTGGTTGATCGTTAGCGGTAGCTTCATTCGGTAAAACAGTAACTGTCTGGTCAGCTGAACTCATTGTATTCATTCCATATACGGTAAGTTTAAGGAGATATGTTCCTGGATTTACATACTGGTGAACTGGATTATTATCTTCAGATACTGCTCCATCACCGAATTCCCAAAGAAGTCGGTTGATTGTTCCGGAAGAAGAACTGGTACACTCTACTATTAATGGGGCTTTTCCTAATGAAGGTGATACCTGGAAACGGGCAACCAATGGATTAATTGAGGGTCGGACAACGACGTATCCTTGTCGGGTTATTGAATCAATCCCATCTGGTCCTTCAACATTCAGTTTAACTGTATACATACCAGTATTGTTGTATTGATGAACTGGATTTTTCTCCATTGATTCATTACCATCACCAAATTCCCAGTGAGTTTTAGTTATCTCACCTTTAGATCTGTCTATAAACTGAACATCTAATGGGGCTGACCCAGTCCTGTTTACTGTAATAAAATCTGCTTCAGGAGGAGTCCTGGGTGGGAGCACGGTAATGAAATCTGTGTAAATATCTCCAGAAGATCCTTGTGGACCAGTAACATTCAAAGTAACAGAATAATTACCTGCTTTAGTATAGGTGTGAGTTATGGCCTCACCCTGTCCAGTTTTTTTGTCCCCAAAGTTCCATTTCCAATTATAACTAGAACCCGTGGATGTACTGGTAAAGAGCACATTTAAAGGAGCATATCCGGTTAGAGGTTCTGCAGTAAAAGAAGCCACCGGAGCGGCAACTGCCTTAGTTATCTCTATTAGATCTGTTCCAATAACCTTCTCTTCATATGATTCAGATCCATGTGTTAACTGGACAGAATAAAGACCCGGTTGAGAATAAACATGTTCCGGCTCCATTTGATCAGATGTTGTTCCATCACCAAATTCCCAGAGGAAAGATCCCGGGGTTCCTGACCAGGAAGAACTGAAGGTGATTTTCATCGGTGCTGCTCCTTTAGTTGCTGATGCATAAAGGAGTGGATACGTTATGTTACTTATATCTCCTTCGTCTGCAATTTTTTCAGGTATTTCAACTTCTAAAGCAGCAGGATAAGGATTCTGTATTATCGCAGTCTCGTTACCATCCGGTTTTTGTTGAATGTCCGCAAGAATTACTCCAGGTTTGGTAACGGTGAGAGCAGAAATCTCTGCAGGCTGTGTTAACTCTTCTGATGTGTCTGCATTACCAGATACATCATTCTCTATTAAATCCTGTTGCTTGATTGTAACCGGCTCTTCAATTTCCGGAAGGGAGACAATGATTTCACGAATAATATGGTCAGAGCCTCCAGGACCGGTAACTGTGAGGTTTACGGGATAACTATCAGGTCTGGTAAACGTATAGAGGGGATCTTGGGAAGACACGAATATGCTAGGTTCAAATTCCCAAGTCCAGTTAGTAATATCTCCTGTAGATAAATCTGTAAACCTGATTGTACATGGTACCGTTCCTGTAGTAGAATTCATGGTGAAGTTGGCAGTAGGAGGAGGTATGGGTCGTGTTACATTTACTAAACCAATTTTTGTTATGGTTCTGTTTTGTCCCAGGGCGTCCTGTATTGTAAGACTTATATCAAATATTCCTGGTTTTGTATAAACATAGGATGGTGAAGATTCTGATGATGTTGCTCCGTCTCCAAAACTCCACAGGAAGGATCTCTCATTTCCTTCAGGTTTGCGTGAGAAGGATACAGATAATGGTGCATCTCCTTCTGAGGGGATTGCCTCGATAATCAATTCAGGACTTAAAACTGAACCCATAACTGCAATAATATCTTTCTTTGTTGTAGTATCAAGGCCATTTTCACCTTTCACTTCTAATGATACTGAATAAATGCCGGGTTTAGTGTAGGAATGATCCGGACTTTGCAGAGTTGAAGTCTCCCCATCACCAAATTGCCAGTACCAGGATGAAATATTACCCAATGATTTATCCGTGAAAGAAACCTCCAATGGTGCGTCTCCATTTACGGGGTTAGCAGAAAATGAAGCCTTAACTGGAATTACCGGTTCATTGACAGTAATTATTTTTTCCTGAATGGTTTCATTCATTCCGTTATGGCCGGATATGGTAAGATGGACCGAAAATGTTCCAGGAGTTGAATATTCGTGAATAGGATTTTGTTCGGTGGAAATGGTTCCATCACCAAAATCCCAGTGCCATCCGCTAATCTGTCCTGATGATGTATCAAAAAATTGTGTTTTTAACGGTAAATACCCCTTATTGTTTTCATATTGAAAAGAAGCCTTAAGAGGAATTTCAGGAGGGCGTACTAAAACTTTCTGAGTATATTCATCCTTTCCTCCTGGACCTTTCACGGTAAGAGTGATCGAGAACTCTCCTGAATCATAATATGTATGGACAGGATTTCTTCCCCTGATAAGTTTTCCGTTACCAAAATCCCATATCCAGTCAGTTATTTCACCCGTTGACATATCTGTCAGGAATAATGAGAATGGTGCCACTCCTTCAGTACTGCTAACTGAAAATTCTGCTTTTGGTTTAAGTGGAACTTCATTGACGGTGACTGGTATTACTTTATTAACGTACTTGTCTGACTCATCACTGTAAATGGTGAAATTAATAACATATTCCCCGGGTCTTTCATATCGATGAATAGGATTTTTCTCCGTTGAACTGGTTTCATCTCCGAAATCCCAGTAATATCCGGTTATTTCTCCGGATGATTGGTCATGACAAGTTATTTCCAGAGGTACTACTCCTTGTGTCGGTGTGACTGAACACTCAGCAATGAGAGATGAGATCATTGGAACTGATAAATCCGGTTCATTTATTGTTGATTCAGGTAATGGTTCCTGGTTTTCGTTGTCAGATAGTAATTCATGAACTGGTGAAACATTTTCATCCTGATAATTTTCTGATAAAGAATTGAATTCCCCGGTTTCCTGAATATTATTATTCATTGGTACAGGAGGAGGAGTTGGTTTTGGAAGATCGGGCCCTACTAGTATATATGATAGTTTGGTTTCTTCATCTTCATTTTCATGTCCATAGACTTTTAAAGAAACGTCATATGTTCCTGGTTTTTCATATACATGGTTTGGGTTTTCTATTTCGCTTATACTTCCATCACCAAATGACCATTCCCGTTTTGTTATATCACCAGTGTTATGTTCGTTGAACGTAACTTTCAAAGGAGCAATACCGTCAGTGACTTGTGCTTCAAAATCAGCCGATACCTGTTCTGTAACATGAACAAGGTCTGTTTTTGTGATAGAATCTGAATTTCCATCACCCTCTACTGTTAGTGTTACAGAATATTTTCCGGGTTTTTGATAGGTATGTACAGGAGATTTTGTGGTTGAGGAAGTTCCATCTCCAAATGTCCATAACCATTTTTGAATATTACCTGAAGATTCATCGGTAAATGACAATTCAAGCGGTGCAAAACCCTTGGTATCTCTGATTGAAAATTCAGCAATAATAACTGGGGGTATTTCTTTGTCCGGTATAGAATTAGAAGAAAATAAGTTTTCTTTAATTTCCGTTGTATCCCCTTTTGTTTCTTCGATTACCTTTGGTTCAGAGAGAATTATATTGGTTGATTCTGCTCTTTCATCCGGTATACTTTCAATATGTGTATCATCGTTTTTGTTATTTAAGGCTCCTGGTATGAAATCTTTACCCGGTTTTGTAACCGGTTGTTCAACTTTTATGTAACCTATTCGTGTTTTTTTATCTGTTCCCCCGGTACCGAAAACTTCCAGAGAAACAGTATATACACCTGGTGATTGATACGTATGAACAGGATTTTTTTCTAATGAATAATCTCCGTCACCAAAATTCCAGGAATAATTCTCAATCAGTCCTGATGATACATCAGTAAATGATACTGCCAAAGGTACAGTTCCAGAGATAGTATCTGCGGTAAAATCAGCAGATAATGACGTGTGTGCGTTCTGCACACTGATTGGAGGAATGTCCCCTGCAGTAATCCCACACAGGAATAGAAGCATTAAGCTTCCTATCCAGAAAAAACCAAACCAATTACCCATTTTCATGAGTCAGACCCATCCTGATATAGAATATAGATTTTAATATATAAAAACTCTTATCAAAAAAACAGCAGCGCCGAAGGGGAGATTTGAACTCCCGAGGTGTTACCACCAGTGGTTTTCGAGACCACCGCCTTCCCGGACTAGACTACCTCGGCTTAAGTGCTTTATCATGTTATCTCTACCGTTTGATAAGTATATCGAAGAATCAGGGACGATATATTTCTCGATAAATCCAGTTATTTGTAATAATGTTTTAAAAATGTAAAATATGAAAGATTTTTCGTCTTTTTAATTAAATAATAACTTTAAACAGGAATTTTTATAAATATTTCAATACAACGATAAATTTTTTATTTACTAACAGAATACTGTATTGCTGGTATTATCGAGGGTTCATTGAATAATTAATTGATGATTGTTATGGATCTTTTTAAAAATAGTGATGAAAAAAATACAATCGGAAAAATTGCCTGGTCAGTTCCCTTTCCTCCTGATCTGCTGGCACGACTCAGAGGTTTTTCCGCTGTATCAATAGCAAAAGCTTCGGGTATGTATCTGGATGACGTTTTTGATATTCTTAAGGGATCAAGGAAGAAAACATCCCCTGAAGTAATTGAGATGCTTGAAAATGTCCTGAGAAAACTTGAAGAGGAAGATCAAAGACTTGAACATGAGGCAGCAAAGATAAAATTTATGATTCAGGGATTTGAAGCTCTGGAGCAGAAGGATATAAAAAATAGGTTGAACAGGTTGCCTGAAAAATCAGAAAGCTCAAACGAATATTAAAAATGGTTATTCCATTGGTGGCATATTTTTGCCAGACTGGGATACCATCATGTCGTCAACTCTGAGGAGCATTTCAACTGCTTCTTCAGAACTCTGGATGGCCTGCCTTTTGCATCGGAGTGGTTCAATGACTCCCTCTTTTTGCATATCAACTAGATTTCCGGTATATACATTCAGACCGTAATTCTTTTTTCCTTCAGCATGTGCTTTCTTGAGTTCCACAAGTTTATCGATTGGATTATATCCCGAATTTTCTGCAAGGGTAATGGGAACTGCTGCAAATGCATCTGCATAAGCCTCAATAGCCATCTGTTCCCGACCACCAATCTGAACAGCATAATCTCGTAATTTTACAACCAGTTCACTTTCAACCGCTGCTCCTCCAGGTACAAACAGTCCATCTTCCATTGCATCCATGACTACACGAGTTGCATCTACAACTGCTCTTTCAAGCTCATCTACAAGGTAGTAGGTTGAACCTCTAAGGAGTATGGTTACCATCTTCGGGTTTTTAATTCCGGAGATAACTACCATTTCAGCATCATCCAGTTGTTCTGCTTTTGCTGCAATACCAAGAACACTTTTTGTAAGGTCTTCTGGTTTGGATACTATTGAAGCATTGAGTGACCGGGCAGCAAATTTCATATCAGATTCTGGTACATCCTCTATTGCGAGAACACCGCCCTTGGCAAGATAATACTGTGCTGCGTCTGCAATGCCTTTCTGGCAGAGAAGAACATTTGCACCGGATGCAATGACTGCATCGGCCATTCCTTTTAATGTTTCACGTTCCTGCTCGGCAAACGCTTCAACCTGTTCTGTAGTTGATATCTTAATCTTGGATTTAACTTCAGTCTTTTTGATTTCAAGTTCCTTCTGAACCAGAGCAACTTTTGCGTTCATGATACGCTTCGGCATCTCCTGATTTACTCGTGCCTTTTCAATGACGCAGCCCATTATTAGTTCAGCATCATCCATTGAAGCTCCGGTCTGCTTCTTTATCTTGACATCATCTTCGTTGACTACAATTTTTGTCCCGTTCTTTGTAGCAACCTTCATAACTGCTTCTACTGAAATCTCGCTGATTTTGTCTTTGACATCCTCAATAGATTTACCTGTAATTGCAGTCTGAACAATCTTTTTCATGACATCCTTGTTATACGGGTCCGTTTTTGATGCCATGGATTGTAAAATATCAAGGGCCTTTTGCATCCCGAGTCTGTATCCTCTACAGATTACCGTAGGATGGATCTTTTTATTAAGCAGAGATTCTGCTTGTTCCATCAAAGATCCCACAAGAATTACTGCGGTAGTGGTTCCATCCCCCACCTCTTCATCCTGTGTACGGGAAACCTCGATGACCATTTTTGCTCCCGGGTGTTGGACAGATATTTCATCAAGAATTGTAATGCCATCATTGGTGATAGTGACATCTCCAGTTCCGTCAATAAGCATTTTGTCCATACCTCTGGGACCTAAGGTAGAGCGGACGGCTTCAGCGAGTGCTTTCGCTGCTGCAATATTGGAGCGCTGAGCTTCATAGCCCTGTGTACGCTCGACATTCTGTTTCAGAATGATTATCGGTTGTTGAGCAAGCATGGAATATCCTCCGTTTCAATACAGGTGGATTTAAAGTTCTATATAAAAATTGTGAAATTCGATGTGTAGATCATTCCGTTCAGTCGATTCGGGAGACCTTAAACAGACTGTATACTGGAACGCCATCTATATCACGAATGCCGCGCTTATCAAAAAGGACACAACAAGCAACCGGAATCGCTCCATGTTGTTTAATGTAACTGATTACTTCCTGAAGGGTTTTTCCTGAGGTTATTACGTCATCCACGATGACAATTCTTTCTCCTGGCCGGATACCAAAATTTCCACTCATGGAACCGATTGGTTCATCGCCGATAACCTGCTTGGAAGGATGATATATTCCCAGTCTGACACCTTCAGATACGGCCATAAGTGTTGCAAGAGGGATACCGGAAATTGCAATACCTACGTAGACCTGTGGTACCAGTCCTTCTGGTTCCTTAAGATGAAGCTGTAACTGAAGCATCATGGCACTCTCTTCAAGAAGTTGTGATTCTCCACTCACACTGGTCCAGTCAATATGTACATCTTTGGGAGTCGCCGCTCCTTTCTCCTGGGTGAGCAGCCAGGTCACCGTTTCCATGGAAAGGGACAATTCATCTGCAATCTGGCCTGGACTATGGCTTTCACTACGGAGATGACGTGCTTTTTTAATCAAATCATCAAGGGTTGACATCTGAACAGAGATTTTCGTCATTCTATTTAATTTTTCTTTTCACTGGTGACCCACACACATCACAGACAGACCCTTCCGGCATCCGTTCATAATATTTCCCACACCCTGAACAACGCAATCTCCATTTTTTTTTCACAGAATTCTTCTGCAAAATGGGACAAATACTGACCCCCATATGTCGTGCAGTATTTTGCAAAGCATAATCATCTGTAAATAATTTTCCTCTCATTTCATATGCAAGGGCAAGAACATCAATATCTGTCTCTGATAAAACAGTTTTATCCCCTGATTTTTCTGAAGCATCGATGACAGCTGTAATGGAATCCCTGCCCGGGTCGGTAACAATCAATCCCCGGGATATCAAAACATCAAGTCTTGCTTTCCCCCTGAGATCCTTTAATTCATTAACTACCCGTGAAACTGTCATTAATCTTCCATTTAAGGGAATTGATAAAAAAAAAGCAGAAGTATCGATTATCTGGATAGATGGTGAGTCTATGTCATTCACAGTATCCTTCCCGGTCAGATGTGATCCGCAAGAACAGATGCTGCTGAATACGCACTGCAAGCCCGCTCAATTGTATCACTGCAGGATATTGAATATATCCCTGCACTGGTCAGTCTTGAATATGCACCTGATGCCAATACACCATGAATTCCTACCGTGTGGATTGAACGTGCACCTTGTTTATACAGCATGGATGCAGCTGTGGCCTGTGTTCCCCCGGTTGAAATGATATCATCAAGAATTATAATATCACGATTCTTCACCGGAATAGTCTTTGGTGCAATACGCACCTCTTCTCCGGATAGTCTGGTTTTTTGAAGATAATCATACTCCCAATTCCCTAAAGATGAAACATCCTTGGATAGATGGAGCGCTCCTTCATCTGGACTGATAAGAAGAGGATCATCCAAAGAGAGTGTTTTAATATAATCTGCAATGGGAGATGAAAGGGAAATATCTGTTGCATTAGTTTGAAAATAATTTATAATTGATTTTTCATGAATATTAATGGTATAAACTCTGGATACATCAGTGCCAAGAACCTTTGCAATAGCCCGTGCGGATAAGGCTTCACCAACATTGAATTGTTTATCCTGTCTAGCATAACCCATGTATGGAATGACAAGCGTGATATCTGATTGATTGAAGGTATCTTTTAACAGTAGAATTTCTACCAGATCATCACTGGTAAGGATACTTCCACAAATAATTACTCTTTGTGCTGAATCCATCGCACGCAGATATATTTCACCATCTGGAAACCTCTGCCACCTTGCATCAATAACAGGAATATTTAAAGCAGTTGCAAGGCGGGTTGCTAGAACCTGGGATCGCTCGGTACTCACTACCTTCATGATTCCATATGGATTGTCTGAAAGTACTTAAACAATTGTCCATGAAAGTATAACCACGAACGGTATTGCAGGTGTCGAAATTATAATGAATCGGGTGAATGAACTAGCAGAAGAACAAATAATACATGATAATCCGAATCAAGGTGTCATTGAGCCTGATAAGGAAATTTCAGCTACCCTTGGCATGGATGAAATATCGAATGCGCCTACAGGAAATGTCATGACTGATGGGAATGATCAGGAGCAAAACAATAATGAACAACCAGTTGATGGATCATCCCAGGCAGTAAGTGTCCCTGAAAAACTAATAGATCAGGTTATAGGTCAGGATCATGCGGTAGAAGTTATCAGAAAAGCAGCTACACAGCGCAGGCACGTCATGATGATCGGAACTCCGGGAACGGGAAAATCCATGCTGGCAAAGGCTATGGCTGAACTTCTTCCTAAGGAAGAGATGCAGGATATCCTGGCATATCCAAACTCAGATGATCAGAACGAGCCGGTAATCCGAACGGTAAAATCCGGACGGGGTAAGGAAATCGTAACTGCTCATAAGAATGAAGCAAAAAAGAAGATCCAATTTAGAAATACCCTCATTATGATCCTGATGATTGGTATCATCGGGTACGCTTTCATTACCTACCAGTGGCTGATGGGGATTATCGCAGCAGCATTCATTTTCATGGCTCTCCGGTATGCAACCCCTCGTGAAGAACAGATGGTCCCAAAACTCCTGGTGTCAAATGACAAAACTTCGACTGCTCCTTTTGTTGATGCCACGGGAACACACGCCGGTGCACTTCTCGGTGATGTCAGGCACGATCCTTTCCAGTCAGGAGGTCTTGAAACTCCGTCCCATGATCGAGTAGAAGCGGGAGCAATACACCGGGCACACAAAGGGGTTCTCTTTATTGATGAGATTAATACTCTTGGTCTTCCATCACAGCAGAGCCTGCTGACTGCTATGCAGGAAGGAGAATTCTCTATTACTGGTCAGAGTGAGCGTTCCTCTGGTGCCATGGTTAGAACTGAACCGGTTCCTTGTGACTTTGTGATGGTAGCGGCAGGAAATTTGGAC
Organism: Methanomicrobiales archaeon; assembly: GCA_012729535.1. Lineage (GTDB taxonomy): Archaea > Halobacteriota > Methanomicrobia > Methanomicrobiales > Methanospirillaceae > Methanospirillum. The sequence continues at coordinate 111,811 of JAAYCY010000005.1, read as the reverse complement.
GCCGTCGAAGGAATGCATCCTGCTCTCCGGTCACGAATCAGAGGGAACGGATACGAAATTTACATGGAAGATACCATGCCGGATACTTCTGAAAATCGGGAAAAGTTTATCCGCTTTATTGCTCAGGAAATTAAAAACGATGGTATGATTCCGCATTTTGATCGTAGTGCAATTGATGAAGTACTTCATGAAGCAAAGCGCAGATCCAACCGTAAAGGGTACCTGACTTTAAAACTCCGTGATATGGGAGGTCTAATCAGGGTTGCCGGAGATCTTGCCCGGCAGGAAAGTGCTAAACTCACCACTCGTCGTCATGTGATAGAAGCAAAGAATACTGCCCGCTCAATTGAGGATCAAATATCTGCACAGATGATACGAAGAACCCGTGAATATGAACTTGCAGTTGTGGAAGGAACAGAAATCGGAAGAGTAAATGGTCTTGCAGTTATGGGAAGTGATGCCGGGTCTGTTCTTCCCATCATGGCAGCCATTACTCCTGCCCAGGGAGATGGTGGAGAAATAATTGCAACTGGTTTATTAAAGGAGATAGCACAGGAATCTATCAAGAACGTGGGTGCAATCCTGAAACGATTTACTGGAAAAGATATTCGGAATATTGATATCCATATCCAGTTTATCGGAACATACCAGGGTGTTGAGGGAGATTCGGCTTCTGTAACTGTTGCTACTGCTGCTATCAGTGCGTTAGAATCGATACCTGTCAGACAGGATATTGCCATGACCGGATCATTGTCTGTCCGGGGCGATGTCCTTCCTGTTGGGGGAGTAACCTATAAAATAGAAGCAGCAGCCAGAGCAGGAATCAGAAAAGTTCTCATTCCAAAGGCAAACCTTGGTGATGTCTTAATCGAAGATGAATTCATCACATCAATAGAAATAATCCCGGTTGAAAGAATTGATGAAGTCCTTAAGATTGCACTGGTTCCGGATAATCATGAATTATTCCTGGACAAGTTAAAATCAATAGCCTGGTCTACCACTCATAAAATATTAAACTCCGATTTACCTGCTCCACGGACGGTTATCTGATGACCATTCCATACCGGTATTATGACATCCGGAGAGTTAGCGGAGAAGTCACCCAGATTGATGTTGATAATGGAAAAGTTGACCAGGCAGGCACTTCCTTTTTTGATAAAGCAGTGATAAGGGTTCTTGGAGACAAGGGATGGGGAGTTTTTTCTGTCTCCGGAAAAGAGGCCGATTGTGAAAAATTATCAGAAAATTTCATCAGGGAAGCATATGCCACATCAAAAGTTACTACCGTTGATATAACTATTAAAGACACTCCTTCATCAATTCATTCTGTTCCTTCAATGAGAGAGAATCCAGCAGACGTAAGCCTTGATGAAAAAGTATCAATTTTACTGGATTTATATAAATCCATTGAGGGTCGTGATATTGTAAGCAGGCGGATAAACTTTATTGAAAAGGATGAAACTGTTTCATTTTCAGACTCTCATGGTCACTTCTATGAGTATCATCTCTGCCGGAATGGTTTTTCGATCATGGCAGTGGCGTCCCGATCAGGAATTGTACAAATGGGTTATGAACGTGATCATACGATTTCTGGTCTTAATATCAGGCACCGGTACGATCTGGCACATGAGGCAGCTAACCGGGCCGAACACCTTCTTGACGCCAGACCGTGTAAGGGAGGGATCATGCATGCTGTACTTGATCCTGAACTTGCAGGGGTTTTTGCCCACGAAGCAGTGGGACATGCGTCTGAAGGTGACCTGGTAAAAGAAGGAAGTTCTATTCTCAAGGGAAAGATAGGGGAAACTATTGGTTCTCCCCTGCTCACCATTGTTGATGATCCCTCACTAACCGAATTCGGGTTCTGTCCGGTTGATGATGAAGGATCAGAAACAAAACGAACAGATATTATTAAAAATGGAATACTGATGTCATATCTTCATTCAAAAGAAACACTTGCAAGTATGGGGAATGGGGATGCCGGACACTGTAGGGGTATGCCAGGTATTGAACCGATTGTTCGCATGAGTAATACTTTTATTGAAAATGGTGATTCTACTTACGATGAAATTATTGAAACGTGTAAATCAGGTATTTTGTTAAAAGGTTCACGTGGGGGGCAGGTTGATCCAGGGCGTGGAATGTTTCAGTTTAATGCTGAATATGGGTATATTATTCAAAATGGTGAACTAACCGATATGGTACGGGATGTATCATTATCCGGAGAAATATTACAGACATTACATTCTATTTCTCTCGTCGGAAATGATCTTGCCCTCCATCCGGGTTATTGTGGAAAAGGAGGTCAGACCGTTCCAGTTACCGATGGCTCTCCCCATCTTCTTCTTAACAATGCTGTTGTAGGTGGGTGTGAAATTGATTGATGAAATTTTGCGGGCAGCAGAAAAAATTACTGATGAAACTGAAATTTTACTAGCCCGCTCTGAATCGATTGGTGCTGACCTGAAACAGAATGATATCGCTATCGGAAACCGTACACAGGGTTTTGGACTGATTATCCGGGTAATTAATAATGGGAAAATCGGTGTTTCATGCACTGACAATCCTGATTCCTGGAAAAAATGTCTTGATGCTGCATTGGTAAGTTCCAGATTTGCTGACCCGATTCCTTGGAAAGGACTTCCAGGACCCGAAAATCTCTCTCAGGAACCCCTTGCTTATGATAACCGGATTACTCCGGATCCGGATCTCATAATGGAACTTATATCGCAGCTTAAATCAGGTTCAGATAAATACCCCGCTAATATTACATCAGGATCTGCCTCACTTGCATGGTCAGAACACACTCTTGCAAATAGTAACGGACTGCTTTATTCAGTGAAAGGAACTTCTGCTCATATCAGCCTTGAAATGATTGCTGGTCAGTCAACAGGATTTGAACATGATGCATCATGGAACCTTGATCTGATTGATCCTGAAAAAACCGGTGAAAAAGCTGCTTTTTTTGCTAGTAAAGGTCAAGGTGGAGAAGAGATAAAAACCGGATCTTATGATGTAATTTTTTCACCAACAGCTTTTTCCCAATTACTTGATGCAGCGATTATTCCTGCTTTGTCAGGGCGTAATGTTCACACCGGACGTTCGTTTTTTGCGGGAAAATCTGGACAGATGGTCGCTCATGAAGCGATATCAGTCATCGATGATCCGTTTGATACCAGAGGTCTAGCAAATTGTGCCTGGGATGGAGAAGGAATGCCTGTTAAAAAAATACCATTTATTGAAAATGGTATCCTGAAGTCTTATGCTTATGATCTTCGGACAGCATATCGGTATGATCAGACACCAACTGCCAGTGCAGTCCGGTTAGGACAATCCGGAGCACCATCAATAGGAAATCATAACCTGGTACTATCAGGTCCGGAGATATCAGTCTTTGATGAAAAAGGGATTTTCGTTCATGATCTCATTGGTGCCCATACGGCAAATCCTATGTCTGGAGATTTTTCTGTAGAATTATCTTCACCTTTTTTTGCTCATGATGGGGAACTCTGTGAACCAATTAGGACCGGTATGATATCGGGAAATATTTTTGAAATATTATTCCGGATAGAAGGATGTAGCAAAGATACCCGGACTTTAGGAAGTAGCATCATTCCTTATGTGAGGATTTCTGACCTTACAGTAATCGGGAGAGGATCATGATCCATGATGCATTAAAGGCCGATTCAAATAGAATCATCCGGATTATTGCTTCTTTATCCAGTCCACGCGAATTTGATTCTCCTATGATAAAGGAAGCTGACGCCCTAGAAATCAGGCTGGATATGATAACAGAACCTATTGATGATGCTCTTCACAATCTACGAAAGTCATTTGACGGCCCCATCATTCTCACAATCCGTAGCAGCGATGAAGGAGGAGCATATGCAGGAGGAACTGAAGGATTATGGGACAGGTTATCTCCTTATCTTCCTGATGTGGATATGGTAGATCTGGAAATCCGGTTTAAGGACCATGCAGAGCGACTAAAAAACTATGAAAAAACGGTAATTGCTTCCTGCCATCAGAACTATATGCCAGATTCTGCAGAACTCATGAAACTGATGACAACCCTTCATGTTTTTGGTGATATTGTTAAAATAGCAGTTCAACCACAGAACCAGGAAGATCTACTTACCCTGCTCAAAATAACTTCAGAGTGTCCATATCCGGTTATCATGAGTGTCACCGGAACGATTTATCGATATGCACGTCCGTTGCTTTGTCTCTTTGGTTCTCTTTATACCTATTGTTATATCGAAAGTGCCACATCTCCAGGACAATACAGTATTAAAGAAATGCAATTGTTATCACATCTTCTCAGCCCTGGTTTTGTTGATCCCTGGTTTGAAGGCAGACCGGTCCGTTCAGGAGATCCCTCAATCTTTTCCAGAGAATCACAGCAGCATTACAGATAAAAATGCCTGATTATTATCTCTAATTGTAAATGAGGACTTCAACCGTATGCAATTACGAATCTGGTAAGATCATGAATGTGATTTTCATCCCGTCAGAATTAGTAAAGTAAAAAAGGGTGCACATAGTAATGAATCTATTATTTTCGGTAGAAATGTAATTTGTCTTGAAAACTGATATATTATCATGCAGGTGAATCTATCAGCAATTCAGAAGAAATTTATATGTCATATTGCCGTATCCGGTGGATACAATATCATGAAAAAATATTTAGGTTGCTGGTTTTTCATCCGCTCCTTGGAAATAATTATATGTGTATGTCAAAGATCGCCACCAATTCTCCTCAAACCTGATAAACTCCTACGATAATATAATATATTAACTGGATGTAAAACGGGACAGGATATGGATAAATTTTTTTCGGTTATACTCATTTCACTACTATTTCTTCCTTGTATTCCTGGAGTAATGGCAATGGATGAGGTCAGGCAGGAAGATGAAAAACAAAATAATCTGGTTACTCTCATGGAGGAAATGAATGAGGTAATCATCGGAGACAATATTTCGTTAACCGGAAAAATTAATTCTTCATTATATGGAACAAGTCCGTCTGATGTGATAATTCTCATATCGGCTCCGGCAGGTTCTCATGCTGATTCCTTTAATCTTGCAAAGACATCACATAATGGATCGTTTCAGTACAACCAGGTTGCAGATATCGGAGGAGACTGGAACTTTGAGGCTTTATACACGGGAATGTATAGTAACAGGGTTAGTGTTGCAGCAGTACCGGGCGATGAACCAAAAAAGACAGCACTGACTCTGAGTGGTTGGCCAACTTTTCCGAAAGTAGGCGATCTTGTAACATTTAAAGGACGGCTGAGTGATAGTGAAGGGAAAGGAATAGGATTAAAACCAGTGACTTATCGCCTTGCTTCAAGTCCGATTGGATGTATTGGTGGATGTGCCTTTGGGGGATATCTTGAATGGAGAGATGCGGGAACCACTACAACAGATATGAGCGGAGAATATTCTTTTACCCTTCCGGTTGTTGAAAGTGGTTCTGTCCAGATTGAAACAATATTTCCTGGCGATGACGGTTACAGTTCATCAAATTCCAGAATATTAAAAATTACTGTTTACGAATAAAAAATTTCATAAAAAAATCAGAATTTTCTGCATCATTTTTACCTTTTTTCAGAAATTCCACGGTATAAAATCTATTCCGTCCATTAACATAATAGTTTTTTATCATACTACAGATGTCTCTTTATTTGAATCTATGAAATTTGCATGAGAATTATGTGTGCCAGTAAGTGCAGGTGGGACATAATATTTTAAAAGTAATGAACTTGAAACGACCGTAACTGAAGAAAAGGCCATTGCAAATGCCCCATATTCCGGTCTGAAAACTATGAAAGGATACAGCACTCCGGCAGCAAGGGGAATTAGAATAATATTATAAATGAAAGCCCAGAATAAGTTTAATTTTATCCTGTTCATTACTTTTCTGGCAAGTTGAATCGAAGCAGGAATATGCAAAAGGGAATCCCTGACCAGTACTATGTCTGCACTCTCTATTGCAACATCTGTACCTGATCCTATTGCAATGCCGGTATCTGCTCTTGCAAGGGCAGGAGCATCGTTGATCCCATCACCAATAAATGCCACCTTGTCTCCTGATTTCTGAAGACGTTTTACTTCCTGTTCTTTCCCTTCCGGCAATATACGTGCATGTACCTGTTCAATCCCAATTATTTCTGCAACAGATCGTGCAGTTATTTCATTATCACCAGTGACCATTCCTAACCTGATACCCATTTCCTGAAGAACCCTGACACAAAGATCTGCATCTGGTTTAACAAGGTCAGATATAGAAATCATCCCAAGAGTGATATTATCACGTGATATAATTACCGTGGTCTTTCCTTCCTTTTCACGGCGGGTAATCAGTGAAATATCTTCTTCGGAAATTGAACATCCCGTTGAAAGAATAAAATCCTGTGTTCCAAGGTACACATTGTCACCTGCGACTACCCCTTTAAGTCCACTTCCGGATATCGTTTCAAAATGAGTGACAACAGTTGGTTCAATCCCCATTTCGTCTGTCTTTTCACGTATTGCTTTACCTATCGGATGTTCTGAAAGAAATTCAAGTGAAGCAGCTATGGAAAGGAGTAGTTCAGGATTTCCGGTAAAGGTATCTATATCGGTAACTACTGGTTTTCCAAGGGTTACTGTACCAGTCTTGTCAAACAAGGCAAGAGTTATTTTATCTGCCATTTCAAGAACAGAACCATTCCTGATAAGAATACCATATTCTGCTCCTCTCCCAATTCCTACCGTTACTGCAGTGGGCGTTGCAAGGCCCAGAGCACAGGGGCATGCCACAACAAGAACAGCAATCAGTGTCTGAAGGGAAAATCTGATATCCATACCTCTGATAAGTAACCAATAAAGAAATGCGAGTATTGCAACCGTAAGTACTACCGGAATAAACCAGGTAACTGCTTTATCTGCAAGTCGCTGGACTGGAGGACGTGATCCTTGTGCTTCTTCAACCAGTCTGATTATCCGGGCAAGCATCGTGTCTTCACCGATCCTTGTCGCCTCGTAGATAAATGCCCCTGTTGTAACCAGAGTTCCTGCAATCACCTCCATATCTGGTGTCCGGTGTACTGGCAATGGTTCTCCGGTAACCATGGATTCATCAACGTAACTTGAACCGGATATTACAATTCCATCAACAGGTATTCGAAGCCCCGGTCTCATCTGAATGAGGTCTCCGATTGTGACATCCTGAACTGGAATTGTAATTTCATTTCCATCCCGAATTACCGATGCTGAATCTGTTTCAAGACCCATCAATGCCTTAATTGCGGAAGAAGTCTTTCCTTTCGCTTTTGCTTCTAGAAATCGTCCCAGCATCAGAAATGCAGTAAGCATCAGGGTAGTTTCATAAAACAGGGTAGATTGATCAAAAATAATTGAAAACGTTCCCAATATACTGGCTCCGTATGCAACCCCAATACCCATGGCATACATTACATCCATCGTCAATGAGATGGTTTGGAGTGCACCATATGCTGCTTTGAAAATTGGAGCAGCAAGCCATATGAGGACAGGAGTAGTTATGAATAACTGAAGATAAGCGATGGTCTGCATATCATAGGGGGTAAAAAACATCATCCCCATGAGAAGCAAAGATACTGAAAATCCTATAATTATTTTGTACAATTGTAGATTTAGTTCTCTGGTTCTCTCCTTTTCCTGTTCTTTTAACAAATCTGAATCGGTCCCAAGGAATTTAAAACCCGTGCCGGTGATAATATCCCGAATCTTATCAACATCTATGAGCGATGGAATATAGAAAATATTAGCTTTTTCAAGGCTAAGATTTACATCCGCAGTAATAATTCCGTTCTGATGGAGCAGCGCTCTAGTGAGAGTTTGTGCACAAGACGCACATGCCATCCCACCGACCTTCACCGATACTTTTTCAGCAGCAATTGAAAAACCGGATTTTTGAACAGTCTTAGTAAGATCAGAAAGAGTTGTTTTTGTAGAATCATATTCCAGCTGTACTTTTTCGGTAGAAAGATTCACTTCTGCTTTCTTTACTCCAGGAGTCGATAATAGAGCTTTTTCAACAGTATGAGCACAGATAGCACAATGCATCCCTCCTACCTGCAATTCTATTTTTGTTAATTTATTTTCCAATACAACAACTCCTAATTAAGATCAATTTTTTTCAGGTATAAATTCTATCCGAAAACTCAATTCAAAGAAAAAGAAACATACTGTATCATGATACTTTGTCTGGCTCAAGTGTCTCCTTATTGGAATGAGCCGAAACGAAATCTAAAAAAGATGAGAGATTGTGCAGCAGAAGCGGTAGAGGGCGACGCATCATTTCTGGTGTTTCCGGAACAATGTCTGACTGGGTGGAATCCATCTGATGATTCCCTGGCAACTGATGAGAGTGGGGAGAATATTTCAACGATCCGTGAAATTGCACAGGATTATAGTATCGGGATTCTGGGATCATTCAGAGAAAAAGATACTGACAAATTGTATAATACCTGCATTGCAATTGGGACTGATGGAAAAACTCTTTCAAAATATCGAAAAATTCATCTTTTTTCTCCAGGAGGAGAAGACAACATGTATTCCCCAGGAGAATCGCCATGCTTTTTTCCTTATGATTCCTGCTTACTAGGAATTGCCATCTGTTATGACCTCAGGTTTGCCAGTGTTTTTCAGGCATATCGAGATGCTGGAATAAACCTGATGCTGGTTCCATCAGCATGGCCCGCAGCAAGAATAAAACATTTCCATCTCTTTACAAGATCCAGAGCACTTGAATTTCAGACGTTTGTTGCATCGGTTAATACTGTTGGTCAGACTCCTGTTGATTCATATAATGGAGGTTCGTGTATTGCTGGACCAGATGGAACAGTACGAGCTATGGGAAGTGACAGGGAAGATCTGATATTTTTTGAGATAGATCCGCTTGAAGCAGAAACCATCAGAAAAGAATTTCCGGTAAACCTTGAAAAAAAATAAAAAATTCCTATAATACCACAATCAGGTCACTATAGGACTCTTCATACTGGTCATCACCGGTGAAGTGAATATGGATATATGTAGTGGTTGAACCTCCACCAACTCCAAACCTGAAAAATCCGTTTTCATCAGTAGTGGATATTCCAAGGATGGAAAAGTCACTCTTATTGCCTATCCTGTCAGATGCCTCACAAATTACCTTTTTACCGTTCAATGGTTTTCCATTAGCTCCCAAAAGTTGCCCGGTAATTACAACAGTCTGACCTGGTGATGGGTTAGAAGGAGATGCCTTGGCAGTAATTTTCGTATCTGATTTAGTAATTGAGGATATAGTTTCTGGTTCAACATCATCCTGTGCAGGTTTGTGTCCCTGGATAATTTCACTAACTGTACCTTCAAACTGATTATTTCCATTATATTTTACCCGGAGATATTCTGCAGGTGATGCATCAGGACGGAAGAATGAGTAATTCCCATTAATGTCGGTAGTTGCGGTTGCCAGGAACTTATAATTTGCATCAGGGTTATCACTTTCAAATTGTTCAAGGGTAACTTTTTTATTTCCAAGCAGGTTTCCGTCTCCGTCTTTTAATATACCGACTATCTTAAAAGGAAGATCATATCCCGGGTCATCAGGATCGGTGAGAATTGAAAGAGAAGTTTCAACTTTGTCTGCCAGGACAGTAGAACCGCCTGTAACAAAGAGAATAGATAACAGGCTAATCATCAAAAATACAGTCAGTCTGGGAACTTTATATTTCCCCTTATGTGAATCCATATCATATGATATGACTGCACTCAATAACAGTATTCTCTTAATTACAAGCCTCTATATAAGTTTTATTATATTTAATTTAGGCTCCATAGCCTCACCAGAACGAAGCATCGCGGCAATCTGGCGTTCTACTTCGTCACGGTCAAAGCCCTGCTGCCTGACCAGTTCAATAATGTCAGGTTTATGGGCCCTCCCATTTTCATCTGCTATATCACGAATACTCTGCTTGATTGTCCTTATCAGGTCACGCTTGCTTTTTGAGACACCTGTTGCCAGAATATCAATATCAAAAGTCCCGCTAGAGGGATCATATGCGACCTGACGGAGACAGGTATCAATTATTGTAATAACCCGTTCTGCATCTGTTTTTTCAATTTCTGAAGATAAACGTATTCGTGCTGATGCTTCTGCAAGACGGACTATCGCTTCTAGTTGTCGGGCGGTAACAGGAACAGGTTTGTTAGCATCAGCCAGATCCCGTAATTTCATGTAATAAGTTATCAAAGCATCTCTTGCCTCATCTTTCAGCCTTGGAAAACAGTTTCTTTTTGCATAGGCCACGTATTTCCGAAACAACACCGGATCAATCTCAGGAGTAACCGGTTTTAACTGTTCAGTGATGTAATCTTCATCAATACCTGGAATTGGTTCCCTGGTATGCTGGGCAATCAGTTCTCCAACACTATGTGCTTTAAGTATATGCTCTGCTATGGCAAGATCACGTTCATGTTCTGGTTTATCAGCAAGAACAAATATCAAATCAAATCGGGAGAGTAAAGAAGCGGGCATATCTATCTGGTCTCCTATTGGAGCAAAATCATCAAACCTCCCATATTTGGGATTCGCAGCTCCAAGGAGAGCACATCTTGATTTAAGTGTCGCAGTAATGCCTGCTTTTGCAATTGAGATAGATTGTTGCTCCATTGCTTCATGTAAAGCACTCCGGTCATGCTTGTCCATCTTGTCCATCTCATCCACACAGGCCACACCCATATCAGCAAGAACCAGTGCCCCTGCTTCAAGTGTCCATCTACCATCACCAAACTCATCTTTTACCGCAGTAGCAGTGAGACCGGCTGATGTTGTCGATTGACCGGATGTGTATATGGCTCTTGGAGAGAGCCGGACAACATATCGAAGCATCTGTGATTTTGCAATACCTGGGTCACCTATCAAAAGCACGTGGATATCTCCACGTAGCCTGCTCCCGTCTGGCATTTCTTTTGCAATTCCCCCAAATAACTGGAGAGAAATGGCATCCTTGACATCATCTACACCATATATAGTCGGGGCAATAGAATGTGCAATCTTACGGTAAATATTTGGATCCTGAGAAAGGGAAATTATCTCTTTTTCATCCTCTTCACTGATATTAACCTCTTCAAATTCTTTTTCTGCCACTTCTATCGAGTTGCATTCAATATAGATGTCAAATATTGTAGATTTACTCCCGTATGAATTCCTCTGTATAGAACGTAGAATTCCATTTACGACTATACGATCTCCAGGTGCTACAATACCACAGATATCATCAGTAACATCGAGATCTATGGTCTGTGGTTGTTCTCCACCCCGAAGACCCTCTGGTGATTCCTGTATTCTAAGTTTCTGAGAATCTACAAACCGTGAAAACCTGGGAATGAGTTCCAGTTTTTTTTGTGTACACCCATCTGCCTGGCATCCGTCTGGTTCGACAAACGAACCATATGATTGTGCTTTTACTGTCCGGTGTCCGGAAGGACATCTGAATACAGCAAGAGTAATTCTTGGTCGTACCTCAGTAGTTTTCCTGAGAATTCCTTCAACACTGATAAATTTCCCGATATGATCTGATCTGATCTCCCTGATTGCAATCTTGCGGGGAAGATTCGTGAATCTTATATTAATATCAGGTTGTTCTTCTTTTTTCCGGGTTTTAATAAGTCGGTGCGTCCTTATTGCATCCCTGATGTCACCAATTACCTTTCCTGGGTTTTCGAGCAGTTCATCGGCTAACTGGATTCCAGTTTTTCCAAAACTTTCGATGTCATGATAATTAATGTATAGAGATCGTTTATACGGATATTCACGGGATATTTCGTCCAGTTCTTTCTTATACCTGTTCTTGAAAAACCGATTCCAGTCAGTATCGCGATCTGTAATTTCTATTATTTCTGATTCTTTTGCTGGTGTCATATCTGCTCATAAATGGATGATAAATATTGAATCACACAAGGAGTAATGAGATCATCTTCACAAGACAAGAGATTTTCGATAGTGATCTTAAGTGATCTCAAGTTACAGTTTTCACATTCTCTTTCATTTTTCAGTTTTCCCAGTAAGAGTATCGACAATCGATGTAAATAAAATAATGATTACTTCATGTAATGATTAAATCAGGATATTCGATTGATAATTCTTGGAATCCTTTAGTTCATATGGGCATTTTTAATTGATTTTCTTTATCGTGTGTTTTTTCCCGCATACATCACAAATTTGGCTATCATGGATTGCATCTGGATATCACTCCCTGCTCCCTCAGAGAGCCGGAAGTCTGTCTCACCAAGTGCATCGATGAGACGAACCTTAATGCCCTCAGGTATATCGCGTTTCATAATTGCTCGGTATAATTGACCAATCAATTCCTGTGGTGCAATTCCTCGGTCATGAAGAAGAGAGGATAATGAACTTCCCGCTCCCGGAAAGTTACCTGCCAGACACAGCTCGATAAGGTCATCGATTTCTTCTGGGCGTGCAGTTGCTGTTATTGCAAAAATCATATCTGGAGTTATTTTTCTTCCCAGAATCGCTGCACCCTGGAGGGCATTAATTGCCTTTCGCATATCTCCCTGGGCAATATAAAAAATAGCGTCTTCGACTTCGGGGGAAATTGTAAGATCCTGGTCGTGTGCTATTCGTTGAACCATTTCTGCTATTGCCTGTCTGCCAAGAGGACGAAACCGGTATATTGCACATCTGCTTTGGATTGGATCGATAATTTTTGATGAATAATTACATGAAAGAATGAACCGACAGGTCTGTGCATATGTTTCCATGGTCCGTCTGAGAGCGGACTGAGCATCTGCTGTCAGAGCATCTGCTTCGTCAAGGAAAAGAATTTTAAAGGTAGTTCCCCCAAAAGGGGATGTCCTGGCAAATTGTTTAATCTGGTTCCTTACTACATCAATTCCACGTTCGTCAGAGGCGTTCAGTTCTCGAAAGTTCATCTGCCAGTTTTCACCAAAAAATTCTCTGGCAAGGGCAACAGCAGCAGTAGTCTTTCCTGTTCCGGCATTTCCGGTAAAAAGCAGGTGAGGCATCTCATGCTTTGCAACATATGAGGTAAGTCTTTCGATGATTTCCTGCTGGCCAATAATATCTGCAAGAGAATGAGGCCGATACTTTTCAATCCATATTGCGTGTGCTTCTTCCATCTGTTAGTAAACCTCCGGGAGGGATATCATACAAAATGACATGGTTTAGGAATATTAGGTGAATGATACAGAGCATCGGAATTTGTCATTATTAATCTTTCAAATTTTTATCCAATATAGGTTCTTCATTGTTACGGTCTTTTGTTCCTGATTCATTTTTGGAACATGCCTTATATCCTGCCTGTCCTTTGGGATCATCAGGATCAAGTTTTAAAGCCCGCTCATAACATATCTTTGCAGCTTGTTTTTCACCGGAAAGGAAAAGTGCATCGCCTAGATATCCCCAGCCATCAGGATTATCTCTGTCAAGGGTGGTAGCGCATGTCAGGCTTTTTCGTGCCTTGTCATAATCTTCAACATGGATCTCTGCCATACCCTTCAGGAGAAAGGCTTCATGCCAGTCAGGGTTTAACGCAACTGCCTGAGAAGCATTTACTGCAGCATCCTGGTACATCTCAAGATCCATCATAACACGGGCTCTTGCCAGCCATAATTCTGGATTATCCGGCATTCCTGTTACTGCTTTAGTATACAAGCTTAATGCGTTATAAGGATCACCTGATTGTTCAGAAGCCTGCCCAGCCAGGAATAAAAGATTCATATCATTTGGTCGTTGTTTCACCAGCATTTCAAAATAATGTGAAGCTCTCTCAAAATCCTTCATCTTTGCAAGAAGTGAAGATAACCTAAAAAGAACCTGAAAATCATTTGTGAATACAGTTTCCAAATCCAATAACAAGTCCATGGCTTCTTCTATTTTGCCGGTTTGTACTAAGAGATCTGCGAGTACAAGGGGTATCTGAAGTCCAGAGATATTTACTCTTCCTTTGTTTAGAATAGAGATAGCAGTATTGGGATCCTCAAGATTCCATCCCAATACTCGGGCATAAGTCGTTACCCAAAAAGGATTATCAGGATCCCGCTTTAGTTGTTCAATACACAAGGGAATAATTTCATCATACTTGCCAAGGAGGTAAAGTGAGCGGGCATACCCTTCAGCAGCAGCTTTGTTATCCGGATGACGCGAAATTATCCCTGAGAAAACCTCCAACGCATCTTCGTATCGCATACAGGCACCAAGAGCACGTCCATATTGGACCATTACTTCCGTACCGTCAGATAATCTAACTGCTTTTTCCAGTGATAAAACAGCATCTTCATTCTGGTCTAGTATGGAGTAAACAAGACCTGTCAGGAGATATGGAAGATGACTATCTGAATCCAGCCTGCAAGCCATCCGAAAGCATGCTATGGACTTAGAGAGTTCATCTGATATCAGATAACACAGGCCTTTCTTGAGCCAGGGGACTAATTGTTCAGGATCTAATGCAATTATCCGATCATAACAGGCGATTTCATCGGTATGTCTCCCCTGGAGTTCATAGAGGTGTGCCATATTATACCATGTTTCAGTGTCTGTCGGATCATGTTCGGAAGCTTCAAAAAACCAGCGTTCTGCTTCCTCATAGGTACCAGTATGCTGGGCAATGAGACCCAGATGATGAAGGATGTAAATATTTCCGGGATTAAATACCAAGGCATCGGCAAAGAATTTTTTTGCCTTAATACAATCGTTATTAGCAAAAAACATAGTTCCGAGCTCAACACGGGGTATAGATGATAGAGGCTCGATAGAAATACAGGTTAAAAAAAATTTTTCTGCTTCTTTTATATTACCAGATTCTTTAGCCAGCATTCCCAATTCAAAACAGATATCTGCACGATCCGGACATTCTTTGTACAGCCAGGAGAGTAATGTATATGCTTCATCTGTTCTTCCTGAAAGTCTCAATGTATGGGCTTTATTAAACCAGGCAGTCATGTCATACGGATCATCATCAAGAATCAACTGTATACACGCTATTGCTTTGTCAAATTCTTCATGTTGTGCATGATGAATTGCACGAAGCATAATAAGTTCTTTCTCACCTGATTGCATAAAGACCATAAACCAGGAACCTGTAGTTCCTATGTGTTATAGATATCAGCACAGGATTAATTGAACTTTGGGGAAAAAAAAGTTTAAGTGACCTTTCTATTCTTCGGTCATGTTATTATCTTCAATAAAACTCTCATTTGTACTGGATTCATCTGTATTTTCTGATGTTGTATCTGTCTGGTTATCAGGATTTTCAATAAGGGTTTTTAAATCAAGAGCATACTGCCAGGATTCATCAAGACTCAAAGCCATATTGACTGCTTCAAGTGCTTCGTCGTTCTTACCCTGTTTATACAGAGCCATGGCTTTTTGTGCCCAGAGATCTGCCTTGGTATCATCCATTGCAATACCCTGTTCAAATACAGTTTGAGCAGTTGCATAGTCTTCCAGTTTCATTAGAGCAATACCTTTGGCGAGATATGCACGCTGATTTGTTTCAATCTCTAAAGCCTTGTCAAAGGATGCTATTGCTTCTTCTGTCCTGTCAAGTTTGTTTAAGGTAGTACCCTGGTTATAATAATACTCAGCAGAATCTCCACCAATTGTCAGTGCTTCTTCAAATGCCTGTAGTGCTTCCTCATAATTTTCGAGAGTGTCAAGGGTGACGCCATAATCATTCCATGCTACCGCATTTGATGCATTGAGAGCGACTGAATCAGCAAAAGCTTCAGAAGCACCCTGTGAATCATCGTTTTGGACCTTTGCAAGTCCAAGGGTATAATATGCCTTTGAACGATCATCATCTGTCATTTGTGAGGCATTCAGAACTGTTGCCTGTTCAAGGGAATCTATTGCATCCTGGTAACTTTCAATCTGGTACTGACTAAGTCCCTTGAGATAATATGGATCGGCAAGGTCAGGACGGAGAGAAATCATCTCATCAAGTGCCTGAACGGCTTCCTCGTAGGATCCATCATCACTTAAAAGTCCACCAAGGTAATACCATGCATCAGCAAGTCCTGGGTTTAATTCGGTTGCAGTTCTAAATTCAGATATCGCACCAGAACGGTCACTCATATCAATGTATACCTGTCCTTTCCAGTAATGGACGACTCCCATGGTAGGATCAGCCTGGCTTGCAGCATCAAATGCGGCCATGGCTCCTGTCAAATCATCCTGGTCATATAAAACCCGGCCCTTGTAGTATAATGCATTTGCATTATCAGGGTTTAACTCAACAGCCTTATTAAAAGCAACAATTGCCTCATCAGGATTGTTTTGAACTTCAAAGAGGATACGCCCCTTGCGGTCCCATACATCTGAATCGCTACCAACAGTAAGGAACGGTTCTGAATAATCTCCTTCAATTGTAAGCACTTCATTAAAGCTTGTTTCTGCCTCTTCAAACAGTCCAAGAGCACTTTCTGCTATTCCTTTTGCATAAAGAGCATCTTTAAATTCGGGATTTAATTCGATGGCATTATTATAAGACTCAATTGCTTCGTCAGGAGCACCAAGGTCAGACTGGGTAATACCTTTCCAGTAATATGCACGTGATCCATCCGGATTAAGATTTATTGCTTCATTAAAGCTTTCAAGGGCAGTATTCGAATCACTGTTGAGCAGATGAGCAATACCTTTGTTGATATAAATTCCAGGATCATCGGTGACATATTCCACTGCTTTTGTTAAAGTTTCAAGTGCAGGTTCTGGTTCTGGTGTTTGTTTGCCAATGAGATAGATATATCCCATATTACCCCAGGCTTCTCCATATTCAGGATTGATAGAAGTGGCATTCTCATATGCATAGAGTGCAGATTCCACATCTCCAGTCATGACTAATGCATTACCTAATTTAAAGAAAAGTTCTGAGTTTTCCGGTTCTTCTTCTAATGCATTGGTAAAAGCAGTGACAGCTTCTTCATAGTTTTCATTTTCAAGGGCCATCTGTCCTTGATCGTACCAACCTGTTCCGGTAAGGTTTTCTTCATCTGCTATTACTCCAGCAGTAAAAGCAGATAAGAATAACAGTACAAGGAACGGGAGTGTTATTCCGATCTTCATGCCATATATATCAATTGATTGTCAGAGAAATAGTTTCTTATCACGGAACTTATATGGAAGAGGTATTATTTTAATAAATAGTCCCAATATCTGGAGATAATTTCATCCAGATTGATTAAGCGTATATATTCAGGAATTTGTGAATTGCAAGGACGAGATTAATGGTAAACGTGTTTTATAAAACCGATTATTTTTTTTGGAAAAGAGATATTTTTTAATATAATTCCATCGTATAATAACGGCACGCCGTTGTGGCTTAGCGGTATAGCGGCTGATTCGTAATCAGCAGGTCGAGGGTTCAAGTCCCTCCAGCGGCTTAAGTTCGGTTCATTTGGTTTTTTTTCATCAATTCGATACTGGATATCAGTGATTTATTCTCTAATTACCTGTTCCGATAAACGCAATATTCATTTCCAACAACAAATCCGGCTATTTCTGTGTTATTATCGATACTTCGTTTCAAAATTATCCAATGATATAAATAGTTATTTAATGAACAATAATGTACATTATCTGGGAAAAAAATTTTTTTGGTGACAGATAAATTTTTCAAACTAAAAGACTATAGCATACAATCCGAACCTGGATTTAATTGAAAAAATGTATAATTTATAAAGGAGGAAGATTGGGATTGTCTGACCTGTTGATAAATGGTAATCGAAACACTGTCCCATCTGTTCGACACAAAATATCGATATTATATGTAGATGATGAAGAATATTTACTCGATTTATGTAAACTTTTTCTTGAAGAAACCGATGAATTTAATGTTGATATTATAAATTCTGCAGAAGATGCATTGAATTCTCCAAGCATAGAATATTACGACGCTATTGTATCAGATTACCAGATGCCGGATATGGACGGCATTGAGTTTCTCAAAACCTTCAGAAAACGGTTTCCTGATATTCCTTTTATAATTTTTACTGGAAAAGGCAGAGAAGAAGTCGTAATAGAGGCAATAGATAACGGGGTAGATTTTTATCTCCAGAAAGGAGGAGATGCACGTCCTCAGTATGCGGAGTTATCGCATAAAATTAAGCAGGCTGTGAGACGAAAACAGGCCGAACGATTACATCGGGATACTGAAAAAAGGCTTTCTGATATCATTGAATTCCTCCCTGATGCTACCTTTGCAATCGATAAGGAAGGCAGAGTAATTGCCTGGAACCGTGCAATTGAAGAACTTAGTGGTATATCATCATCAGATATGCTTGGAAAAGGAGATTATGACTATGCCATTCCTTTTTATGGTTATCGTCGTCCTCTTCTCATTGATCTCATACAAGAACCAATTGTAACGATTGAATCATACTATAATAATGTGTATCAAAACGGTGATGCAATCTCTGCAGAAAGTAACACCTCGTTTTCCAAGGGAGAACGGATTCACATTCTTACCAAAGCTTGTCCACTCTATAACCAGGCCGGTGAGATTACCGGTGCCATAGAATCAATCCGTGACATTACGAAGGTAAAAAACACCGAGCATTCATTACGTGAAAGCGAGAGTAAATTCAGAAATCTTGTGGAATACTCACATGATTCAATTCTAATTCTGGATTTTAATGGTATCATCCAGTTTATTAATCCAACAGGCCTTAGTATTATTGATGAACAACGAAGCGAAGAAATAATTGGTAAGAAAGATATCCTGGAATATATCCATCCAGTTTTTAAAGAGATAATAACCCGGGATCTTCATAGCATTATTGATGGTATTGAAGGACAAATAACCCAGTATAAACTCATTACCAGAAAGAATCGTGAAATCTGGGTTGAAGGTCATGGAAGGAAAATACCACATCAAAAGTCAGAATCTATTCTGATTTCCTGGAGAGAAATCACCAGTCGGAAATTAGCTGAAGATGCACTCCGTGATAGTGAAGAAAAATTCCGTTCTTTTGCCGAATTAAAACCTCAAACCATATTCGAGATGGATATGGATCTAATTATTACTTATGTAAATCAGCATGGCCGAACAATGAAGGATTCTCAAAACCAGAATATCAAGGAAGGATATCCTGCTCTTTCATTTATCCATCCCTCTTCACATGAAAAAATCAGAGAAAATATTCAGAAATTAATCGGAGGAATTCCTTATGAATTAGAGGAATATCTAGCTTTAAGAGGTAACGGAACTACTTTTCCGATTAATATCTATACTTCACCAATTTTCAAGGATGGGGAAATTACCGGAATCCGTGGAGTTATAGTAGACATTTCAGAACGAAAAAAAATGGAGGAGGAGATAAAAGATAGTGAAAGAAAATTCAGGGCCCTTGTAGAAAAATCACTTGACGGGACCATAATTGTCGATTTTTCCGGAAATATTTTATTTTCTAATCCCAGGATTTGTCATATTATGGGTTGCTCCTTGGATGAAAACCTCGAGGAAAGGATAAATATTTTCTCATTTATTCTTCCGGAATTTCGTGATAATGCTCTCAATGATTTACAAAAAATCAAGGCTGGGAGTGATGACTTTATTATGAATTATCAAGTCTCAACCCTTGATAAGAGACTCATCTGGATCGAGTGCATTGGTCGTAAGATTTTTTATTCTGGGATTTCCGCGATTATCTTTTCTATTCATGATGTTACCGAACGAAAAAAAGCAGAAGACGGACTTCGTGAATCTGAACAAAAGATGAGTTCATTATTCCTGAATAATCCGGTCGCGCTCACACTGGTTTCGGCAAAAGACGGCGTTTTTGTCGACGTAAATGATGCATTTATCAGAATGTCCGGTTATACCAGGTCAGATATTATTGGGAAAACTGCACAAAGCCTTGGGGTGTTTCCTGACAACGATCAATATCACAAATTTCTTACAGAGATTCGTGAAAAAAAGGAGGTATCAGGATTTGAAATTTCATCCCGAATGGCCTCTGGTAATAATGGAATTACCAGGTTTTCATCAAGTATTATTACCATTGGAGGAACACCTCATATTCTCTCATCCATTGAGGATATTACAGAAAATATCAATATTCAATCTGCTTTTAAAACAATAGTCCAGAGTATGGTTGGGAAAACCGGTATCAATTCTCTCAATTCAATTGCAGAGAACATCAGATCCTGGCTAAAAGCTGATTGTATTATGATTAGTGAATTATTACCTGATAGTAATACGGTTAGGGTTCTTTCCATGCTATTGGATGGAGAATTTGTTTCAGATTTTTCATACAGTATCATAGACACTCCTTGTGAAAGTGTCCGGGAAAAAGGTTTTTGTATATATCCTGATGATGCGACAAAACTTTTTCCTAATAGTCCAGATCTTCAGCAATTAAATATCCGGGGATATATTGGAACCCCCTTGTGGAATTCAGATGGTGAAGTACTAGGCATTTTGTGTGTCCTTTTTCGAGATCCCATTCAGCACTCCCCTTCTGTACAGAAAATAATTGATATAATTGCAGTAAAGGCAGCAGCAGAGATTGAGAGAGCTCAGATAGAGCAATCTCTTATTGATAGTCAGATTGCGCTTAAAGAAGCAATGGATATGGCAAGTCTCGCACATTGGGAATGTGATATCACATCTGGCACGTTTACCTTCAATGACAGGTTTTATGATTTGTACGGGACTAGTGCTGAGCAGGAGGGAGGATACCAGATGAGTGGAGAGAAATACTTCCGTGAATTTTTCTATCCAGGTGATTTTGAACTGGTATCAAAAGAATTGTATAAGGCTATTGAGACAACTGATCCTGATTTTCAATCAGATATAGAGCACCGCATTATTAGGAGAGATAACGAGATCCGGTCAATGAATATCCGCACCCGAATAACCAAGGATGCAAATGGCAGAACAATCAGAACACACGGCGTAAACCAGGATATTACTCAGCGTAAAAAAGCAGAAGAAGTAATTAGAAAAGCAAATCGTAAACTTAGTCTACTCACCAGCATTACCCGTCATGATATTCTAAACAAAATATCTACAGTTTATGCAATTACAGAATTTCTGAAGGATAAATATAAAGATCCTGAATCATCTGAGTACCTGAAAATTACCATAAAAGCTATAGAAGAAATTCAAGATCTGATAGAATTTACTCGGATATATGATGAAATAGGGACCGGTGAACCTTATTGGGTAAAAATCGATTCTCTGATTTCACATTTGTCAATCCCGAAATCAATAACCCTAAAAAAAGATCTCCCGGATCTGTATATTTTTGCAGATTCAATGTTACAGAAGGTTTTTTTCACATTACTTGATAACTCAATTCGTCATGGTCAGCATGTTTCTGAAGTCAGGCTGTCAACAACAATAACAGATAATGAATTGATAATTTCATGGGAAGACAACGGATTAGGTATTCCTGATGAAGAGAAAGTAGAAATTTTTGATAAAGGATTTGGAAAAAATACTGGCTTTGGTCTTTTTCTCTCAAGGGAAATACTTTCTCTGACTGATATCAGCATCAGAGAGACAGGAACATATAAAATCGGTGCACGATTTGAGATAATAGTGCCAAAAGGTAACTATAGAATCTATCAGCCCTCTTATTGAAATTTAGAAAACTCAATTAAACACTAAAGATTATCATGCAAATAATTATGAGCTTTGAAGTATAGGTACCGGTTGGTGATGAATGTGATAGACATTGGGAGTTATGCCAAATATCCAAAGACAGGTACTGTGGGAACAATTGTTCAGTTTCAGCAGAGCCATGGACATACCTTTGCTCTCTTAGATAGTACTGGCCTTTTTTATCGTATAGATCAACTAATTCCGGCGGTAGAAGGAGAAATGTCAAAACCTGTCGAAAAGGATAAAAATATGGAGCAATTTCGGAAAGAGAAGGAACTATTTGAGGAGGTCGACTTTTCTGATGCTGCACTCCAGCAGGACGGAGCATGCCATGGAGGAGGGTAATCTTTTCATAAATGACACAATATCTATAAATTTGTGATATGATTCGAAACATGATTATTTGAGAAAAAATAATTTTTTTTGATGAGAGAATTATTCGAAAAATGTGATTCCCTGGTTAATGGGTGTAGTTTTTCGTAACTCAATGCTGATTTCTGTATGTCATAAAAAAAAAATACATCTTTTGATAGTACATCAACTGGTTTAGAAAGAATTATAGCGTACTCTGACAATTGATGAACTATGGATCTGACTATTACTGCAGTGTTAATGTTCATCATTGCACTCATTATTTCTGCAGTTATTATCTATGTGATTACCAAATTATTTGGTGAAACCGAAGATATTAAGACTGCATTCCTTGCAGCGATTATCGGAACTGTTATTTACACGATAATCTATTTCATCATCGGACAGGGACTTATCGCTGCATTTATTGCTGGAATTGTATGGCTTATAGCGTTACAAAAATTGTATACCATCGGATGGGTAAAATCTCTGATTATTGCAGTTGTCATATGGATTATTACATCCATTGTCGGATGGTTTCTCCCTGTTCTTACAGGACCGGTGTAAAAATAATTACCCTTTTTAATCTTTGAAAAATTTTTAAAAAACCTGCCTGCATGAGGAAAGAGCTATGTATAATGCAACATATCATCCACTAGAGAAGGATAATCTTAAAAATATCCTTGATAATGCAAGTGAAGAAGAACAAAAGATCATCATGGAACAGGTAAATGCAGCTACAGCTGCAAAGACCCGGGACTATCGGATAACCATTAAACCTCCGGATAAAAAAGGAAGAGGTGGCACCTGGTATGATGTGAAGAATGGTATCGTTATTGGGTCATGTCGTGAGGAAGATTAAAAATTTTCTTAACCTAAAAATTTTTTCTGACATTTACCTTTTGTTCATTTTTCTCGATATTATGGGTACGTAATGAATGTACCTACCCTGTCAAAAAAAAAATATTCAAAATATCCCTTGTTCCACTCGATCCCATCTTCGAAAACCGAGCTTTATGAATTCATAAGCAGGAATGAATAAAAGAACAGCTCCAATTCCAGACCAGGGATTAATCATGGTTAGAGAACTAAAAATTGCTAATATCAAACCGATTAGCAGAAAATAAAGAACCATTACCCTGGCACTATATACCAGCACACTTGGTGATAGTCCAGTAAGCCAGATCATGACGGCCAATACATAAAAAGAAACAGACAAAGTCAAAACCAGGACAGGGAAAAGATAGGCACCTTCTCCTGCAAAAAGACAAATCCCACTGATGAACAAAGCCGGAATTACCTGTAGCAGTGAAAATAAGGTAATTTTACTTTTAATTACAAC
The DNA here is from genome assembly GCA_012729535.1 of Methanomicrobiales archaeon. GTDB lineage: Archaea > Halobacteriota > Methanomicrobia > Methanomicrobiales > Methanospirillaceae > Methanospirillum. Next base: position 88,462 of record JAAYCY010000005.1, on the reverse strand, counting down.
AGGGACATCAACTGGTAATACGGTATATATACTCAGTGAATCAAACATCGTAATCCAGGTATACATAGTGGAAGCAATTATTCCGGTAATCATCGCAAAAGTAAAAAGTAACTGAAGAATTGAGATATATTCATCCAGAAGAGAGAGAAAAAACCAGATAACAACCAGGGGAACGAAAAAAGAAAAAATTACCTGACCTATAATACTCCCACTTCGCCAAAGATCCAGCATATCTTTAACCATCAGCGATGGATAGGGTATGAAACGCAATCTATGAATGAGTGGTTTCATCTTGTTTTCATAGATTTTTGTTGTATTCCTGGTATCCGGTGAGTATAGAAGAAGGGCTGCAATAAAAGGAATAATTAGAGTCAATAATGTAAGAAACAGATTTTTTACATTGAAGGTGGTGAAAAGCAAAAGAGCAGGAAACAAGGATGCAGGATTTATTCCGTAATATATCGTATAAAATGAACCGATAAGTCCAGATAATACGAGAATTATTCCTAAAAGCCTGGCAGAACGTTCATAAACAGTTGATAAAAAAAAGATACAGGACATCCCGGAAAGGAATGAAAAAGTTAGTGTAACAAGAAGACGAAGCGGAATCATCAGATCAATTCCAATAACCAGTGAAGCGATAAAAAAACCCGCTCCAAGGGGTAATATCCAGAGAAAGAAATAATAGAGAGTATCTTTGAGAACGAAGGTTAAAAAAATATACCGGGGAGTCAGGGGCAGGGTCCGGGCAGAATAAGCAAGAAGACTTGCCTGTCCAAAACGTCTATTCATTACTTCATTTCCAAGAAGGCCGAAAGCTCCTACCATGAGACCGAGCATCAGATAATTTGCATGAATGAGAATTACCAGATCAGTGAGTGTCAGCGTATTTTGAATAAGAGGAATGAGAAATGTCCCCATAAAACCGATGGCACAAATAAGGACAGGAAACAGGGCAAAGTTTAAACTCCCGAACATGGTGGAATGAATTCTCCATTCCTCTTTTATCATGTTTAAAAACAGACCAGACATTCTATCTCCTGACCAGTGATAAGAAAAATTCTGACAGATGCCTGTTTTCTTCCAGTATCTTACTCATCGATCCGGAATATAACAGATCTCCTTTATGCAGAATAGCAATGTCAGAACATATCTCTTCAGCGGTTTCAAGCAGGTGGGTGGATAAAAAAAGGGTATTATTCTTCTGAACATAGGAAACAAAGAATTCCTTTACCTTTGCCTGCATAATCGGATCAAAGTTGATAAGCGGTTCATCTATCAGAGCCAGTTCAGGTTCATGGATAAATGCCTGAGTAAGCATCAGTTTCTGACGGGTACCTCTGGAGAGATCTTTACAGAGTACATGTTTTTTATCTTCGAAATCCAGGTAATTAAACCACCATGCTGCTTTTTTCTCTATTTCAGGTATCTTTCTGATTTCTGCGACAAAATCAAGGTATTCCATCACGGTCAGGAAACTGGGAGGTGTTTCCTGTTCTGGGATTATTCCAACCAATGTTCGAACTTTTATCGGATCTGATACGACATCAATTCCAAGAACATCTCCTTTTCCTGATGAAGGAAGTATCTGTCCGGTCAGCATTTTAATAATGGTAGTTTTTCCAGAACCATTCGGACCTAATAGGCCGAATAATGAACCCTTTCTGACTGAAAGATTCACACTATTGACAGCGATAAGATTACCATAAAATTTTGTTAAATTATGTGTTATGATTACGTATTCCACGTTAATCCCCGGTCAGATATATTACATATAATCCTCTTATTATTTAGTAATGGTATAAAAAAAATATGGAGTTTTTCTTATTTTTTTCCTTCTAATACCCTTCCGCCAAAATAAAACCCTACGACTGCAGCAAGTGTTGTTCCCAGCATACTCATCAATGAATTTGCCAGTTGAGGATCTCCATTTTCTGCAACCAAAAGCATTATCACCGCATTCAATTGACATATCAATCCCACAGACCGATAACACTTCAATGATTATATCTTGGGAGTAAAGGGCCCGGGGAAAAAAGCATACTACTAAACTGGATAAAATCTGCCAGTATGCCTTCTCCTCGTAGAGTTCTTCTGCAATTAATTCAGGATTTTCCCAAAAACTTTTCAGGAGGTTATTGGTCAACGCTGGACCCGGCATTATCAAGATTACTATGCCATGCACCACAGATATACCATATGAATGTTGCCAGACCTGTGTGGTATCCTGGCATTTCATTTTTTCCAAAAGTAAGGGCATATTCTGTTCCGCCATATTGGAATGCAACCTAATCTGCACCTCTCCCGATATCCTGGTAAAACTGATTTGATTGTTCAGCAACCATCTCAAAAAATTAAAAGAATGGCAGATTTCCCCACTCCGCCAAAGCCCAGTCTGCGGGTACACGCAAACATACAGGACTGGCACCCGACACAACGGTCAGCGTCAATGACGGCGAGCCGCTTTATTGGCATATGAGAGAATCAGGGTATAAGATTATCAATATTTGGGGAAAAAAATTTGATACTAATTAGATGTATCTTGGTTTTTGAGATAACATTCTTGGTGTATACATGGGCCTGAATGGCATCCCTTCGGTCTCTGCGCTAATCATTTCTACCAGTTTATCAGTAGTGCAGGTTATCTTATGGGGTTTGTTAGGTTCTGACTGTGCACGAACAGTAACGGTCAGGTTCTTTGAACTTACTTCCGAATCTCCAACAACGATAACAAATGACACCCAGTCCATACCAGCTGCACGGATCTTTTTATTCAGTGAATCGTCCCGGTCATCAACATCAACCCTGATTCGGGCCCGGGTAAGGGTATCTGCAAGTTCCTGTGCATATGAGAGGTGATTGTCTGTGACCGGGATAATCCGCACCTGTGTTGGAGTAAGCCAGGTCGGCAGATGTGCAACCTTTTGGTTAACAGTATTTTCAAGAATTGCACAAAACACACGCTCAACAGATCCAGTCGGTGAACAATGAAGGATAGGGGGATATACTTCTGTCCCATCGCCAAGATGATATTTTATACCAAACCGTTTTGAACTCTCTACATCAATCTGGACTGTCGGATTTTCAATTGGACGACTCTGACCATCTATTGCTGCAAGATCAACCTTTGCAATCCAGTAATGAACACGATCTGACAAAGTTTCAATAAGCATTGGAACATTTGATTCCCTGACAATCTTCTTTATCCAGGCCTCATGTTCCTTGTAAAACTCTTCAGTACAACGGAACACGGCAACTAGTTCTGTACCGAAATCACGTCCGGTCTTCCATCCGATAGCCAGTTGTTCTTCAAAACAGGTAAGTGCATTCTCAAGATCCCTACACAGGGAATGCATATCAGGCATGGTAAATGCACGAAGTCGTTTCAGACCGATTACTTCTCCTTTTTGTTCATGACGGAATGAATATGTAGAAAGCTCGTACATCTTCATCGGAAGGTGGTTTGGAGAGATATGCATCCTCCTCATCGTGGTGAACATACCAAAACAGGCTGCAAACCTGAGCATCATGTTCCTGTTACCTGACTTGAACCGGTACTGGCGTTCCCCGAATTTATCTGCATGTTCAAAGATGGCCTTATCAGCAAGGTCATACATGACTGGTGTCTCTACAGGGCTTGCACCATAATCCAGGACAAGAGAAAGGGCGTAGTCGGCCAGCAGATCACGGACAAGTTTTCCACGGGGAAGCCAGCGAAGATGTCCAACATCAGAAACCGGTTCATAGTCAACGAATTCCTTTGACCGCATCAGATCCACGTGAACCGGCTCTCCACCAACGGGGACTGCAATACCCATCTCCTTTTTAACAAGAGCTGCAAAAGGAGAATCATTCAGGAATTCCTTCGTATCATGAATATTCCCGTCAGGAGTCATCACAAAGAATTTATGCTCAATGTGTTTCTTCTCCGGTTTTACCAGATCTTCAGAAGGAGTAATCGATCGTGAGAGTTCTGATAACGGGTGTCCCTTACAGGAGAGTGAAAATGATTTATACCAGCCAAATGGAGCACGTTTAACTTCATGCCCGGCCTTCTCCAATGATGCCTCGATTGCCCTCAGTGCAGCAACTGCAAGATCAGGAGCTGCAAGGTCAGATGAAAGATGTGCATACGGGTATACCATCACCCGGTTGCATTCAACTTTTCCCGCCATTTCACTAATTGCAACCACTGTCTGATCGACAACATCTTCAATGCCATCAGCATCAGGAGACTCGACTGCACAAAATGCAACCAGGGCTTCTTCAAGCCTTCCTGAAGGATTACAGGGATCTTCTGCAATTTTTGTCTTTTTCTTTGCTTCGTATTCGATAAAATCTGAATGAATTAAAAGAAGGCGCATGAATCAGGTCTCCACGTACAATATCCATATATGTTTATGTTAATTAGGTATATAGTCCGCAGGTATTGTGAAAAAAGGTATTCAATTATGGTGAGTAAATTCCATTACTCACGTTTTTTATTTTCATAATATCGCGAGAGAGTTGCCTGACGCTGGTTTAGATATTTTGCATCTTTTTTTGTATTATATGGACAGAGTGCACGCTCAGTAGTATAAAAGACAAGTTGGCCGATTGGCATTCCGGCATGCATCCTCACCGGGCGCTGATTAACATTGCACATCTCAAGAGTTATTGTCCCTGCAAATCCTGCATCAATCCAGCCTCCGGTCTGGTGAAGTTCTATTCCCAGTCTTGCAATACTGCTTTTTCCTTCAATGCTGGCAACAATATTATCTGGAAGACTGATTGCCTCAAGGGTTTCAGCAAGGACAAACTGTCCGGGATTTAAGACTATACTATCTGTAGTCATCTCTTCAGTTCCGCCAGTGACAGAGTGACGAAGATATGGATCGATAACCGTGTCTCCGGGAGTATACCAGACAAAATGATTTCCAAGCCGGATATCAATTGAATTCGGTTGAACTAATTCAGGATTATATGGATCGATACCAATATACCCCCTTTCTATCCGGTCAGTAATCTGCCAGTCAACAAGGATCATGTACCGAAATGTTGTTCCGGATTACAGTTTATCGTTCGCATCCGAAACGTGATCTTTATCCTTCGAACCTGGCTGGTTATGATCTGCCGGAATGAAATGCCACTCTGAACGCCGGAGAAGTCCGTGAATAGTACTACATTCTCTCCAGGTCAGGTTGCATCGACCAAGCACACGTCTTATTAACGTCATCGTAGATTCGCGTTTGAATCCCGGGTGGTCAACAAGGTCAAGGTACTGGTCGATATGTTCATAGAGGTGGTCCATTTCTTCCACGGTAGCAACCGGAATTTGGGGTGTGGGAAGGTTTGCCAGTTCATAGCAGATAACTCCCACCGCATGTGACAAATTTATTATGGGATAATCAGGAGAGGTTGGAATAGTACAGATAATATCTGCCCTTCTTACTTCTTCGTTTGACAGCCCCCAGTTTTCCCGCCCGAATAAAATAGAGATAGTGCCCTTTAAGTCTGATATTAAATCCCGTAGTTCCTTTGGAGAATAAAAAGGCATTCGTGTCGGATGGCAGGCTGAATATGAAAGCGCCCCGGTTGTTGCAATAACCCGGTGGGATGAAGCAAAAACTTCATCAAGGGTCATGATTTTTGAATTTTCCAGAACATCATCCGCATGGGATGCCCGGATCTTTGCTTCTTTACCAATAGTGCAGGGATCTACCAGAATGAGATCAGTATACCCGAAATTCTTCATAACCCTGGCAGCAAAACCAACATTTCCCTCGTAGAGAGGTCCTACCAGGACAATCCGGATATGAGGCATATTTATTATGAAATTGCCTGAACAGTCTCAATCAAGGTTTTAACGCCCTTATCATATACCGCATTTCCGACCACTATGGTATCAGCATACTGCGCCATTTTTGCGGCTTTCTCACCTGAGTCAATCCCTCCACCATAATAGAGAATCGCATTTTCAATGGATTGAGAAACCTGTCTGACAACTTCCGGATTCCCATAAGTGCCGCTGTATTCGATGTATACAATGGGGAATTTAAAGTAATGATCAGCAACGCTGGCATATGCAGCAGCCTCCTGTGCAGAGATTAAACAGTCTGCACCAGTTACTTTTCCTACTGCAGAATTCGGATTTAGAACAATATAAGCTTCCGGAATTACTTTTTCCCAGACAATTGAAGGGTTCATCGCCCAGTCACGGTGTTTACCAACGATCCATCTCGCATCAGGTGTATTCATAACACTCGCAACATACAAGAGATCAATTCCTTCAAAAACTACAGATTCAGGACCTGCTGGTTCAACTACAAGCGGCAGACCGTATTCTTTGACCTGGTCCCGCAATTCAGACATATTTTCCCTGGTGATATTAAGGGTTCCTGAGAGAATCAGGGCATCTGTCCCGCTCGTTGCAATCTCTGCAATCTGGTCTTCGGTAAGGTTCTTATCAGGGTCTAACTTGGTAACGTGTGCCCAGGTCTTCCATTTCATATTCATATGTGCCTGTCCTCAAGAGTCTGTATACCTTCGTTGGTTCTAAATGAAAAACATTCGGGATACGCAGTCATACCCTGGCGGGTGATTGCAGTTTTTTTACGTGATCTTTGGAAAGTCCCGTTATGAGAGAAAGCTTTACTGGATCAGTTGTCTGAAGATCTTTTTTATTGATAATTCCGGCATGATACAGATGCTCAAGAGATGACTCACTTATTCCGGGGGTTGATAATAACTCCTGGCGCCCTGACTCTAATTGTTTTTTAGAGAGTTTTTGTGGGACTGGTTTTTTTAATGCATTCGCCAAAAGGGAGAGATGTTTCATTACCGTATCTATTGAAACCCCACTTTTTAGTGATACATATGCGGGATGCGCAGAAAGAATATGTTCAGGTGTTATAAAACCCGATTCCTGGTATTTTTTTAGAGAAACTGCAGGAATACCGATCTCTTTGAGCCTGAGCTTTGCATTAAAGATAATTGCTTCATCTCTGAGTTTTTTAGCCTCTTCATCTGAAAGACCGCTCTTTTTCAAAATCTCAACCGTAGTCTGTGCAATGTCTCCAATACAGTTAATTCCTGACTCGGCAAAACCATTCATTACCTTCGTATGACTTCTTCCGCGTTTAGGCGGAACGAACTGTCTCATAAACTTTTTGCATTCTGAACGACGACGGATAAGATCTAGAACTTCATTCGCTTCCTTTATTATTATTTCAACCTGCTTTTTTGAAAGCCCTAGTTTTTTCATTACATCAGCAGGGTCAGTTCTCGTCAGATCATAAAGTGAGAAGATCTTAGTGTCGAGGAGTTTTTGTTGTAATGCATCTGTCATTGAAGGCATTTTTGCATAATGTTCATTCTGCTGTCCGATAAGCTGACATAGCGGACAACCCATCTCCCAGGGTCTTGCTCCTTTGGCGATCAGACTGACATGAAAGAGATTGTGGATGTCACAAACCGCTTTGGTTCTGACCGCAGAACCCCACATGGTACCGGGAAGTGAAATATTAAATGTACAATCGGGATAACCATTGCATCCGATAAACTGCGAACCACCCTTTCTCCTGATCCGAAGATCCTTCCCGCAGACCGGACAGGGACCAATGGTCAGTTCCTCATCAGTCTGACCCATAATCTCCTGGCCAATGACTGCCTCATTAGGCTCTAGTTGATCAAAGACCTGGTGCAGCATCTTTCGTGAGTTGTCTACTACAATATCACGTGACTGATTTTTTACCTTGATAGCTTCCATCGCCTGTTCAAGCTGCTGGGTCATGTCAGGACAGGTGATAGTGGATGCATGGGCCTCAAGTGATTCTGTTACCGCTTTTCCTACAAGGGTAGGCCTTAAAGGATTTCCTTCGATATATTTACGGGAGATGAGTTTTTGAATTACTTCATGGCGAGTGGATTTTGTTCCAAGACCTAATTCTTCCATCACCTGAATAAGTTTACTCTGGGAGAAACGTGGTGGAGGCTGGGTCTGTTTCTCTTCAAGATTCAGATCCTGTATCTTTAATCTCTCGCCCTTTTTCACAACCGGGAGAACGGTATCTTTTGCGTCTGAATATGGATAGACCGTCCTCCATCCGGCATCAATGAGACGTGAACCTGTTGCAATATATTGCTGACCAGACGCATCCATGGTAATCCGCATTGTGGCCCATTCTGCATCAGGTGAAAGGGTTGCAAGAAACCGTCTTACAACAAGTTCATAAAGTTTCCAGTTATCACCAAGCTGTTCAGGGCTTGCAACTCCGGTTGGATGAATTGGGGGGTGGTCTGTTGATGATTTTTTACCTTCAGTTGGTTTTTTGCGTCGGTTTTTCTTTACCCATGCAACATCAATTGAAAACTTCGTCTTTTCCAAGGTGGAAAGAATATGATCCAGGTTTAAAGATGGAGGATAGATTGTATTGTCAGTACGGGGGTATGAGATAAAACCATTCATATACAGTTCTTCTGCAACCCGCATGGCATTAGCCGCAGAATATCCTATTCTTGCTGCAGCAACAATAAAGCCGGTTGTATCAAAAGGAGTTGGAGCACGGTCAATCCGTTTCCCTTCCTTGATTTCAGTTACAAGGAGAGGATCTTTTGTTCCTGCATATGCAGCATCCGCCAGGGTTTTATCAGTAAACCTGCCTTCTGAATGCCTTGCCTCGATTAATTCCCCATCCTTGTCTGCCTTTAGGGAAATTTCCCAGTACGGTTCGGGAATAAAAGATTCTATCTCTCGTTCCCTGTCCACAATCATTGCCAGGGTTGGTGACTGCACCCTTCCGACTGAGAGAATATTTCCACCGCCACGTTTTGCTGCAAGGGAAATAAACCGGGTAAGAGAAGCTCCCCAGATAAGGTCTACAACCTGTCTGGCTTCCCCAGCAGCAGCAAGATCAAAATCAAGTTCAGTAGTCTCTGAAAAAGCACGATTAATCTCCTCTGCGGTAATGGCAGAAAACCGGGCCCTGTCAATTGGGACTTTAGGGTTTGCTGCTCTGACCAATTCAAATGCTTCTTTCCCGATAAGTTCTCCCTCTGTATCAAAATCAGTGGCTATGGTTACCCGGTCAGCCTTTTTGGCATTTTTTTGTATAAGTTTTACAATTCCAGGTTCAGTAGGCCGTTTAATGGTCCCTGCATCAATTAAAGAACGAGGTGGACGCTCAGCAGAACGCCAGTTCGTGTACCCTTCAACAAAGTCAACTTCGACAACATGTCCACGAAGTCCGACTGATGTCCTGTCACCGAAATAATATACATTAACCCCATTCTCTTTTTTTGCCGAAACCTTATCCTTTCCAGAAAGGATATGTGCAATACGGTTTGCAGCAATATTTTTTTCGGCAATGATCAGATGCATGCTATCAGACCTTCTTATCCAGTAACTCTTTCAGGAGGGTATTCAGATGTCCTGGATCAGCCCTTCCACGACACTTTTTCATGACCTGTCCGACAAGGAAATTGAGTGCCTGCATCTTCCCGGCATAGTAATCTGCAACTGCTGCCGGTTGTTCTGCGACAACCTCTTCAACCATCTTCATGACCAGGTCTTCACTTGATTTTGCAAGACCCAATCGGTCAACAATTGCCTGTGGATGCTCAGGCCCCTTTCCTTCCTTCACTTCATCAAGGATAATCCGGAGTATCTCAACCGCTGACTTATCGGTGATGGCATTGCTCTTTATCAGTTTAATAAGCTCACGGAACAGATCTTCCGGCATCGCATCAATGGTAAAATCACGGTAATTGAGTTCACCAAGCAGGTAGTCTGCTGTCCAGGTTGCAGCGAGGGCAGGGTCTGCAGGAGCAACGGATTCATAAAATTCTGCAAGTTTAAGACCTCCGGTCAGTGTCTTTGCATGTTCAGCAGAAACACCGTACTGACGGATGAACCGTTCACGGCGGGCATCGGGAAGCTCAGGAAGTTCTATTGATTCTACCCAGGAAGAAACACGGAGGGGGAGAAGGTCTGGTTCAGGGAAGTACCGGTAGTCATTTTCTTCTTCTTTTGAACGGGAAGAAGTGGTTATACCTCTAGTTTCAACAAAATGCCTGGTTTCACGTGCTATTGGCTGACCACGTCTAAGCAGATTTCTCTGCCTGGTAACTTCAAAAGTCAGGGCCTTTTCTACTCCTTTGTAAGAGGAGATGTTTTTAACCTCGACACGTTCTGATCCTTTAATTGAGATATTGGCATCAACACGAAGGGATCCCTCTTTTTCTGAATCAAATACATTCAGGTATTCAAGCGTTGCCCGAAGTTTATTCAGGAATTTCCTGGCTTCTTTTGGTGAACGGAGATCGGGCTCGGTAACAATTTCAATAAGGGGAATACCGGCACGGTTATAATCAACCAGCGTATATTTGCCCCGGTCAGTTGTTCCCATGTGAACAGAACGGCCAGGATCCTCTTCAAGGTGTATACGAGTTATCTTTACTTCTTTTTCCCCATTATCGCCATCAATCAGGAGTTTTCCCCACTCTGCCAGGGGTTTGTCATACTGGGTTATCTGGTATGCCTTATTCAGATCAGGATAAAAGTAATTCTTTCGTGAGAATTCAGATTCCTCACGTATTGTGCAGTTTAATGCTTTTCCTACCTTCAAGGCAAATTCTATTGCCCGTTTATTAACCATCGGCATACTACCTGGAAGACCCAGACAGACTGGACAGGTATGAGTATTTGGTTCATTATCACGAAAATCCGTTGAACACCCGCAGAACATTTTTGATTTGGTATTGAGCTGACAATGGATTTCCAGACCAATGATAGTTTCTCTGTCTTCCATTATACTCCCTCCTGTTCAAAAGCAAATGCTGTGTCGATGATCTTCTCGTCGTCGAAATATTTCCCGATAATCTGCAGACCTACCGGCATGGAATCTATTTTTCCGCAAGGGACAGAAATTGCCGGAACTCCGGCAAGGTTTGCAGGAACTGTGAGTATGTCTGCAAGATACATCTGGAGGGGATCACTTTTTTCCCCCAGCCTGAACGCAATATCCGGCATTGTCGGGCCGGCAATTACATCAACATCACGGAATATCCGTTCAAAATCATCCCGAACCATCTGCCTTGCAGTCTGTGCTTTCTGGTAATACCTTCCATAATACCCGGCTGCAAGCGAGAATGTCCCTAAAATAATGCGCCTGCGAACTTCTTTTCCAAAACCTTCTTTTCTTTGCTCTGAATATGCATCATGCCAGCTCTTGGCACTGTCAAGTCCGGGACCATATCTGACACCATCAAACCGGGCAAGATTACTGGATGCTTCACTGGTACAGGTCACATAATATGCGGAAAGGGCATATTTCATAGAAGGCATAGTGTATGATTTGACAACTGCCCCAAGAGATTCAAGAGTCGCTAATGCCTCTTTTACTACTTCTGCAACCCTTGGATTTACTCCTTCTCCAAAGAATTCTTCAACAATTCCAATCTTCAGACCCTCAATATTTGCTGAAGGTTCATGAGAATAAGGTTTATTAACTGTTGTGGCATCACGAGGATCATGACCTGCGATAACCGAATATAACCGTGAAAGAGTTTTTACGTCGCGGGCCATCGGGCCAATCTGTTCAAGTGAATTTGCATACGCAATCAATCCATACCGGGATACCCGGCCATATGTAGGTTTGAGTCCGACAATACCACAAAATGCAGCAGGACACCGGATAGAACCCCCGGTATCTGAACCTATTGCAACATCACAAAGACCTGATGCAACCGCTGCAGCAGACCCTCCGGATGATCCACCAGGAACCCGGTTTTTATCCAGAGGATTTAATGTAGGCCCAAATGCACTGTTTTCTGTGGTCGTTCCCATACCAAACTCATCCATGTTTGTCTTTCCGACAATGGCAGCCCCGGCATCTTTTAACAGGGCCACAACATGGGCATCGTAAGGAGGGATATAACCTTTCAGAATTTTTGAAGCACAGGTTGTTTCAATCCCTTTTGTAGAAATATTATCCTTTACGGCTACGGTTACTCCTGAAAGCGGCCCTTCTCCATAGGTAACCTCTGGGATTGTTGTGAGAAAAGCATGGACCGAATCATCCGGCGTAAATGAAAGAATTTTTGCCATCTCACATCACCCGGGGAGCTTTAAAGAATCCTTTTTCTGTCTGTCCTGCATTCTGAAGTGATTCTTCCTGGGAAAGAGAAGGTGTCACTTCATCCTCACGGAGAATATTATATCGTTCGCGATAGAGCTGTTGATTCTGATCAAGGGTATCAAGAATTTCAAAATATTCTAATACACCCGAACACTGCCGGGTAAATTCGGCAATTTCTGAATCGTCAATGCCGACATCAGCGAGTTTAGCGACTTTTCTGACGTCTTCTGCGGTAACCATTGTTTACTTACGGCCTCCTGATATGAATTATGAAATCTGAAACTGAGCTGTGATAACCATTCTGCCGGGCAATGCGTTTTATTTCTTTCCAGATCCCGGTCCCATACTGCATGGCTTTTTTCTCGTATAGTGCATATGATTCGGGGAGATACTGCAGGGCCACTTCTCGAAGCGGTTTTTTACGAACTCCATCACTGACCTTTTCACCGGAGGGTATTTTTAGGGCAGCGCATACAACCCTGATATCAAGATATGGCATCGAGAGGTATGTCCCCATAAGTCCGGCAATCCTCTGGTCACGCCTACCCTGCCTTTGAAGAGATTCAAAATCAGTTAAAAACAACTCTTCAAGTTCTTCAGACGGGGTCGTAAGATACCGGGCATACCCGCCAAACATTTCATCTGCCCCCTGACCGGTCAGAATTCGTTCATGCCCAAGATTATGAGCGGTATCAGCAACAAAATAAAGTGTGGTTCCAATTGCAAGATCTACAGGATTTGGTTCCTCCAGCTCCCGTGCAACAACACGGATTACGTCCTCAATTTCCGGAACGGTTATGGTTCTGACATGTAGCGGCAGATTAAGGATCGCTGCAACAGCCTGTGCCTGCCTGATATCATGCGAACCTTCCATACCTACTACAAGACATGGACGTTTTGCAAGAGCGGCAATTAGTGCCGAATCAACCCCACCAGAAAGTGCCACCACACCTGTATCAGATCGAAGAGTTACTGCTGTCCGGATAGCATCTGCAAGAGAGAGATCAGCATATTGCGGATCTATCTTTCCTTTAACCTGGTTATCACAAATGATTGTACCGGCAGGGCAATCTCCCGGTATGATCCCATAATGATCACGTGCCCTGTATGTTTCATACTCAAGGTAGAATTCCCCTCCAAGACGGGATAATATGGATGGGTCATCCATAATTCTTTGGGAAAGTTCATCTTCAGAGAAGAGTTTCCCATCAAGTTCTACCCAGCCTTTTAGCAGCATACGTATCAACAGGTGCAATATTCGCAATATATATAATGATCCGAATATTCCATCTGCCAGAAAGAAAAGAGACAGACTATTTACATGTAAACAATAATACCTCCGGATAATGGTGTATGGTATGACGGGGGATATCATCAGAATAATTGGGATTGCAATTGCTACCAGCCTTATTTTTCTGTCTGTGCATGGAGCGGCTTTGCCACCAGGATTTTGTTTTCCGGATAATGGAACTCTTTCACTGGGAGTTTTTGCACCCCATTCCTCATCATCCGGAGAAGGATTTATCATTCTGGAAGATATCAGTGCATTTCAAAAAGCTACAGGTAAAAAACCGGCAATTGCGGTATTTTCAGATGAATGGAGTATTGACAAAAAATTCCCCCTTGAGATAGTTACCAGCATCAGGAACCTGGGGATGACACCATATGTCCGACTCATGATGCGCAGTACTGATAAACCATACCAGAAGGAACCAGTATATACGCTCAAAAATATTGCTCTTGGTAAATTTGACGGAGAATTACGAGCCTGGGCACGGCAGGCACGGGCATTTGGTTCTCCAATTATTATCGAATATGGAACTGAAATAAACCAGTGGAGTTATCCATGGAACGGGTACTGGAATTCAAACGATTACGGACAGGTGCTGTTTAAGGACGCATACCGGCATATCCAAAGAATCATGAACGAAGAAGGTGCCTCAAATCTCATCTTTGCATATCACATGAATGCAGAAAGCCAACCGGATGAGTCATGGAATAATGCCACCTCTTATTATCCCGGCGATGAATACTGCGATGTTATAACGGTATCATTATACGGAACAAAAAAGCCCTTTGAAACAGGAAAAAAAGACTTTACAGAGATAATGAATAAGGTTACCAGTGAACTTGAGAGAGCTTCCATATTTAAACCGGTTCTTATCAGCACCGGGACTGATATGCGTAACAGGTTTGTTGACCCTGCTTCCTTTGTAAAAGATGCGGTCTCATCATTATCAGGACAGACATGGCCGGGGGTTAAGGCATTCATTTGGCATAATGCTGCATGGAAAAACGATAACAATCCTCTGCATGATTCTACAATGAGATTACAGGACAACTCTTCAGTAAGCCAGGCATTTCAATCTGCTCTTTTAAATACTAGGATAAAAGACCAACTATCCTGTTAACCTTTTAATTTTGGAATCGAAAAATCTGTTTTAAAAATTTCTTACCGTATCTTCGAATTATCCGAATATAAGAAAAATTATGGTTCATTGTCTATCTGATATTGACATTACTGGAAATGACAGACATGTTATGCTCCGATACTTGCAAGGCTGCATGATTCTGTAACATAAACCCAGTATGCATGATTTGGAAGAAGCATACGGGAATCTACCTGTTCATTTGAACCGCCATTGATAATCGTAACCTCAAACTGTTGCATAGCCGGATCAAATCCGATAACTTCAGTCCAGAAGTTCCGTATAGAAAGAAGTGAATCACGGGCAGATGCAGGTGTACTGCCAGTAAAACCAAACATGTTCCATCCTGATATCATATCCTTTACCGGAGGAACCTGGAGAGGATCATCTGAAAACCTGAGGGGTACACTAACCGGGGATGTGGTATATACCCAGTACCCTTCAAGAGGCAGGATTTTTTCATCTTCAGTCAGGTCATTCCATCCTCCGTTATTCTGGTTAAATGTCCAGATACTATGACCAGCAGAATCAATCCCTCTGAAAATTGTCGCAGTGTTAGAAGAATCTGCAAGTCTTCGGGTAACTGATACAAAATTCCAGCCGGATGTAAGGTCTATTGACCCACTATACAGATCGCCGGTTACTTCTGGCATTGTTTCCGGAGCGTCTGATACTTCTTCTCCGTTTACTACACCGGTTGCGATACATGCAAATAAAATTCCGATACAAAACATTATGAGCCGGTTCATTCGTTCAATCCTCGTCGTCAGATAAGGATTTCTGATTTCCCTTATTTCATTCTGTCGTCCCGGAATGAATATTCTCATCTTGTAGTCCTGACATATGCTGCTATATGAATTCTTTTTACCTGCCTTCTTCCTGTTTGCCATTTGACCTTGACCTGACATTCTCCTGTGGTCAGATATTTGGATGGAAAAAGATCAGAAAAACCTGGAAAGGAGTCCATAAAGGCAGAATTATAACCCTTAAAATGGAAAAAAGGACAATCAGTTATTCAGGTTGTAATTCTGATACGCTATTCAATTTTTTAGGCCTAAAAGACAATCCGGGAGATATTTACCGGTCAATTAACAATAGCATTACTAAATACAATCATGGCAGTGAAGACTCATTTTTTAATGAGATGTATGAACTATCAAAAGGAATTCGGATTTTACGCCAGGATCCCTGGGAGTGCCTGATAAGTTTCATCTGCTCGCAAAATTCTAATGTCCAGGCTATCGGGAAAAGAATTATTCTTCTTATGAAAAATTATGGCCCAATATGTTCCAATGATGAGAACCTCTTTCCCAATGCTGGTATTCTTTCAGAAAGCACACAAGATGACCTGCGTAAATGTCAGACCGGGTATCGTGCACCTTATCTGAAAGGAACCGCTGAATATATAAAAAATAATTCTGATTTTTTTGACCAGGTATTCATTCTTCAGTATCAGGAAGCAAAAAATGCCCTCATGAAACTGCCTGGTGTAGGCCCTAAGGTAGCTGACTGTGTCCTGTTATTCGGGTTTGAACGCATGGAAGCAGTGCCGGTTGATATCAGAATTCGCAGGATAATAACTCAGCAATATGCAGACAAGTTACCAACCCATTATGCAGCATCAGAGTATTCATACAATACCATATCTGATTTTTGCAGGAATTATTTTGGACCTTATGCAGGATATGCCCAGCAATACCTGTTTGCTACAAGAGACATCTAAAAAATGTTTATTCTAAATGAAATTTTTACTTCCAGATTTGAAGAATTATAAAAAAGACCAGATAGGCGCAAGTTGCGGTCAGCGGAATCGTTACAATCCATGCAGTAACAATCTGCCTGACAACAGACCATTGAACTGCATTATTTCCCTGTGTTGCTCCGACACCCATGATACAGCCACTTATTGCATGGGTACTTGAAACCGGCACACCAAAGAGGGTAACAAACAATAACACCAATCCTCCACCAGCTTCTGCACAAAATCCCTGGTATGGTCGAAGATGTGTAATTCGTTTTGCCATTGTACGGACAATTTTCCATCCACCAGTCAGGGTCCCAAGAGAAATTGCAGCACTTGATATCAGGATAACCCAGAGCGGTACGGAAAAATCGGACAAAACTCCAGCAGTAACGAGCATTGCGGTAATGATACCCATTGCATGTTGAGCATCATTACTTCCATGCCCGATGCTGTAAAAAGATGCAGAAATTATCTGAAGTTTATTAAAAATTTTATTCATTATCTGCTGGTTGTAATTCCTGCATAATCTGATTACAAGACACCCAAAAAGAAAAGCAAATGCAAATCCCAGGCAGGGGGAAATAACGATAAACAAAATGATGCCTAACAGACCGCTGATCGGCAGGATTTGAAAGATAATAGATAGAGGAATAGAGAAAATGAACCCAAAGAAACCCCCAATAATAAGGTAGTCTCTAATTCTCTGCTCCTTTTTAAACCTTGCAAGACCGGCAAGAATCAATGCTCCGGATATGGCACCGCAAATACCTGTAACAATAACTCCACCAATCAAGGATAATGAAGGAAGAATTACAACATTCATCCCTCCATATGCCACTGAAGTTCCAATTAGCCCTCCAACCATCGCATGTGTGGAGGAGATGGGAATTCCGATGTACGCTGTAGCATAAATCCAAAATGAAGCAACAACAATCCCAACAATAATTACTTCAAGAGTAAGCCAGCCGGGTGCAATGATACCTTTTCCAATGGTTTTAGCTATCGCTGTTGTAAATAAAAGTGGTCCGACAAGATTGAAGAATGCTGCAAGAGTAACTGCCTGTACTGGTGTCAGAACCCTTGTTGCCACTATCGTGGATATAGAATTAGCAGCATCATGAAGACCATTTAAAAAGTTAAAAATAAGGGCTACGAAAATACCGAGGATCAGGATTGGTTCCATTCCTATCACGAATGCCTGATAGTAATATCAGATAGCACATTTGCAACATCTTCACATTTATCAGTCGCTGTTTCGAGGCACTCGTAAATATCCTTCAGTTTTATGGTAGTCATCGGATCCTGAGTTGCAAACAGACGCTGAATAGACTGGGCCAGAAGATCATCAGCCATATTTTCCAGCCGGTTTATCTCAATCCCACAACCCTCAAGGACATTTCCGTTTTTAATCGATCTAATCCCCTTAACACCGCATTGTAATTGTATTGAAGATAATCTGATAATTTGAGCAAAATTCTGCATAGTTTTGTCATATTCATCGATATTATAAATGATGAGTTTTTCAGCTGAATCATCAATATAGTCAATAACGTCATCAAGTGCTGATGCAAGACGGGATATCTCCAGGGGATCTAAAGGAGTAATAAAGGTCCGGTTTAAATGTTCGTATATTTCATGGGTAATCAGATCACCCTGGTGTTCAAGTTCCCTGATTTTTTTATAGGTTGTTTCAGGATCTGTTTCATTAGTGACAATCTGTTCTAAATTACCAGCCGCAAGCACGACAATACCAGCCAGCTGTTCAAACAGGTCAAAAAATACTTTATCCTGTGGTATCAACCATTCCTTAATTCCCACAGTAATCGCTAGAAATGTTTCCTACATAGGTAAAAATACACCGATCTGTCTTCAGACAAAAGTCAGGAACATGGAATAGAAAGCAGATACAGACCCGAAAGCTAAAAATAGTAAAGCAGATAAGAAAAATGCGAATGGAAAGGTGACTATCCAGGTGGTTACAATACCTCGCACGATACTCCAGTCCACGGCTTTTATTCCTCTTGTAGCTCCAACTCCTACTATTGTTCCACTAATGATATGAGTAGAAGAGGTAGGAATTCCCGCCAGGGTTAATGAGGAGATAACAAGACCCCCGGCTGTTGATGCACAAAAACCCTGATACGGACGAATCCTAGTAATTCCAATAGCCATCTTGGTAATAACATTCCATCCACCAAAAATTGTACCGGTTCCGATTGCAATGGCTGCCGCTAATATAATCCATGTGGGGGCATCAAACCCGATTTGTAATCCTCCTGCAATAAACAGGGCAACAATTACTCCTACCGCATGCATTCCATCATTGGCTCCATGACCCATTGCCTGAAGTCCGCCAGTAACTACCTGAAGGGGGAAAAAAATTCTATTCCTTGTTGACTGCCGGGAATGCCTGAAGATATATGAAACTACGACATCCAGCAAGTAAGCGCTTAAAAATCCTATGGTTGGAGAGATTACAATAAAAAGAAATATGGATAATATTCCGCTTATTTTTACATATCCCAATGTCATTAGAACAATTATTGATAGTGAGAATCCTCCTATTGCACCTGATAGTGCCCCATATTTGATCTGACCTTTCAGAACCCAGAAGAGAAAGGATAGGTAAAGACTGCCACATAATGCCCCTATGGTTCCCGCTAGTAGTACTGTAAGTATTACATCAATGCCAGGCCAGATTATTACAGAAATCCCTGCTGCAGCAACTGAAGATCCAGTCATACTTCCGATAAGAGCATGACTGGCCGAAACTGGAAAGCCACGCAGTGTCAACAATACAAGGATTATGACAACACTAACTAAGGCAATTACCAGAACATCAGGAGTTAAAATCCCCGGAATAATAAGTCCTGTTCCAATGGTTTTTGCAATAGCGGTTGTTAATACAAAGGGTCCGGCAAAATTGCATACTGCTGCAAGAATTAATGCATACAACGGTTTGAGGGCACGTGTTGCAACTATTGTTGCGATAGAGTTGCCGGCATCATTCACTCCGTTTATAAAACAAAAGAGTAATGCAAGAAAAATTCCGAAGATAAATATGAATTCCATTATTTATCTATGACGGATAGTAATTTCACTAAGGACATGACCAACATCATTGCATTCCTGCAGGACTTCTTCAAGGTTTTCATAAATATCCTTTAGTTTAATAATCAGTATCGGATCCTGAAGAGAAAATAGTTCAGTCACGGCAGTTGATAACAGATCACTTGACCGGCTGTAGATCTGATTAATATTCATGTATGTATTTTTGATCTCCTTTATCTGGTCCCACGATCCCAGGAGATTTACACCTTTTTGTATTTCAGTGGTTGAAATTACAATATATTCAGTAAATTTTCCCAGATGAGGATATGATCCATCCAGTTGATAATTACATATCTGATGAGCTACCCAGTCAATGATATCAATAACATCATCCAATGCCTTTGAAAGACGTTCTATCTCATCCGGTTCCAAAGGAGGAATTAATGATTCTTCAAGACGTTCAAAAATCTTACGGACCAGTTCATCAGATTCATGTTCAAGCTGGTGAATTTTTTGACAATGCAGACTATTTCCCTTGTCTGTGTCAGCAACAAGGTCTGCTAAATGGGATGACGCCTGAACGATATTATCCGATAATTCTTGAAAAATTATGAGAAAAAGGTGATCTTCAGGGAGGATGATATCACGGATACGCATATTCTTCCATGAACGTTGATATCATATGAGGTATTCGTAAGAATAGTGTTCTTGAAAAAAAAGGCGAAATCTCGTATCTATATTATTACACCATCCCTGTCACATCATGTCATGTTAGCCATTATAGAAAAGAATTCATTGGCAGGAACGGTAGCTAATTCAGGATAATTTCTATTATGGATGTTATAACGTTGCATGACCTGGTATTCAAGCCATGATCCATATAATGGTAATCGCGCAGTTATAGATGAAACCTGTCCTTCGTAATTAATTTCTGAACGGTTTAGTGCAGGCAGACGTTTTAGTCGCATCAGTTCAGATGTTACTGTACGGTAATATGCCTGTCTCAGGGCAGATAAATCCGGAGATATATTGTATGCTTTAGTTTCATTCACGTTTTTCATCAGGCGGATCTGAGCATAATCAACAGAGAGATTAAGCATATCAGAGACATCATAGCTTAATGAATTATCAATCCGTCCTTTAATTTCAAACAGATCAGGAATCCAGTACTGATTCATCATAAAGAGAAATTCTGTGTCATTTTTAGTGAAATTATCTGAAATCGTCATATCCTGGGCTGAGACGGGTGTCATAAAAAAAGATAAAAGAATGATTCCTAATATAGTAAGGATCTTTGTAAACCATAATCGCATGTTTATCTCCTGTATGCCTCCGATATCAATGAGTATATCATTTGAGGCATTTTAATCTATCAACATAGCAGTTCTGATATTAGAAAACAATATAGGAAGAGTATTATGATAGTAATAAAATATCCGAATAATAATATAAAAAAGCAGGTTAAACCGTGAATTCACCAGTCCGTGTCCTCCATGTAGATGATGAACAGGTTATCTGCGATTTGACTAAAATATCCCTTGAAAAAGGGGGCAGGCTTGAAGTAGATATTGTGAATTCTGCACAGGATGCCTTGAAACTGATACAATCCAGGATCTATTCCTGTATTATTTCTGATTATGAAATGCCCCATATGAATGGGCTTGATTTTTTAAAAGAAGTCAGAAATTTTGATAAAAATATCCCTTTTATTCTTTTTTCAGGAAAAGGACGTGAAACAGTAATTATTGATGCAATTAATACCGGCGCAGATTTTTATATCCAGAAAGGTGGGGATCCTAAGGCGCTTTTTGCCGAACTAAACCATAAAGTCCAGTATGCCATACAGCAGCGCAACACTACCATGGCACTGAAAAGAAGAGACTCTGTCCTGGAGGCAGTAAGTCTGGTTTCTAACCTTTTTCTGGGGGGAGAACCTTTTGAAAAAGCAATAAAAGAAGCAATTACTCTTTTTGGACTGGCTACAGAAGTAGATGCTGTCAGAATGTTTAAAATTGAAACCGATAACAAGGATGATGTTCATTCTGAAAAATATATCCGGAATATTGGATCATGGACACGGATTACCATTCATCCTCCAGATAGAGAAGAATATATTCGAAATTCGAGGCTCATTGTAAAACCTGATCTGATAATTCCAATTATGAAAGGCGAACCATATATCTGTGATATATCCAATATTTTATACCTGGATCCATGCCGGAGTGAAATCGAGGCAAAATCCGTAGCGATATTTCCGGTGTTTGTAAACCAGTCGGTCTGGGGCCTTATATGGTTTGCGGATTATATATGTGAAAGGAACTGGTCCGGAGTAGAAATTGATGCTCTAATTGCTGCATCATCAATGATAGGATCTGCAATTCAGCAAGATTTGATGAAGAATTCACTTATTGCAGCAAAAGAAGAATATGCAGAGATGTATTCTCTGATGAGAAGACTATGTGATACGGTTCCGGACATCCTGTGGGCAAAAGATAATAAAGAGAAATTTATTTTTGTAAACCAGGCAGGAGCTGATTTTCTACAAGCATATGATACCAGAGAGCCTGTAGGAAAAGAAGAAGAAGAATTTTTAAAAAGAGGAATTATATCCTCTCAGATTCCAATAATAAAAAATTCCGATTCTTCTATCCAGATTCAATCACTTTCCGGATCTAAAACATCAAACTATGATATTATTACGGTCCCTTTTAAAATAGAGGATGGTAAGCAAATCGGAACTGTTACTCTGGGTAGAGATATTACCAGATATCCTGATATTGAGCACATGCTAAAGAAATCCCGGGAAAGGTACGAATCAGTCATACAGAGGGTTCATATTGGCATTATCCTTGCAGATATTCACGGAACAATTTCCATAGTAAATAAAAGAGCTCTTGAATTAATGCAGACAACCTATGATAAGGTTCAGGGCAGACCATTGAATACAATTGAAATCCTTAATAATATGAATATTCCACAGGAATTCAATAAAGCTATAAAAACCGGGAAAAATATCTCATTTCTATCAAAATGTGAAATATCACAAGTATTAATTGATATGTATTGTAAGATTATGGTAATAGTTCCAGAAAAACAGGAAGGATCCGAAATACTCATTACCCTGGATCCTCATTACACAACCTGATTTATAGTAGGGAAACCAGGTCACGAAGCACTGTTGCGGGATTTTCTGCTTTTACCACACTTGATGCAAGCAGGACACCATCAGTTCCAAGCTCCAGTGCAGTTTTTACACATTTTCCTGAATGAATACCAGCTCCGGTCAGAACTTTTACTGAAGAGTTAATTTTACGGACGACATCAACCGAACCGGTTATAATTCCGGGATTAGCCTCGGATACCGAAATTTTTCCGCCAATGAGTTCCGGAGGTTCAATGGCAACATAATCCGGGCCGAGTGCGGAAAGGGCTGCAGTTGTTGCAATATTATTCGAACATACGCAGGAGAGCATTCCGGACTCCCGAAGAGCGGTCACATTCTTTTCAATATCAGCAATGTTAAGACGGTATTCTGAATGATTGACTAGAGATCCGATGGCTCCTGCAGATTTTACCGCAAGAAGAGGTATCCGTCCGGTGTGTGCTCCGGGTTCTATTGGATCCACATGCTGCGCAAAAACGGGGATGTCATAATGATGATTGATTGGGTGTATATCCGGATAGAGAGGGGCTAGACCTATCGTGACTCCGGATTCATCGGAGACTTCCCGTGCTGCCCGGGCAATACGATGGGCCCCATTTCCGATTGATTCGGTATAACATTTGAGGTTGACCAGAATCAGGGGGGTTTTCAGTGAGTTAGGTTTCATGGCTATAATTGATCTTTTTATTACATATATAAGAACGGTTAAAGAAAGAGATAGAGAAAAATTTCAGGTTTATGGGGAGGTAATGATTAAAATTTATTAACACTGATTTTCACGGATTATAATCTTTATCTGATAAAATTCGGTTAAATCATAATCTTTCGGCCTTCCCTCGTGGATACGTATCTATTAAGGGATAAATAATTACTGTCGAAATATAATATTTCTCCTAATTTCGAATAAAATAAATCCTTTAACATGATATTATCATTCTGTTATTGAGTGTTGTTGATGGAAGATATCGAAATCATCAATTTTACTCCGGACACGATTGCCAATTACGGAGTCTGCGGGTACAAAGACGTGCACAAACACGAAGAACTGGTCAGAAAAATTGCATGGTACTCGAAGTACTATCCGGAAGGGCTCCGGATAAAGGGGCTTTTTTCGAAAATCGACGGGTACCAGGGTATGATAGAGTATATGCCGGGAAAAATTGCTCACCGGCCGGTTGCCGCAGACGGGTATCTCTTCATCCAGTGTGTTTTTGTCGGCTTTAAGAAGGAATACAAGGGGAGAGGATATGGAGAGATGCTCATTCGGGAATGTATGAAAGAGGCTGAAGATGGGTCATACATCGGTATTGCTGTTGTCACCCGGAAGGGATCGTTCATGGCAACCAAGGATATCTTTCTGAAACTCGGGTTCTCTGTCGTTGATACTGCCCCACCGGACTTTGAACTGCTGACATACCGGTTTGATACCGATGCACCAGAGCCGAAATTTCAACCAGGTCTGAATAAGCGGGCAGCAGAATACCCGGAAGGACTTATTATACTCAGATCAGCCCAATGTCCGTACTCGGTGAAAAACGTGAATGCCATCATTAAAACTGCGAAAGAGAAGTATAATCTGAATCCGGTTCTAATTGATCTTGATTCACCAGCAGCCGTGCAACATTCCCCCTGTGCCTTTGGCTCTTTTTGTATTCTGTACAACGGGACGGTTATCAGCCACCATCCCATCAGCAACGGCCGGTTTGAAAACATCATGAAAAAACTCATCTCCTAAATTTTCTTATATGTGATAATGTTCAACCAGAAAGATTTGAAACTGCGAACACTCCATCCCGGTGAGAATATCCCCTATTCACTCCTCTTACTTGCCGATGAGACAGTTGAGGCGATTGATAGATATATTCATCAGTCAGTTATCTCTGTTCTGGAACATGAAGGAGAAATGATTGCTGTGTGTGCCACAGCCATGATAGATGAACAGGTTATGGAGATAAAAAATATCGCGGTACGAGAGGATTGGCAAAATAAAGGTGTCGGATACCGATTCTTATTAGATATTATTGATAAGGCCAAAGAAGAAGGGTGCTCCGAACTTGTCATCGCGACCGCTGATTGTGCTCAAAAACAGTTATACCTCTACCAGAAAGCAGGGTTTCAACCATACAGGGTGATACCGGATTATTTTATCCAAAACTATCCAGAGCCAATATTTGAAGATGGAATACAATTAAAAGACCAGGTAATTCTGAAAATGTCCCTTTGAAAAGAGGTTTGATAAATTCGTCTGTCTTGATATCGAATGTTTCATCTTGACAAGATCATAATGTCTCATCATCAAAGGGGTTATGAAATATCTGCTGCCTGATACACTATCAGGCGTTATGTAATTATCCGATGGTACAATGAATCTAATCAATTCTACATTCACTTTTGATGATCCAGGACTATTTCTCCCTCCTGATAGAAAAGCGATACTTCAGTCTGTTCATAAATTATGTCTTTTTTGGAGAATATCATTCAAATAAACCATCAGAATTCTGATGTGAATATTCTGATTTTAACAACTGATGACTTCTGGAATATGAAAAGTGGATAAAGGCTAATCGCTCGAGCGATAGTAATTATGCCCGCAATCCTGTCGCGTATTGATATAGTGCACCGAAGTAACAACCTGAGGATACTAGGTCATTATCATTTTCAGAGTGAAATTGACAAGAATATCTAATTTTTATTTTTTCGGGTGTCTGGAACACTATGAAACCCAACTTTTTTATCATTGACGTGTATGTACTCTCACATGGATGAAAATTCACTCAATATTGGCGAATACCTCATTCAAGCGATCTATAAAACCGGTACCCGGCATGTATTTGGTGTTCCGGGCGATTATATCCTGAATTTTTATGCGAAACTAAACAAGAGCCCGCTAAAGCTTATTAATACGTCAGATGAGGAGGCTGCAGCATTTGCCGCTGATGCATATGCCCGGTTTACCGGATTCGGGGTGGTATGTGTCACGTATACGGTAGGAGGACTCAAGGTGCTCAATGCGACTGCATGTGCCTTTGCTGAAAAATCCCCTATACTGGTTATTGCCGGTGCTCCCGGTTATAAAGAACGGGAGAAATATCAGTTCCTCCATCATAAGCCAAACAAGTATGATGATTCACTCAGGATGTTTGAACGAATCACCGTGGCATCCACCGGTCTTGATAATCCAACTGAAATATGCCAGGAGATTGACCGAGTCATCCATACCGTCCTCAGATTAAAACGACCAGGATTTATCGAACTTCCCCGTGATATGGTGGATATGCTGGTGACACCTGTCTCCGATCATACAGATCAGGTCAAAAAGCCTGATTCATCTCTTCAGACGGAAGCGGTGGATGCCCTTGTTCATACCATAAATTCAGCAAAGCAGCCGGTCATCATGGCAGGAATCGGTGTTTTACGGTATAATCTTGTGTCAGCGCTTGAATCTCTTGCTGAAAAGACCAATATCCCAATTGTCACAACAATTCTTGGAAAATCTGTTCTTGATGAGAGGAATACACATTTTCTCGGGGTATATGCAGGGATTATCGGAGATGATGCAGTCAGGGCTTATGTTGAATCTAGCGATTGTGTTATTCTTGCTGGTATGCTCCTGACCGATGTGGATATGGGTGCAAATACAGCAGTTATCAGCCCGGATGTAATGGTTACGCTGTCTGATGAGGAGTGTTCCATTGGGAAACGGGAATTTTCCGTTCCAGGTCTAATGCTCCTGCACGATCTGCTTGAAAAAGAACTTCGTTATCATACGATGAGCGGGGTTCCTGTTCCGGTCAGACAGCGACTCCCATCCTTCACCCCGTCTGATGCAAAAATCACTACCAAAAGCCTTGTTCCTGCAATTAATTCCCTTATCGACGACAGGACGGTTCTCATCACCGAAGTAGGGGATGCAGTCATGATGTCGCTTGACATCACCATTCAGAGATCAGGAGGATACTTGTGCCCGGTTTTTTATTCAACACTTGGGTATTCGGTCCCGGCAAGTATCGGAGTTCAGGCTGCATGTCCTGATCTCAGACCTTTAGTTCTATCTGGAGACGGAGCATTTCAGATGACCGGAATGGAAGTCTCAACAGCTTGCAGATATCATATGAATCCCATCGTGATTGTTCTGAATAATAGTGGGTACGGGACTGAACGGCCCATGATCGATGGCTCATTTAATGATGTGGCTGGGTGGAAATATCATAAAATTCCAGAAATAACCGGGTGTGGGAAGGGATATCTTATCCGGACAGAACAGGAGTTTGTGGATGCTCTGAAAGAGGCATATACTTCTAAAGAACTGGCAATTCTTGATGTTATCCTTGATCCAGACGATATCTCTCCACAGCTTCGCCGGCTGTGTCAAAAATTCTCGCAAGGAGTGAAACAGTAGGAGTTCTATGAATATCCGGCGATATATCTTCAGAATAAACTATATTCTGTTATCGTGACATAACGTGGATTATTCAATCAGTTTTTCGGTCCCCCTGATCCGGAGGTTTGCCGAGAATGTCCTGGCAAGGAGAGAATTTACCGCCTGAGGAGGGAGGCCCAATAATTCTGCAGTTTTCCTGGTTATTTCCATCAGGTCAGCCGATTCGGTATCAGAACAGGCCCTGACGGCATCATGGATTTGTTGCAGATAGAGAAGACCCTTGTCCATCTGCTGATATGCTTCGTCTCCTTCTCTTGGTTTATGCCAGGCGGAGAGCAATACCCTGATCCCAACATGTTCTCTGATCCTGCGAATAGACGTTACCGAAGATAACGCATCATCATACACGGGGAGATCTCCAGGGACCGGTATTGCATCACCGGAAAAAAGCAGTCCTTCATCGGGCATAAAAAGTGAGACTGAACCAGGCGAGTGACCAGGAGTATGGAGGACCTGTATAGTCATATTCCGTGTTTCATCAAGGACAAGGATCTCCCCGTCACTAAGTTCGAGATCTCCCCTCACCGGTCCGCCTACCAGGGTTGAAAATCCCGGAACCGGCCGTTCCCGGTTTTGGAGGTCAATATCTTCTATCCATGCTTTGTCTGCCTGATGGACAGCGATTTTAGAGCCGGTCTTCTTTTGAATCTTCATTGCTGCCCCGATATGATCAGGATGAGCATGGGTCAGGATGATGAGGTCAACCTCCGAGGGATCACGGCCACGTGACTGAATGGTATCGAAGATCTGTTTTTCGCATCCGGCAACACCAGTATCAATGAGGGTTATGCTCTTCCCATAGATGATAATTGTGTCTTTTATTACTCTTGTTAGGGTTACTTCTCCTTTCATTCTGATTAGATTTTCTGTTGCAGGAAAAAGTGAATATCGGTTAACAGGGCCTCGATATCCTGATTTTTGAAGACATGTGACGTATTCAGTAGTGGGTAAAATTCGTAAGATCTCTTTCATCAAGACCGTTGTATCCGAATAATTCATCAAAGAGCTGACTGCTTCTCGACCATGAAATATTTTGATTCGAGTTCAAAGCCAGTAGTGATAACACCTCCCCGGTTTCATCTTTCCGGATAGCAGGATACATTATGAATACTTCGAATATGGCTGATATTGAGGAATATTGTTCCAATCCCGTTCAATACTACAACCAGAAATGAGATATTCCCGATTATGCTATCAATCCTCATCTATCCTCCGAACTATCGTGAGATGGAGTCCAATTCATTGCACACGTCATTCCTGTACTGGCAGCCAAGGCTGAAATGAGGATCTCAAATATTCCGGATGTTCCGGAATGAATGGTTAAATACCCTTGTATACGGCCATTCTTCTTGACCAAGGGTATATAAACCCGCGCCACTTCGTTTTTGACCACCCTTCTGGATCGTTCTTCGAAGTAATGAATTTATAATTGGATGATGACCTTGCAATTAGGGCTGGTCAAAATTGAAGTGGCAGTCCTGGTCAATTTTGGAGAAGCAAAAACACCGATGACATATGAATTCGATTTACTGATTCTTGTCACATAAAATAATCCTAATTCTTCTGAATTCATAGATTATACTTATTAATCTGATTTAAGGAATTATTCAGGATATATTTGTTTAGAGAAATAATTTTTATCCTAATTCATTCTCACATAAGTAATATATATAATTAAAACCTTCCCTCAATCATCAGCAACTTTTTCGCTGATGGGTGGATTAATAGGTGGTATTATGAAGACAAAAATAATCTTCTGTCTGTTCTGCATTTGCATTTTACTTGTCCCTGCATGTCTTGCTGTGGAAATTAGTAAAGAGACCCTGAAAACTGATTTGAAAAAACCCATTGCTGCATCAGTTGAGAAGATAACTACAAAAGGTCTTCCTGATCTAATTGTGGAATCTGCGGAAGTAACTGGTGCCCCTATTGTTATTACCGGGGCAAAATCAGTCCTTATCCCTCTGAAAATCACCGTGAAAAACACAGGTACCGGTGATGCAAGTGATTTCAATGTTGGAGGAGATGCAAAGGCGATAGATGGGAATGCTTATGGATTTTGGTATGTGGTGAGTGGTCAGGAGGAAATGGAAGGCCGGGGAGGAGCCCTAGTTTCAAGTCTAAGTGCAGGAAATTCAAAAACATTTGAAGGATTTATGATACTTATTGCACAACCAATTACTGCTGCACTGGACCCGGGAACCACGTATGAAATAGATGCAATGGTTGATTACAACCTTGATCCTGACAGTGGTATGTATGATTGGGGAGTAAAGGAAAATTCAGAAACTAATAACAATAAAGTGATATATTATCCCTAATTTATAAATTTTAGTTACTATTTAACCATCCCCTTAAAACATTAAATTTTTTTTTGTCAGGCACAAGCCGGCTCTTGAAAGGATAAAACGGGAATAGATTGGTTATTTTCAGAGTAATCTGGTATCCTTGGATCCCCATAGGCCGCTTTAATGACCCCATCAATGATTGAAACCTCATTTTTTTGCATCGTAGAGATATAACTAAAAATCGAGAGAATGCCAGAGCCCCCTTTTCACTTCCAGTAGTTCACTACCTCTATTTTTTGGCGACGAATACAAATTCGGTACATTTATATTGATTCGAGTTGCCCCCCCGGTGGCATCGCAATTAAAGTCAAATTCAGCTATAAATCTCCCTTCAATCATTGAAAGGGAATGTTTTAAGCGAGTTATTTCTGCGCTTGATGAATCGCTGGAAATCCAAATTCGAGGAAAACTGAGTCAGAGAAAATTATTTGAAACGGTTGTTGGAATGGCTTCAAATCAGGGATCGATTCACTCAACAACTAAATGTCTTATTGATGTTCCTTGTGAAACATCAATGAGGCACCATCTACAGAAACTTGATTTTGACTTTCTCCAGGAAAACAATGTTGAGATACTAACCGCTGACGTAATTTCTATCCTTGATCGCGGAAAACTACTGTAACTATTCTTCCTGAAACAAATCTCCCCACTACTCCGCAATAAACTATAAAATACTTCGAATGTGATGATAAATTTTTTAGAAAATGAGCACAGTAGATAGGGCTGAAGGAGTTTCGATATGCATATTCAGGATAAAATGGAATCTATTTAGATATTATGGTGAAAATTGTAAAATTAACCGGAATAATAGCAATCCTCAAAGCCGAACCAGTACTTCCGGCCATGTGAATACCGGACTAATCCTTGGAACACATGGTAGTACCTATACTCATCATTGGGATACTTTTCGTGTGAATAATCGCCCGGTCATGTTAAACAGATTCTTAAATGGTCTTTCAATCGCTACAGATATTCAAGAAGGTGAGACTGTAACTGTTATAGGTGAAGAAACATCTCCATTTAGTGCTTACGCGATGTGTAATGAGAACACTGGGGTAACATATTATTCTGGTGGAGCATCTTTATTTCTGTTTTTTTTAATTATTTCAATGATTTTCAGTTTAATTTTTATAATTCTCATAATAACAATACCTTTTGGATTGGTTTTTTTATGGTTAAGTTGGCATCTCTATAAAAATATACAAAAAAATCCAAATTTCTAACAAAATGATTGACGAAATTTAATTTTTTCAGGTTTTTTTTCATCTTATAAACATTTACTTCTTAAATCAAAAAATAACTCGAAATTTTTTGGAAATTATTTATCTGAATATCTTAAAAAATTTTGCACATACGTAAATTACATCCATTGGTACAATTTCCTATTCTATCCCCTATTCAACATTGTTAAATGTCGTAGTTTCATCTGTTTTTAACTCCATTCTAAATACAAACGATCATCTTCGGATAGGTTTTGAGGAAATGTAAAAATTAATGTTGTAGGAAAATATGTAGCAATTGTATCCTTATCAGATTCAATGTTACTAATCTTCATCCTTTCTCCACCTCCAATTGTAAAGAAAATCTCAACGTCATCAACATTTCTTGTATTTATATCATTACTTTCAGGAATCCTTAAGGTGATTTTTTATTTGTTGAATTCCATCTTTTTCAAAAAAAACATGTCATCATATACGATAGATGCAACAGGTTTTTTTTACGCCAGGATAAGTAATTTCACCCGGATCTTCATATCTAAATTTTGAATCACTATCAGAATTCATGCCGCCATAAGTATTCTCATAAGAGGATAGCGATTATCCCCACATTTTTAAATTTTATCACATCATTCCATCTCAAATAAAAATTGATAAAAAAAGATTCGAAATTTAGATTTTTTTAAACTTTTTTGCATTAATTTTCGATAGCTTACGCTATTCCTTCATCACTCGTTTATTCCTTTCATTCGGTATAAATTGTAAGAAAAGCATGTAAAGAGGTTTTTTACATGAACTCTCTCAATTGTTGTCACCAAAACATGACCTGCATGGAAGATTCTTTTCATCACTGCATATGGCCTTTCACCTAGTGAACGAACACGAGATATTGCCTTATTTCTTCACTTATCTTTGGTTGAGATAGGATGATTACGTGTTGCCTTTTTCATCGTTATCCATCGATCCATTTATTGGTGCACCAAAATATCCTCGATCTCTATAAACTGTTTTACCCTCTTCGGAAAGGTCTACCTGGCTATCATGAAGACTTGTAGTCGATGTGGCGAATCATCGAATTATTTGAGTCTCTTTATCAAATATTGTATGGAGTTTAAAGCCATCGTGTGATTTCTGACCTTTTTTTGCCCAAGTTCCGTCATTTGATCTTCTTGTTTTAGCCTCATTTCCTCGCGTTTTATCTGTATTGGCATGACCAGGATCTGCAAGAATGAAGGTCGCATCTTGTTTCATTCCCCGTTTTATAGTCAAACCATGGTCAATAATTTGTCTTTGAAGTTCCTCCCACAAATCATCTTTCTTTTTGTGTTTGATCAATCTCTCTCGGAATCTCCATATAGTTGATCTATCAGCAATTGAATCAGGGTATCCACTAAATGTTGAAAGGAAGAACGATCAAGAGCCTGGATTTCCTATTCATAATCCGAAGGCTCGTGCCACTGCTGTAATACAAGTAGTTTAATCAGAAGAATCTCATTATACAGCAGAACAGACGAGAAATACCAGTATGAGTTGACAGCATTCCTGACCAGAAATAAAGGTGACATCAGTTCCCATACTTCCATGAAAAATCCGGAGAATCTTTTTCATAATATAATTAAGATACAAAAGGGGATACAGGAGCGTCATGAGATTAAGTCAGGAGAGGGATTTTCACAAATCATTCAGCTGGGAATCCAATATTTTCCAAAAGGTGCAAAAATGTTTGATTCAGAATCAAACCCATTATAGCAGTTATAGTGGATCTATGGAAGTGATCGGACCCATCTGTTTCAGGAGGACAATGACATCTGTGGGGGTTTATTGTGTACCTGGACTCCGGGTCTGTAAAATCAATCCGGAAAAAGTCTTAAGGTTCAAAAAGGTTAAAGGGTATCGTATTCGATCCGAACAGGACCGGCAAACGAGTTAAAGAGAGCATCACTATCCTCAAGATACTGAATAATGGCATATGCTCCGTTGCCCCCGTTCAGATCGCCAAATATGGTCTGATGTACGGTTTCTCCGGTATCCCAGTCAAGGCCAAGTATCTCCCAGCCGCCAGGTGAACGGTACCCGTTAATCAGGGCCATGTTCCCGGAATCGCTGTGAATGGGGACCATACTGGTGGATGATACATCTGACCGGCTCCAGACCGAGGACCATTCATTCGTTTCCGTATTCCATTCAAACCGTTCTGCACCATACGAAGTTTCATACGCCGGCCCCATCAGGGAAACCTGTAAGATCTTATTTTGTCCGATAAGATCATCAGGAACCGAATTTGGCATATTATTTACGACAAATGCTCCATATCCTGACACAACCACTGATTGTTCAGACTGAATCCAATCCGGCAATGTGGTAAATCCGCACGTTACCGGAATCTGACCGGCAATACGCTCTGATCCTTCAGGGATCTCATCACGCCAGAAAGCGATAAGGTTCATCTGCTGAGCTCCATCGGTTATGACCACAAGTCTGTCATCATCCCCAAATCCCATCAGTGTCGGAGTGGATCCGGTCCCGATACCTACCTTGATGATTGGGGGCTGGGTGGAGTGTGTGTAGGGAGATGACCATGCACCATCTGACTCAACATCTGATATTGCTGTGCCATTCCAGACAAGTTTTCGCATGATTTTATCACTTGCGATGTAGATGCCGTTATTCTCATCTACCGCAAGGGAATTGCTGACATATTCATCATCTCCAAACTGATAGAATGAAGCAGTTGCAGTATCAAGGTCACGATTTATGACAGCAACCCCGTTACTGAAAGTTACAATAAGGTATCCGTCATAGGTCATTGAAAGGCCAAATAATCGGGCATTTGCCGAATGATCTGCTCCCTGTATTGCAGTAACAATATCCTTAATCACATACCGGGGAGTAATACCAGCTGCTGGATTTTCAGGATCTGTCAGTGCAAATGCATACAGATTTGATCCATAGTTGGTATAGAGAACATTTTCAGAATCTACAACGGAATATATACCATTCCCAAACCTAACTGAGTACTTCTTTCCGAAAAGTTCCATGAGGGAGTCATCCATGGTTGTAGTATTCATCCCTACCGCAGTATCTTTCGCAAATGTCTGGAAATTTTCTTTGGGAATTGCCTTTATCAGACCACCGGTGGCATCCTCCAGTGCTTCAAATCCTGCAACTTCTGTCAGCCCTCCATCTCCAACATACACATAACTGACCCGGTCAGAGCCGACTCCCCACATGAAATCCTTCTGAGTAGAAGCAAGGGTGATGATGTTTATTGGCCCGGCGTTTACAATAGGCTTTGATGTTGGATCTATGGTGAATACACCGCTTGGTGGGCCATAGGGTGTTGAATCACTCTGGGAAGGATCAAAGTGAGTGATAGCATAGAGTGAGGATGCCAGATAGGGGTTCGATACAGGACTCTTCCCGGATACTGTATCAGAACTGGTCGTAATTGTACAGATCTCCTGAACTGATACTTCGATTCCGGCAGGAGGGTTTTGTCCGGTTACCAGAGCATCTGTCTCAATATCAGGACTATTCGTAAATCCTGCGTTTTTAAATGCACCAACTGCATCACCAACGGTCATACCGACAACATTGGGAGTAAATACAGTCTGATTGTCATCCGCGACAGATGCTGTCATGCCAAGGAAGGCAAAAACACAGAGACCAAGAAAACAGAGATACAAAAATCTGTTTAAAGAGCAAGGGGTAAAAATCTTTTTCATCATACGGTTATCATGGTTGATACCATGTAAGGATGTATATATATTGTGATTTAAATTCCGGGACTCCTTCTATAAATTGGATGAATCCGGGTTTTATTCGGTTCAATCATTAAAAACCGATTGCTGGAGGATGGATCTGGTACGGATGAGATTATACCATTCTTTGTAACAGGAAAAAAGTGAATGTCGGGTATTAAAGACTTATATCCCCTGATTTCTTTACACATGCAACGTATTCAGCAACCAGGAAATAATTCGTCAGATCTCTTTCATCAAGACCACGAAATACGAATAGATCATCCCACAGGATACTACTTCCCTCGACCATAAAATACCCGGATATACATTCAAAGCCTGCAATTATCTGAATACCCTTAAACAGGTCATCCTGGTTCTCATACAGATATCTTCCAACTCCAGTATTCTCTACCTTGAAAACCAGCGGGATGGGGGTTTTGTTATTCGGAATTTTGTCCCGATAACATTCGTTCTCTGTAACATTACCCAGAACAACCTGCTTAAGGTGGTGTTCATGCAGCTCGGTTACCGGATATTTTCGTTTCAGATACGAGATTACCTCTTCAATCGGTTTGTTGTTTGGTTTCAGCCGGGTCCGGTACTTTTCATACGTATTTTTCCAGGTTCTGACAATCTCCGGGTTTGGCTCCTGCATGTGCATGTGAATACTGAAATATGAGGCCTGTTCCTATAACAATCTGCTTATTTATAAGCATTTTAGATATTCAGCGAATTCATCGAAAGGAAATTAATTTTTTTAGCCTCCCAGGTATCACTAATTATTTTTTTGGGGGGGTCTGTTCAGGAAGTGCTACAAGTGCTACAACCGCTACACGGTCATAAATCAGAAAATGAAAACATTTTTCTCTTGTGGTTGAAAAGAGAAGATTCCGGGGTTATAAAACAACAAAAGGGTGTAATATCCGGGTACGCATCCACGATAAACCAGAGTGTATCCATACCAGGAGCATGGGCAGCAAGAGTGAGGGTTAAAAGGCACATGATATCCCTTGCCTGGTTTTATGGGAAGTCCTACAAACCATTTTGCTCGATATCTGTTAGACGGATGATACCATCGAAGGTCTATTCCTAATACTTGCATATCCTGCTATTCTACCGCCGATGGGAAAGAAAACCCAATTACACATTTTTTCAGTAGGATAAAAAATGGAATACTTCCTATTTGACTAGTATGCAACCGGACTCCTGGGTCCACATGGTGTTTTCATGACTATATGGAAGGCTGAAACCAATTGTACAAATGAGGAGCAGGTTTTTTATATTCTTTCAGGGATTGTGAGAAACCCATAAAAATCTTAGGAAAAAACTCGTTAATCTTTTTAAGAGGATGTAGAGGGCGTTTGATGGAAATGAGAAAAAAGATAATTAGAACACGAGTCCAATCTAGAAAAAAGTTGATTTCCTCGTACTTATATTGAATATATCCGAATTCTCCCAATTAATCCCTTGTGACAGTGCAATAATTTTAAATTCTAAATCCCTGTATTTTTCTGTATGATCTTTGATGATGATTGCTTTGGAATATTTTTCGTTTTGGCTCATATTTGTTGAGTTATATTCCCGATGCAACTGATCTACATATCTTATTTCATCATCCAATTGAGATCGTAATTCACGATATTTTTTAAATTCCAGGGGTTCATCAAAAAACCATCCCTGATAATATCGGGGATTATCCTCTGCAAGTACAATATATCCACCTGTTCCCTCTAAGGCAATCCATTTATCCGGTTCATATTCCGCAATTACCCAGGCATGCATTGACTCCCAGGGGTACGTGATATCTTTATCAATATCGCCAATTGCAATTTTTGAGTTAATATATTCCTTTTTCAACTGATTTGATAAATCCAGAGTCATATCATCACAATCATAATTATCAATCTGGTAGATATGCGTATCATAATAATTTCTGACGATTTCTTTACATTTCTCTAATCTAAAAGAATAATTGGCTGATTTCGCATCTTTAACGGATTTTATATGAGCGAGTTCTGGAAACGATTCCAACAATTTTTCTTTATTTTTTGCAGATACGGCAAAAGAAGGAAATATCTCTAATGCAGTATCATATGCATCTAATGCTTCCCTATAACGGCCAAGTTTATTGAGAGCGTCTCCTTTACTATTCCAGATAATAGCAATAAAGGAGCCAGAAAATTGAAGACCGGCACTCCGGATTAACTCTAATGCCTTTTCATATTCATGCAAAGCCAAATCATACAACCCAACAGAATAGAAATTATCTCCCTTATTTTGCCACTCAATAACCGAATTCATTGGTGATAATTTGGCTGATTCTGCCTGAACTCCATAAACCATCATAACCATGAGGAGGATAACCAAAGATAAATGAATCATTATTTTCATATATGATATTTTATCAGAGAGGGAAAGTCATTAATACTTGCTATTGGTTTTTTTTAGATCCCAAACTATGTCCTCAACGCACGGATATCAATATTATCGGGACAGATAGCTTTCTTACGGCTTGATTGATATAGGATTTCATCATCCATGCTTTCTGACATTATCTCTATAAAAAATCACGCATAATAAGACTCAGGTAAATTCAAGGTAAAATACATCTATAGTAACCTTGTTTGAAGATACCAGAGACTTGAGGGATGAATGAATTCTGATAATAGTAAACCCGATGCTGATTCTCATATTAATCCAATGGTTTTCCTCAAACATTATGCTATGAAACCCCTTTTTTGGGCAGGCCTAATCATATTTAAGATACCCGTTTTTTGCACGATTTTTTATCATACAAAATTGATAAGCTATACGCATGATTCTTGTTACCAAAAGCAGGACATGATGAAAGTTAATATAAAAATAAACAATATCCCCGCGATTGTATGGGGAGAAACGAGCAATAACCTCTATATTGCAGTTCATGGAAATCTGTCGCATAAAGAGGATACTGTCATCGAACTTCTTGCACAAGAAGCAACCGCAAAGGGATACCAGGTATTAAGTTTTGATCTACCGGAACATGGCGAGAGAAAAGATGATATTACTCCATGCAAGGTGCAAAATTGTGTTCATGATCTGATTGAAATAGTAAAATACTCAAAAACCCGTTGGAGGGAAATTAATCTCTTTGCCTGCAGCATGGGAGCATATTTCAGCCTGCTAGCCTACCCGGATAAGGTTCTGAAAAAAGCCTTGTTCCTCTCTCCGGTGGTTGATATGGAACGAATTATCCGGAATATGATGACATGGTTTCAAATTACTCCCGAACGGTTGGAAAAAGAGGGAACGATTGATACACCGGTAGGTCAGAAGTTGTATTGGGATTATTTCTGCTATGTAATAGACCATCCGGTTGAAAATTGGGACATTAATACATGTATCTTATATGGAGCGAAGGATAATCTGGTTGAATTTGATACAATCAGAAATTTTACAGAAAAATTTCATTGCAGATTAGAAGTAATGGAGACCGGAGAACATTATTTTCATTCTGATGAAGAGTTAATCACCTTTACCCGGTGGCTCAAGCATCATATTGAGTAGTTCTACCTCAATGTGCCTTGAAATCAAGACCGATACAGTATTACATAATTCCATATTATTTGTTCTCATGAGGACTCATTACCAGTCCTTTCATCCCGTCGGAGAAAGAGATGAGTTTTAGAATGACTGGTTTTTTTGTTTTATCATGGCATGTCAGATTAAAGGTTTCTTGATGAATCTCCTGGTTTTCGCTACCACTCCTCTTTAGCATCTGTTCCAATGCATTTTTGGCTGGATCCAAAAGTGCTTTTTCGGCCCAGGTTTCAAATGAAGAAACAGTATTGAGAGTATATCCAAATTCTTCGGTAAATTTCCCGTTCATATTGACAATAGCGTTTTGTTTATCCAAAATCATAACAGGAATATCAAGACCTGATGCAAATTCGTTAAATTTCTGCTCACACCGCAATAATTTCTGCTCTGTCATCCTCCGGGCCAGTGCTTTTGAACCCTGACGGAAGAATGATAAAATAGCCTGTTTATTTTCGAGTTTTTTATCTTTACTAAGACAAATCCCAACAATACCGAATAATTGTTCCTGCCACACAAGTCCGGTAAGGTATATCTTTGCAATGTTAAATTTCAGAGCAAATTTGTTACAATCCTCTTTTGAGAACAATCTTGCACAACAATCATAAAAGGAGTATTCCTCTTCTTCATAAAATGGCTTGAAATGCATAACCCGCATATCCTTAAAAGTAAAGGCATTTTCATTGAAGGGAGCAGAATAAAAGAAGTCTTTTATTGGAAATTTTATACCGATTAAATTATAACCAAAATTATTCATAGCTCCTTTTAGGAAGGTATTATCTTCAAAAGCTTGAATTATAAATTCGTCCTCTGTCTCATTGTAAGAATGTATAAAGAATCGAGGATTTTCCGGAACAAGACTTTTTAATCGGTCAGCGATATATGCAAAAATGTCGGTATCAGGGGGAAGGTCAACCAATTCTTCAGCCGTTCTTGCTAAAAACTCCATGTTCTTTACATGACGTTTCTTCTCGGTGATGTCTTCAAGTACTATGGTCACTCCCTTCTCATTTTCCTCGAAAAGAGTTGGAATAACTTCCATTTTGTAAAAATATTCTTCGTTGCCTGTTGAATACCTGACATCATGAATCACCTGTTCTTTGCTGACCGAGTTAATTATTGAAAGAGTATCTGGTATGGAAATGACCGGAAATCCGTTATCGTGAATATTTTGCCCTATGAGATCTTCTTTGGATAGTCCGGTGAATTTGAGATATTGTTCATTTACCTGGACGATATTCATATTCAGGTCCAGGATTACAATCATGTTCTTTGTAAAACAGAGAAATGCTGACATAGGGACCCGCTGCGAGAGTCAGTATACTTTTGCTGACCCGACCTGCCTGGCTTCGACTTTTCCTTCTGCATGTAAAACATCAAGATACTTAGCGGTATAATTGCGACCCTTTCTTATCTTTTTTGAGATATCCGTGATGGTAAGCCCTCTTGGACTTGTTTTCAGGCTCTTTAGGATCGCACTGTATGCCTCCTGAACCTCTGACATATAAAAGTATTGATAGTCTCTCAGGAGATTATTCTTTATGCTGGTCCAGGGCAAGGAGAAATGCTGGTGAAAACAATAAAAACTTATGTTAAAAAACTCCCATGAGGCTATATCTCATGCTTAACTCATGAAAACCCCATCCAGAGTCTGTTTAGAATTTCACATAGATTTTCATGGAAAAATATTCAATTCATAGATGCGGACAAATTGTACATTGTATTTCCAATTTGGCTGTACAAGGTGAAATCATAAAATTAAAGAATTACAATTTATTTTATTGATATTCATTTGGAGAGATTATGCCATCTGCCTGAAAAGGAATCAGGTCAGAGGAGTTAGCAATATCCCTGATATTCTCCCCGACTGATTTCACATCCTGATTGATATTATAGCCTTTCCACTCGGAAACATAATTTCCAGTTTATGGATTTGCCGGATCGACTATCTCAAAATATGATTATCGGTTAATTAAATACACATCATAACGAATCGTGATCGCATTCAGTATGATGAGAATCTCTATGAACAACGCTCTAAAGTATGCACTGATATTTTTAATTGCTATTTGCCTTTTAGCCCTTTTTATAACAGTAGTCATTCCTGGCTCTGAAAATAGTTCAGACAGAATAGGATCAGATGTTCCATCGGTATCATATGACAAAACCCCAGTCCAATTTGCAGACATAAATGGAGTAAGTCTTGGATACAGGGAATTTGGATCAGGTGAGCCTCTCCTTATGATAGAAGGATTCGGGGCAACCATGGATGGCTGGAATGAGACATTTATCGGCATCCTTGCCTCAAAATTCCATGTATATACTTATGACCACAGAGGGATTGGATATAGTAGTAATAATAATGCATCACCTTCGATTGCCCAGTACGCAAATGATGCTGCAACCCTGATATCCGCTCTTGGATATGATAGTATGCATGTATATGGGGCTTCTATGGGGTCATCTACCTCCCAACAATTAGTTATTGATCATCCTGAACGAGTCCGAAAACTTATTCTGGATTCTAATACCTATACAGTCCTCATACCTGAAACAAAAGTTCTACACGAGATAATAGAAACGGTTGCAAACAATTCTTCTGAACCGTTGGGTCTTCGAAATGAAGCAAAGGCAAACCTTGAGTGGAATGGATCGTTTGATGGACTTTCAGGAATCAATAAGGATGTAATGCTTGTTGTAGGGACTGAAGATATCCTGACTCCAGACATTCTTTCTCTTCAGATTGCAGGACAAATAAACGGATCCTGGCTTGTCCGGTTTAAAGGACTTCCTCATACAGGATACCACAAGGAACCCGTATTGTACGGACAAAATGCCCTGAACTTCCTTGAAATTAATGAGTCTCCGGCCTGAATATGACGACCTCCTGATACCTACTCATTTTTTTTTAGATCTGAAAAATGATACGTATTAATTTAAAATTACAGATATCAAGATCTTCTTCCCCCTCATTTTCTCTACAGATATCTGCTCCCCATTGAGATTATACTCCCAGCTCTCTGACATATCATTCTCACTCAGCACCCCATCCGGAAACCGGGATATACATCCGGGACAGGCGATACACCGGTATGGATCTCTCTCGTCGGTCCTCACATCTATCGCCCCCGTCGGGCAGGACTCTTTACAGAAACGGCACATGCTTCATTCCTCCCGTCCCTTGTTGGAAGATGAGCCAGGATCCTGAATTTCTATAATCAGTGTATCCTTTTGTCTTTTAAAAAAAAGTTGAGAGTTATGATATCTTCAGCAGTACCCTTACCAGCAGGAAGAGCAGTAATCCGTTGATGATAATAATACCTGATATAATAAACCCTGAAACAATACCTGGAAACAGCATACTTACCCCAAACGATATTGAGACGATATTCAGTATCGTCTGGGTACTCAGCATCTTTTTATAAATCGGGAGCTTGGAGATTAATTCTGGAGGTGGGTTTTGGATAGCCTTATAGGTCGATGGAAACCCGGTAAGAAGGAAGATTCCTCCACCGATGATGTTTAAGAAACCAAGCAGTTCCCGGATAATATCTGTTAAGATACCCGGAACTATACAGGAGATAATGCCCATGGATGCAAATCCTATCCCGATTAGCACCATGAACCATGAACGCTTGAACTGGCCGAGCGGGGTACTTCCCAGTGCCATCATCTGCACCGCAGTCAGGACCAGGAGGAGACCTAACTGACCGTCCGGGGAGAAGGGAAGGAGACCCAGGTTTACCGGAAAGAGAAGGATACCAAGCACAACAAGGAGAACTCCCAGCAGAAGGATTATGGCAAAGGAGAGTTGAAGGGATGCTTCCCGGAATAACCTGCACCGGGAATCTGAAGTGATTGTATCTGATGCCATTATGCACCCCCAATCCCGTCTTCAGCCATGCTATCCGGATACTGTCTCCGGACATCCTGGATACACCAGGCAAGGTAAAAGAGAGTCATACCATAGAGAACCAGTAATGAACCGGTCTGCGGATCGGTTATTAATCCAGGAATAAGGGTTATAAGACCTGCAATGAATGTAAGAAGGTATACAAGACCGCAGGCAACTATCAGCTGCCGCACCTTTCCAGGAATTTTTATCCACGTTTTTGCTTTATTATCAGAGATGAACAGTTGAAACATCAGGGCAATCCCTCCAAGAAGAAGGATAACCCCGACCATGATCCTGATGATATCAGTCAAAATTCCAGGGATGAAACATGCCATCATCCCAAGAACAGCGGTGCTCATTCCCACAATAATGACAGCCCAGGAACGACGGAGGTCACCAAAGGGTGTCCTCCCCATAGTTATTATCTGGATAGATACGATAACCAGAAACAAGCCATACATACTATCTGGATTATACGGCAGGTCTCCGGTATGAATCGGGAAGAGAAGGAGACCGAAGATGAGCATGAATATCCCCAGAATGAGCAGGATAACAACTTCAAGCGTGAGGTCTGATTCTGAACTGATTTTTAAAGACATGAGACAACGCTTCAGTTTTCAGAAATACATGCCGCCTTTTTCAAATGCCGCTCTTCTGTCCCGGGTCATCTGGGTTAGCACATCATCCAGTTCTCCAGAGACATAATTTTTCCACATTCCGGTGAATGGTTCTTCAGGAACGATGATAATCCCTTTCTTTTCAGATACCCGGTCAAGGATGAGAACTGCAGCCTTGTCCACCGGATAAGCATCATCAGGAACTCGTAAATCTCCATGACTTTTCCCATCTATACT
Organism: Methanomicrobiales archaeon; assembly: GCA_012729535.1. Lineage (GTDB taxonomy): Archaea > Halobacteriota > Methanomicrobia > Methanomicrobiales > Methanospirillaceae > Methanospirillum. Next base: position 45,885 of record JAAYCY010000005.1, on the reverse strand, counting down.
CTTGTTAAAGATAGGAGTCGCGATATTAGCCGGACAGACGGTTGAAAAGAACAGTCCTTTGTCCATGAGCTCATACTTTAGGCTTTCAGTATACCCGGTTACTCCGAATTTTGTCAGGGAATAGAGTGCCTGGAAGGGAAACGGAATGATTCCTGCAATTGAACTGGTGTTTATGATATGGCCTGATCCCTGCTTTAGCATGATGGGAACAGCAGCATGCACACCATATATGACACTCCAGAGGTTTGTGTCGATGATCGCCTTCCAGTCTTTAAGGGTTGCCTGTTCGTACGGCAGTGTAGCCCCGACTCCTGCATTATTAAAGAGGAGATCAATTCTCCCTGCCTCTGCAGCGGTATTCTCAATCCCTTTCTGCACCTGCTGCTGGTCTGTCACATTCATGACAAGGAGGTGTATCCGATCTTTGTATGAGCTGAGTTTATCAGATGCTTCCTTTAACTTATCCGGGCTGCGGCCAGCCATGTAGACGACCGCACCTCTCTTTAAGAGTTCTTCACTAAGAGCAAATCCAATCCCTGAGTTTGCCCCGGTTACAATCGCTACTTTTTCTGAATAATATGCTATATTGTCCATAACTCCCCCATAATGAACTCTCAATACCTCATGGTTAATCAACTAATATGTAAAAGCATGTCGTTATAAACAGGGAAAAGGGTTACTGTTTTTGGTTTAGATTACAACCGGCTTATTAAAGGCCGGTATTTCAGATGGTTTCAGATTTATAATCCCTGATTCATTATCCTTAGATATACTTCTGCAAAAATATGAGCGGTTTTGTGTTGAATGGAACATGCTCATATTTATTGATAAATTCAATTGTAGGTTTATACACCCTGTTGCTATAGTGTTTAATACCATAGGGAAATTCTGCTACAGCAATTGAGGATACCTGTAATTGAGGATAGTTATTTACTAATTTATCGCTTCTTCCTGACCGTTGAGAAGGTAAATTAAAAAATTGGGTTCATTACCCGCCTGGTTTTAAGATTTTCTTCTAATACCTGAGGGCGATACATACTCTTGTCAACTGCTGAACATAATCAAAATAGGAATGATACAAAGACTATTTTTAATGTTACTAATTAAATTCACTCAATAGTTTATGTAAACCATTCTGGATTGTTCCAGAACAATTTTCATTATACTATTTTGGAATCATTATCTCTGAATTTTCTATATCATGTTATATGCAAATTCTTCAGCATGTTTGAGATCTTCAGTATTGGGTCTTCCTTTGTTCATTCCACCAAAAAATTTTAGAAAACCATTCGTATTAAACCCTTTACAACTGAATTCATCAATAATAACATATCCTTTAGAATTCAGTTTTTCCCTCATCAATGAATGGTCTTTAGTGGTTTTTGTATCTCCTATGAGTGCTGCAGTTGAAAAAATGAATGCATTACCATTTGTGACATGTGGAAGTGAATCTGCCAAAGAGAGCAGAGATTATGAAATTTTCCTCCATATATCCCTGAACCAAACCCGACAAGTTCGTATTCGGATAATTCTTCCGGATTTATCTCATGAGGTCTTTTTATTTGTGCATCAAGGATTTTTGCTAAGACCTGTGAGATTTTTTCAGTATTATGATGATGGTATGAATATACGATCAAAAGAGATTTCATAGTTATCCTCTTTTAATTTTATTTCATTTCCTGTTTATGGTGAGATTTCATCGGTTATTCCTTCTCCGGATAAGGGAGGAATATTTCGAAGTTCTGAAACGGTTACTTCCGGATTTCGGTACCTTATCCTTCCTGCCGTCTTTTTACCTGCCTGTATTGCCTCTACCGGACAGAGGTGGATACAGGCACAACAGAGTTCGCACTGATGTTTCCAGACCGGTTTTTTATCAATAAGTTCAATATTGTCTGCAGGACAGACTGATGTACAAATCCCACAGGATGTACACTTGTTACTTACGGAAAATTTTCTGTCTTTGTTATGAACTCCTGAAATGAACCAGGAATACAGGATAGCATGGAGTAGAGACCATAATAGTGATCGGTGAAGTGGGTGTTTCCTACACTGTCTGACATCATCAATAATCCTCTGGATTTCATTTTCTGCAGACGACAGGATATTATCTTGTTTTTCTCCGGTTGGAGGTTCGTACATCAGAATATAATTTCCTGGCATCATCACAGAATATCCGGCAGAAAGTCCGCGACCTGATTTTCTCCTGATAATACTATCAAGCTGTGTCAGGGTAGAAATTCCTCCTCCTCCTCCATTGGTAACAACAGAGAATACATATTCTACCCTGCCCAGGTAAAGGCGATCTGCAAATGAAGCAACCATTGCAGGTAGTCCAGTAAAATATACTGGACATATGATACCTACACGGTCTGCTTCCGGAACAATATCACATGCAGTATCTTTCATGGATGAGATCTGAACCAGTTCACATTCTTCAAGGGTAGCGGCGATTTTTTTTGCAACGGAAAGTGAATTTCCGGTGCCGGTAAAATAATAAATGATTGACTTCATTTTTCCCATTTCCGGCTATAATTTAATCAGTTCACATTCGGATGATGATATTCTTGATGTATGATATGATAGCGTTATCTGTTAAATTCTGGTTATTTCGAATATTCTAAAATTTTTCAGGTGGCACTTTATCGTGATGAGATGAGATATAAGAAGTATTTCTGTTAGGATTCAAATAATTATAAAAAAGGGAATTTATGATTTTATTCCGGAAAGTCCTCTTCTGTAACCGGACCTCGTAATTCCATGATAACTCATTTCGATGATCTTTTCCCGGATTGATTCTCTTTCCTCGCTGGAAATTTCATCATTTAGAATCTGTTTCCAGAGCCTTGTCATCCCAGCGGCATAATCCATTCCACGGTTCCGGGCATCAATGATAAAACGCCGGATACCGAGTTTCATGAGATCTGAAGATTCATCAACAAGACTATGTTCTGATGAATTCAGAATATGTGTTCTGCCGGACTTTTCACAATAAAACGGAAAAGAATACCTCTTTTCATCCCGGATTGCAAAAGAATTAGAGCCGCTCACAGATGAGAGAGAACAGAGATTATCCTCTGTTACGGCAGCTTCAATCAGCCCCTGACAGCAGACCGCAAGGTCAGGACCTTCTGCCTTTTGATATCCTGAACACAAAAACCGGATCTCCTGTCCGGAAAGTTCAGGCGAAAGTGTGCAGAACTCAAAATCTGAAAATACTCCGGCCGTTCTGCTGTTTGTGACAGGAAGGCCATAGTATCCGGATACTGAAATCCCGGGGAATTTTTCGATGAGATATTCACCAATGCCAGGTGAATCAACAAGAACGTGATAAATTCCGGCAGAGATAATGTCTTGGAAATCTGTAAGAAATATTTCGAGCTCTTTCTGCCTGATGACTCCGGGAACCATTATCCCTATCCGGCCGGAATATTCCAGAAGAGATGAAATATCCAATCCGGATGGCTCCCAGAGCAGGTACACCCGGAAAGATCCATTCTCAAGTGCTGCACGTGCCTCTGCAGTTGAAGAAACGATAGAAATTAGCTCTAAGTCAGATAATGGTATACTCTGAACAGGTTCTTTTTTTCCTGTAATATCATCACATCGTTTCAGAATTCCGGAGATAGATTCGGGTCTGGGAATTCTGGATTTGATAATTGCATCTTCTGCAGCAAGGAGAATTTCTCTCCGTAAGGTATTGAGCACCCGGACCGGGGCAAATAGTCCTTCTTCTCCGGTTACTACTATCTCTAAAAATGAAAAGAGTGTCCCCCCGGTTTTATTCAACTGCTCTAAAATCTGCTCCCGGGAAAGTGACCGGGTTTTTGCCGGTTCAACAGTTTCCTGACTCTGATATTCAAATGGATGAACACATGAATTCCGGTCAATTACTGTCCCTGTTCCGGAAATTTTACCATCATGGAAGAAATTCACCGAACATGAAATCTTAAGAGAACCGGCATATCGCTCGTCCGGAGAACCTAAAAGTTCCGATATTTTCTTATCGAGAAGTCTTCTTTTCGTGATGCTGACCTGAGCTCCGGGTTTTGGATTAAAGGGGGATGGCAATTCAATAATATCTCCATTCACGACTGGATTATTCCGGAGAATAAGACCTTCTTCCCGGTCAGAATCTCTGATAACAAGTCCATCACCCTGCATCGGAATAATTGAAGAAGAAAGTCTGACCTGGACTTTTCCTTTCCGGGCAGAGATAATTTTTCCGATACAATATCCCTGATTGCCAGGGTATTTTCTGCCCATTACATCAGAAAAACCTGCTCCGGATACATATCCGGTTGTAAAATCCCTGGAAAAAGCAATTGTTAGATTGGCAATATCTTCGGGATCAGGATGAAACGTTCTATTCCGGATAGCATCAAGGACTTTTCGATATATTGATGTTACTGCTGCCACGTACTCAGGTGACCTCATCCGCCCTTCAATTTTCAAAACCGAAACCGGGAGATTCACAATATCAGGAAGGACAGGATATACCGAGAGATCCTTTGTTGAAAGGAGATATTCCGGATGTCCATCGGGTTTTTCATTCTCCAGCCGTCCCCACAGGTCTTTGGTTCCAGATTCAAGCTGGTAGAGTTTCCTGCAAGGCTGGGCACACATCCCCCGGTTCCCGCTTCTTCCTCCAACAAGAGAAGAGAGAAGACACCGGCCCGAATAGGCATAACAAAGAGCACCGTGAGCAAAGATCTCAAGATCCACATCAAGACCGGATAATTCCTTTGCAATTTCCCGTATTTCTTCCGGATTAAGTTCACGGGCTAGAACTATCCTGCTACACCCGTGTTTTGCAGCAAACACGGCTCCCGGAACATTATGAATTCCCATCTGGGTGGATGCATGGAGAGTAAGGTCAGGGATATACTGATGAGCAAGGGATAATAGCCCGATATCCTGGATAAGAACCCCATCTACACCGATTTTATAAAGATATACCAGGTACCTGACAACATCAGAAACCTCATGTTCGGTGATAAGAGTATTAACAGTAATATAGACCCTTATACCCCGGAGATGAGCATACCTGACCGCATGTTCCAGTTCCTCGTTAGAAAAATTTGCTGCAAACTGCCTGGCTCCAAACTGTCTGCCACCAAGATAAACGGCATCTGCACCAGCTGCACATGCAGCATAAAGGGCCTCTTTAGATCCTGCAGGTGCAAGAAGGAGGGGAAGACGTTTATTCATGCTGAAATCTGGGCTCCTGCATAAAATGAGGATTAATTTTCCTTTGCTCCAGAAAAGCATCAATAAGAACAAGAGACATCATTGCTTCAGCAACGGGAACAATCCGGACTGCAATACAGGGATCATGCCTGCCCTGGACAGAAATAGTCTTTTCAAAACCCTGGGTGTCAATGGTCTTTTGCACAGTCCTCACTGAAGGAGTTGGTTTTACAGTCAGACGAACAAGAATCTCCTGTCCGGTAGAGATACCTCCAAGAATTCCTCCGGCATTATTGGAGAGGTACCCATCCGGAGTCATCTGGTCATTATGCTGCGATCCGGTCATAACTGCAGCGGTAATTCCAGAGCCTATCTCCACCGCTTTTACTCCCCCTATACCCATCATGGCATAGGCAATAAGAGCATCAAGTTTCCCAAAGACCGGATCTCCAAGACCGGGAGGGCATCCGGAGACAGTAATCCCTATTATCCCTCCAACAGACTCCCCATAATCACGGGCTGTCCGGATAACCTTTTCAATACCGTCCTGTGTTGTTTCTCCCTTGACCTGCAACAGGGTTCCAATAATCCGTATTTTGTATTGTGCAAGAAAAAGAGCGGCCACTCCACCAGCAGCTACCCGTGCTGCGGTCTCACGACCAGAACTTCGTCCTCCACCCCGATGGTCCCGGATACCATATTTTTCCATGTACCCCCGGTCAGCATGACCAGGTCTGAAGAGATCTTTAAGTTCATCATAATCCGCAGATTTCATCGAGGTATTATGAATAAGCAGGCATATTGGAGTTCCAAGTGTTTTACCATCAAAAATTCCTGATAAAATCTGTATTTCATCAGATTCTTTCCGGGGAGTTACCAGGTCATTCTGACCAGGTCTTCTCTTGTCAAGAAATGGCTGGATATCTGATTCAGACAATGAAAAACCGGGAGGACAACCGTCAATAACAACACCGATTGCAGCTCCGTGACTTTCTCCGAATGTTGTAACCCGGAAATTGTGTCCAAATGTGTTCATGAAAGCATCTCCCGAAGTCTGATAATCGGTGTATCAATTCCAGTCAGGATTTTAAACTGCTCTGCTAGCTGATGGATAAACATCTCAGTTCCCGGAATAACTGAGCAGCCGGCCTGAAGAGCAGCCTGAAGCAGTGGAGTATCCCGGGGAGTGTATACAAGGTCAAACACTTTCATCTCAGGCTTTAGTGCAGATGCAGGGATTGGAATGTGCGGGTCTGAACCCATTCCAACTGGTGTTGCATTGATTACAAGGTCTGGAGAGAATTTTGAGATCTGATCAAGTGTCCCTATCTCCGCACCACTCTTCCGGGAAAGTGCTTTTGCTCTGTCAGGGGATCGGTTGAGGATAACTGGTCTGTATCCCCGCATAGAAACGGCATAAACCGCTGCTGCTGCTGCTCCACCTGCACCAAGGACAACGGCAATATCACCTTCAGTTCCTTCAAGCGGGCGGTAAATCCCTTTCCAGTCGGTATTGAAACCAAATTTTTGATCGTCAAGAATTAGAACGGTGTTTACCGCACCGATATTTTCCGCATCATGTTTTACTTCATCAAGATGGGGAATGATTGTTTCTTTATGAGGATGTGTAACAGAAAGTCCCCTGACTCCTGTTCCAGGAAGTGATGCAAGAAACGCTGCAGGATTTTTGAATTCAAACCAGGTATAATGGGCAGGCATTCCAAAATCTGCAAAAAGATGGTTGTAGATGACAGGGCTTTTACTTTGCATTGCAGGGTACCCGAGAATACCATATAAAAAAAAGTCATTGTAACCGGATATTTTCTTCAGGTGGGCTATTTCCCGTGTCGGGATGGGAGTATCTGTTACCATGGAAAAAAGAGTTTTTCTTTTTTGTAAGTTCGACATTCCTCTGCTGATCTTATCCAGGATGAGAGATGCTGCCTGTTTGGAGGAGGTTGAACTGGTATCAATAACAAAATCTGATGCACTCCGGTAAGCAGATAACCTTTCATTCAGGACTATTTCAATCTCCTTTTCAGGGGAGATCCCGGTGAGTGATGGACGATTTGTTCCGGTTATTCTCCGGGCTATTACTTCAGGCCTTGAAGTCAAAAACACCATGTAACTATTCATCCGGAGCATCCGGACATTTTCTGAACGAAGAATTGCTCCTCCACCAGTACTAATTATACCTGCTCCGGATGGTATCCTGGCGATAACATGCTGCTCAATCTCCCGAAAACCTTCCTCTCCCTCATCCCTGAATATTTCAGGGATTTTTTTTCCTGTTGCATCCTCGATAAGCTGGTCTGTATCAATGTGACTTTGTCCGGTTTTTGCAGAAAGAGATTTTCCAATACTGCTCTTTCCTGTTCCCCGATACCCAATCAGCACGATACGGCGTTTTGCCATATCCGTCGTAACTCCTCCCAGAATTTTGGATAAGATTTTGTAACGCATCCTGCATCAAGGATTGTGACATCTCCTATTGCACAACCAAGTATTGCAAAACTCATTGCAGTACGATGATCATTTTCAGGATGAATTACTCCGCCATGAAGCGGCTTTGGGTAAATAATCACTTCATCTTCTTTTGTCACAACGTTTCCACCAAGCCCGGTAAGACCTTTTGCGATTGCAGCAATTCTGTCACTCTCTTTCATGCGGAGGTGATGAACTCCGAAAATCCGGGTAGGGCTTTGTGAAACCGCGGCAACCATACAGACTGTCTGCACAACATCAGGACAGTCTGCCATATCTACATCAATTCCCTTCAATGGAACTTTAATGTCTCGGCTGATGGTAATAGCATCTCCGGTAATTGTTCTGGTGCACCCCATTTTTTCCAGGACATCCAGAAATCTTCTATCTCCCTGTGCAGAACAAGGATTCAGACCCTGTATGGTCGCAGAACCACCCAGAATTGCAGCAAGGGCAAACCAGTACGAACAAGAAGAAAAGTCTCCTTCTATACTAAACCTGCGTGGCTGATATTGATGCTTTGGCGAAACAATAAAAACTGGTTCATTATCTTTCTTATCTAATGAGACACTGGCTCCAAATGCCTGCATGCTGTCTATTGTCATCATGATATATGGAAGAGAGACTGGTTCACCTGTAAGATGCAGTCTGACTTCTTCTTTTGCATAAGGGACAGAAAGTAGTATTGACGAAATGAACTGACTGGAAATACTTCCATCAATCGTGATTTCTCCTGATGGAACAGAACCTTCAATCTTAATGGGAGGAAATCCATTATTTTTCAGATATGATATTTTTGCTCCGGCAGAATTCAGGGTATCCACAAGGACTCCCACAGGCCGCTCCTGCATTCTGGGACTTCCCGTAAGAATTACCGGACCTTTAGCTAATAGGGAGACGGTGGTTAATAGACGCATGGAGGTTCCCGAATCCTGGATGTCAATAGCAGCACCTGGAATTGAGAGAGAGCCTCCCCTGCCATAAACCCTGATACATTCTTTGCTCCATTCAATTCGGACTCCAAGCTGCATGAGAGCACGTGCAGTCATCCGGGTATCATCAGCATCTAGTTGACCAATAATTTTTGACTCTCCATCTGCAAGGGCTGCAAGTATCAATGCACGGTGGGTATAACTTTTTGATGCTGGTGCAGAGAGTGTCACATCTACCGGACCACATTTTCCAATAGTCACCTGCATGAGGCATCTCCGAGTACCCGGTAACAACCCAGATGTTTTACCCGGGTAATCCTGATTATCTGGTCAACTGCTTCTTTCCACCCACCTTCACACTGAATGTCAATGAAAAAAACATAATTGCCCATACAACGTTTTGATGGGCGTGATTCTATCCGGGTCAGGTTCACCCCGTTATCCTTAAATGGACTTAACAGATCATATAAAAGCCCAGCCCTGTTTTCACCAGGATCCACAACTATACTACATTTTTCTGGATTTTTTTCAGATCCACGGTTTTTACTTACCATGATAAACCGGGTAATGTTATCCTGATTATTTTCAATATTCTCTGCCAGTACCGGTATTTTATGCGTTTCAGCTAGAGTTCTAGAAATAATTGCCGCTGAACCAGGTTTTTCTGTCTGCGATCTTGCACTTGCAGCATTACTTTCAGTATGAATTACCGGAAGACCAAGTTTGTCAACAAATCTGCTACATTGTTCATGACTTTGTGTATGGGCAAATATTACCGATATTTTATCCATAGGGTAATCTGAAGCGAAACAATGGTGAACGGGGAGATATGTTTCTGCAGTGATGAATACCGGGTACTGCATCAACCCATCCATAGTAGCTGCAACTCCTCCAGCCTCACTGTTCTCAAGTGGAACCAGTCCTGATATTCCTGACTCTACAATATGAGCAAAGATTCTCCCAATTGAGGGAACAAGGATAATATCAGTATCCAGTGACTGTGCAAGATAATGAGAAAAAGTGCCTTGTGGCCCGAGTGTAATCAGTGTCATTTTTCCACCATAGCCTGGATTAAATGATCTGTCTCTTCCTGTGCCTGGTCACAAAATGATCCAAACCATTCTTTTGACGCTAAAAATTCTTTTTGAAATGCATCCCGGTCACCCTTAAAAATAATATCTGCCATCTCCCGTCCTGCATTTTGACAGGTTAAGAGGACTTCTGGGAAATACGGATTCATACAGAGAATATCTGCATACAGTTCTGGGTTTTGAGAAAGGAGTCTCCCGGCAATTCCCGTTTCAATCCGGTATACCGGACTCATATATACCTCGGTATCGGCAGGTGAAATTCCGAGTCTTCTCATCGTTCCAGCTAAGAGTATCGCTTTGAAATGAGTAAGGCCCTGGATGACTGCCATCATTTTATCATGATCATCAGGAGAGGTCAGGGTAACTCGTGCACCCTGACCTTCGAAGAGTGAGGTAAAAAACAAAATATCATCTTCTTTGCATCTGACAGGGGTGGCTATTATTGTCTGACCATGAATAGAGCCTACAGTTGGGCCAAACATGGGATGAAATCCAATAACCCGTGCCCTGGATGTTAGCATAGCATGAATTGGTTCTACTTTAAGAGACGTAAAATCGGATAGAATCTGATGTTCTTTCAGGAGAGGGGCAATTTTTAAAATAACCGGTACCGTTTCACTTATGGGAACCGAAATGATTACGATGTCTGTAAGACGGGCTATGTCTTCATTGGTAATTTCTGTTTTTCTTCCTGAAACAAACACATCATGGCCAGATTTTTTGAACACCTCTGAAAAAAGGTTTCCCATTCCTCCCGTTCCGCCAATGATACCAATCTTCATGTTACTTCTCAATGATGGTTTCATCAATTGCCATGCCAAAGTGACGGCCTCCACTTTCGACACTACCAAGAACAATGTCACCAGGTTTAAGGGAAGTGACGGATACTGCAGAATAATCTGGTCTTACCAGCCGGATGGTCTCTGCATTCTGGAGTATTACTGATAATTTCTGACCTTCAAATTCAGCCTCAACAAGAAATAGAGGTCTTCTCTCGATTTTTACCCGCCCTACAGTAGCTTCCCGGGAGGATCCATTTCCATGAACAATGTTTACTCGGTCTCCTGCTTTCAGATCTGCAAGGTATGCAGTCTTTCCTCCGGTTATCTGCAGGTAGGCATGCACTCCGCCAGCGTTTACTCTGAATGGCCGGGGTGCAACATACGGGTTTGTAAGAGTTTCAGCATGAACGAGAAAAAAGCCTGAAGATGTATTTCCAACCAGCATTCCTTCTCCATCTACCATGAGTGAACAAGTATCAACACAGACACGTTCTCCCATACCGGCAGGTTTCACCGCGGTGATACAAATGTTATGCAATTGCTGGCCGGTTGATCCTGCCTGGGCAAGTTTCGCAATATTTCGGATAAGATCAGGATCTGTTGTCTTTACAAGAACACCGGCGACTCCTTTTTCCAGAACTGTCAAAGCCTGCTTTGCTTCTTTCATATTCGTTACAGCAGCTATGACATTTTCACCACAGGCAACAAGGTTTTCAAGAGGGATTATTGTCCAGTCCGGAGTATGGACAATTATCCGCCCTGACCTGGCAGCTGCCATCGCAAGAGCCTGATCATCAGTGCTTTCAATGGTCATTTCCCTGATATCTTTGTCCAGAACGAGATCACCATCAGGAGCAATAACCAGAATACGACCAAGTTCTCGAACTGGCACTGCAGATTCTGTTATAACACCATCGGCACCTGATTCAAGGGCTACTATTGCAAGTTCCTTGTTCCAGGGCCTGAGGTCAACAAATACCTGTTTCATAATTCCTCAAATATTGTCAGGGCGGACTCCTTCGTGAACAACCTTACAGACATTTGATACAAATTTTGCGACATTATCACGCTGGAACGCATTTCTCCCCATGCATACTCCTGCACATCTGGCAAAGTGAACTGCATCGTATATTGAATTGTACGAGTCAATATCCTCTCCTTTCTCTCCCCCGGCAATAAAAACAGGAATCGATGATGCTTTTACAATTTTTGCAAAAGATTCGGGATCTCCGGTGTAATTGGTCTTTACCAGGTCTGCACCTAGCTCTTCTGCAACCCTGACAGCATGACCAACATGTCGTGGATCAGTCGGATTAATCCCCTGACCACGGGGATAAACCATGGCAAGAAGTGGAATTCCCCATCGGTTGCAGTCACGGACAACCTGTCCTGCTGATTCAATCATTCTGGATTCCTGAGGAGCTCCAAGATTGATGTGAATGGAAACAGCATCAGCACCAAGAGAAACAGCTTCTTCAACACTGCAGATGAGAACTTTATCGTTAGGATCAGGATTCATGCTGGTCCCTGCAGATAAATGAATAATGAGGCCAATGTCCCGTCCTTTTCTTCTATGTCCCCTTTTTACCAGGCCTTTATGAAGGATGATTGCATTAGCACCACCATTAGATACCTCTGCTACTGTTTCAGTCATATTCAAAAGACCATCTATCTGGCCGAGAGTCATACCATGATCCATGGGAATTATAACGGCTTTACCGGTATTCCGGTCCATTATACGTTCAATACGTATCTCTTTTCCAATCATAACATCCCTCCTTTCAGCATCTCATTAACTTCAACTGCAGAGAATCCTTCGTGAACTATTTTTGCACAGGCACGAACGAATGAGCAGGGATTTTCGTGTTGGAATGCATTCCTGCCAATCGAAAGACCTGCTGCTCCCCCTTCCATAGAACCTTCTATGAGTTCAAGGGTGGTGAGATCTTCTGTTTTTGATCCGCCTGCAACAACTACTGGAACTGGACATCCCCTGGTAACTTCGCGGAATGTATCCGGATCGCCTGTGTAGTTGGTCTTTACCAGATCAGCACCAAGTTCTGCTGCAACCCGTGCAGCCAGGCTGACATGTTCCACATCATGTTCATTTTGTATATTTCTTCCCCGGGGGTACATCATCGCAAGAAGCGGGACACCCCATTCCATGCATTCAATCGCTACATGACCAAGGTCTGTCAGCATCTGGGCTTCTGAATCTGCACCAATATTTACATGCATTGAGACTGCATCTGCCCCCATTTTAAGAGCATTCGTCACAGAATTGACAAGGACTTTCTCATTTGGATCAGGTCCTATTGCCGTTGATGCTGACAGATGAAGGATTAGTCCCACATCATGGCCACGCTGCCGGTGTCCGTGAAGGGCCAGACCAACATGACCAAGGACTGCGTTTGCTCCACCTTCAGCAACAGAGTTTACTGCTTCCGTAAGATCAATAAGTCCAGGAATGGGACCAAGAGTAACTCCATGATCCATCGGAACAATAATGGTCTTTCTCGTGTTGCGGTTCATGATTCTTTCAAGTCTGATATCTTTACCTCTCATAACAAATCACTCCGGTTTGGTACGAGTGACAACTCAGTACCAGAAAAAGCGGAAAAAGCTAAAAAAGAACTGATAAAAACGATAACCGAATAATCTGACAGACAATTCGTTCAACAGGCTGGCGGAAGCTAGGCTGCAGGTTTTTGCAGATACTATCTCCTCCACGCAGTTTGTCATGATCAGGAGTCAATATCGCGAGGCTTAAAGGTTTCGTTATCATGCCATGCCATAGCATGACATGGATATCAGTTCAACACAAATTATGAGATACACGCATGAAAAAAATGAGTTTTACTTCTTAGCCTTCTTGATACGGATAACGTCGCCCATGGTGGTTGTCATCCGTGCATGATGAAGGTCTGCTGGTTCAGATGATTCTTCTTCAATCAGACGAATACTCAGTGTTTTCTCTAATTTTTTTCTGACAGCGTCTTCAGGGACTAATTCACCTTTTTCAAGTTTCTTTACCAGAAGTTCTTTCTCCATCATCGCAAGGGCAAGATCTTTCTGTGTCATACCCAGCTTCATCCTTGCATCCCGTATCCGGTCAGAATAATCTTCAACAATCTCTCCTAACCTGTCAAATAGGTCCCTGGAATGGGCAGTCTGGGTTTTTCCCTGACTTTGAAAACCGGTTGGTTTCGAAGACGATGGTGCTGAAGACCGGAGAGCTGTTCCCTGTACTTCAGTTCCATATTTAGCACAGGCATTACACACAGAAAGTTCAGTCCCTTCGATCTTGATCCTTTTCAAAGGGCCTTTGGCTTCTGCGCCGCACATTTCACACTGCATTTTCGCAAACATCATATAGTCACTTACCCCTATATACCTGATTGATCAGATGGCAGAAGCAACCCGCCACCAGGATGATATGAAAACTCCTGAAGAGTTATATAGGTACTTAGTAGACCGGGTTGCAGGAATGGAATCGCAAAACCAGGAATTAAAGGAGCAAATCCGACAACTGGAGTCAGATAAGCGGTATATCGAAACCCAGAAAATCCGGTATGAACGGGAAGTTCGTAAGCTGAAAAGTGAGATAGAACACCTGAAAACTCCTCCTTTGATAGTGGGCACCATTACCGACATTGTAGATCAGGGACGCGTTGTGGTCCGGTCTAGTGCGGGCCCTCGGTTCCTGGTCAGGGTATCCCAGTCTGTTAACCCGGACCTGCTTAAAGCGGGTGTCAGGTGCACGCTTAATCAGCAATCACTGGCCATTGTCGAAGTACTTCCAAGTACGTACGATTCCCAGGTTTACGGAATGGAACTTGTGGATGCCCCGGGTGAAACATACGAGGATATCGGTGGTCTTGAGAAACAAATCATGGAAATCCGTGAGGCCGTTGAACTTCCGATGACAAGACCGGAACTCTTTGAAAAAATAGGGATAAAACCTCCCAAAGGAGTTCTCCTCTATGGGCCTCCCGGTACCGGGAAAACTCTGCTTGCCAAGGCAGTTGCCCATGAAACACATGCGATATTTCTGCATACTGTTGGATCTGAATTAGTCCAGAAATATATTGGAGAAGGGGCCAGGCTAGTAAGGGAATTGTTTGACCTTGCTAAGGAAAAAGCTCCCTCGATAATTTTTATTGATGAAATTGATGCCATTGGTGCATCCCGTACAGAAGCCATGACTTCCGGAGATCGTGAAGTGCAGCGGACTCTTATGCAGCTTCTTGCAGCAATGGATGGTTTTGAACAGAGAGGTGACATAAAAATCATCGGAGCGACGAACCGGATTGATATCCTTGATGCAGCTCTTCTGCGTCCAGGCAGGTTTGACCGGATTATTGAAATTCCTCTCCCGGATACAGACGGGAGACATGCAATACTTAAAGTTCATACGAGAAACATGAACCTTGCTCAAGACGTCAATATGATGGAGATAGCAAGGCTTACGGAAGGAAGAAACGGAGCAGACCTGAATGCTATCTGCATGGAAGCAGGAATGTTTGCTATCAGAAAAGAACATCCACATGTATGTCATGAAGATTTCATGATGGCCCTAAACAAGTTCAGGTATGATTTTGAAAAAGACCAGAGGCTTTCAACTGCTGGTGCTATGTTTGCCTGAACATTTCTTTTTTTAAAAAACATACTGAAAAACTACATATTCTTCTTCTGTGCAGTATACAGGAATCAGGTAGTCCCCCTGTGTCTTTCCATCTACAACGATTATTCCATTTTCCGGAAGAGTACTATACCGGTTAATTGTTGCATTGCTGTCTATCTGAACATATATCTTCCAGGGCCATTTTCCGGAAGCGTTATCTCTGGTAAGATACTTTGATTTGGCAACTGCAGAAGTGCAAAATAATCCGGGTTTTACTTCAAAGAAATGGTCAATCCCGTATTTACGGATGAAGTATTTCAAATCTGATGCCAGCGAGAGAGCAGCAGACAATGAACCTATGGATATGTAAATTCCAATAGGAGTTTCTAGCGGATCATAAAAACGAAGTGCATACCAGGCAGTCTCGGATTTTCTCAATTCATGATAAATCCTGACGCCAGGTCTGCTGATTATCAGCAGGTTCATAAAAAAAGAATCAGGAAAACATCCGCTCTTCAGTATCCAGGTCTTCTCCTGAAACCTTAGTGATAGCATCGAGCATGTCCTGATTTGTTACTTCAAAAGCACTTTTCCTTACTGCAAACATACCCGCCTCCCGACAGACGGCCTGAATCTGTGCTCCGGTCAGACCTTCGGTTAAAAGGGATATTTCAGCATGATTAACATCAGGTGAAATAGTCATTTTCCGGGTATGGATTTTGATAATTTCTTCTCGGGCAATGATATCAGGTACCGGTATTTCAATTATCCGGTCAAACCTGCCAGGTCGCAGGAGGGCTGCATCAAGCATATCCACCCGGTTTGTGGCTGCCATTATCCTGACATCTCCCCGGTTGTCGAAACCATCCATTTCTGCAAGAAGCTGCATAAGAGTTCGCTGAACTTCAGCACTTCCACTTGTTCCGTCATTGGTCCGGGTTGTTCCGATAGCATCAATCTCGTCAATGAATACAATGGAAGGTGCCCTATCACGGGCCAGAGCAAAGAGTTCCCGAACCATTTGCGCTCCTTCACCGATGTATTTATGAACAAGCTCACTACCACTCATCCGAATGAAGGTAGCCTTGGCATTATGTGCAACTGCTTTTGCAAGAAGGGTTTTCCCGGTTCCGGGAGGACCATACAGCAATATTCCTTTTGGTGGTTCTACCCCAATCCTTTCAAATACCTCCGGCATGGTGAGTGGGTATTCTACTGCTTCACGAATCTCCTCTATCTCTTTTGTTAATCCACCGACATATTCAAAAGTCACATTCGGAGACTCATCAAGTTCCATTATTCTGACCCGGGAATCATAGGTATCCTCCAGGATCTTTACAACAGAAAGAGCGTTGTTTACGGCAACTTTGCATCCAGGATAAAGGCTTGGGCGCAGCTCATCTGATACCTGGGTAACATATTCCTGATTATTACCCATCTGACGCAGATACAATTCTCCGTTATCGAAGATATCCACAACAAGCGCAACAAATAGCGGCATCCGTTTAAGCTGAGAGTTTTCCCGTTTCAGAACAGAATTTTCCTTGATTAATTCTTCTGATCGAATGGATAACTCAAGATTCTGGGCCTCCAACTCCTGAATCCGGATCTGATAGTGAATCTCATTTTCACAGGAGATACGTGCAAGAGGCTGTTCCATAGTACATAATTACCCAGTCGTTCTACTTATACGTGAGTGTGCATGATTCTCCATGGACGCGGTATATCGCGTGGCATTGGAAAAGGGCCTATACTTATCGCCCCGGATCCAATCTCATTTCTTTCCGGCGTAAATCCGGAAACAGGAATCGTAATAGAGCCAGGTCACCCACTGGAAGGAAAAGATATCACTGGATCTGTCCTTGCATTTGAGTATGGAAAAGGATCAACTGTCGGGAGTTATATTCTCTATGCCCTTTCGCGCAACGGACATGCTCCTGCAGCTATCATCAATGGTGAAGCTGAGACAATCATAGTAGTCGGTGCCATCATGGGTAAAATTCCAATGATTGACCGTATTGGAATACCCTTAACAGATCTTCCAGCCGGACAGATTGCTGAAGTGGACGGAACCGGGGGAACTATTACAATCAAAGATGTGTAAGTTTTTTCTCGTTTTCTTATGTTTTCCTTTTTTGCACTAAAAATCAGATATTATGGATAATGCTCTTATTTCGTTCTGTTCTCTTTGTTTTCAATTACGATAGTCCCGGTATTTGTTTCCAGTCCGTTGTTATTGATAACTCCGGCATCATCAGAAAATGTCGGTCGTACTGGATTTTCAGGATGGTTATCAGATAAAGAACCAAGATCTTTAGGAATAACACAACCGGATATAAAAACAAAAAAAATAAGAACCAGGAAAAAAATGAGAAAACCTTTCCCTGTCATATCATCGAATAGGTATGATCACTATATAATTTTTTCATTAATGCCTAAATAGGCATTGATACTGAGAACTATACTCTATATCATATCGTCTCATACCTTCATTTGTGGAACTGTTTACAATTATCCTGACGATAATGGGGCTTTGCATGTTTGAAATCATCTGCAGTATCGATAATGCCATTATCAATGCAGAAGTTCTTGGAACCATGCAGCCTAAATACCGGAGATGGTTTCTCCTCTGGGGAATACTATTTGCTGTTTTCCTGGTCAGAGGTCTGCTCCCTCTTCTTCTTGTCTGGTTATCTACCCCCGGACTTACTCCCTGGGAAGCGTTTACAGCCATGTTTAGTGATGATCCACGAATAAAAGATGCAATAGAGACATCATCTCCAATATTACTTATTGGAGGAGGAACTTTCCTTATTTTTCTCTTCTTACACTGGCTCTTTCTTGAAGAGAAAAATTTCGGACTGCGTGGAGAGAGATATTTCTTTTCAAAAGGAGTCTGGTTTTATGCGGCAGTATCTATCCTATTAATGGCGATTGTCTGGTTTGCAATTGAGAAAAATCCGCTCATGGCTTTTGGAGCAGTAGTGGGATCTACTGCATTTTTTATTGTTCATGGATTCAGGCAGAACGCAGAACTTGCAGAACAAAAACTCATGGGTGGTGACCTATCAGATATCAGTAAAATCATGTACCTTGAAGTTATCGATGCTACATTTTCTATTGATGGAGTTCTTGGTGCGTTTGCCTTTACTATGTCAGTTCCACTTATCCTGGTTGGAAATGCATTAGGAGCAATAGCGGTCAGACAAATTACTGTGGGGAATATTGACCGGATAAGGAGATACCGGTTTTTGAAGAATGGCGCAATGTATTCAATTTTATTCCTCGGAATAATCATGCTCGTAGACAGTTTTGGTCTTCATATCCCTGAATTTGTCTCACCCGTTATTACCTTTGGCGTGGTAGGAGCATTCTTTTTGAAATCAATGCGTGACCCGGATTTCAGATCCCCTGAAGTCTGAATAATAATCTTTTTCAGCGTTTTTAAAACGCCATATTTTAGTCCTCCCAGAGCCAATAGTAATGGACACATTTTCTCAACACATATTTTTTGGGAGGTTTCTATTGTCCGATTCATACAATTCTGATAATATCAAAATACTCCGCGGTCTAGAACCTGTCAGGGAAAGACCTGCGATGTATATCGGATCTACTGATACCCGGGGTCTCCATCATCTGGTATATGAAGTAGTCGACAATTCTATTGATGAAGCACTGGCTGGTTTCTGTACTCATATCCAGGTAGTCATTAAAAAAGATGGCAGAGTTAGCGTAGAAGACAACGGGAGAGGTATTCCAATCGAACCCATGAAGGAAAATGACAACAAAAGTGCCCTTGAAACGGTACTTACTGTTCTTCATGCAGGTGGAAAATTTGACAAGGACACATACCAGGTATCAGGGGGTCTTCACGGGGTAGGTGTATCTGTTGTAAATGCACTTTCCGTCAGTCTTGTTGCAAAGGTTTGGAAACATGGGTTTGAATATCTCATAAGTTTTTCAAAAGGGCAACCACAGGCGGAATTATTAAAAAGAGAAGAAGATTTTGAAGAAATAAAAGAAAGGTATATTCGGAGATATGGAAAATTACCTGAAAATTGCCCGGAAATAAAAGAAGAATTTTTAAATCAGTATTTATCCCAGGTAACAGGCACCCAGATTACATTTCTTCCCGACCCGGGTATTTTTGAAACCATTGATTTTGATTATGATATCCTGGCACACCGAATGAGAGAACTTGCCTTTTTAAATTCCGGGATTAGTATCTGCATCACCGATGAACGATGTGAAGATCTTGAAGAGTGCAATGAAGTATTCCTGTACCAGGGAGGTATTATTGAGTATGTGAAATATCTCAACCATGATGCCCAGCCTATTCATGAATCTGTCATTGCATTTGAAAGAAAAGATGTAGATGCCAAGGTTGAAGTCGATATTGCATTCCAATATGCTACAGCATATTCAGAAAAAGTGTTTACCTATGTAAACAGTGTCAATACAAAGGAAGGCGGGACACATCTGGAAGGTTTCAGATCAGCCCTTACAAAAGCCATAAATAAGATGGCAAAAGAGAACAAAGCCATCAAGGACCAGGATCTGTCTCTTAAAGGTGATGATGTCAGGGAAGGACTGACTGCAATAATTTCCATTCGAATGGCTTCTCCACAGTTTGAAGGTCAGACCAAGATGAAACTTGGTAATAGTGAAGTCAGGGGAATTGTTGACTCACTGGTCTATTCTTCCTTGTGTGAATACTTTGAAGAACACCCAAAAGACCTGAATGCCATTGTAGAGAAGGCTGTCCTGGCCTACCAGGCAAGAGAGGCAGCACGAAAAGCAAAGGAACTGGCCAGAAGAAAAAGCACACTTGAATCTTCTGGACTTCCTGGAAAACTTGCTGACTGTTCTGAGCGGTCGCCTGAGAAAAGTGAAATTTACATTGTAGAGGGTGATTCTGCAGGGGGCAGCGCCAAACAAGGTCGGGATAGAAGATTCCAGGCGATTCTTCCGCTCCGGGGTAAAATTTTAAACGTAGAAAAAGCAACCGTGCATAAAATTTTAAAGAATCTTGAGATTCAGGCCCTGATTTCGGCTATCGGAACCGGTGTCGGAGAATCATTTGATATTGAGAAGGCCCGGTATCACCATATCATCATTATGACCGATGCAGATGTAGACGGTGCTCATATTGATACCCTGCTTATGACATTCTTTTTTAGATATCTACAGCCACTAATCGAAGCCGGATATGTATATCTCGCACAACCACCCCTTTACCGGATTGCTAAAGGTAAACAGGAAAAATATGCATACAGTGAAGATGAAATGCGTGAAATCATGCAGGAGATGGGAGATAAGGGAGTGGGTGTCCAGCGGTACAAGGGTCTTGGAGAGATGAATGCAAACCAGCTCTGGGCTACAACCATGGATCCACAAACCAGAGTGCTCAAACGGGTTATTATTGAAGATGCCGCATACGCCAACGAAATTTTCGAGAAACTGATGGGAGATGATGTTTCTGCCCGTCGTGATTTCATTAAACGTCATGCAAAAGAGGTGACAAACCTTGACATCTGATGACAACCAGCAACCTCTCTTTACTCCTAAAGTAAACGAGATTAACATCGAAGAGGAGATGAAATCCTCATATATCGATTATGCAATGTCTGTCATTATTGGTCGTGCTATACCAGATGTCAGAGATGGTCTTAAACCTGTTCACCGACGTTCACTTTTTGCCATGTGGGAAATGGGTAATACCCATGATAAAGCCTATAAAAAATCCGCCAGAGTTGTTGGAGAAGTTATGGGTAAATATCATCCTCACGGTGATTCCTCCATTTATGATACTATTGTGAAGATGGCTCAGCCTTTCTCATACAGGATGATGCTGGTCGATGGTCAGGGTAACTTTGGTTCAGTTGATGGTGACTCTGCTGCGGCAATGCGATACACCGAAGTGCGACTTAAAAGGGAAGCTGAAGAACTTCTTGAAGACCTCGAAAAAGAGACGGTTGATTTTTTTCCGAATTTTGATGAATCTCTTCAGGAACCTTCAGTACTCCCTGCAAGACTTCCAAACCTTCTTATCAATGGATCTGATGGTATTGCAGTCGGGATTGCAACAAAAATGCCACCACATAACCTGGGTGAAGCATGTGATGCAGTATGTTATTACCTGGACCATCCCGATGCCACTGTATATGACTTAATGCAGATCCTGCCAGGACCGGATTTTCCAACCGGAGGAATTATCATGGGTACTGAAGGTATTCAGAATGCCTATCTTTCCGGCCAGGGAAAACTTACTGTTCGTGGTGTTGTCGAGATTGATGATTCAGGAAAACGATCGCAGATAATAATCACTGAAATTCCATACCAGGTCAATAAAGCAAAACTCATAGAACACATTGCTCAGTTGGTACATGAAAAGAGAATTGAAGGGATATCTGATCTTCGTGATGAGTCTGATAAGGAAGGTATGCGAATTGTTATTGATCTACGCAAAGATGCAAGACCCCAACTCATTTTAAACCATCTATACAAGCATACCGCCCTTGAAAGCACCTTTGGTATCATTAATTATGCAATAGTCGACAACCAGCCAAAGATTCTGGGTCTGGTCAGTCTTCTGGAACAGTTTGTCCGTCACCGGATAACTGTGATTACCCGTCGGAGTGAATTTGACAAGAGAAAGGCTGAAGAACGAGTCCATATCTTACGCGGTCTGTTACATGCTATTGATAATATTGATGCAGTTATAGCAACTATCAGAGCTGCCCAGACTGCTGATGAGGCAAAAGTAGCCCTCATTGAAAAATTCTCTCTTGATGAAGTCCAGGCAACAGCTATCCTGCAGATGCAACTACGTCGTCTGGCAGCCCTTGAAAAACAGAAGTTAGTAGACGAACGTGAACAACTTGAATCAGAGATAAGAAGACTGGTTGAACTTCTCTCTTCTGAATCACATATCCGGAAAGAAATTTCCCGGGAATTAAAAGAAATACGGGAAAAATACGCAGATAAAAGAAGAACACAAATCACCGGCGATATCCAGGAGATAGTTCGGGAAGACCTAATTCCAAATAAACAGGTTCTTGTCTGCCTAACCCATCAAAACTATGTAAAACACATGGATGTTGATGCATACCGGCTTCAGGGCAGGGGTGGAAGAGGAGTAATGGGTATTTCTATTAAAGATGAAGATTACGTAGAACAGGTCTTCGTTGGCAATATGCATGATCATCTTCTCTGCTTCACTTCTACCGGCAGAGCGTACTGGCTCAGGGTGTTTGATATTCCGGAAGGTTCCAGACAGAGCAAAGGAAAAGCAATTGTAAACCTATTGGATCTTCGAAGTGAAGAACGGGTTACTGCTGTTATTCCTGTTCAGGAATTTTCATCAGAGAGGTACTTTTTGTTTCTTACGGAACGGGGAATGATCATCAAGATTCCACAGGATGAATTTGCACGACCACGGTCAACCGGGGTTAATGCTATTTCACTTCGGGAAGGTGACAACCTCGTGCATGTCATGGTAAGCGATGGGAACCAGGAGATTATCATCACTACCAAGTATGGTCAGAGCCTGAGATTCCATGAAGATCAGATTCCGCTTCGTCACAGAAATGCTCTTGGTGTTATTGGCATGAGGATGAAGGATGATGATATTGTCACCAGCATGACGGTTATCGAAGAAGGAAAACATCTTTTAACAATAACTGGACATGGATATGGAAAGCGGACAAACTTTGATGAGTACCGGGGTCATGGAAGAGGTACCATGGGTGTCAGGAACATTAAGATACGCCGTAATGACGGAATTGTAACAGCATTTGCAGCCGGCCCGGAAGAAGAGATCATCCTCATGAGTGCAGAAGGAATCGTAATCAGGACAAGTGTAGATAAAATCTCAATCCAGGGAAGGTCAACTCAGGGTGTCAGGATTATGAAACTCTCGCATGGTGACCGGGTTGTCGGAGTAACTTCGCTCTCTCCTGAAGAACAAAAAGATATCATTGATGACATCCCCCAGGCAGAAATAATTGATGAAGGACCGGATGAAAACGGAAATTCAGAAGAATAATTACTTGTTATCTTTTTCCCTTTTTTTTATTGCCATCACCAAAAATTTCTCAATTGAGAATGGTAATTCTGAAAACATCTGAAAAAACTCATGAAACTTTAATAATTATGGCATATCCAATGTTACATCAATCTGTACAGGTTTTTAGGAATGGATATCTCAAATCTTGCACCTTTACCTTCTTTTCCTGTTTCAATAATCGTAAGACCGGTTATTGAAAGGATTTCTCGTGATAGGAATAAACCAAATCCCGTGTTTTTACCGTACCCATGATGAAATATCTTTTTCTTTTCCTTTTCAGGAATGCCAGTACCATTATCTTCATAGAAAAGAGTCATTCCAGAAGATCCTTCTTCCGAAAAAAAGCGAATTTCAGAAACGGTTTCACCGTGCATCAGTGAATTAGAGATAAGATTTGAGAACACCTTTTCAAGTAATGGGTCGGCATATAACTCTATAGAATTGAGATTTTTATCCCAGCTTACCATCTCGGCACGCCCATATGCTTTTGCAGATTCAATGGTCTTACCAATGTTCTGCCATTTTGGTTCTTTTACTCCTACGTCCTGGTATTCTTTGGTAAAAATAATTTGTGTTCGTATCGACTGGGTAGCTTCAACTTGTTTTCCAATGAATGGTTCAAGATCCGGATCTTTGTTCTTTTTCTTCAATAGATCTAAATATGCTAATAGTATTGTTATCTGGTTTAATACATCATGGCGTGTTATTGAGGAGAGGAGGTTTAATTTCCGGTTACTCTGTAACAGGGCATCCTGTGCCAGTTTCTGCTGAGTAACATCCATGCAGAGCATTAACATAGCGGGTTTATTCTGCCACATGATCTCAGCCATCCCAACTTCTAGCCATAAGAGATCTCCTGTAGATGTAAATCCCCGGATAGAGACACCTGCATGAATTTGTTCTCCCTGCCCCGCCCGATGTAGGAGAGTTTTATACTCCCCCTGATCTTCCTCGTGGATTATCTCAACTATTTCTGAATTTATTAGTTTATTTTCAGAATAACCAAAAATTACAGTTGCTTTAGGATTTGCAAAAATTATTCTGGTTTCCCTGATAACAAAAACCACTTCACCCGCATTATTTACCAGCAACCGGTACTGTTCCTCACGTTGTCGGAGAGCCTCTTCTGCTGCTCTACGCTGCGTGATATCACGGGCAATGGTCATAACAAGACTTTGATTTCTTATTTTAATGGGGTATGTCATGACTTCGGCATTGAGGATTTTTCCATCTTTCCTGCTGATATGAACTTCATCAGGCCCGGTTGGTTTTCCCATGGCATTCTTGGCAAAAAGAACCGCGGTTTTTGTGATATGCATGGAACCAATAAGGCCCATTGTGAAGATATTCCTCCCTTTCAGATCATCAGGAGTATACCCGGTCAGATCTGTAGCTGCCCGGTTTGATTCAATAAAAGTTCCTTTAATGTCTGTCAGGAGATATGCTTCAGGAGCATAATCAAAAAGTATTTTCAACTTTTCTTCGCTATTCCGAACTTCCTGCTCAGCAGCCTTCCAGTCTGATATATCAGTCAGGACCACCGTTACAGCATTAATAGTATGGGCATTTTCATCTTTTACCGGAGTAAAACGACGGATATAATCCTTGTTTTGCCAATGTAATTCATCCTGATATTGTCTTCCGGTTTTAATAACCCTTTTCAGAGCCATGTCAAAACGCTGTTCTTCACCAGGAGGAAGCATTATCCTCATCCTTTTTTCAAGGTACTTATCAGCAATATCTCCAACTTTATCCCGGTGATACGAATTCATGAATAAATAGCAGCCCTCGGGGTCAACCATGAAGATAGAATCACCGGTTGATTCAACCACACTCCGGTAATTCGCCTGGGTAACCTGGAGGATTGAGAGAGTTTTACGTTGGTCTGTGACATCCCGAAAACTCCATACCCTGCCAATTACTGCACCCCCTATCCGTTGCGGGAGAGTATTTCTTTCAAAAATTCGTCCATCCCTAAATTCCAGAACATCAAATGCTTCTTTATCAGGATGAATCTTAAGAAAATTGAGCTTATCTATAAAACTTTCTTTATCTTCGAGTTGATCTTCAAGATATGCGAGTAGTACTTCTTCATCACGTTCTTCAATAACGGTCTCAGGGATAAACCACATATCCAGGAATTTCTGGTTATAATTTATGATCTTCCCACCCCTGTCCACAACAAATATTCCATCAGATGTAGACTCAAATGTCGCTGTAACCAGTGATGTACCCCTGGCAATCTCATCTTCAAGCCTGATACGGTCAGTGATATCAGTAGAAACTACCGTGACAGCCAGGGTTTGTTGAGATGACTGATATCTGACCGGAATGAACTTACGGTTATAATATCTTCCTTCTTTCTCATAATCTTCTGAATAATAATCATTATGAGTGATAACCTGGTTCATTGAATGAATGAATTGCTGTGTTTCTTCTTTAGTATGAAGGTCTTTGTACAATTTTGATTCATAATCTTCACCGAAAATCCCCAGACGTTTCTGATGAGGACTGTTTATGAACAGGTACCGATAATGCCTGTCAATCATATAAATAGAATCGTCTGTCGCTTCAACAATAGTCCTGAAATTCGTGTCAGCATAATGCAATGCTTCTTCAGCCTGTTTAATTTTAACTGTTTGACGAATAAATGTGTTGAGGCGGACGATTTCAAGGTCATTTTCATCAGTGTAAAGATAAAAATAATCAATACCTGCCTTGATTGCTTCTTTTACTACAGAATGAGGATTGTCACCGATAAATATGGTTACCGGAGTATATTGTATCTGTTTTTTTACCCGGTCAATAAAATCAAGGGCATTTTCTTTCCCTAAATCAAAATTCCCTATGACAACATCAAAATGATTGAGCTGGAGTTTTGTGATGGTATCTTTTACATCGGCAGCTACGCTCACTGATATCTTAGCCCCATTTTCGGAGAACAAACGGGTTATTACTTGGAACTGCTTAGAATCTCCGATACTAAGTATTGTGATGACCGCCAGATCAAATCACCCGTGGTGACAAACCGATAACATATGATATGTTACAATATGGTTAAAACCATCTGATAATTTTTCATTACTTCGAATAAGTGTCTAATATAGAGTGATTTTTAATTTGCTACCACTCTACAGATTATGCGACTTCAGGCAGTATGTTTTTTTAAATACTTATAATAAAATTTTCATCCAGTTCCTAATATATACTTAGACCAATAATTCCATCAAGGAGATTCAATGTTTTATCCTGATTTATTTGTATGGTTGCAAGGATTGATTCATAACTTATTTCTTCATCGCATATTCCATTTGCATAATTATCGATGGTACAGATTGCAGCAAATGGTAAGGAAAATTCTGATGCCAATGTTAATTCACTGGCAATCGTCATGCCTACAACATGTGCATATACTGCCATAGCCTTTATCTCAGACCTGCTTTCAAGTCGGGGCCCACAGGTCTGTATGTAGGTTCCCCCATTAACAGCACCTGGACAGAGAGATTCCAGGTGAGATCGCAGAGTCGGGTCAAATACCGGATTTACATGGTGAATAGAATGGTTAAAGATAGTTGGAACAGAAGCCTGACTTATATAATCATCAGGGATAATATGCAACCCTGGGGGGATATTCTCGCGGAGTGAACCGGTTGATCCAATTGAAATCACCCGATCAACACCTGCAAGTTTAAGCGCAGCTAAATGTGAACGGAATGGTATAATATGAGGTGCCCTCTGGTCCTGATGTCTCAAAAGCAGATAGAATCCATCACCTTTGAATAATTCACTGGTCCCGTAAGGGGTGTGTTTTTTTATTTTTTTGAAATCAGAACCAGAATAATCGAGTAATGAAGTTCCACCAATAATTCCTAACATAATTATCCTTTACTATTAGAGGTTTTAAGACAAAACTCTTTCATTTTCAACGTAATACCAAAGTTACCTGAAAATGATGAAAAAAAACCAGACAGGTGAGTATATATGGATGAAATTATAACCTAATAAGGCGGGCCGGTAGATCAGTGGGAGATCGCTACCTTGGCATGGTAGAGGCCGCGGGTTCAATTCCCGCTCGGTCCATTAATTAATTTCTATTTTTTAGGATAATTTTTAAAATTATTCGTATTTTTCTATTCAGCATGAGTATTTGCATAAAAACATATGTCGGAAAGATCACATGACATGCATTGAGGTTTTCGGGATGTGCATACTCTCCTTCCATGAAGAATAAAAAGCCCGTTTATTTCAGCCCAGTTATCACGAGTAAAAATCCTGGTAAGGTCAGTTTCTATATCCAGAGGATTTGAATGCCGGGTCAATCCAAGACGGATGGATATCCGTTTTACATGAGTATCAACTGCAATACCCTCTGTTTTTGAAAAGGCATGAGCTAGCACAATGTTAGCAGTCTTTCTTCCAACACCTGGAAGACGAACCAGGTCTTCCATCCGGTCAGGAACCTTTCCATCGAATTCATTCATGACCATTCGTGAAGCGGCGATAATATTCCTGGCTTTTGCATGATAAAAACCAGTAGATAAAATAATTTTTTCAACTCCTGATATCTCGGCTCCTGCTAGATCAGATACAGACGGATACTGGGCAAAAAGCTTTGATGTGACCTGGTTTACCGTCCTGTCGGTAGTTTGTGCAGAAAGAATGGTTGCAATCAGGGTTTCATATGGGTTTGAAAAATGCAAAAATTCATCACGACATGTAGTGAGATCATACCGGTTTTTTAGTCGTGATAGAACAATTCTGGGATCCGGATTTTTCATAAAAGAAGATGGGGTAACGCAGATTCGAACTGCGGTCAAAGCGTCCCAAACGCTCTAGGATGGACCAGGCTACCCTATTACCCCGTGCGGGATATATGTTGATGCCAGTACCATTTATACCCTTGCATTTTCAATTTTTTAACGGGAAGGGATTTTCCCCATCTGATGATACCAGGGTACCCACATATTTCCCTGTTTCAAGGGTTTTTTCAAGAAGGGAAGGATCTTTTCCGTCCATAACAAGCAATGGGATACCACATCGCTCTATCATTTTTACTGCAACAATATCCATAACGGTATTTACACCCGCAACTGCATGTTGATCAATAACCACTTTTAACAGCTCGGTTGCTGTCATTTTTTCATATCGCTTTGCTGTAGGATCTTTTCGGGGATCTGCAGAATAAATTCCATCCACTGCGGTTAGGTTGATAAAGAGTGAAGCGTGAACCCGCTCTGCGAGAACCGCAGCAACTGCATCGGTAGTCTGTCCAGGTGTTATCCCCCCCATAACAACAATTTTGCCAGATTCTGCAGCACATAGTGCATCGTTATGGTTTAGGATAACCTGGGGATAAGCTGCACAACCCAGGGCACCTACAAGCATGGTTGCATTAAGCCTGGTAACCATGATGCCAATTTCATCAGAAAATGCCTCATCAGCACCAAATGTCCGGGCAAGAGAGATGTAATCACGGGCAGTTCCACCTCCGCCGACTACCACAAAAAGACGATTTTTAGCTGAAATGCGTGTCAAAACAGAGATGTAGGGTATGATATTCGGACGATCTATTCCGGGAAACAAGATAGACCCTCCCAGAGAGATTACAATAGTCGGCATTCAACCTCATACGTTACCCGATCGAAACCATATAGGTTATTCAGAACAATGAAATCATATATAAAGGGATGGACTAAGGTCCGTGATCTGACAGGTGACCATGGAAGCTAGACACTATTCCCGTGATGACGCGGGTGTTATTCATTGCAATCTATGCAATTTTCATTGTCGGATACCTGATTCAAAAACAGGGATATGTGGAGTGAGGCGTTCCATCAGGGGTCAGCTTATAGCTGATACCTATGGACGGGTATCGGCAGAGGCAGTAGACCCAATTGAAAAAAAGCCATTGTATCATTTTCTGCCCGGAACGACATCCTATTCACTGGGAAGTGTCGGATGCAATTTTTCCTGCACTCATTGTCAGAATTGGCACATATCCCATGCGGCATTTGACAGCATCAGACTAAAAACTCTTTCACCGGAAGAAGGGGTTAACCGGGCGATGTCTCAGGGTTGTTCATCGATATCCTGGACGTATAACGAACCGACCATCTGGTTTGAATATACTCAGGATATGGCACGACTAGCCCATAAACAAGGACTTAAAACAATATATGTAACAAACGGGTATATGACCGAGGATGCATTGACAGACCTTGCTCCGGAGCTTGATGCCTGGAGGGTTGATATTAAGGCTTTTTCTGAGGATTTTTATCATAAGATCTGCCGGGCCAAGTTACAACCAGTTCTTGATACTACTATCAGGGCAAAAGAGTTAGGCCTTCATATTGAAGTCGTAAACCTTGTAATCCCCGGACTCAATGATTCCCCTGAAGAGATAGGAAATCTCGTGTCCTGGGTTGTTGACAATCTTGGTCCTGATGTCCCGGTTCATTTTACCCGTTTTCATCCTGATTTTGAGATGAAGGACATATCAGCAACCCCGGTTAGGATTCTTGAAAGGGCATTTCAAATTGCAAAACAAAAAGGTCTTCGCTATCCGTACCTGGGAAATGTTCCAGGACACGAATATGAACAAACCTGGTGTCCACATTGTAATAATCTCCTCATTGGTAGGTCAGGATACACAACTAACCCGATACATGTCAAAGACGGCAGATGTTCGTACTGTGGAGAACAAACAGGAATAATTACACGGTTATGAAACCGAGTGAACCTGAAAAGAAATTTCTTTGTGATCGCATGGCAGGATCACTTTGTAAATATCTTCGATTCATGGGATATGACTGCACGAGTGCAAATGACCTGTCCCCAGGTGATCCGCGTGAAGACACAAATATTTTGACAATCGCGAAAGAAGATAACCGGATTATTCTAACACAGGATGCAGAACTTGCACAACGGGGGGGTGAAACCGCTATCAGATTAAAATCCTCCGGGCTGTCTGATCAGATTGTTCAGTTGATTGATGAAGAATTGATCATCCCTGAAATAAGGCTGACCAGATGCTCGTGTTGCAACACGCTTCTCATGGAAGGAACTACAGGAGCAGATAGACGAAATAATGCACACACTCCGGACAATACGCCACTGGTTCATTGTCCGGTTTGCCATCGGCAATACTGGGAAGGAACACATACTCAGAATATGCGGAAAAAACTTGAGAGTATTATTTTAAAATCTAAAAATCAGGTCTGATAGTAACACCATGTTCTATGCCCGCGGAACTATCCCCATTGAATCCCTGATTATTAGGGCCTTTTTCCCATTTTGAGAAGTAACCCCTACGAGTTTATCAATCTCTTCAGCAACCTGTTCCAGCTCGTCGAATATTCTATCAGCATCCCGACGTATTTCTCTAATGGAATCAGATAGGCTTTTCCTCCTCAGATGAACCAACCTTCTTTCCCGATAGATAATTCCCGAGCGGGTGAGGTTTCGCAGATGGTGATTTACTCTGCTGGATGAAATTGCAAGAAGATTACTGAGTTCATCAGAAGAGATGCCACTTCCCTCTGAACGACTCAGTATGGTTAGTACTATCTGCGTTGCAAGATTGTCCAGATCACGACCTGCTGAAAGACCAAGCGTGTCACACAGCCAGTATATCTCATTCGTCAGTTCATTCTTTAAAGGACGAGGTATTTGATGTAAGGTAAGACGTTGATGCATGGATGAACTAGTTAGATGTTGTTATTGAAATGATATCAACATTATTGAGATCATTTGTAATTAAAGAATAAGATATATATAGAATTATTAATCAACAATTATGTGCATAGCAAAATCAAAGGAGTACATGTATGGCAATTACACCAATCGGACCACGTGTCCTGATTAAACCATATAAGCAGGAAGAAAAAACAAAGGGAGGGATTTTCATCCCTGATTCTGCCAAAGAAAAGAGGAAACAGGGAGAGGTAATCGCAGTAGGAACATTTGATGACGGAAAAGAACTTCCCATAAAACCAGGAGATATCATTCTCTATGGGGGATACAGCCAGGAAGAAGTAGAACTTGACAAGGAAGAATATGTCATTGTTGAGTTTAAAAATGTTGTAGCAAAAATGAACTAGGTGAACAAATGACCGCAAAACAACTAATGTTCAACGAAAACGCTCGTCACGCTCTCCTTGACGGTGTTAATAAAGTAGCAAATACCGTAAAAATCACATTAGGTCCAAAAGGAAGATATGTTGTCCTTGATAAACCTGCTGGACCGGTAGTTACCAATGATGGGGTAACCATTGCAAAAGAGATAGAACTTAAAGACAAGTTCGAAAATGTCGGTGCAAAGCTCATAAAGGAAGTAGCATCAAAAACCCAGGATACAACCGGTGATGGGACTACTACTGCCACCGTCCTTGCCCAGTCAATGATTACCGAAGGTATCAAGAATATTACCGCTGGAGCAAATCCTATCGAGATAAAAAAGGGCATCATGAAAGCTGTCGATGCAGCAGTTGAGTCAATAAGAACCAAAAGCATCGAAGTCAAGGATAAGGAAACAATCAATCGTATTGCAATCATCTCTGCAAACAATGATGAAGAGATTGGAAACCTTATCTCCGAGGCTATGGATAAGGTAGGTTATAATGGTGTTATTACTGTTGAAAACTCAAAGACCCTTGAGACCAGTCTCGAACATGTAGAGGGTATGCAGTTTGACAGGGGTTACATTTCTCCATACATGGTAACAGACCAGGAACGCCGTGTCGTTGAATTTGAAGAGCCATACATTCTTGTCACCGACAGGAAAATTTCCAGCCTGAAGACCCTTATTCCAGTCCTTGAAATGATTGCTCAGAATGGAAAACCACTTCTTATCATTGCCGATGATGTTGATGGAGAGGCTCAGACCGCACTTATTCTGAACATCATCCGGGGTGCTATCAAGGTCTGTGCAGTTAAAGCTCCTGAATTTGGAGACGTAAGAAAAGAAGTGCTTCAGGATATTGCAATTCTCACTGGTGCTACGGTAATTAGTGAAGAACGCAATCTTGCAATAGAGGACGTCACTCTTGAAATGCTTGGTCAGGCACGAACTATCAAAGTTGATCAGGACAAGACTACCATTGTTGGTGGAAAAGGCAAAAAGGCAGATATTGAAAGCAGGAAGAAGCTCATCGAGTCCCAGCTAAATATCACCGAGAAGAAATATGACAAGACCACCATGCAAAGCCGTCTTGCAAAACTATCTGGCGGTGTCGCCGTTATCAAGGCTGGTGCAGCAACCGAGACTGAAGTAAAAGAGAAAAAGATGCGGATTGATGACGCACTCAATGCAACTAAGGCAGCTGTCGAGGAAGGATATGTTGCAGGTGGTGGAGTAACCCTCTTCCGTGCAGTAAAAGCACTTGATAATGTAAAGATTGACCCTGAGCAGATGATTGGAGTAAATATTGTAAAACGTGCCCTTGAAGAACCTCTCCGCCAGATTGCAGATAATGCAGGAAGAGAAGGTGCAGAAGTTATTGCTATGATTCGGAATAATTCCAGTGAAACGTACGGATATAATGCAAAGACTGATGTTTATGAGGACCTTCTTCAGGCTGGAGTTCTTGATCCGACCAAAGTTGTCAGATCCGGTCTTCAAAATGCGGCTTCAATTTCAGGCATGCTCCTTACTACAGAAGCAGTTGTTGTTGAATTCGACGAAGAAAAAGATAAAACATCTGCAGCTATAATCATCTAATCTTTTTTTACATCTTAAAACGCTTTTTTTCCCGTTCACGGTTATTTGTAATATACATTACTGCAAATACCAGTCCTATTGAAAAACAAAGCACGGCTGCAATTATTAATTTCCAGGCCATATCAGCTGATTCACTGGTGACAGCCATTGCAACAAAAATCAGACCGATAATGCATGCACCGGCAACTTCAAAGGCATATAAAAAGCGTTCACCAAGCTGAACCATTATGTATACTTCTCCTTACACACCTAGAAACTTTTTGACCCTGATGACGAGACCAGAAATCCATCTGAATTAAGGTATGTCCAAAATGCTGAAAAAGGTTGGATATTCCGGTCATCACCATACCTGCCGTTTGCACCACGGATGATAGCAGGATCATATTGTTGGTTTGTTGCATTGAAGGGAAGAATACTCACCCAGGAAAACCGATCTCCAAAAGGAAGTTCACGTGCAGACATAATAGTATGCACCGGGGATCCCACCAGGTTCCAGCCTTTTGTTACATTCATCGTTATGGTACCTTTTGTATCAAGAACCAAGGGAACAGATGTTACCTTGTCTGAATAAACAAGAATTCCATGCAGGGGAGGTAAAGTTTTATCCGGATCATGAGGTACCCATCCGGAATTTCCACCTTCATATGACCAGATGGTGTGACTATCAGTATTAATTTTCGAAAAGAGATCACGACATGTCTTTTTTGACTTAAGAGGAGCAGGAATTGAGACAAAATTCCAACCTGGACTCAATGAAAGGGAATGAATCGTTGTGTTTTGAAACCCTCCATTTCTTCTGATTTCAGGTGTCATGTTATTCATTGAAAATGCTTTCAGGGTTTTTTGCAGAGTAAGAGATTCAGCAGCCTGTATTGCACCAGGAAGGGTGACTAAACCATAACCATAATAGATATCTCTTCCAACCCGTCCCAAATCAATAGCGGATGACTGGAGAACCTGACGAATTTCATCTGAAGAAAGACCAGGGTATGCTGCGTGAACAAGAGCTGTAATTCCTGCAACTTCAGCAGCAGCAAAACTTGTTCCTGAGCCCTTGCAATATGAAAGATTCGGACATGCTGAGATAATCTCTTCACCTGGTGCTACAAGTTCAGTATATATACCATAATTTGAAAAATACGATAAACCGTCAGATTTTGCCACAGAGCCCACAGAAATTACTTCAAAATTATCTGAGGGAAAATGCATCGTGTTTGAATCTTCATTACCGGCAGAAGCGATTAATACACAGCCTTTTTCTGTAGCATATTGTATTGCTCGTTCTTCGGCGAGAGAAGGTTTTGAGCCACCATATCCCATGAGAATAATGTCAGCTCCAAGGTCAGATGCATGAGCAATCGCCAAAGCAGAACAAGAAGCAGACATCATTGTTCCATCAACACCTATCCGCTCTGGAATAATGGAAAGTGATGAACCATATTTCGAAGAAGATGCATTATCTGCAATCATAGAGACTATACTGGACAATGCTGTTCCATGTCCATCACTATCCTCTGGCTTGCTGTCCTGATCTACCCAGTCATACCCACTGATTACCATACCTACATTGGGATGATTACTATCAGTCCCAGTATCAATTATTGCAACAGAACATGGAGAAAGATTTTTTTTACCATGTTCAGAGTTAATTCCAATTCTGCTAAACGCCCATTGATCAGGAGAACTGTTATTTATCAGTTCATCTTTCTCAATTCTTCCAGAGAATCGTTCTGCATCAACTTCTACTTCCGTCACCCAGGGAATATTTAACAATTCATTGGTGATAAATTTCGTTTTATTTGATGCAATATCAAGGGCTATAAATCCAAGTTCGGGAGAACGAAGAGAAAAACTCATGTTTTCCGGAAGATTAACATCAGGAGGAACAGGATCATAACCACCTGATGCATTTGATGCAGAATATACTATTAGGCGCACTGAAGATGGCTCATCATCTGCTAGAACCAGACCAGTAAGTACGGATAATAAGAGAATTATTCCGGTTACGAGCCTTAAAGAACTACAGCTATCGCTCACATTCAGGCATTCACAACTTCGCCCCACCATGTTTACTGCCCGACTACTTCAACATCTGTATCTTGGAGACAAAAACCCTCCTGTTTTAACATACCGGGAACATAATACCCGGTCGGTTCATATATACCCACCATCCTTCGGAGGGATATAAAAGACGGTTTGGAGAATATGTCCCTGTTCCTCCATTTACTATGGATGGTCGGAAGGACTGGGCTTTTGAATCATATACCAGAACAGTAGTCCATGCATCAGAAAGAGGTGAAAGGAGTTCTTGGGCGGTAATGCTTTCTTTTCCAGGAACACCAGCCGGGTTCCAGCCCGTATGGAGTTCTAAAAAGGTCTGGTTCAGTCCTGAACCATCAAGTGGAAGAAATAGACCGTTGGATTCTGCGCTAAAGATCCAAATAACATCCATTTGTCTGAACGTATCATCTGCTTTTACCGGTGACCATCTTTGGTTTCCAGCGTCATAACGCCAAATACTATGGGATTTAGTCTCAATATCCCTGAAAATTTCAGAGGTAATTTTTCCTTCCTGTAATGGATACGGAATTGAAATCATGTTCCAGCCAGAGTAAAGAGAGATATTTCCTGCCTTTTCATAATTTCTAGGTTCGAAAGGATTTGTTATGGGTATAATCTCCTTTTTTTTACTGAAAGACCAATTAAATATATTTGTAATCTGCTCCGCTGAGGGAAGACCGTATCCAGAATCAGAATTCCATTTTTCTCTACCCGCCGGGTTATATGAGATATTCAGGATAATATTCCGGACTTCTGATTCATGAAGTGTGGGTTCTGCGCTCCAGATGAGAGCAGCCAGTCCTGCGATATGTGGTGCCGCTGCACTTGTACCGGTAAATAATGCTTGTTGCAAGGATCCAGTCAGAACCACAATATGATCAGGTGCCACAATATCAGGTTTTTTTCTTTTTTCAGGAACAGGATATTTGATGTATACCGGACCCTTCGAAGAATAATTCTGAACGTGAATTTGCCTGATATCAGGAGCAATTGCGCCAACGGTTAAAGCATTGCTCACTGCCTGCTGACCAAAGACTGAGTCTTCTGGAGTATTGGGATCAGTGATTATCGATCTTCCAGAGATAGGTAGAACATATAGTTCAAGCAAGGCATCGTCCGCTGCTGCCTGCACAATCCTCACGCGATATTCCTTATCTTTATCTCCACTATTTGCAAACCTGACCCATTCCATAGGGTCATCATCTCCGTCCTGCAGATTAACTGAACGACCGATTTCGCGACCTGATTCATCATAGAGAAAGAGATCATAATTATTGGATGAAGCACCAAACCGGTCATCCCATTGAAGAATAACATGTCCTGCAATTCCCGACGGAACAGAAAAATGCATGTCCTTCCCTTTTGAACTGTTAAAATTATGCCATTTGTATCCCTGGTCTTCATAGCCTGAAAATGAAACCTGGTAGTGTTCCTGTGCAAAATTTCCTGCAGCGGTTATTGAAAGAATGTGGTATGAAAGAATTCGATCTATAATATTCTGACTGATATAACCATCCTCAAAAAAAGGTTCAACATACGTAATATCGTCACAAATAATCCTGCAACCGTGAATGATGAGTTGGTCTAGAGCTTTTACATATTCTATCTGGCTTTCACCCCGGTCATGGAAAATAAGTGTTGCATTGGGAGCAATATCATGAATGATCTGGAGCATGGCTGTTCCTTCATCACCACCAACAGAATCAGATAAGACCAGAACATCGGAAAGTTCCCCTATTGCCTGTAGATCAGAAAGCCCGTCAACTCCGTCTGATATTACCCCGATGCAGATTCCTTCACCTGAAATACCAGTATGGTTCCGGTAATCCCAGGTTTTCAGAATAAAATCTCCTTCAGATCTGACCTTTGATGTACGGGGAGGAATTTGCACCATAAGAGAGAGAATGCTTTTTTGCATGGCAAGACGGGTAATCTCTGATACTTTGATCCATCCTCCAATCTTTCCATATTGCGCATCCCGCACCGGTTGGGTAAAAAATGATTCTAATTCATCAGGTGATGAGGAAGGAGAGAATTTTGCCGATATCCTGACTTCAATATCAGTTCCTGATATTCTAACTTCACCGGTTTTTTCCATCAGTGCCATTGAATCTGCCCGTGACTGACCGGGGGAGAGATACTGATCATCAACCAGTTGGAGAAGATCTGTTGATAATTTAGATTTCCATGAATTATCGGGTGTTTGAAGAACACTATCATTATCTTCTAATTTTTCCAGAGAACCTGAATGAAGAGATGGAAAAACCGGGGTGATACCAGTAATTCCATTAATGGTTGAAATTTTTGTTAGATTTTCAGATGTAGCCCAGCCGGTTACCAGGCGATATGTGGTATCATAATCAGAATCATTAAGAAATTCTATAATATGGTCTGGATCAGTATTCTTATCAAATTCTATAGTTACATGGACAGACCATGATCCTGTTTCATTCCTGCGTATCTGTCCGGTTTTTTCAAAACTGTCAATAATATCATCAGGGGTCTGCCCAGGGGGACAATACATTTTTTCAATAA
Organism: Methanomicrobiales archaeon; assembly: GCA_012729535.1. Classification (GTDB taxonomy): domain Archaea; phylum Halobacteriota; class Methanomicrobia; order Methanomicrobiales; family Methanospirillaceae; genus Methanospirillum. Next base: position 8,400 of record JAAYCY010000005.1, on the reverse strand, counting down.
TCTGGAGAAGATCACTCGAAAAAGGAGTATTATTTTGGATTTTCATAGAAAAATCATACAGATCTGCACAGCTGTCACAACAGATAAAACCTGTAAAAAGCAGGATCAGAACAAGAAAATAATCAGGATATAATCTCTTATGCACTGCAACACCAGTGAGAAATATGTTTAGTAGGAATCTTAAGAAGTCTTTCGTCCATATACCCGGTGAATATTGTGTATTGTATCAGAATCAAAATTATTGTCATGTAAATAATTACCGGGATGTTACCATATCATGTACCACATCACCAATTGTTGATATATTCAGGATATTAGTGCATTATTCTTTATTCTAAAACTGCTAACCCTTGGTATGGATGTAGAGGGTTATGCCCGTCGCAATCTTTCCAAGGGCAGGGATCCCCAGGATATTATTTCAGATCTTGCAGATCGTATCATTGAAATAAAACACACCAGCAGGGAATATGCTGTTTCATTTGCCCGGGCTGTTCTTGTTGAGATTAATGCAACTACCGGCATAACAAATGACATACTGTCTTATGAGAAATCCGGAGTATCCATGGGAACATTTGGGGTTGGTTCCCGGGGTACAGGCGATTTTTATGCACACCGGAAAATCGCTGAAATCATTGGAAAATCAAAGGCAACTGTAGGGGTTGATGATATGGATGATGCCGGAGTGGTCCAGGCCGGCGGACAATATATTGTCTGCACAGTAGACGGTATGCATTCCAGATTATCAGATTTTCCTTACCTGGCCGGATTTCATGTGACACGTGCAACACTCAGGGATTGCTATGTCATGGGTGCACGCCCGGTTATGCTCTTTTCAGATATTCATGTTGCAGATGATGGTGATGTAGCAAAAATATTTGATTATACTGCCGGAGTTACAACAGTTGGAGAACTGACGGGGGTTCCACTTGTCTGTGGATCCACTCTCCGTATTGGAGGTGACATGGTCATCGGTGACCGGATGACTGGCTGTGTAGGAACGGTAGGAATAGCAGATCATATTACGGCTCGCAGACAGGCAGCTCCTGGTGATCTGCTCCTGATGACAGAAGGGGCAGGTGGAGGTACTATAGCAACAACTGCTTTGTATTATGGTTATCATGACGTGATAGACCGGACAATTAATCTGACGTTTCTTCGTGCAGCAGATAAAATACTTGCTAGCGATATTCTCCATTCTATTCATGCCATGACCGATATTACAAACGGGGGACTTCGGGGTGATGTGCATGAAATGGCAAAAACTGCAGGTCTTCGCTTTATCGTTGAAGAACAGGCCGTAAAAGATCTAGTTGATCCTGATGTGTACAATATGCTAATGGAACTTGAAATTGATCCTCTCGGAGTGTCACTTGATGCTCTTCTTATTGTTGCACCAGAAGAAATTATTGTAAAGGTATCATCAATTCTTTCATCTATCGGAGTTTTGTCATCAGTTATCGGACGGGTAGAAGCAGGAACACCAGAACCTATCCTGATTCGAAACGGTAAAGAAGAACCTTTTACTCCTCGTTTTCGTGAAGCCGCATATACTCCTCTAAAAAAACTAGTTGAAAAGACTGAACAGGATTTTGATGAAATGAGAGAGAAAGTTGACCGTGCAGCTCAGGCAGCTATTACAAAAAAGTTAAGAGTTATGAAGAGACTTTCTAACGGGAAATAATTTTTATCAAAAATCTATTTTTTTCTTTTTGTCATAGACAGCCTATTAAACCACATGCTTTATTAATAATAAGAAGAAATAACGTTTTTGATAATTTTACATGCGTCTTAAGAAAATATCATTATTGATTTTTATTTTTTTTATTTTATTATTCATATTCTTTATTAGCGCTTTTTTCGCAACCTTTCTTCTGGCAAGTTATGGTGATCTTGAGAAGAAATACATGGAAAAGGATCTTACCCAGGCGGTCAATGTACTCAATGAAGAATTGATTACTTTATCCCATACTGCTTCTGACTGGGCGGATGGAATGATACGGTTGAATTTATAACCGGAAATAAACCCGAATATATAACAGATAACCTCCAGGCTGATAGTTTTGAAAACCTTTGCATGAATCTGATGGTATTTGTCGATGAAAATGGAAAAATTATCTATTCTGAATCTTATGATATTCAAAATAAAGTTATGAGACAGGTACCAGATTTTTTTTCAACACGTCTTGATAGTAATCATCCCCTGATGAATATGTCTGATCCTCATGTCCAAACTGCAGGATTTCTTATCCTACCTGAAGATATCCTTCTTGTTTCATCACAACCGATCATCTATTCTGATTATTCAGGTCAGGCCAAAGGTGTCTTCATTATTGGAAAATACCTGAATATTGATGAAGTAAATAGAATTGGAACACTTACCCAGCCAGGTATCAGGTTCCACCGAATCGATAATAATACCCTATCTCGTGATATTATCGCTCATATAAAAGATAACAGTGAAGGAAATTACGGATATGTTCAGGCATTAAATTTTGAAACCGTGCAAGGATATATTTTATTAAAAGACATTCAGGGAAATGATGGATTGGTACTCCAGATTACGAAAGAACGTGATATCTTCAATAAAGGTTTTGAGACCACAATTCAGGTATTATTAATAATCCTTACAGGAAGTCTTATCCTTGGAATGGTTTTAATATTTTTTTTAAACAGCCTTATCATTAAAAGAGTGGATTCAATTGCATGTCAGGTTAAAAAGATCAGCAATCAGACAACCCTCGGAGAAAGAATAACATTAGCAGGTGATGATGAATTATCCGGGCTTGCAGATGAAATAAACCGTATGCTTGAAACAATAGAGCAGACGCAAAAGAAGTTGCAGGAAAGTGAATATCAGTTCAGGGATCTGGTTGAGAGTTTGCCTGATTATATAGTCGTTTACGGGAAAAATAAGAATATTATTTATATTAATCCGGCTGCTGCACGGGCAATAGGGTACGAACCGGATGCCATGATAGGATTACCAGTGATGCTGATGATAGGTCAAAATTTTCGTAAACTTGTAACCAGGTACATGAAAAAAAAGGGAAATAGGAGAAGAAATTCCTGCATATGAAATAGAAATTCAGACAAGAAATGGAATTAAAAAATCGGTGATTGTTAAAGGGACAACCATCAGATATAACAATCAGCCGGCCACTATCCTTCTTCTTGTAGATATTACTGAAAGAAAGCAACTTGAAACCGAGAGAGAGCAAAATGCACAAGAACTTAAAAGATATTCACTGTCACTTCAACAGGCAAACAGACAGGTCAACCTACTTTCAAGTATTACGAGGCATGATATATTAAATCAGGTAAATATTGGCCTGCTTCATATTGATAACCTGAAAATGGAAATGATAAATCCGGAATTATCCACAAAGCTGGATGATATTGAATCAGTTATTAGAACAATCCAGTCACAAATTGAATTCACACGAATATATGAAAATCTTGGATTATTCGCACCAGAATGGTATAACCTAGATATATTAATCTCGTATCTGTGTCCTCCTAAAGGAATTGTGATGCATTATAATCTTGATAATTTTATGATATATGCTGATAAAATGATAGAAAAAGTTTTCTTTAACCTTCTTGACAATTCCATCAGGCATGGGGGAAATGTTACAAAAATCTGCCTTTATACCCGCATAACTGGAAAAGAGTTACTGGTTATTTTTGAAGATGATGGGAGAGGTATTCCACCTGAAGAAAAAGAATTAATTTTCAAGAGAGGATATGGAAAAAATACTGGTTTTGGTATGTTCCTTGTTCGTGAGATACTCTCTCTAACCGGAATTTCCATCAGGGAAAACGGAATATCAGGATCAGGAGTCCGTTTTGAGATACATGTTCCAGAAGGTATGTTTAAAAAGACTAATAGTGACAGGCGGAATGATTCGTAAACACTGATATTGAAAATACCCTAAAAAAACGATATCCTCTTTATTTTAGAATATTTCTTTTCGTATTTCTGTTATATTTCATTAAGAAAATTTAATCAAAAAGCATATTATATCATTTGAATAATAATTATAGCCTAAATAATATATCCAGATAATAACCTGCGGATAACTTACGTACTTCATTATATCTCTTATGAACGAAAAAGAGTACCATACTGGTCAGAATCAAATATCTATCTTATATGTAGACGATGAAGAGGAACTCCTGGACATTGGAAGACTTTTTCTTGAACAATCCGGCGAAATCAGGGTAGATATTATAAACTCTGCATTAACCGCATTGGATTATGTCAATATATCGTCATATGATGCCATCGTTTCTGACTACCAGATGCCGGATATGAATGGTATTGAGTTTTTACAAATAATAAGGGAAAAATATGGAGATATCCCCTTTATTCTTTTCTCAGGAAGAGGAAGAGAAGAGGTTCTTATCGAAGCAATAAACAATGGAGTAGATTTTTATCTGCAAAAAGGGGGAGATCCCAGAACTCTTTTTATTGAACTATCTCTTAAGATAAAACAAGCAGTAAAAAGAAAAAAGACAGAGAAATCACTTTGGGAATCTCAAAAACGCCTTTATGATGTAATTAATTTTCTTCCGGATGCTACATTTGCAATAAACTGTCGGGGGGAAGTTATTGCCTGGAACAAAGCAATTGAAGAATTGACCGGCATCCCATCAGGAGAGATACTTGGAAAAGGAGACTATGAATATGCTCTTCCATTCTACGGTTATCGTCGTCCTCTTCTCATCGACCTAATTGACAAAACCGATGAACAGATTGCACAATGGTATCCTGATGGACTACGTATCGGTGAATCATTGACAACCGAAAAAGAATTTTTAAGTCCTAATAACAAACAGAACATTTTTTTTTCCAAGGCTTGTTGTTTTTATAGCGAAACGGGTAAAATTATTGGGGCTATTGAATCAATCAGGGACATTACTGATATCAAAAAATCAGAAGAGAACATGAAAGAGAGCGAAGAGCGTTACCGAAGTATGACCGAACGTTCTTCAGATCTAATCATCATCCTAGGTAGGGATATGAAACCTGTTTATGTATCTCCATCTGTTCGTTCAATAATTGGTTATGAACCTGATGAATTGATTGGTTTGCCCTATGAAATTGCTGCTGATACCATATTCGCACCTTCAACACAAAAATTTTTAGAAATTGTTAATTTATCCAGGAAAGGGGACAAAATTGAAGATGTTGAGATCAGGATCTGTAAAAAAGATGGTTTACTTCAATGGGTAAATCTCTATGCAATACCAGTCATAAAAAACGGAGTATTTCATGGAGTACAAGGATCCCTGCGAGTAGTATCAGGCAGAGGAGACATTGAGAATGCACTTTCAGAAAGTGAAAATAATTTTAAAATGCTCGTTGAACAGTCTCTGGATGGAACAGTAATTAGTGATTTTTCAGGGAATATTCTCTTTGTAAACCCACGTATTGGAGAAATAATTAACCATCCGAATGTGAATGATGTCGTTGGAAAATCAAATATATTATCTTTTATTATTCCTGAATACCATGAAAATGTCATCCAGGATTTTAACCGGGTAAATTCTGGTGTAGATGGATATCTTGTTAACTACCAGTTAATGACCTGCGATAAACGGATTATCTGGATAGAATGCATTGGAAAAAAGATCTCTTATAATGGCATTGCTTCTATTCTCCTTTCTATTCATGACATTACTGAAAGAAAACAAGCAGAAATAGCTCTATCAGAATCAGAACAGATGTTAAGAAAGATTTTTGTGAATAACCCCATCGCAATAACTCTGGTTTCTGCAACAAGCGGAATTTTTGTAAACGTGAATAAAGCTTTTGAAAAATCCACCGGATACACCAGGGAATTTATTATTGGAAAAAAATCAGAAGATATCGGAATCTTTCCAGACAAGAAACAGGTCAGTGAGATGATATCAGCTTTCATGAAACACCATCCCTTGTGTGGTATGGAATTATCCTGCAGAATTGCTACCGGAGAGATAAGAACATGTCTTTTTTCTTCTGATTATATCATGATTAAAGAAAAACCCTACATTCTTTCTACGATTGAAGACATCACTGAACGAAAGAGGTATGAGGAGACCATTAAGAAAGCAAATAACCAGATTAAAATGCTGTCCAGTATTACAAGACATGACATTCTTAACAAGATATCGGGAATTCAAGGATACCTGGCGATTATTGAAGCAGATCATCCGGATTTATCAGAATGTATGCAGAGGATGAAACTGGTAACAAGCACCATTCAGTCTCAAATTGAATTTACCAGGATATATCAAAACCTTGGTTCCCATGAACCTCGATGGATTGATCTTGATTCAGCTGTTCCCAGAGAATCACTACCGGATTTTGTTCATTTCACTCAAAATAGCCTAAATGTGAAGATATTTGCTGATCCCATGCTTGAAAAAGTTTTTTTTAATCTTTTGGACAATTCAATCAGGCATGGGCAACATGTAACCCTGATTCATGTTTCCACTATTGAATCAGATACAGGACTAACAATAGTATGGGAAGATAATGGTATTGGTATTCACCCCGATGAAAAAGATAAGATATTTGAAAAGGGATATGGGAAAAACACGGGCCTCGGGATGTTTCTTATTAAGGAAATTCTATTACTTACAAATATCTCAATAAATGAGACTGGAACTTACGGGAAAGGAGTACGATTTGAAATGATGGTTCCCAAATGGTCTTACCAGATATTGAATGTAGAAAAATGCTGAATAAAATAATTAAGTCACATCGATCTTTTTATATTGAATAATTTTTTTTAGTAAAATTATCCTTCTTATTTAGAATAACGTCTGGTTTCTTTTAAATTTCATCAAAAACAAAGAATTTATTAAGAGAAAGGGCATAAAAAAGATTTTTTTTGGCTTTAAGATCATGAAAACTAATTTATACTATCATAAACCTGAATATTTCACAGATAATTATGATTCAGTTAAACGAATGTAACCATTACGAGTATTGCGAATGAAATTAAATCTGGAAATATTGAAGCAAAGATAAACACTTCAGGTTACGATGGCGAGTTTCTTGTCACTGTCCAAAGTGTGAATGAACTTGTCAGTGCATTTGTCCATCCACTCAAAGAAGCAATGAACATAGTAAACCAGTTTGCCACAGGTAATTTCGCTATCAGGTATGAAAAAAATTCACAGGTCAGAGGAGACTTTGAAAAATTCAAAAATGCCCTTGATAATAGTGGGATTTGTGTTTCGGATGCAATCAATGGGATAAAGGTCGAGGTTGAAACAGTTCAGGCGGTAATGGAAGAAACCAATGCCAGTTCAATGGAAGTTTCCAGAACCACCAGCATGTTAGCTCAGAATTCTTCATCGGTAAGCAGGCTTGCAGAACGAAGCAGTAACAGCATAACCCAGGTTCTATCTGCGATGGACGATCTCTCAAAAACAGTTGGAGCTGTTGCCACCAACGCAGAAGAAGCATCAGCAAAGGCTATGAAGACCGTAGAGTTAACTGAAAAAGGTCTGAAACTTGCAGGTCAAGCAGAGAACGGGATGAATGGAATTATGGTTTCTTTTGAAGATACCGGGAATAACATCATTGATATCAATAACCAGATGGAGGAGATAGGAAAAATAGTTGGAATTATCACCGGAATATCAGAACAGACAGGTCTTCTTGCACTGAATGCGGCAATTGAAGCGGCACGAGCTGGAGAAGCAGGCATGGGATTTGCCGTTGTTGCTGATGAAGTAAAATCACTTGCATTGGAATCACAAAAATCTGCAGAAAATATTGCAACCATCATTGGAAATTTGCAGAAAAAATCACAGGTGGTTTCTGACTCCATGACTGAATCGTTTAAAGAAGTAAAAACAGGAAATGAAGCAGTGGGAGAAACGTTACGGGTATTCAACGATATCGTAACCGCTATTAATGTGATTTATGAACACCTGGCTGAAGGAGCAAGTGCATCAGAGGAACAGGCTGCATCGGTAGAAGAGATAACGGCAAGTGTGAATGAGATAGAAAACCTTGTCCAACAGACAGCAAAAGAAGCCGTTGATTCAGCAGCAGCGACAGAGGAATTAACTGCCTCAATAGATCAAATATCTCAGGCAATTTCAGAGGCAACCTCTGCAGTTCAACGAATAACATCTGAGATGGAACACTTTACTGTGACATAATGTAGGTTTTGATCTATTAAAAAAAATCAGAAAATTCATCCCAATCGCCTATCATTTTTAATTCGATAAAAAAATACTGAATAAATAATCACGAGATCTTTATATTTTATACCTCAACTACCGAATTGTAAGCGCATACAGAATTAAAAATATCGTCTCAAATTATTTTGTTTCATATTAAATTGGAACAGTGGTTTTGTTTTGATTTCAGTTAACCGTAATTTATAAATAATATAT
>JAAYCY010000055.1 GCA_012729535.1 Methanomicrobiales archaeon | reverse complement strand
GAAGCATATTTAAAGTAAACTAAACTTTCTGAAACTTTAAATTTTGGATCTTTAATTAATTCAAGTCCTTTTTTTCCTATTAAATCGGCAGAATCATAATCTCTGCCAAACATAGTCAGACTGCCCGCGAAAGCACATAAAGCAACAGGCGTGTAACAATTTTTTCCATGTACCAGGGTAAGAGATACTTCCATTGCACTGACTATTGCATATCTGAAAGGAAAAATTGCATAAAGGGGAAAACTAATGGATTCAATTATCTGAAATCCATAAATAATTTTTTTTGACTGCATGTCGGGAAGAGTATCTATTCCACTAATGGTAATTTCACTTAAGAGACTTAAGGTTTCATTGAAAGATTGAGTAATATCTTCAACAGTGGGATTATCAGGAATTATGATACCTAATTGTTCAAGAGTTTGAGTTCCGTATTTTATTGCATCAATAACTTTCCCAGACAAGCTAAGATAATTAATCTCATTAACGATAACAGGAATTTTATCTAGTATATTATGAGCATGAGTATGTACAACCAAGGCAAATTCTTTCAAAATTTCAGGATGTCCAGTTAGAAAAGCCGCTTCTGTAGCTCCATGGTACAATGATAACATCAAATCATACTGGTCATCCCAGCCACGAGGTCCTAGATAACCGAATCCTAAAGAAAAATATTCTAAAGCAGCACTATATGCTGTCTTCAGTCTTGCACGCCTTCCCGCATGAAGATAATATGTGGCCAGGTCTACCCTGTTAATCGTGGATTCGTTATCATTATACCCGATAGAAAGATGATGCACAATATCAAAAATTATATCATCAAACGGGTCATCTAAAAATTTTTTTATTAACTTTTTAGCAATTTTTAAGTGAATTTTTTGTTTCTTTTCTCCTGCAATCAATGCTAATGCAGCCTGATGAATTCCATCATGAGTGAACCGAAATATCACTGAATCACTCATGATAAATCCCTTTTGCTCTAAGGCAATAAGCTCATGGGAGATGGCTGCACAATCATATTCTTCGAATACTTCACAAACTAATTCTGCAGAGAAAGATGTCCCTATGCATGCTGCAATTGATAAAACAGTAGTAGTTTTCAGCGATAACCCATTGATATTATCCACTACCAGTTCAAGATTATTATCTGAAATTGGAAGAAGTCCAATTTTTTGAATGTCCCATTCCCATGAACCTGTACTAGAATTATATGCAATATCCTGGTTATATACCAGCGAACTTACAACCTGCTTTAACGCAAAAATATTCCCGCTTGTTTTCGAATAGAGTAAAGAAGAAAGAGGAGTGATGTGATCGGGAGATTCTTTGAATGTATCAGTTAAGAACTGCCGAATATCATTAGAATTGAGATCAGGAAGTAATAGCTGATTAATTACTTTATTATCCTCTGTTAATGAGGAGATCGCCTGGAACAGAGGATGAGCATCACTCACTTCATTCTCTCTGAATGAACCAATAATGAGAAGAGAAACTGATTCCTGATAAGAGAGCAGAGTGGTAACAAGGGAAATGGAAGCTTCATCTGCCCATTGAAGGTCATCAAGAAAAATAACCAGGGGATTCCCTATTCGTGCAAAGGAATTTATAAATCGGTGGAAGACATAGTCAAAACGGTTTTTAGCCTCAATACCACCCAATTCAGGTATATCCGGTTGAGTTCCGATTATGAGTTCCAATGAAGGGACTAAATCTGTGAGAACTTTTCCAATCGACCCTACTGCTTTTAAAAGTCGTCTATTCCACCACTGTAATTCGTTATCAGGAAGAGAGAGAATTATATCAATCAAGTTAGAAATTGCGACTATCCACGCTGAATAAGGTGATGCTTGTCTGAATGAATCAAATTTTCCTTCAATAAAGATCCCCCGGGAATTCGTAACATGTGGAATCATTTCCCGGATTAGAACCGTCTTTCCCACTCCTGATTGCCCGGTAACCAGAAGCAAACCAGATTTACCATTGATGATCTCAGAATAAACCGTATGAATCTGAGCAATCTCAATATCTCTTCCGTATAGTTTTGTGGGAAAGAATAATTCGCTAGGTGAATCATGTAATCCTATAGGAAATAATTCAATAGTGCCCTTCTTATCCAACTCATTCAGACAACGTTCAAGATCATACACAAGACCCCTGGCTGATTTATACCTGTTTTTCGGATCTTTTTCGAGAAGATGCATGATTATCTTTGAAACCTGTTCAGATATTTCCTGGTTTTTTAGATGGGGGGGATTTGGAATAATTGCAATATGGCAATGAATAAGTTTGAGTGCATCTTTCGTTTCAAAAGGGTACTCTCCGGTAAGGATCCGGTATAATACCACTCCAAGTGAATACAAATCTGAACCCGGGCAGATATCGATATGGACTCTACCTGTCTGCTCAGGGGGTATATATGGAAGAGTTCCTTCAATAACTCCCATCCGGGGTTTGTGCATCTTGCCGGTTTTCAATAAAATGGCAATCCCCAGATCAATAATCCGGACATTCCCTTTGGTATCAATCAGAATATTCGATTCGGTCAGGTTTTTATGGATAATTTTTGCCTGATGGAGAGTATCAATTGCGCAGCCTAATTTAATAGCAAGTAAGAGAAAATCAGTTATATAAAAAGATGTGTTTGAAATATATGAATCGAGAGTACATCCATCAATATATTCAAGGATTAGAGCGGGTTTTTCTTTAAAAACAGTTTTTCCCAAGACTTTTCGTAATACAGGTGTGTGAACCTGGGAGGAAAGGACATATTCTGTATCGAATTCATGGATACTTTTTTCAGAAGGAAAGTCTTGGGAAAGATATTTAATAAGTATTATAGATTTATTGGATGAATCAGGGGCACAAACAAGAGTAGTATCTCTCCCCTTGAAAAGAAGGGATACCTTTTGTGGACTTATTTCATTGTAATTAAATGAAGTTATCACACAGGAAAATTTGATTGCAACCTAATTAACACATATGTTTTAATATTGTCAATTCTTTAAGAACGAGCTGCCATACTTAATAAAACCATCTACGGAATTAAAAAACCGTTTTGATAAGGGAAGTGAGAGGTGTTCACGGGTTAACAAATCCCAGATGGCTCTTCGTCAGATTCAGTGGATATAATGCAGGTTGATTGAAAAATTGGAATATGACAATTACTGAAAATTTATTCGTTCAGCCCTTCATCTCACTGCTCTTTGGATTATCCCTTCATTAAAAATTATGAAAGAGAAAAATCTCTTGACATATGAATCAATTTTTATGAAGGTTTAAAATTTGCTAGGCCAGAATGTAGCACTATAGATTGTCTGTTCATGATACAAACCAAAGAATCTGGCGTCATTTAGATTTTTTGTGAACACCAAACTTACCTTCAGGGTAGGATACTCAGAATAAGATGTCCATACTGTGGTATCCAACAAGTTAAGATTCACAGGGCAAGAGAAAATAGTGGTTTTACTCGCTAGATGGAAGCTCTTTTCGTTTTTTTGCATAAACAATGCAAATATCTCAAATAGAGAAAAAGTTTAAACTTCACGACAAGCAAATTTGGAGGCTCATTGAAAATTATGATAAAGAAGCAATTAGCAGGCCTGATTTTTCAACCATAATCACTGCTATTGTGGATGAAACATCTGGAAGAAAGGACATGAATGTGTTGTTTTTGCCGATATCAACACAGGTCGTATTATACATATGTAAATGAAAATCCAATTATTTGTTTTCATCCCGGGCAAACAGTGGAAAAATGTCTGAAATCCGTATTTATTAAGTAGAGTTCTTATTCGGAGGATACAATACCTTGTTGAACTTTGTGATTTAATTCAGGATCTATCAGTATTATTGCCGATTGAAAGTTTAATTACTAATCTCAATAATTACCTTTTAAGTTCTGGTCTCACTTGATGATATTTCGAGCATCTGAATCAAATATAACCCTGGATTCCCGAATTGTAAGATCCCTGGCTAATTATTTTCAGAATATCCTTTCTTTTAGATCTGCTCAAGGGATGGTATTTCACCCGAAATATCATCTCATTCCACCTTGAATTCAATGATCCATACTGGCCGGAAAGTGATGACAGTATAATCTTTCCGGCCCCTGTTGGTAGTATCTTCAACAATTACATGATACCCGAGACTTGCACTTCAAGCTCGCTGGCTTTTGCAAATGCCTCATTCGATTCCTGTAGCTTACCTAATGACTTCAGAATTTGCCCCTTATTACTCCATGCATGAGCATATTCAGGATCTAATTGAATTGATATATTTATTGCATCGAGAGCTTTTGTATATCGCCCAAGTCTTTTAAGGGCATTTGCCATATTATACCATGCTTTTGGATTTGAATTATCCTTTTTAATCGCTTTTTCATAGGATGCCAGAAGTTTCTTATCAGCTTCACCGGCATCTAAACTCCAACCCACAGGTATTTTTTTTCTTAATTCATCTGCTTTTTTAGTATCTATCTGAATGGACTTATCAAAAGTTGAAAATTCTTCCGTGTGCAATGATACGGTATCTATTTGAGTATATATGTAAGACTCCCCTGCTATTTTCTTGAAGTATTCATTTTCAAAATATTTTTCCATCGATTCTGCAAGAACCCCGCCTACAAATAAACACACGATACATAGTACCAGGAAAAAAGAGATCGATGGATTCATTATGGTATAATAATTTTTTGAGTAATTAACACTTACCACCTATAATTCCAAGATTTACATCAGAGAATACTTTTTTCCGGGAAAATAATTTGAAAAAAAAGAAGAATGGGCCCAGCCGGATTCGAACCGGCGACCTCCGCCGTGTAAACCGCAAAATGAGCCCCGATTTGAAATCGGAGCACATTTTGAAGAGGGGGCCGGTGTCAATGTCACGCCGGACTATATAAATCAAACCATTTATGATCTCACATACACTTCTGAAGACCTATCAATATATCTGGATAATCGATGTCAGGGTTTATCTCAAAGGTCCATAGATTGGTTAGATAGAGCAGCAAAGAAATTCTGGGAGAATACACAAGGTCTAATCAATAATGCTTCTTTGAGTGCATATCGTAATCATGTACTTGAATTATACGAATCTCATGATTCTCATATCAAAACATTGGGATTTGCTACCTCATTCCTAAACCATCTCGCAAGGATAAGCCTAAATCCAAAATACTCTGCATATACGGCATATTTAGAGTTGCCAAAGAGGAGGAAAGCACGTAAGTGTGTGACATCAAGAATTGTCACCCTCGAAGATATTAGAGAAATGATCAGGAGAATCAACCATGAAGAGATTACAAATGAAATAAGCTCTGATCGTGCTATACAATACCGCGCAATCTTTTTGATGGGAGCTTTTACTGGTCAGAGAATAGAAGCTACCATGTCTAAACTTACAGTCGGAGAAGTGAGGAAAGCTTTGGAGGTGGATAAACCATGTATGTCAATTCCTTCGGATAAGGACAAGATCAAGATGGCACACTATGTACCACTTCATCCCAATATTATCGGACCGTTAAAGATTCTTATTGAAGGAAGAAATGATGATGAACTCCTCTTCAGTTATCATTCAATCAATATGTGGATCAAACACAAAAAGTTCCCGTTGAGTAGGTGTGAACACCATTTCGTATTAGGTGATCTTCGGAAATTTGCAGAACAACATGGTGATGCCATTTGTTGGAATGATTCTAACCGGTCCTATATTCTTACACATGGCGTATCAGGAGTTTAATGGGCTCATTACAAATCACCCCTTCCCGAGTATGTATATGATGTGTATATGCAGGCATGGGATGGTGTAACCATTGATCCCAACAATCTATGATGAAACATCAATATCTAGAGCAAATGCAAATCACCGATATATTATCTTCCCATATATAGATATACTTTTAAACCAAGGATATTTTTTATGATTCCTATCGAAGGAGAACTTGAAGGGAAGATTGAAGGAGACTGTACCGTGCAGAACAAAGCAATCATCCATGGAATGATAGTAGGTGATGTTATCATCCCTCCTAATTCAACGCTAATACTCCATGGAATGGTAACTAATGATCTGTATTTGAAACAAGATTCAAATGTGGAATTGTATGGAACTGTTAGTAATAACGTATACAATACAGGGGGTAACTTGAGTGTATACGGAATGATATCTGGGAAATTAGTAAAAGAAGGTGGAAATACCACTATTCATGATGGTGCCTTAATTAATGAAATTTAAAGAGATACTATCACAATATTGAGATTCACCACATTGTCTAGGTTGTCTAAGTAATTTGATATAACCACCAGTATTGTATTAATAATATTATACACTTGTATGACATTGCTTAGACATCAAAGGCATTTGAGAACCCATCTTTTCAAATGTCGAATTAAAGTGAATTCATAATAATCCATGACTCAATGCGATTCAATATCAAATTTAATGATTTTTCCAGGCTATCATGAATCTTACAGTCAGAATAATTATCAAACCCTATAAACAGCATAAGGGTTCCCATTATCAACTTGAATAACATCAAGAGATGATTTTCGAATTGCATTCTCAATAATCTCGATTGGAGTTAAACCATAAAACTTGCTCCAATCTACATCATTTCTACTATTAATTTGGACTTGTTTAAGCGTAGAACGATATAATGAAAATATCTGAGTGTTCTGGATCATCACATAGTACTCCCAATTGACAATAGATTCAGGTCTCATTAATCCTTCAGAAGTAGTATATCGAATCAATTGAGATGTTGATGGCACCTCCCATGATATTACAGGGTACAAACGAACATCCCCTACTTTAAGAGGAGGAGAATAACAAATGACTTTATCTATATTCCACAATGTTCTTAATTCATCTCTAATAGATGTATCAATGACTATACCAAACCATTTCTGATTATCAGCAAGAATAAATCCATCAACGATAGCTTTACCAAAAACAATATTTTCATCATTGGAGAAATCCACATCACCTTTTGTAATCGCACCACGAATTGGAAATGATTTCTCAATTCCTTGTTCAAGTAGAGCTTTTGAAAACCTACATAACTTAATAAGTTCCATCGGTTTTTCATCGACAACAACGACTATAGAATCAGATATTAATCGAAAAAAGCGAATATCATGGATTCTGATAAGCTCCTTGATCAAATCAATCCATTGATGAACTCTATTACTCTGATCAGTAAGAGTTAGGTTTTGAATAATGTTTTTGAATCCTGAAACATCTCCGACAAAAGTATACATCAATGATTAATTGGAAAAGTGTTGTATTAAGAAGATCTAAATATTTATGTAATAGATAGTCTCCCGCCTACAATAGGCGAAGGTTTTACAATTGTTTTAAAATTGATGATCACCTGATATTATTGTCTAAGATGTCTACTCATTTCATACAAGATAACATTATGTAAAATATATAAAGATGAATTTATGCATTATGCTTAGACAAGTCAGATCAAACCATTTGATTACATCATTTCACGGCTTTTTCTATGATCCTAACCTCGTCTTCAGTCAGTTCATAAAGATCATAAACTAGTACATCTATTGCTTTATCAGTTCCTTCTATTTGTCGTTGAATTAGGTCTTTTTCATTAGAAAGTCGAGATAGAGATAATTGTTTATTCAGATCTAGCATCCGGGTTACTAGAGCAACCATTTTTTCATGATATTCAATATCTTGAGGGTTATTAAAATCAATATGTCGGATAGGAAGTTTTTTTAGATCACCCACACTTAAACGAGGAAATGCAGACGAAACAAGTTTGTTAGAGATTAACGGATAAATAATTGAGATTAATTTAGAATTCAATATCCCCAATATATATTTCATGGAAACTTGAGTATCATCTGAAGGATTTACATTAAGGATTGTTTTATAATTGCAATAGGTTTCTTCTTCATAACATGCTTGAATCACATAAGGAGGTTTGTTAGTAATTTCCCTAATTAAAATTCTCGGTCCAGTTAGCCAATCTATTGTCCGATAATCATGTAACCACGGACCGTAACGTATCCATGAACCTCTTGTTTTAGTGATTTGATATCTCTGGATATCATTTCCTGCCAGTTCTGGGAGGTATTCATCATTTAACTTAATATCCGAATGAAACACTCGTTTCTCAATTTCATCTTTAGTATGTTTTGATAAATTATACGCTTGACAACCCAGGGAGGCACGTGCTATGACACTCAAGGGTGGAAATTTCGTCAATAAGGTCTTGATAATTTCCCCTTTCTTTCCTAGCAACCTCGTTTCGAATTGATAATCAGCATTACTATCCCATTCACCTTGATTACATTCATATTTTGGAGACTCATCGATCTCAGTGGAGGATGATACATTTTCAATTACCTTTACTTTGATTACATTTTCAATATGGGGTTCACCCTTCTGCAATAGTATCAATGCTGTGAAGACTTTTGCTTTTTCAAAAACATAGTGACCAAAAACCGTGACTTCATTAATATTGGAATAGTCAAGGATGTACTTCCTGAGTTTACTCGTATACTTTTCTGTGAGCCATTGATTAGGTACAATATACCCGAGTATTCCATCATTTCTTAATAATAATAGGCCCTTTTCTATGAATAGGTGATATAAATCTACTTTATACTGGGACACCACATATTGTTTTAAATAATTAGCTTCAATATCAGTATGAGTATCTTTCGTAATTATGACGTAAGGGGGATTCCCAATAACTACATCAAATCCCCCACCTTCCATTATTGATTCAAATTCTCGATCCCAATCGAAGGGGTTAATAGATCTGAGTATATCTGAATCAAGGGATGAATCCATGAGGATATCAGCATTGAGAAGAGAATTACCGCATCTGATATTCTGATCCAATGATGGAAGTACTCTACCAGTCACCAGTTTCTTTTGTCCAATACGTTCTCCTGATTCTCCTTCAAGCACTTTTAAAAGCAGAGACAGCTTGGTTACTTCTACTGCTTGGGTATCAATATCAACACCATAGATATTATTCAAAAGGATACGCTTTTTCTCGGATGTAGTAAGATGCCAATCTGTATCAGTCATCTTATAAACCGGAAGAGGATGTTCATTTCCTGATTTCTTTCCTTTTCTTTTACCAGTAATTACATTCACAATAGGAATAAGGTCTTGAACTTCTCGATCAGTAGATCTCTTACCCTCAAGAAGCAAAGGAGCAAGGTTTTCGGTGTACCATCGTTTATGCCAATCAAGTAAAAATTGATACGCTCCAATCAGGAAAGAACCAGAACCACAAGCAGGATCAAGAATATGAATATCAGATACTTCCTTTGGTGTTTTTCCTTCAACTAATGTACCCACTGCCTTCTCTACAATATAATCAACGATATAAGTAGGTGTATAGAAAACACCACCGGCTTTCTTTACCTCTGGTTTATCCTCAACCTTAGCATGATGGTCAGGGGTAAGTCTGATAACCTTACCTAAAAACTGTTCATATACTTGTCCAAGGATGACAGCAGGAATCTCTGAAAAGACATAAGGAGTAGGCCAATAAAGATGTTTTATGATTTCCTTGAGTGGGGCATCATCTATTACAAGTGAAAGGGTAAGAGTGTCATGTGTTCCTTTTCCATCTTCATCAGAGAAATGAAATAGACCTGAATTATATTTAGCATCAGCATTCTTAAAAAGGGAAATCAGGCTTTGATAGTGACTGATATTCTCCACCGCTTTTCCTAACTGCCCGAATGGTTCAATTCCTCTATCTTCACAGATACGGAGAAAAAGAATACGATCAATTGTCATCTGAACTGCTAAATTGAGTTCTGGTTGAGTGAGATCCTTATTTCGGAGAGCAATATTTCTAGCTAGGATCTCTCTCCAGCCTTCAATTTCAGTAAGAAAATCTTTGTCAAGACCTTGTGTTCCCTGTTGTTTTTTACCTGAAGTTAGATTTTCAGTATATCGACGGATTGACCCATGTTGAATAGCATCCTTACTGAATAGTGCAGCAATTTCATCCCATTTTTCTTCATATTGATTAAAAGTGAAATAGAGAAGACGACGGGTAGATGCCTTTTCAGAAAGAGATGGTTTTACTGTAACGTCATAGACTGAGAACTCCTCAAAGTCAGTCAGTATTGATACCTTAAGTTGAGCAGAATACCCATAACGACGGACCTGAAATGCGGGTTCAGAACTCTCTTTAAGGTTTACATACGGTTTCTTTGCTTCTACAAAAAAGATCCTCCGTCCTCCGATCCTAAACGAGTAATCTGGAGCACGAGATGATTCACCCACACGTACTGCATCTTCATGAATTACATCTTTGAATTCTTCATCTAGACCTGCTTCATTATCAATGTCCCATCCAAGGGATTTGAAGAAGGGATCAATAAATTCACGCCTAACAGACGTTTCATTATACTCAGGAGATTTATATTGACTATAGTTCTGAGAAAATTTGTTAACCAGATCCTTTACGATCTGAGGGCAAGTCATATGATTGAGATATGAGGGGATTGAGAGATATAATCATCGAAGTTGTTCCCCAATTTATAAGATCTAAACAATGAGGGTAACTGAATCATCAATCAATAGAAATCGATGTATCAATCATCTGATTTGTATCTAAATTGAAGTCTATTTCTAAATTTAAATTCAGGATGAAGATATTCTAATCTCATATATTGGAAAAATCAATCCTATATATGGTAATAATGATACATACAAAGAGTGCTATAGAATCTGTCAAAGATGATTTCCTTATTCATAAATTGATGGTCATTCCTGTTGATTACAAAGATATGGGCAAGAATATCAGTCCATATGACTTTTACTTCTGTGAATCACCTGAAGAAGCGACATCAAACATTCAAACTTTATTAGGAATGATCAGTGTAGGATCATACTTTGCTGTAAAAATCGACCCTGATTCAAATATTGCAGTATTACGAATCATCGAAGAAGAAGGAGGGAATGAATCATTAAAGGGTATTGAAAGTAAATACGGGACTTTACCAAGAACTGCAATCGTTAAAACACCTGTAGGATATGATCATTTCTTTAAAGGTGATACTGAATGGTTAAGATCTCAAACATCGTCAATACAATCCACATATTTTGAATTTACAGGTCATGCCCACCCTGATCAATTAGAGAAGTATTTACAAGAGATGGTAATTGAAAAACCATATTATCGTGGTCATGAATTGAAACAAATAGAAATCGCTCCAGGTATCAACCTCATTCTTGATGGATTCGTGATCATCCCTCCATCCCAATGGTACGATTGGTATTCGAAAATGTCATTGAAGAGCATTCCACGCTTCCCTAATGAGATTATCATGATTTAAAGTATTGATTTAGTCACATCTAAAGACAAAGATGAACTATACTGTCTAACTTGTCTGACCTAATTATTATAAATTTAATAATATAATATTTTAAATATATATCTTATTCAAATAAGGTTAGACATGTCAGACGAAATTCATTTTCTGATAACAAACCAAGCATCAATAAATTTCTGACTATTGATTGGGCTATTCATTAGTCGATTCAACCTGTTCACTTTCCTCTCTAATGTATCCATCCGATCAATTAATTTCACCAGTTTAGTCTTTGTCATCCGTTCACCGATTATTCATTAAAAATTTGAGATATTATCGCTTTGTCAATTTCTCGCACCAATTGTTCTATCTTTTCCATACGAGATTCTAGCATACTCATCCTTTCTTGATTCACTCTTAATTCTTCAATCTTGATAATCTGTCGAGTCAACGCAATGAATTCCTTTTGATTTTTACTATTCAATGCCCTAATCTTTAATTGTTCTAGTACCAAATTCATATTTTTCCCTCATCAATTTAGAATTAAATTATCTTCATAACAATATCCTCAAAAACCCGGTTTCATATATTACCTTAAATCAGCTTTTCCATTACTTAATTCAAGAAACTTATGCCTACTTCGGCTTAACATCTGCCTCAATTAATATTAATTCAGATCCAAACCCGTTAGTCAGTTATTGATCTATTAACCCGGCAAATTTTATTCTCCCGATATATATTATACACATTTTATCCACAAGCCGCGCACACAAGTATACACATAGTATACACAAAAAATAAGTAATAGTCTTTACACACATTATACATATGAGAGGTAGGTTCAATATTACACTTAGTAAAGCGATCAATGATCAGTTAGATCAATATGCATCAGATCATGACACAACCCGCAGTGCTGTTATTGAAGCAGCTTTAATGGAGTACCTGAAAGTGGGAGGCATTACACAATTAATACACAATAATGATCTTCGTACTGAAGTGGATGATCTCACTCATAGGATGAAGATAATTGAAGAACAGATCACACAGTTATTACCCTCACCACAAATAGAAGGTATTAATCAAACGACGGAAAACCCCAAGCCAGGTTTAGAAGGGAAGCAGAACTCTAATAACGACCCTACAACGAATCACAAGGAATGGTATAGGCAGGTTGAAGTTGTTGAGATGATGCCTTCTTCGATGAATATCAACACTCGAAAAGCAAAGGTTTCCAAAGCAGTTTCAAGCGGTGAACTCAAAACTAATAACAAGAAAGGTAGTGAATGTTTGATTAAGGGTTCATCAATTACTGAATGGATTCAGAGACTACATGAATAAATATCACAATTGGTTCAGACAGGAATGTCTTCCATACCTACCCAAAAATGAAAATAGGACCGTATATAGTCAAGTATATAATAAAACTTATAATAACTGATCGGTCAGGTCAGACACTGCTTGATCATTAAGGACCCATCCCTTAATGACATACACCCTCCTCCCATCGATAGAGATTCGATCACTCTCTATTCCAAATCTTGTTAAATCCTTATAAAATACAGGCTTATCCCAACATCTCCATCCTATTTGCTGACAGACAGCTCTATAAACTTCATAGAGAATATCCTTGTTTATTGATCCAGTAGAGTCCTTAACCATATATTTAGAAACAAACTCTCGATATAGTGGAGTATACCGCATTAGCCAAAGAATCTCGTTTGTTTCATCTCTTTCTATCTCACGAAGACCAGAATGATAAATACTTATCATCGATGAAATAGCGAGATTGAGGAGGGCAGATTTATTCTTCTCTGTAAAGAGATCATGTTTAAAACGTGGATTGACACTAAACACACCTTGAAACTCTAAAATTATCCATCGGTCAAGAAATTGATAATCAATGTTTCTCCGGTCAAGACTTGGAGGTTTATTACATGCCATTATGTAAACTGGATTTGCGATCCCTACATAGGGTCGGCAGTATTTCCTGTTGATATCATGCCTTGAAGTTCCTGTAAGTTCCTTAAACTTTTCAGACTGCTTTAATTGTATTGAGGAAGCATCATCTGATAGATTCAAAGCTTTTCCTTCAAGTGAGGAGGTTGCAAATGGACTCCCCACCAATTGTCCAATTGACACTTTACTTATTAGTGAATCTCCAAAAAACGAATCAAGTAAGTCAATACAAGTTGATTTACCTGCATTACCATCTCCAAGAAACAGGTATGATTTTTTATACACATTTCCTTGCATCTGTAAAAACACCTGACCGATTATTTGAGGAACAATGAATCCCTGTTCACCTAACCAATCATAGATCACCTGTTCTATAAAGGAATCATCGGCATCAGGATCATATATCACGGGTAACTTGTAGGTGAACATAAATTGAGGCTCATAGTCGATCAATCGTACTGTTTTATTATCAAAATCTACAGAAATCACCCCATTTTCTACCGGAATTAGACCCTTGTACTGATTGAACGGGTATTCCACAAACAATCCTTCAGACAATAGGTTTTCCAACACTTCTGATTTGGGATGCTTCAGAGCATTACAATTGATTCCAACCTGTCGAGCTTGATCAATCATATACTTAATTTCTTGACCAATTTCTCCTTTATCGAGAACATATATCCCGTTTTGATAAAGGTATACCTTATTTCCAAATGAGATAGTATTGAATTTCACATGGATTTGGTATGCAATCCGGTCATATGCAATTCGGTTGATTCTTCCATCAAAAACTACATATGATGGATATTTTCGAATTACCAAATCAGTACATGAGTCACATTCCATATTATCATCGGATGAATCAGACATATCTGTTTCTCCCAACTAGATCAATTATCCAGTTTTTCGATGATGCAATGTTCAATATTCTTTTCAATATCATATTTTTACCTCAATTTTGAGGATGAATTGCGTTAAAACAAAGTTGGAGAGATAATTTCCTCACATATGCAATTGGATGAAATCCAGTGATTAGAATTAATCGTTTCAACCCTGTTCTTAACAATAGAAGATAATCATCACACATGTAAATATATATATATATATTTACATAAGATAAGAGAAAACTAGATTGTGTTTCCACATTTAACCCAAGATTTCACTTAATTTACGGAAAGGTGAGATTGTAATGAAAAGAAACCAAATTGACATGATATCATGGATTATGCAGAAAATAAAAAAAGGCATGATTTTTCTTGGAAATGAAGTGATCGCGCAAAACCCATCCTCAGTATGGATATCATTCAATATGTTAATGAGAGTTACAATATATTTATATGCCATAACGTAGTTGTAAAACAATATGGAAATCATTCATGAAGGAATAGCAGGATTACTTAAATCAAGACCGGGCTATCATTATCCAAATTTTAGATTACCAAGAGATTATCAGAATCTGATTGGTGAAGAGTATAAGATTTTTACAACTTCATTTAAAGGAGCACAAGCATTCCTTTTAGTATTCCCCGATATTCCTTCAAGTGATAAAGAAAGTTTTACAATTGGTTGTAAAACTGAAGGTGATCCCAAACTCGACATGATCGAGAAGTCTCTAAATGAAATTAAGGATTTATTAACATCAAATAACAATCCAGAGATAAACAACGATTCAAAAGAAGAATGGGCCCAGCCGGATTCGAACCGGCGACCTCCGCCGTGTAAAGGCGGTGTCATAACCACCTAGACCATAGGCCCGTTGAGCCTTACAAGGTATACTTAAGACAATATAAGCATTACCAATTGTCTCTTACCCGGCAAACTGGTGATACACGTGCACATTAAATAATCCGGAAGCCATGTACCGCTGCCGATCTTCAACCATCATCTCCGGACTGTCAATTGACGTCCCAAAATTCACCAAAGCCCATCCCCTGGCCATTGACGGAGTCGGGACAGGAGTAGGAGCTACTGATACGATATAGGAACCTGACGCTGAAAAACCTGCTGGAATCGGCATTGCTATCATATTACCAGGTTCAGTAACATTGGCACTACTGACAGATACCTTACTGGTAACTACTGTATCAGAAGAAACATTAGCAGTTGGCATAGGGGAATCATCAGGATAATCGAATAGCAACAGAATATTCCTGGTCGGAATTATCTCATCTGGTGATCCGGATACCTGTGGTGGTATCATTATCACCGGAAGTATCAGAAAAACAACCAGTACAGGAATCAGACTTTTTGCTATTGAACGCATGCTCCCCCTGCATGCTGCATCCCAGGGCATGTGTCCGGTGTGCAACCCCACCTGCCACACCGGAGTTATGCCCGGTACTTAATACATTCGCGGCATAAAAGAAATACTCTCTGGTTTATTTATGCATTTGAACGAAACGAGAGAATATCCTTACCATGAATCAGCCAGGACCTCCCAACTTTT
The DNA here is from genome assembly GCA_012729535.1 of Methanomicrobiales archaeon. Taxonomy (GTDB): domain Archaea; phylum Halobacteriota; class Methanomicrobia; order Methanomicrobiales; family Methanospirillaceae; genus Methanospirillum. Next base: position 215,142 of record JAAYCY010000055.1, on the reverse strand, counting down.
CTGGCAGGTATCTTTTTCTCCTTAATATATTTCCGCATCGTAGAGACTGAAATCCCAAGAGCTACTGATGCTTCAGTCTGTGAATACTCCTTGTCAACTCGTATTGTCATAGATCCCATCTCCATGGCATCCATAACCGGAGCAACCGGACGTCTCTGAACTTTTACCAGTGCATCATCTGAAAGACCGGCAACTGACGGAAGATCGGTATCTATCACTCCCGCATCAGCAGACATCAAGACCGGGCTGGTGAGTGACATAATATCAGAGACTGAAGTTCCAAGCACCGTCTGTACTGCAGCAGATTTGTGTATAGTACCCTCTAGAATTGTTACCCTACGCTGAAGTTCTGCAATAAGACCACCCTGTTTTGTAACAGTCTGGGAGAGAAGCATGACTCCGGATATCTCCCCACCATCTTCAGGTATTGTAAGGGTCTCTGGAAATACTGGTGCAGTTCCCTGCCTTACCGTTGCAAGATATGATGAAACAATAGTGCGTATGAGTGCTGAAAGGGTTGTATTTTGTTTTTCTGCAATTTCCAGCAGTTCATTTATATGTTCCTCTTCAAGAGATAACGTCAAATCCTTTCTCATATTTATCGGGAGTTTATTAGTCCCGTACACCTCCACGAATACGCGACAAAATATGAGTGATACAGGAATATGGTTTTACCGATAATCCCATCAAAAATCTGATTATGAGAAGTGGCATCCAAAGAACCATAAACCTCTATAATCATGAAATCAGAACGGCCAAAAAGACCTATCTTTCATGAAATCAACATGATATATAGACATGATTCAATCTACCGGCCAGATGCCGGACGCCATCATCTTTGATCTTGATAACACCCTTTGCACCTTTACCGATGCAAAGCACGCCGCATGCAGGGCAGTAATCGAATATTTAGGCATAGGGGATGCAGAAGAACTCTTTCGTTATTTTTTAAGACCGGACCATGGATTTGAAGATCCCCGGCATATTCATGATTATATACATGATCTCGGAGTTTTCACCCCTGAAATGGCATCATATCTGACAAACTTGTTTGATGAAATTAAACTGGCCCACATTAATCCTTACCCGGGCGTAATTCAGGGTCTTATTGCGATTTTTGAAAAGGGTATTTCCATGGCTATTGTTACCGATGCAGCATCCGGGCAGGCCATAAAAAGAATTGAAAGATGCGGATTGTCTGATTTTTTTAGAATACTTGTAACTCCGGATATATCTGGAAAAAGAAAACCTGACCATTATCCGTTCCTATATGCAATAAACAGGCTGCAAACTGCTGCCTCAAATATCTGGCTGGTCGGTGACTCCATAAGAAGAGAAATCACACCAGGAATCGAATTAGGATACACAACCGTTTATGCACGGTACGGGGACTGGACCAACACATACAACGGTGAAAAACCGACCTATGCCATTGACAGTTTTCCGGAACTTCTGCCTCTCCTTGGTATTAGTCCCTGATTATACCAGGTGATCACCAACGTGATAAGTGTCCGGTAGGAACAAAATCTCAAACCGTGCCCCCTGGCCCGGAATTCCAACTTCAGTAATTTTAGCACCGGTAACATCAAGAATTTCTGCTGCAAGATAGAGCCCGTATCCTTTCCTGTCTGCATAATTGCGTGAAAAGATACGTTCCCTGCAATCAGGTAGAACACCCGGGCCGTTGTCTTCAATTGCAAAGACCAGCCCTTCCGGAGTAACCATAAACGAGAACCGTATCGTTACACCATTTCCTCCGAATTTTATACTATTCCTTACAATCTCCAGTATTACCTGGTCAAAAAGCCGGTCAACAAATAAAAAGAGATCGTTTAGTTCAACTTCAAAATTTATCAGCCCATCAAATTCACGACGGTTTAAAATCCGGAGAATAGCAGGGGTAGCTTCAATAAAAGTGGGGGGTCGGTTACCAAGATCCTGGTAGCATTGGGTAAGAGTATTTACCCGTCTCACCTTTTCACTAAGATCCTTGCATTTTTTAATCAGGAGAAGAACTTCCTCATCTGTTACGAGTTCACCCATGATATCCAGGTAACCGGATAAACCCATAACAAGATTCACAATATCATGACGGATAATACTGTTAAAAAAGTTTAATTTTTCATTTGCTTTACGGATAGCCCGCTCAGAGAGAATACTTTCACGAATACGTGGATCTGTGGAGTCTGGTTTTTTTGTTGATTGTCCAGACCAAATGATGATAAAGTGGTTTTGCCTTATACGGCAAATCAGTCCCACCCATCCCCGTTCAGCTCCAGGGATTACCAAATGAACAGGTCTGTTTTCTCCCAGAGACAAATCCTCTGCATCCCGGATGATAGTATGCAGGAGAAAGGAGATATCCGGAGGAAAAACTGAACAATCATCGTTTTCCAAGTTGTTAATTGAATATTCTTTTCCAATTTCAGGAAGATGAAAAACCAGGGCATCGTCCTCCCTTCTGATAATCCAGGAGACACCTGGCATAAGCAATCCCTCCCATGAATGCTGTAAAACACCTGGTTTGTCGTCTTCCATGATGTACCTGATCTTAAGCATCTTCCGGATTTGCTTTATAGGTTATGATATGCTCTCAAACAGTTTCTGTTACCAGAATTCAGATACTGCATAGTAATAATCCCCCTGGTAATATATTCCCACTCCAAACCGGTCAGATCCGGAATCAAGAATATTTCCACGATGTCCAAAACTCTTCATCCATCCATCAATAAGTGCACCCGCTATCGCACTGGCATTAGTTGGATCCACAAAGCCGGCTCCGATAACATTACCTGTACCAATATAAGCAAGGTTTTCTGCTATACCAATTCTGACACCCCCCTCTATCTCTTTCGTTGTAGGATATCCTGCAATTTCTGCCCGCTCTGCCGGGCCGTTGCCTGAAGAATCTGTATGCGACAAAAACCGTGAACCAGATATCTTTTTTGCATACTGCTCAGCAATTTCTGCAAGTTTTTCATCCCACTCAAGAGAATGCAGCCCCTCCTTTACCCTGTTCTCATTAGTAAGGTCACGAATAATGGATACAATATCCTGCTCTAAAACCTCCTGATCAGGGAGTGAGGTAAAAGTAACAAAAACAGGCGACGCCAGACGGACTAGCGCACCCGCCCGGTCAGGCACACGGTTGTTACTCTCCGGAAGAACTCCGTAAAGACTGTACTGCCCCGGAATGGTGTCTGGACTTATGGTACCGATAAAATTAAGGGTTGTATTCTCCCCTGGTTTTATTGGATCAACAGTAACCGAAGAGATTGTAGCATTGTTACCATTATCAGAATTTTTTAAAAATAATACGACGGTTTTAACTCCGGAAGTCTGGTCACCAGCATTGTGTACAGCAACAGTCCCCTGGTATGGGTATCCGGTAAAAGCCTCTTCATCTCCGGTCAGGTTTACAATTTCCAGGACCGGCCCAGATGAAACAGCATATACCGGGTACTGGGCAGGGATACCTCCAATGCATGCACATATAACCAGCGCCAAAGTTAAAAAAACCGGATGCTTTAAGGATGGTATCATCAGCTTATACAGGTTTCACAAGAAAGAAAAATGAGTTTGTGGTTGCCGGAGCGTGGATTACATTTCATCCGGTTCGATGTCATCAAACTCAATATCTAAAAATTCATTGTCTTCTGACATATCATCATCCATCATATCCTCTGATAAGGGAAGTTCGATGTCTGATAATCCATCTTCTGAAAGACCTCCCCCATTATCTTCGACAATAGTATCAGATGGAGTAGATTCCTCATCAGAAAAATCATCGATGGAACCAGTGAGATCAGATTCGGCCATTTCCGGTTCAAGGTCTCCGTCAAAGTCAGGAAGGGCATCTGAACCAGCATCAGGGCTCATCTCATCACCACTCTCTTCAAAGGACCCAAGGTCTTCATCACCATGACCAGGAAGACCGGGTTCTCCACCTTCATCAAGAGAACCAAGGTCTTCATCACCAAGACCGGGAAGACCGGGTTCTCCTCCTTCATCAAAAGAACCAAGGTCTTCATCACCATGACCGGGAAGACCGGGTTCTCCACCTTCATCAAAAGAACCAAGGTCTTCATCACCAAGACCGGGAAGACCGGGTTCTCCTCCGGTTTCTTCACCAAAGATATCACCTTCTCCTGTTGCATCAAAGTCATCAGGAAGCGGGAGATCGCCACCGGTGTCAGATCCTGCTGTAGCTGCAGCAGCAACCCCCATCGCTGCTCCCGCTATCCCGGCTGCCTGAACTTTGGCTTTTGAAGGTGTACCGCCAGTTTTAGAAGGGACCAATGGTTCCGGAACAGGTAATCCTTCTTCTTTTCGCCTTTCTGTTACATATTCCCGGATCCTGTCCCGCAGAGGCAGATCTGATTTTGGTGAAGGAACTGAAGCAGTCTTATGGACAACTTGTTGTGTTTTTTTATCCCCTTTAGCCTTTTTTCGTCCCTGCAGGTATGGTTGAATACCATACAGCCACATCCCCATGGCTGCTGCAATCCAGATAGCAAAATAAACTGCACTGATAATATCCTTGATACCTGAAGAAAACCCGGTCATTAGGAAAAACACAAGAAGAAGAATCGCAAGAGCAATAGTAAAAGTAATTATCAGTAAATACTTCTTGTCAATCTTCATGAATGTTTCCTGCAGTATTGTAAGTAACCTGGCACATCACAGAGTACTGATACCAGATTATTCCAGTTAAGTAATTTATGTTCTCTGGTTCCTTATGCAAATTGTTGTTCATTCAGTATAATAAGTCTCTCCTCGGTCATCTCCCGTATGGCATAATATGGACCTTCTCTCCCTATTCCAGAACCTTTTACACCCCCATAGGGCATACTATCAACCCTGAAGGTAGGAATGTCGCCAATAACAACCGCACCGCATTGAAGATGGTTAGCAGCATACAGGGCATGATTCACATCTTTTGTAAAAACACCGGCTTGAAGCCCGAACGGTGAGTCATTCACCATTAAAACTGCTTCATGAAATGTCCTATACGGCGTAATTGTCAGAATCGGGGCAAAAACTTCTTCGCAATTCACAGACATCAGGGGACTAGTATTCGTGAGAACTGTAGGAGTTAATATTCCTTCATTACAGGCTCCTCCACAAAGAACAGATGCCCCCTGTGATACAGCATCCTGTATCCTCTTATACGCTTCAGCTGTTTTTACAGGATTAATCATCGGACCGATATCTGTTGATTGATCATTTGGATCGCCAATCTTCAGCGTTTTACACCGGGATAAAATCCGATTGATAAGGTCATCATACACCACATGGTGAGCAAACACCCGCTGAACAGAGATGCACACCTGTCCTGCGTGTGAAAATGCGCCTTCCACGATTCTGGATGAGGCAATGTTCAGGTCTGTATCTTCATCCACGATAACTGCCGCATTTCCTCCAAGTTCTAGAGTTATCTTCCCGGCATTTGTCGCATGGCGCAGATGCCAGCCTACTTTTGAGCTTCCGGTAAAACTCAGTGCTCCAACATCAGGATGAGATACAATAGATTCTGCAACCTCAGGCTTACAGGGGATAACACTTAGTGCTTCTTTTGGAAGACCGGCTTTTAACAATAGTTCACCAAATTTCAGGGCCGTTAACGGAGTTGCAGAAGATGGTTTTATGATACATGAATTTCCTGCTGCTATTGCAGGCCCGGCCTTGTGACAAATCTGGTTTAAAGGAAGGTTGAAAGGAGTTATCGCAACAACAATCCCGACAGGAACACGGATAGAAAATGCCAGCCGTCCCCGACCAGCCGGGTATCCATCCATCGGAACCATGGATCCGGATATCCGTCTGGCTTCTTCAGCCGATATAGAAATAGTAGTCGCAGCCCTGGCAACTTCTGCAGCTGCATATTTTCTTGCTTTTCCCCCTTCTCGGATTATAATTTCCACAAGTTTTTCGGATTCTTCCTGGATTAGACCAGCTAGCCGGTGTAGTATTGCTGATCGTTCATGAGCTGCAAGGCTGGCCATACGGTGTGCACCTGTCTGTGCAATCCGGACCGCCTCTTTCGCCTCAAAAAAATCAGCCATGCACACACTACCGCAGGACAGTCCGGTATATGGATTAAAAACCTCGTGAACTGTTTTTGTGTGAATATATTCTCCGCCAAGAATGAGGGGGTGTGGAACCATAATGTACCTGGATTTATTATAAATAAAATATCCATCACATTATCTTGCTAACTGCATTGACCATTATTCCGGCAACAAGGCCAAGAAATACCGTAAAGAGGGAGATTTGAACCGCTGTCTTCAATCCCTGTTCCCGGTACAACACGGCAATTGTTGAGATACAAGGCACAAAAAGGGTGCTGACCAGTGCAAATATGTAGAGCTGAAGACCGGTCATGACCGTTGTCAGGTCAGCAGTTCCTGCGAGAATTATCAGAGTTTCAAATGCCATCTCTTTTCTTAAAATACCAAACAGAAGTGAAGTGGATGCAAATGACGGGAGACCAAGAAGTCCTTCCATGAAAGGAGCGGTATAATGCTCGATAACATCCATTATTCCATAGAACCCAAGAAGACCAAGAATAATACTGCTCACTATTAACAGTGGCATGGCAATGACCAGAAATTCTTTAATATGAATCCATGCCCGGGTGAGAACCATTCCTGGTGAAGGAACCCGGAGAGGTGGAACCTCAAGGACCATTCCGATCTGGCTGCCGGGGGTAATCCGTGACAGAACTATGCCAGTGAACAGGATGAGGACAAATAAGATAAGATATATTGATAGCGCTGCGTAAATACCGACAAATACCGCAACAATCCCGGCAATTATTACTGTTCGTGCTGAACAGGGCACCATGGTTATCAGGAATGCGGCAATATGACGTTCCCGTTTTGTTCCTATCTGGCGTATTGCCATGATAGCCGGGACATTACAACCAAGACCTAGTACCATAGGAATAATCGCCTGCCCGTGCAGACCAAAGCGGTGCATGATCCGGTCAGCAAGAAAAGCAATTCTGCTCATGTATCCTGTGTCTTCCACCAGGGACATCAGGAGATAAAAGATAAAGACAAATGGAAAAGCAATACCAATACCAGCCTGTATTGCTATGAAAAAAGAAAAGAGCAGTTCATAAACAAGAGGATCAAGATGTGCCTCCTCTAGTGGATTGATAAGTAACATGTCAAAGGCATCGACGATGATCTCTTCAAAGAACGATCCTAAAAAAAAAACACAGAGTAGCAATGATACCAGGACAAAGACCATGATGGGAACTCCGGGGAAGGGTCTGAGCAGCCATCGATCAATTCCGCGCGATTCCGGGGAAGAGGTCCTGGTAACAATCTGGTGACTTAATTCAGCCGCCGCATGATGCCTGTTTCCTGCCAGTATCCGGGAGATCGGCATCCGATGTTCTTCTTCTATCTCTCTGGCAATCGTAGCAGCAGATTCAACCAGGCTGGTATCTGTACCGGTTCCCTGCAATGCAAGAAGAGATGATATCCGGTCAGACCCGGAGAGGCGGGTGAGGGTCCGGATTGCTGCCTCAATATGCTGATCATACAAGATCCTGAATTTTCCAACTGATGCTTTTTCTAGTGCCAGGGGAATTATTTCAGGCAGGTTTTTCCCAATCGTTGCAGCAGTGAGAAGCGCGGGAACACCACACAACTCTTCAAACTTTGCTGTGTCAATTACTATTCCCCGATCCTCTGCTTCATCAGCCATATTCAGGACTACAATCAGGGGAACCTGGTGTTCTAAAACCTGAAGCATCAGGTATAAATTCCGTTCAAGATGGGTTGCATCCAGAACCAGTACCAGGACGTCAAATGATCGTGAGATGATCATCTCCCGGACCAGCCGTTCTTCATCACTCTCGCCGTCGAGGGAATATATACCAGGTAAATCGGTGATTTCAACCGGAACATGCCTGATGCATGAGATACCGGATAAAATATCCACCGTAGTTCCGGGATAATTGCTAACTTCAACCCCTATACCGGTAAGATGGGAGAAGATCAGTGATTTCCCCACATTTGGATTTCCGATAAGGCCGATTCTCACCTATCCACCCCAACAAGCACAGAGCGGGCAATCTCGGGACTAATGGCTATATCACAGTCTTTTACTCTGATTAGCAGGGTGTCGGCCATCCGCTCCATTACACGTATGTGTTCGCCCGGAACCAGCCCAAGATCAGCGAGGCGAAGTTCTCTCCTGCACCCTCGTATTGCTTCTATTACCAGGTCTTCACCCGGAGGGCAGTCTGTCAGTGTTCTGCATGAATGGTGACGATGATGAATCCGACAGGGGCCCGGGCACTCTCTTGTTGTTTTAAGAAATGAACGAAGCCTGTTTATGGTATTTTCAGACGTGTGATGTTCCATCGTGCACGCCTCTTCATGAGCCGTTTCATGATCCATTCCAAGCATCTCCTTTAGAAATGTTTCAAGAACATGATGCCTGCGCATGACCGTTGCGGCTAAAGTATAACCCTGGTCGGTAAGAGTATATATCCCATCACCAGTTACCTGAACATCACCCATCAAAACCAGTTCATCAAGGATATTCATGATTTTATGAACAGGAAAACGAGTCTGATCTGCCAGATCATCTGCCTTAGAACCATGCCCGCTTCTTTCATAGACACGCATTAAGGTAAGAATGGTGTCTTCCCGTTCAACAGTATCCATTGTGGAATATAATTAGCCATAAAACCGTTTAATATACACGATTCAGGTCATCTGAATCAGTGAACATACCAGTAAAAACATCCTGGGAACTTTTTTTGTGTACCAGGACGAATTTGCACAAGATGAATGGTAATCAGTCTCTTCCCGGTTTTTTATTTTCATCGATCCTGCGAAGGACCAAGATCATTGCAACCATCGGTCCTGCATCCAGTAATCCCCACGTACTCAGGCAGATGATCCTATCAGGCATGGATATCGCCCGTCTGAATCTCTCGCATGGAGATGAACCATCGCACCGTGAGGCAGTATCCAGTATCCGCTCAGTTGCTGAAGATATAAACCGCAGCATTGCAATTCTTGTTGATATACCCGGCCCAAAACTCCGGGTTCAGGCCGGATCACATCCCCGTGAAGTCAGAACAGGAGATACAATCCAGATAAGCACAGACATGGAAATATCCGGGGCAGTTCATGTCTATCCTGACGACTGTGTTCCGATAGTCTGTCCGGGAGACATAATCCTTGTGGGTGATGGTGCCGTAACAATGCAGGTCATCAAACCAGGTCCGACGATGCTTACCACCGTTATATCCGGGGGCATTATCCGGGGAGGCATGGGTGTTGTCATACCTGGCAGACGACCTGACATTCCCTATACCAGTCCTCTGTTTAGAAAATCATTGAAACTTGGAATAGAATTAAAACCAGATTTCATCGCCCTTTCATTTGTCAGTTCTGCCCGGGATATCAGGGATGCCCGCGAACTTCTCTTGAACCAGGGATCAGAAAACATACCACTGATTGCAAAAATTGAATGTGAAAGAGCGGTAAAAGGACTGGAAGACATCGTAAATGAAGCAGACGGTGTGATGGTAGCAAGAGGGGATCTGGGAGTTGAACTAGCAATAGAACAGATTCCAAATATCCAGAAACGAATCATACGGACATGCAACATGAAAGGAATCCCTGTGATCACCGCAACTGAAATGCTTGAATCCATGGTCAACAGAGGACGACCCACCCGTGCCGAAGTAACTGATGTGGCAAATGCCATCGTAGATGGAAGTGACGCCACCATGCTCTCTGCCGAGACATCCATTGGTAAAAATCCGGCTCAGGCGGTGCATATGATGAATAAAATTGCACATGAAACTGAAAAACATCTTCCCTATCTGCGTATACTGAACGAAAAATCCGGATGGCATGATAAAAGTGTCGAGAATATTATCAGTTACCGGGCATGTTACATTGCAGAAGAACTGAATAGTCCTGCAATTGTTGCATATACAAGATCAGGACTGACTGCTGAACGAGTTTCACAATCAAGACCACGGGCACCAATTCTGGCCCTCACACCAAACCCTCAGGTTGCACGCCGGCTCCTTATCCGGTGGGGAGTCCAGCCAGTTGTAACAGAACCGATAGAATCAGCAGATGAACTCTTTGATACAGCAAAAAAAATCGCCAGACGTACCAGGATCGCTCAGTCCAAAGACCATCTGATCATAATAGCCGGTAACTTTTCAGGAAAAGAGGGGAGAACAAACATGATAAAAGTGGAAGAAATTCCCTGATTTTACTCCCCTTTAATCAAACAATAATGTCCGGTATTTCCCTGATCCACTTTCACTTTTTTGAGTTCCTGACTCTTTTTTTGCCGGAGAAGAAGATATGACCTCTTTTTTCAAAAGATCAGGTAAAACAGAAAAACTACAGGTATGCTTTTCTTCTGACCAGACTGCACATCTGTTCTGAATACATGAATTTTTATCAAAGGGACATAGTAGAATATTATCAGATTTCACAAGTCACCTTCAGTATGTTTCTTTTCCTCTATGAAAAACCACGATACCCCAAGAAGGAGCAGACTTATAACAATGACGACAAAAAACACGAGATAGTATACATCCGTAGTTGGTATTATCCATTCTTCGCTATCTATCTGTGTTGAGATCTGGGATGATGCAAGGATGAGACCGGTAATTACCGGTCCTGCAACTCCTCCCAGTGTTTGCATGCTCTGGATAATCCCTGTTGCCTGGGCAGTCTGCTCTTCTCCCGCATGTTCTAAAACTCCAATAAGGTCAGCGGTCGCTATTACTGACATCCCAAAGGAAAAAATCATCCAGGCCAGCACAAGAACGAGGACTGACAAGGGCAGGATGAAAAGCATTACACCTGAAACTGCCAGCATGAGTGATCCGACAATACAGGGAATCCTACATCCGATCAGTGGAACCATCCTTCCGGTAAGTGGTCCGGCTATCATATCGCAGAGGGTTCCCGGAACTATTACCAGCCCTACAATTTCTGCAGACAGAAAAAGACCTGTTGGAAGTCTTATCACATATGGCATCATCTGAAGCAGGAGAAAAAATGAGAACATGCAGAGAAAACCAATTACCATCAGGACAATTACCGGACGTTTATGAAGCAGACGGATATCAGCTAGCGGATACCGGGCTTTTTTCTCAATTCTAATAAAAGTCCATAGAAATATCACAGATAATACACAAAGACCAACTGCATTCAGGCTGTATCTCTCATCTTCAGGTAATGAAAAGAGAGACAATACCAGAAAAAGAAAAATGAGAAGGGATGAAAAACCAGCATAATCAAGACTTCCTCCCGGGTAATCGGATCGCGTATCCTTAATATAAAAAAATATCAGGACAAGGAGGATACCAGTTAACGGGATGAGAAACAGGTAGGTTAGCCGCCATGAAAATAACCCGGTTATCCATGAGCCAATGATAACCCCAAGAAAAGTTCCCGCCCCGTACATGGCACTGATAACACCAATACCAATATCTGCAGAAGGTTTTGTCATTTGCTCCCTGATGATCGCATATGCCAGAGGAAAGGCAGCAATGCCTGCTCCCTGAAGAGCCCGGCTAAAAAGAAGTATCCAGATATCCGGGGTATGGTAACCTACCAGAAGACCAGTCAGGTATATTGCAAGACAAATCAGGAGGAGTTTTTTATGCCCGTACCGGTCTCCCGCAGTTCCCACGAATGGCGCTGCCACTGCTCCGACCAAGAGGACTACCGGAAGTACCCATGATTCATATATACCAGGAACGGAAAATTCATGCTCTATTTCAACAAGAGCAGCAGTAAGCATGGATTCTCCTGCCATAACCAGTATTACTGTCAGTGATAACAGGAGAAGAAGGTAAAATTGTTCTTGTATCAGCTTGAGTTTCAATCCCAAAGTCCCTTTCCATATCTTTCCCAAATCAATAAAACTATACCTCGTCTCTTCTCATACATGACTATATTTTATTGTAAATTTTTATAAGTCAACCAGAAATCGGGGGGAAATATGGGAAAAGAAGCTGACGTAGCAGGAATGATGTTCAGGTGTAAGGCTGATGCTGCACTGACCATCACATACGCAGATGACCGGGCAGCAACCGTCTGTGGATATTCACCGGCTGAACTGGTGGATACAGGATTTATAACATTATCTGATCTTATTCATCCGGATGAACGGGAAAGGGTCAGATCTACAATTCAGTCAGGACTGTCTGAAAAGAGCACATTTGTCATATGGACACGTCTTCATGTAAAAGACAAATCTCCAGCGGATGGTATTATTATTGGAAGCGGATCTTTTTTAGGACCTGTTTCATTATCAGGAATTGAAGGATACATCATCAGGGTACTGGCTACACCTGAACGGGTAATTACCGGTGAACTTCCTTCACCGGATATCTGCTTGCAGCTTCTTAATCACACAGATGATGTAATCGTACTGCTTACCGAAGACGGGATAGTATCATACGTGACTCCGGCTGTTACAACAACACTTTACAGGACACAATCTGCAATTATTGGTCTTTCTTTTTCACAAATGATACAGCAATCAGATCAAAAGAGATTTGAAGAGTTCAGAATGCAGGTTCAACAGGAGGAAGAGAGCAGCGCACAATTTGGTTTTGTCATGGCTGATGGAGAATCCCGCCAGCTAATGTTGAAAATAATCAGACCTGGTGGTATTAACGGTACCATTTTGAGGGTTTCATATGATCATGAACAAACGAACGGGAAGGAAATAATAGAGACGCTGTATCACGACCTGTTCACCTTACTTCCGGTCCCGGCAATTCTCACTACCTCATCTGATATCCGTATACGGGAGATGAATCAAGCTGCCAGGGAATTTACATCACGATTAAATTTAGAACAGGATTCAGATCTGCGGGAAAGCGGCATTATTGATCCTGATACCATTGACCAGGTCAGGGAAGGTCTTGGTGCTGCCGGGCAGATTGAAAAGACAGATTATGAGGCTTTAGAAAAAGCAACCAGGATAATAGCCAGACAAATAAAGAACCCGGATGGGGATCTGATACTCTGGACACTGATGCCGGGGCATGATCAGGATGAAATGAAAGAACAGGAGATTTTTGCACCATAAAAATCCTTATATCGGGGTGTTCGAAACGATGGGCCCCTTTTAATTATAATGGTGCAGTTGTCAGAGTAGCATTTCCAGGGGAATATGACCACCCGGATATAAATCCGAACTATTATACGATACCGGATAGATTCAAGTACCATGGTTGCACTGACACAGGTAATGAAGGACGCTTTTGAAGCGGTGAAGGTATTTCCTCTTGCAACCGCCTCAAAAGCAGGTGTACCGAACGTTGCCCCCATGGGATCTGTCTTTTTAATGGACGATGAAACCATCTGGATTGGAGATAACTTTATGAAAAAAACTCTTCAAAATGTTCTTGAAAATCCTAAAGCGGCGATATATGTCTATGGAGCAGGAGCAAAAGGATGTTTCCAGATTAAGGGAGATGTGACGGTAAAAACAAGCGGGGAAGAACATGCAAAAATGAAAGCCATGATCCAGGAGAAGAAACCAAACCTTCCGGCTAAGTCACTTCTGATTTTGAATATTACCGAAGTATTTGAATGCATGCCAGGAGCTGAGGCAGGTAATAAACTGCTGTAATCCTCCATCTTTTTTAACTTTAGAATAAACAGGTACTACACCTTATGCTTGACATAGAAAACCTGCATGTAGAAGTCGGCGGAAAAGAGATCCTGCATGGGATTACTCTCCATGTTGACCCGGGCGAAACTCATGTACTGATGGGGCCGAACGGATCTGGTAAATCAACCCTGCTCATGACCATCATGGGTTTTGATGCATACAAAATTACAGCGGGAACCATCCTGTTTAACGGAACTGATGTAACCCATATGCCAGTCCACGAACGGGCACGTCTTGGTATGGGGATTATGTTCCAAAGGCCACCATCTATTCCCGGCCTGAAACTGGGGAAGATGCTTCAGGTCATTAACCATGAGAAAGAAGAGCATTTTGTTGATACTGCGATAAAAAGAATGAACATGGATGAGTTCATTGAGCGTGATATCAATATGGGATTCTCAGGCGGTGAGATAAAGAGGAGTGAAATCCTGCAGATGATGGTGCAGGGTCCCAGTTTTATCATGCTCGATGAACCTGAAAGCGGGGTGGATCTTGAGAATATTCATCTCATGGGAGAATCCATCGCCCGGCTCCTTCAAAAAAATCAGCGGTTTATTAACCGGAAAAATAGTGGTCTTGTTATCACCCACACTGGATATATCCTGGATTACCTTGAGGTAGACAAAGGACATGTGATGATCAATGGAGAATTCAAATGTCACGGAAATCCCCGGGAAATTCTTAAACTTATCAAGGAAAAAGGATACAAAGAGTGTCTGTACTGTTCTAAAATATTATAACTTTTTATGACACCTGGTCATTTCAGCCCGGGTAACCTCTCTCCTGGTGCAAGAATGCTGCTTGGTATCGCTGCAGGTGATGCATATGGAGCCCCATTTGAGAACCGGACATATATTGAAACCGCAGAGATGCTGAAAAACCAGGGCCTTATTCCGGGAAAATATACTGATGACACCCAGCAGGCCCTGGCCCTTGCTGAACTAATAGGAGCAGGAGAAGCCGTTACTCCTCGTTCAATCGCACAATTTTTTTTGAGAGCCTATGCTCGTGACCCGAGGGAGGGATACTCAGCAATGACCAGGCAGATGTTGGCATCACAGGATCCGGATGTATTTCTTGTAAGTATATCACCCGAAGAATTACATGAGAGAAAGACTGATGGTGCAGCAATGCGGGCCCTGCCATTAGGTTTTTTTACAACAAGAGACGAGGTTGTCAGAAATTCCATGATATCTGCATCAGTCACTCATGGCCATCCTGACGCTATCACTGCAACGGTTGCAGTTGCACTCATTGCCCATGAAACTTTACAAAACCGGCCTCTTGCACAGGTATGGAACAGGATCAGGGAATTAATCAAAGAAATCAACCCTGACATAATACCTTATCTGGATTCCTGTGCAATACCAGGAATCTTTGATAGAACCAGTATCCTGGAAGAATATGAAAAATATGGTGTCCCATATACTGAATCACGGATATTCATTGGATCAATACTTGCTCTCCTTGCTTCATTTGGAGCAGATCCTCACGCACTGCTTGTCCAGTCAATTCTTCTTGGGGGAGACACGGACAGTGTTGCTGCTGTGGTAGTTGGAGCATCACTTACCAGGAATGGAGATGACCTGATATGGAACCTGGTTGATGCCCTGGAAAACGGACCATATGGAAAAGATTACCTGGCAACGGTTGGAGAGAAGGTTTCTAAACGGTTTTTCTAATGTCAGAGAAAAAAGACTCCGATAATGAACAGCAGGCAGATTACCAAGGCTGCCAGTATGAGTAGTTCGTTCCTTCTTTTAACGAGAAATCCAGACGATACATGGTTTTTCTGATACCGGGTACTCTTTGTTACCGGTGTACCTGCCTTTTTCCATTGTTCAAGGTTCTTGCAGGAGTGATTAAAAGGCAGACGATGTTTTGGACAAAAAACACCTCCACAGTAATTACAGGTAAAAGCTGATCCTCCGGATATTTCTTCTCCGCAAACGTCACAATTCATGAAAAATTCCTATGTATTTTGTCGATGTTAAGAAATAGGCAGAATGCCTATCATATATCAAAAAACATCCTGATATCCTTAATCACCGGTTCATTATCTTTTAGTTTATCACCAGTAATAGTATCTGATCCAGGCATTATGGAATGTTTCTGATAATTTTTTTCAGCTTTTTCATGGTCTGTTGCATAACAGTACATACATCCATGAAGACAGGTATCGTACTGACCGATATCTTTGCTCCGGATGCACTGGCAGGCAGGACGCTGTCCATGATCCTTTCCTGCAGATTTCAGGTATAATACTAGTTCCGGGTCATCTCTGCCAATTTCAGCGAGGAGAAGATCATCAATGCACTTATTGTGCATGATATGGGGGGAATATTCGGTTTCATCTGCGCAGACTGCAAGATTGAGGTCCCATTCCTGGTTCAGACGTATAAGTCCACAGATAAACTCCTGTTTTTCTTCTTTTGTAAGTCCCCTGAAATGAAAGACCCGGGCTGATCGTTTTACTCTGGTATACTTCAACTCAACAAAGCTGAATACTAATTTTTTCGTGAACGGTGAAACACAATTACCGATGTACCGGATTCGGTTTAAAATTTCGGAAATATCAACAGTAGGTGTGAGAAGAACCGGATCAAACCTCCATATAACCCGTTCTTTACCGATTTTTTTGGAAAGACGGATAAAAGTGTCTATCCGCTCAGACAAAGGAGGCAGACCGGGTTCCAGTCCTTCTGCTTCATAATCATTGAGGGTGTACTGGAAATAGTATGATAGACCACGGATGTTCAGGAGAGAAATATCCCGAATAATCGGGGCAGGATTTTTGCTCCAGAAAACTACTGCTCTTGTCTTTTCAAATGATACATAATACGGAAGGTTTGGACTGAAACTATTTATCCAGCGGATATATCCCTTTTCCAACCGGAGAAAAAACCAGTCAGCATAAAACGCAGGAATATCTGTTGACCTGCTGGCAGAGATGATTACCGGGCATGCTGCCTGTACTACCATCCCGGTATCAGTTATCAGTGGATATTTTAATTCAGCCATCAAAGCGATGAAAACACGTATACAGGGAGATTAATACTACGCTCTGCTATACGCCCTCATACCGCATCGGTGTGTATCCGCCCATTCTGGCAAAACCAAACCGCCGGTAAAAATATTCAGTCTCAGGACCCGCAATTATTCCAATCCATCCTATTCCTGCATCTTTGCAAATGCTCATAAGTTCCCTGACAATGGCAGTTCCAATACCATTGCCCCGCCATTCTGAAAGCACTACAATATCCTGCAGATATGCATCAGATACCCCGTCTGATACCACTCTTCCCATACCTATCCATCGATCATTTTTGTCTTTTGCCACTACAAATGAAAAACTATGCTGTACGATAGTGCACAAAACGAAATCATCCCAGTATTCTTCCCACCAGTCACCTGATTGGAGAAGAAGACGCATCTCGTCAGGACGACATTCATGTACAACTTCCAGGGTGAATGGATCAGGCAGACGTATCCCTCCGGCTAAGAAAGAGAAGGTAACCGAGGTTTCCGGACTTTGGATCAGGAATAAAACCAACTCTAATGACCACCGGAATGTACCGGTTGTCACTGGATTTTACCATGACGGTTTCAGGATAGGAAATTTCCTCTTTTTCGGGTATAACCAGCCAGGAATCAAGACGTGTTGATACCAGGGAACTAATGGTTGTACCAAGCATTTCAGCCGTTGCCTTAGTTGATGCAAGGATCATAAAGTCACGAGACACAAACAAACAGGGAACGGTGTCAGGTATCCTGGCAAAACCTGTCTGGATGATACCACTGGAAGGCCGAATTCGTTGTCTTAAATCATGTTTGTACAGGGAGAGTTCAACCGTTGAATAGAGTTCACGGTCATGAAAAGGTTTTATGAGGTACCCGGAAGGTTGCACAGCAATTGCCCGGTGAAGGGTGATATCATCAGAATGAGCAGTCAGAAATACGACTGGAATGTCATACAATCCGGATATTTTACCAGCCGCTTCAATCCCGTCGATACCTCCCTGTAGCCTGATGTCCATGAGAATTAAATCAGGTCTCAGCTCGCCGGCTTTTTCTATCGCATCCTCTCCGGTTAGAACCTGCCCTGCGACATGGTATCCCAGTCTTTTCAATGTGCCGGCCAGCTCCATGGAGATGACCATCTCATCTTCTACTATCAGAATATTCCGTGTTTTTCTCATGATCTTTATTCACACCGGGACAGCATATTTGGAAATTCAATGAAACAGTGCATTCCATGGTCTGAAGTAAATGTAGCGGTTCCCTGAATCTGGCATGTCAGATTTTGGATCAGTTCTATGCCAAGAGTGGTCATATTTTCCAGGGAAAAATTTGGAGGAAGACCAGTACCGTTATCAGAGTAGTGGATTTGACACAACTGTTGGGTTGCTCCAACTTCAACAAGAATTTTTCCTGCTTTATTGCCTGGAAAAGCATGCTTGATACTGTTTGTAATCAGTTCATTAATTATAAGTCCAATAGGAATACCAAAATTAATGTCAACAAAAACCGGTTTATGCTCACATACATCATATAATACTTGTCCTCTATCGATCTCAAATTCTATTATAATTCTGCTTCCGACATCACGAATATACTCACCCAGAGGGACTGCAGAGAGTTGTTCAGTCTGGTAGAGCTTTTCATGAATAGCAGCCATAGAAAAGATACGGTTTCTACAATCACGGATAATATCCTGGACTTTTGGATTTCCACTTTTAAAACCAGAAAGTCTGAGCAGGCTCGCTATTATCTGCATATTGTTTTTTACCCGGTGATGAATCTCCCGGAGTAGGGTCTCCTTCTCCCTGAGTGATGTCATCATGTTCTGTTTCAGACGTTCCTCACTTACCCTTACTTTTTCTTCTGCCTTTTTCCTGGGAGTAATGTCAAGGCAGTTTCCAGCAATCAGGGACGATCCGTTGTACCTGAAGGTGGTCATGTATAATTCTATAAAAATCTGAGAACCATCTGAATGTAGTCCGCTGACCTCAAGGTGGGCTGATTCAGTTATTCCTGAACAGATGTCTTCAATAGCTTTTCTGACATGCTCTTCATCAGTTTCAGTAAAAAGTGCAGGAAGTGATCTGGTCCGGATCATTTCTTTATGGGACAAGCCAAAAGTCGTGGAAAACCGTGGATTAATATAAATAAACCGGTTATTTCGAAGAAGGAAGAGTCCAACCAGTGATTTTTCAACGGGATTTTTAAAATATTCTTCCATATGTGCCCTGTACCGTGCCGCTCCTGCAACCTCAGCCAACATAGTCAGGGCATATTTTTCCGGCTCTCTCAGCTCCTGTTTAGACCGGTCAAAAAACAAGGATAAAAAACCCCATTGGTCAGTCCCAACAAAGACCGGCAGAAAAAAACATGAGACAATACCTAAGTTCTCACAGATAGTATGGAGAGAAGGATCTAAAAACCCGGAAGAAACCTGAATACATCTACCAGATTTTTCTGATTTAGCCGATATAAAACTGACCAGAGTGGAAAGATATGACCTCATCGTGTCAATATCCTGGATACCAGGATTATCTCCCGTATTCCTGATCCAGAAAATAAAATCTGGAGGGACAATTTCAGTATCATCTTCAATTATCACCGGGTTTCCAATAGAAATTGCCTTTGCTCCGATAACCTCGCTTACTTCACGAAGTGTTGTCCTCATCTCATCGGTAAACACACCACCGGAAAGGAGATGGCCGGCAGTTTTGCTGACCATTTCCAGTATTTTATCCTTTTTCGTAACAGCAGCTAATGCCTGGGCTTTTTCAACAAGGATAATCAATTTGTGCGAAAGGTCCAGGACCTGAATTTCCAAATCCTCAGACTTATTCTGATAAAAATCTGCTCCTGAATTTAGTGCATCTATGGCTGTTTCCTTGCTGTCATTGCCCGTGAGCATGATAAATGGCAATGCAGGATAAGAATTCCTGATCTGTTTAAGTAGGGTAATTCCATCCATATCTGGCATATCATAATCAGAAATTACCACTTCAACTTGATTCTCTGCGATATACCGAAGGGCATCATGACCATCGAGACATACATGTACAGAAAAAAGTCCGGTTTCTTCCAGGTAAAACTGAAAAATATTGCTTAATTCCCTATTGTCATCAACAAAGAGGACGGGAATTATTGTAACCACCCGTACAGAATATTAAATTGTTAGCTGAACGGTATTTAAATATACCCATTACCTAATTCCAAGAAAGATAATTTCAAACGTAATCGTTACCGTGATCAGTAAAAATTATAGTTTTATGTCGATTCCATACTTTTCAGCATTGGCATCGGCTATTGCCTGGATCTTTGCAATCTCATCTGTTTTAGGTGTCGGCTTGAAGAGATGAGCAAACCGTTTCTGAACCTTGAGATACTCCTCAACCGGTTTTCGTTTTACTTTCTTAGCTTTTTCTACTTTTCCATTTACAATTTCAAGATTTACCCACAATCCTGTCTCTATTGCAAGTTTGCCAAGTTCAATCGTCTTTGATCCATCAAATCCCCAACCAGTACAACAAGGTGTATGGATCTGAATATAACAGGGGCCTTCGGTATTTACTGCACGTTCTACCTTCTTTATTACATCATTCGGGTATGCGATTGAGCAGGTTGCAACATATGGTGCACCATGTGCTGCAAGAATCTGGGGCATATCTTTTTTGGGCCGGTCGTTTCCAAAACTCTTTTTTCCTGCCGGTGAAGTGGTGGTACTGGCATCAAATGGTGTAGCACCAGACCGCTGGATACCGGTATTCATGTACGCTTCGTTGTCATAGCAGATGTACGTGATATTGTGTCCACGCTCAAATGCACCACTGATACAAAGCACTCCGATATCAAAAGTTGCCCCATCACCAGAGATACAAATTACATTTTCATTTCGTCCCTGTTTTTTAAGGGCTGATTCAACTCCAGATGCAACCCCTGCAGCGTTCTGAAAGAGTGAGTGGACCCAGGGAACTTTCCAGGATGTCTGGGGATATGGAGTAGAGAATACTTCCATGCACCCGGTTGAAGCACAGATTATCGTTCTCTCTCCGGCTCCCTTAAGAATCAGGCGAGCTGCAAAAGCAGGTCCACAACCTCCACAGGCACGGTGGCCACAGTCTACCAGTTCAAGAGATCGGTCTGCCATTTAGATCAACTCCTCGCGGATTCCAAAGAAACAATCACCATTACCAGCCTCGATTGCTTCAGTCATCTTTTTAATATCAGCGATGCGGATGTCACGGCCACCAAGACCCCCAACATAACTTAATACCTGCACTGACGAATCATTCACGGCATCCTTCACTTCATATCCTACTGCGCCTTTCATGCGGGCCCCAATGGAAACATTCTTTTCAAAGACACCAATCTTTTTTATACCGGACAATGCCTTTTTTATGTCTTCTGCAGGGAAAGGCCGGAATGAACGAATCTTAAGCAGTCCAACCTTTTTGCCGTCAGCTCTCATTTCATCAATGGCATCCTTAATGGTTCCACAGACAGACCCAAGAGCAACGATGGCAACATCTGCATCATCCAGCTTGTAGCACTCAATAAGTTCACAATAGTCCCTTCCAAACCGGTCCTTGAATTCCCTGCCAGCCTGCTTTATAACATCCAGGGCACGAACCATCGCACGGTCCATTTCGTACCTGAATTCCATATAATAATCAGGTGTTGCATACATCCCCATGCTCAAAGGTTCATCTGCATCAAGCTTGTTTACCGGATCATATGGTGGAATATATGCTGCGACGTCTTTTTCTTCCGGAATTTCTACCGGTTCATAGGTATGCGATATGATGAAACCGTCAAAACAGACAAACACCGGAAGTAGGACCCGGTGGTCTTCTGCAACTTTGTATGCAAGGAGATGAAGGTCAAATGTTTCCTGAACATCCTCTGCATATAACTGAATCCATCCCGCATCACGAAGTGCGATAGAGTCCTGCTGATCATTCCAGATGGA
Source organism: Methanomicrobiales archaeon (assembly GCA_012729535.1). GTDB lineage: Archaea > Halobacteriota > Methanomicrobia > Methanomicrobiales > Methanospirillaceae > Methanospirillum. The sequence goes on along the minus strand of JAAYCY010000055.1, from coordinate 193,460 downwards.
AAGTGGTGCACTGATAGCACGGTTTGCTATTGACATGACAATCGGCTGTCTCATTCCTGCTACATTGAAACATACCTCTGCCATGAAGAGAAGCCCCTGTGAGGATGTTGCTGAATACACACGTGAACCGGCACATGATGCACCGAGAGCAGCGGAGAGGGCAGAAAACTCACTCTCTACACAAATATATTCGCTGTCAAGATCTGCGTCTGCAACCATTTCAGCAAGGCGTTCAACAATATGTGTCTGTGGAGTTATGGGATAGGCAGATATAACATCAGGTTTTACAAGCCGTATAGCCTCTGCTATTGCATGTGAGCCTTCAAGGATTACTTTCATTTATTTCTCCTCCGTTTCCATGGCGATGGCATTTGCCGGGCATTCATGGGCACAGAGCCCGCATCCTTTACAGAAATCATAATCAGGATCATATTTGTCATTATTTTTCATGATGCAGCCTTCAGGACAGACCAACTGGCACATCCCGCAGGAAGTACATGCATCATGATCAAAAACTGGACGAAAAACTCGCCATGACCCGGTTTTATTATCCCTGGCCTGACCCGGAGGTGCTGCGCAGCCTACTCTCAATGCCATATTCAGGCACCTCCCTTTATCAGCTCATATGCTGCTCGTGATGCAGCGACGTTTTTTTCTGCGAGTGAACCGGAGAAGCGTTCCCGGACTGCTTCTTCAAGCGCTTCAAGACTTATTTCCCCAGTTGCTGCTGCAAACGCTCCCATGAGGGTCGTATTAGTGATTGGCACACCAAGGATTTCAAGCGCCAGCTTGGTAGCATCAATCGGGATGAACCTGACACCTTCTGGGATGTTCTCCTGGATTTCACTACTCGTGTTAATGAGAATGATTCCACCCTTCTTCATCCCTGAGAAGACATCGACATCCTTGATCAGGCTACTGTCCTGGACAATAACATAATCAGGTTCGTATACCTGGCTTCTCAGCCGCACTTTCTCATTTGAGAACCGTACAAATGCCTGAACCGGTGCACCCCTCCTCTCGACACCAAATGCCGGAAAAGCCTGCGAGAATACTCCGCTTTTAAAGGCAGCAACGGCGATCAGTTCAGCTGCAGTAACTGAGCCCTGACCACCTCTCCCATGGATCCGTAACTCTCTCAAGAAAATTCCCACACTATTTTACACGATTAATCATATAAAATTAAAGTCTGACCGGGATACCAAGGATTGCTTTTACATTTTTTGAAAATACGTCCTCTGCTATCAGGGAAAGACCTATGGCCGCAGTCCATTCATCAAGGATCAGTACGTTACATTTAAGTAGTGATGATATTTCTTCAGATACGGAAGAAGCCCTGCTGCCACATAATGCAATCGGAGCTTGTGGTGCTAAGAGGCGAAGGGAAGCACATTCCATGGCTGCAAACATCGCAAGAGCAGAAATCTGAACTGAAGCATCCAGGTTATCTCGTACTCCGGCCCGGAGGAACGCATCGTTAGCTGTGAGCTGCCCGGCATCGATGGCACGAATTGCATCAAGATCAAGCGCTCCATGAACCCACCCGGGGGCAAATACACAGGCATCAAACCCGCCAATAATGGTTTCGTCCCTGATAAGCAGCGTCACGGTGTTGGAGCTGATATCTGAAACGATGAAATCCGGCCCCAGTCGGGACGCTACTTCATAGGCAAGACCGATCTTTTCAGGACTTGCCTGGTGTGAATAGACTTTGAACCTGGTATCCGTATTCGACCCCCGATGCAGGCCGGGAATTGCGATTGTCGGAATACCACTATCCCGGATAATATCAAAAACGTGGGTCCCTCCACCGGTATGCTCTCCGGCCCCGTCCCTGCTTACCAGCCCACGGTTTTTCAGGGCACTTATGTGAGTTATTTCAGAGAAATTATCACCCATTGAATAGGTGATGGCAAAACCTTCTAATTCTTCACCTTTTGTAAGACAGGTAAGATCAGAGAGCTGGAACGACACTGCTTCTGCACGCGGTATCTTAAAAACACGGCCGCCCCCGGCAAAACGCATGGCAGTAGTTCCGTGATCTATTCCGACAAACATTGCTGTTATACATTTAGGTATATGGAAGGGGATATGAGTATGGATGCGCAGTATAGTGACCGGCGGGGCCGGGTTTATCGGGTCGCACCTGGTAGACCACCTGGTCAACGCCGGTGACGACGTAATTGTCATAGATTCTCTGGTTTCAGGCGATATTGAGTCTCTCAGGACCCATCTGGATACTAAACGGGTCACCCTGGTAAGCGCAGATCTCCTGTCTGATGGCTGGCAGGAGCATGTCGCCGGGGCTGACCGGGTATATCATCTGGCAGCAGATCCGGATGTCAGGGAAAGTGCTTTTTCACCGGACAAACAGCTCAATAATACCATAATAACCACGCACCGGGTTCTTGAGGCGATGCGGAAATCAGGTGTTCGGGAGATTGTATTCACATCCACATCAACCGTTTACGGTGAGGCCGTGATCATCCCGACACCTGAATCATACACACCATTAGAACCGGTATCTGTATATGGCGCCTCTAAACTTGCCTGTGAAGCACTCATATCTGCATATGCACACAGCTTTTCCATGCGGGCATGGTCATTCAGGTTTGCAAATATTATCGGTGCACGATCAGGTCATGGAGTAATCACTGATTTTATCAGGAAACTCAAGGAAAATCCTGCCGAACTTGAGATACTCGGAGATGGAAAACAGACAAAATCATATCTTGAAGTTGGTGAATGCATTCAGGCTATTCTTTTTGTTGCTGACCATACGAATAATGTCGTAAATACGTATAACATCGGTTCAGAAGACTGGATATCCGTAACAGATATTGCTGATATTGTGACTGAGGAGATGGGTCTTAGTCCTGAATACCGGTTTACAGGAGGTAGTCGGGGATGGGTAGGCGATGTGCCAAAAATGCAGCTTGATATTACCCGGCTCAAAGACCTGGGATATATTCCAGGGATAAACAGCAGGGAAAGCGTCAGGGTAGCCGTCAGGGCTACACTGGAGTCATGAATTATGAAACAGAAATACTGTATTATCCTCGGAGACGGTATGGCTGACGAACCACTTGCAAACCTTTCTGGTAAGACTCCACTGGAAGTTGCTCATACTCCAAACATGGATTATATCGCCCGGGAAGGGGCCATGGGAATGGTTCAGACTGTTCCAGATGGATACTCCCCGGGAAGTGATGTCGCTAATCTTTCAGTTCTCGGATATGATCCGGTTTCCTGTTATACCAGCCGGGGAGCATTAGAAGCTGCCAGCATGGGAATTAACCTGGGACCTTTGGATATTGCATACCGGTGTAACCTGGTAACGGTGAGGAATGAAAACATGGACGATTTCAATGCAGGGCACATATCCAGCGAAGAGGGGGCTGCATTACTGGAATCTCTCAATGAACATGTATCAGAGATGCAATTTTACCCGGGGATTAGTTACCGGAACCTTCTAATCATTCCAGGGGGAGGAGGATGCAATACCACCCCTCCACATGATATCACCGGTCAGGAGATCAGGTCGTACCTTCCAGAAGGCCCGGATGCTGGAAAACTCATGCAGGCAATGAAAACCAGTGAGGAGATATTTGCTGATCACATGGTAAACCTGGAAAGAATAAGGCAGGGGAAAAAACCGGCAACCTCTATCTGGCCCTGGTCAGGTGGAAAAAGACCAGACATCAGATCTTTTTCTGAAATGACCGGACTTAATGGCGGGATTATATCTGCTGTTGACCTCCTCAATGGTATCGGGACGTATGCCGGAATGGAGATAATTAGGGTTCCTGGAGCTACCGGGTTTATCGACACTGACTACCAGGCCAAGGCACGATACGCTCTCAATGCGTTACAACACCTTGATTTTTTATTCATCCACGTGGAAGCTCCGGATGAGGCCGGCCACATGGGAAGCTTAGAGGAGAAAATCCTAGCCATTGAACGGGTAGACGAAATGATTGGCACCATCATGAAAAATTTTTCCGGAAGAATTGCCGTTCTGCCGGACCACCCAACCCCGATACGGCTTAAAACTCATACTTCTGAGCCCGTCCCTTTTGCTATACTCGGAAAAGACAAGGATGAGACTGCTTCTTTCTCAGAAAAAGAGGGAGAAAATGGGATGTATGGTCTGATACCCGGACCGGCCCTGATGCCCCTTTTTATTTCCTGATTTTACCTGCTCATCCGTGTCTGTACAACCTGGAATAAACCGACAACCAGGATCCCAAGAACAATAAAAACTAACAGGTCTGGTCCGGCAGGAACAGAAACCGTTGCCCTGTCAAAAAGCAATTTTGATGTCCCAAGCATTAGACCAGTAAGAAAAGCAATGATCATATCATGGTAATACTTGAGCAGGTACTTTAAAAGCCGGGTAAATGTCAGAATACCAATAACCCCACCGGTAAGATATACTCCGATATCCATCAATGACAATGTCCTGATTGCATCCAGCATGAACTCATACTGGTTAAAAAGGAGAGTAATATATGCTCCTGATATACCTGGAAGTATCATGGCACAAAGGGCAATAAACCCAGTAATAAAGAGAATTGGATATGAATGCCCTAGTGCCTGGGGGTTTGCCATTACTATACCTAGTCCAATAATTATGCCAATAAAAAGAAAAACAAATCCACCCAGATATCTTCGGGGGAGTGGAGCAAACAAAAGAATGGATGATGCCAGGATTAGACCCAGAAAAAAACCATTCGTCTGCACAGGATAAGTATTCAGTAGAAAGAGAATAATCCGTGAGATTAGAAGAAACGCTGAGCCGATTCCAACGGCAAGGGTTATCAAAAAGATAATGTCCATCTCTTCAAGCCGGGTTTTCATAGAAGGGACATCCCAACAGATGAGATCCCGAATGAACAGAGGAGAAATGTGAGCAATGGCACTGATAAGCCGGCTGTAAATCCCTGTTATAAATGCAATAGTCCCACCGGAAACACCAGGGATAATATCACAAATCCCCATAAGGACACCTTTGGCGACAACGGGGAGATATTCACGAATGAGTGATACAATATTCATATTTGCTCAAATGTATTCTATCTCCTGCTATTTCCAGATAATGCAATGAAACCCTTTCACTGAAACAGAATATTTATAAAAACCTGAAAGATAGCGAAATGTTTTTGACTTTACGCCTGCATTTATGAACTGCAGCTTGGCTTAGCAATAATCTGCCAGACGCATTAAAAAAAGGACTGCCTGATGACCCTGAAGAATATGCTGATGTGGGATGAGACCCTGTTTCGGGATCCTGATATATTTGAAATAGATTACATCCCTGATCAGTTCAATCACCGGGAGGGACAGATGCGTGAAATGGCATTTCTCCTTCGGCCGGGAATCAAGGGATCAAGACCGCTTAATGCTCTCCTGAAAGGAACACCTGGAACCGGAAAAACTACCTCGGTAAAAAAGGTCTTTTCGGACATCGGAGAAATCAAATCAAAAATGATTCCCATCCACATAAATTGCCAGGTAGAAAATTCACGGTTCATGATCCTGTCACAGATTTACCGGCAGCTAAAGGGGCATAATCCCTCGGCAGCGGGAAATTCATATAAGAGAGTCCTTGATTCCATCGCAGAAATTCTGCTTGCCGAAGACCGGGTCCTGCTGGTAGCCCTTGACGATGCAAATTATCTCCTGTTCGAAAATGAACTGAATAAAATTCTCTACCTCCTCTTACGGTCACATGAGACCTATCCAGGGACCAGGATCGGAGTCATGGTTATCATATCAGACATGGATGTTGACCTCTCAAGGGAACTGGACGTGAGAGTAACCTCGGTTTTTGCACCGACTGAAGTCTATTTCCCACCCTATTCACATGATGAAACATACCAGATACTTAAAGAACGGGTAATGCAGGGCCTGTACCCGGGGGTTCTTTCAGATTCACTGTTAGAGGAAGTAGTCGACCATACCTTGGGAAGCGGAGATATGCGAGTCGGTATTGATATGATAAAACGAGCTGCGATGAACGCAGAAAAAGATGCCGTGCGTGAAATCAGTAAAGAGCACATTCATGAAGCCTATAAAATATCACGATATTTACACCTGAAATACTCTATTGTGTCCCTGCGCCGTGAAGAAAAAGAACTGCTAAAGATCCTGGTAGAGTTATCACGGGGTGATGAGCAGCTTACTTCTGGGGAAGTTTATACCCTGGTAAAGAAAAAACACAAACTCGGGTATACCATATACTACGAAGCTCTCCGAAAACTGGACAACCTTCGCCTGATTAATCTCCAATACCGGGATGGAAGGGGAAGGACACGACTTATTAACCTTCGCTACGATCCTGATAAAATTGCATTATATCTATAAAAATGTCTTTGTAAAGCAAAACGAAGGATTCAATACCCGTGCATCAGAGATGATTAGGTACTCTACGGGGGTTCGAACATGATTAGCGTTAATGAATTAGCACTTGAGATATTCGATAATTTAGCCAACTATTCTGAAGATTTCAACGTCGCCTATCATGAACTTGATAATGGCGCCAAAATTGTAGATTGTGGTGTATCGGTTCCAGGAGGATATGCTGCAGGCAGGGCTTTTACTGAGATTTGTATGGGAGGACTTGGTGAAGTCAACTTCCGGATGGGTCAGATAAAGCATGTTCCTATGCCCTTTATTGAGGTATCTACCGACTATCCGGCAATCTCCTGCCTTGGAGCACAAAAAGCCGGCTGGACAGTAAAGGTTGGTAATTATTTTGCCATGGGTTCAGGACCGGCACGTGCTCTTGCCTTAAAACCCAAGCATACCTTTGAAGTTATCGGATACGAAGATGAAAGCGATGATGCAGTTATTGCTCTTGAATCAGACCACCTTCCCAATGGTGAAGTGATGGAGAAGATTGCAAAGGACTGTGGAATCGATGTCGAAAACCTATGTGCCGTTGTTGCGCCTACCGCATCCCTGACAGGATCAATACAGGTATGTGGCCGGTGTGTCGAAACTGCGATATACAAATTGAATGAACTGGGATTTGACACAACTAAGATTACTGCAGCGATCGGTTCTGCTCCAATTCCACCGGTAAAAGCAGATGCTACAAAGGCAATGGGAACTACAAATGATGCAACTATCTACCATGGACAGATTAACCTGACCATGAAAGCCCCTGAGATCAAGGATTACCTTGAAAAAATACCCAGCAACAAATCTAAAGGATATGGAAAACCGTTTTACGACATATTCAAAGAAGCAAATTTTGATTTTTACCAGATAGATACTTCACTCTTCTCCCCGGCAGAAGTTACGATTAATGAATTGACCGAAGGGAAAGTATACCACGTCGGTGAAGTTAACCCGGATGTTACGTTAAAGTCATTCGGATATATCTAACTTTTTTACTGAATATCGTTCTGAAAACAGATTAAAAAAAGATTATGCAGGAATTCCAAGAGCGGACATCAGGTCTGCAATAGGGATTCCATGTGCTGCTGCTGCTTCTTCAATAGTTTCTCCACGGCTGATAGCACAACCAACGCACCCCATACCAAATCGGGCGAATATTGCCCCTGCTTCAGGATTTTCCTGTAATACTTCAAGTATTGTAGAATCTTTGGACAATGCCATATCTTATGTATAGAGAAGAAGGATGGCAAAAAGATTTGGATCCCTGATATGCAATCCACAACACATTATAAGAAACAGAACCTTCTTTATATGTATATCAAAAATAACCTGAATTAATCACTTTGATGATACTATGCTCTGGATTTCCACAACGTGTATGCGGGATACCCCGCTAGAAATTACTCTTGAAAGCCTGGGTTCGCTAACCAGGGGGATTGAAATAGTAGATGGAGGGGTTCATCGGATTCCTGCAGTAAGCCTTCTTGAATCATATCCGTATAAATACATGATTCGCCTTCCCCAGCGGGAAATAAACCCGGCCAGTATTCTCGAACCGGTCAGGCAGGCAGCAGTCTCGGTAATTACTGAACGCTTTGAACTGGCCTCTGAAATAAATGCAGAAGTAGTAGTTGACCCGGGATATACCTCGGCGGGTGCGGATCTTCTTCATGCAAAACGCCAGCTTGCCAGATCCTGTACTGACCTTATCACTGCTGCCGATGAGTATGGGGTCAGGTTCCTGTTTCGAAATATGGGAAGGAGGGAAGGGAACATGGTTCGGCATCCGGAGGACTTAAACCGGGTGACACAAATCCCTCTTGCTCTTGATATTGGTCATGCTCACGTGAACGGATGTCTGCCCAGGTTTTTGCATGAAGCAGCCAGCAGGGTTTTTTACCTGTATGACAGCAGGGAATTTTCTGAGGAACACCTCGAGATCGGTCGTGGCTCAATAAACTTTGATCAGGTTGCAGCAGGTATGTTTGCGAATGGAGCTAAGGGTATTATTGATGTTGGTTCTTTCAGGTCAGCCCATAACAGTCTGATTGCTCTTCGGAGATTTGGGATCGGATAATGAAAAAATACCAGCTTTTTTCCTGGAATGTGAATGGTCTGCGTGCAGTAAGTGGAAAAGAGATACTTCCCGGAGTTACATTATCTGGGTTTTTCCCGAGAGAAAAACCTGACATCTTCTGCCTGCAGGAGACAAAAGCAGACAGTCATACATTAAACCCGGATATTACCCGGATACCTGGTTATTTCTTTTACATCAACCCGGCTGAACGGAAAGGATACAGTGGAGTAGCCCTCTATTCAAAAACCGAACCCGAATCGGTAGAGATGGGAGGGCTTGGACCTGAGTTTGACCAGGAAGGCAGGATAATTACCGCACGGTATCCTGAGTTTACTCTTCTGAACGTATATTTTCCAAATGGCGGGGCATCAGATGACAGGCTTTCATATAAACTCAGGTTTTATGATGCATTCCTAAACAAAATTTTGGAACTGGAAGAAAACGGCGAGAGGGTAATTTTTTGCGGGGATGTCAACACAGCCCACCAGCCGGTTGATCTTGCAAGACCAAAAGAGAATGAACATGTTTCAGGATTTTTGCAGGTTGAACGTGAATGGATTGATAAAGTCATTGGGGAAGGATTTATTGACAGTTTCAGAATGATTTCTACGGAAAAAGACCAGTACAGCTGGTGGGATTATAAAACCCGTGCCAGAACAAGAAATGTTGGCTGGAGAATCGACTACTTTTTTGTCACTGAAAAATTAAAGATGAATATTTCCGGAGCAGGTATCAGAACTGATATTATGGGCTCTGATCACTGCCCGGTGACACTTGCACTTTCATTTTCTTAATGGAACTACCAAAAAAATCAGAATTTTTCATTGTCAGAGATTCCATAATGCCGGCGCAGAAAGTCACGGATACTTTCTGATTCGATCCAGCCCTTATCCAGCTGGTCCACGATCCTGTTTACATGGTTTATCTGTTTGGAAATTTTTTCCTGGTATTCTCCACCCTGTAGATCGTTATACCCTGCTATAACCTGCAGTGGATTTCTAATATGATCTCCAAGGATTGCAAACTGCTCAATATATTTTTCTATGGCAACAAGTGCTTTTTTCTTTGCCTCTTCGTTTGCCCGGATCTCACTGATATCAGATACAATTCCAATCGTTTTTATCTGTTGGAACTGGGCATTGTAAAGCGCTACTGCTTTAATTACCCAGGTCTGGTATAAACCATTCCTATGCTTTATCCTAAGTTCCTCAGTTATGGGATCCCCACTCAGGACATGCTGAATAAAGGAATTTTTTATCCGGTCAACGTCATCCGGATGGAGCAGGGTAAACCATCCGGTCAGGGTGCTAACTCTTCCCGAAGTATCAAGACCAAGCCATTTTTCAACATCTCCAAACCAGGAGATCCGGTCACTTACCTGTTCATATTCAAAGATGAGGTCGGTTGCAATATTCGATGCAATTTTAAATCGTTCTTCACTGATCCTGACGATTTCCTCGGCTTCTTTTTGTGAAGAGAAATCTTCAAAAGTTTCGATGGCACCAATGGTATTCCCATGGTTATCAACAAGCCTGGCCCCGGTACTTCTTATCCACTTTCCGCCTTCTCCAAGATGGGGGTAAAAGTCTATGACCTCGTAAGCACCAGGAACCGTTGGAGAAGACGAATACAGTCCACAGTAATGCGTTTCCAGGAGTACATCCACATCCTCTTCAATCAAAAGATCCCCAAGCATCGGTCTTTCCCCTGCCGGATAGAGAAGGTTTCCATGGTTTTTTGTTCCGATAAGAGAGAGGACATCTTGTTCAAACAGCATGGACAGAGCCTGGTTTACCGAGCGAACCATGTGCAAAGGATCTATTACAACCGTTGCAAGAGGCATCCCGTCAAGAACTGAACGCTGGTATTCTTCACGCTCACGTATTTGCTTCAGGTATTTTTCATGTTCTGTGATATCATGGAATACCCCTGCAACTCTTGTTATTTTTCCTTGATTATCTGAAACAGGAGTCAGGGTAACCTCAAAATGGCGGATACGGATCTGATCCGATGATTCCAGCCGCGTAGTTATCCGTAATTTATCATAAACTGACCTGATGAGTGATTTTTTTAACTGTACATGACTTTTCTCGCTGAAAAATCCTGACCTATCACTGATATTAATCCCTTCAATCCAACCAGTCAGTTCCATGCACGCTTTATTAACAGTAATAATAGACCCGCCAATATCTGACAGAAAAACTCCTTCTGAAATCCCATCAAGCAGTGTATTCAGAACCATTTTTCCGGTTGCAAGTTCGTGTGCCATGCACTTCTCTTCTGAAAGATCAGTCATGGTAAGGATGATATCCCCTTTTTTTTCCGAATAACCGGCAATCATTACAGGAACCTGGGTTCCGTCAGGTCTGTTTACCAGTAGTTCTTTAACCGGCAAACAGGATTCATCCAGTGATCCTGACTTGAAATAATCTGAAATCTCTTTTGGTTCCTGCACATACGTTTCTATGGCGGTGTTTACTACCGCTGATTCCTTGCGGTCAAAGATATGAGATGCATAGGGATTTACATACTGAATTGTCCCGGCCTTATCAGTCACAACAACACCGGTATCAATACTGGATAAAAACTGCATGTACCGCATCTCCTGCTTTTGCACATACAACGAGAGATAGGATACCACACTCCCGATAAGGAGGATAATCAACCCTCTGAAAACAGTTTCAAGGGCAATTGAGTTATTTTCAGGAACATAGTATTCAATTCCGATATAACCGCCAATTATTGTCAGAGTAAACAGAATACCCGGATACGGGAACCGGTAACATGCTAATATTACGGGAATATAGAGCAGATGAGAGACTATGACATGGATATCATGAGCAATTGCATACCAGATGATAGAAAATACGAAAAAAGTAAGAATCAGAATATAACATATCCAGCGATTCTGGTCATGAGATCCAGTCACCAGCCGATGCATACAGACATATTAGAAATTATGGGTTAAACAACAACCGGTTCGGTAGACGAAAAAAAGGATCTACATCCACGCCAGGCCAATGCGATCCTTCACCTGATTTGGTACCTGAGCAATGCTGCTATACCTCCTAGTCCGACAAGCCGCTCTCCAGGTTCAAAACGGGTTGAAAAAATAATAACTTCTGAACGCATATCCTCCGCTTTTCTGATTATTTCTGCTGTTTCCGGATCCCGGAGGAGTGAATCAGCAACAAGCAGTGTCTGAACAGCCCCACAGGAAATGGCTTCAGATACGTCTGCAAGACCATACGCAACCGGTTCATCCTTTCCTATCCTGCGCATCAGTTCATCAAGGCATGAAACTTCCCTTGCCAGTTGTAGATCGCCTGTCAGCTTTTCAAGGATGCCCTGACCTATGACTTCCTGTACTGCCCGTCTTCCCCCTGTCCTGGTATCCCCGGTAATAAGGAGGGCTGTACGGGATGGATTGGTTCGTTTAAAGCGTGAAATTATTTCTTCCTTGATAAAACCGGGACCAGCTATAACCAGAGGTCCGGTTACCTGCGATACCTGGCTTACTACTGCCTGAGAAAATTCTTCCCGTGTATTTATTTCTGCAGTTTTTCCACTTCCCGATGCAAGTGCCCATACCTGGCGGGGCCCATAACTATGAATACGGTATAGTTCTGCTTCACCCTCTTCAACGACCAGGATATGAAGTGCTTCAAATGCTGAACCTTTTATCGCCCGATCTATCCGTTCGAGGTCATTACCTGACCAGGCACGGATAACCGATATCTCATACCCGGGTTCCAGGTTAAGGGTGTGATGAGAACCAGTATCTACTCCTGACTCAATAATTCCAAAAACCCGCAGACGGATTGAATATTCATGAAATTCAACATCCTGGACACGTATCCCAAGCCTTACCGGTCTTTTTTCCTGTTTTTCAGGCCTGATTTTATCCTGCGTGCCTTCGACACTCCTCAGTGTTGTTGCATAAACAAGACATCCCGGGATTATCAGATGGTGAAGGTGCCAGAGATCATCGCTGTTTTCAGGAAAAAGCCGAATCTCTCCGAATGATCTTTGCAGTTCTCCAATTTCTGCTTTCATCCTTCCACCAGGTCAGATCCTCCGGGTGGCACAAAACCAGCTACCGCCTCAGTATTTAAAGCAAATTTTAATGCTTTCTGATCATCTGCAGATAACCGGTCACGAAGAATACGGACAACCTTTTTTGCGATATCATTTGGTTCAAATGTTCCTGGACGAAGGGTAACATAGAGTTCTGATGACTTTTGTACAGGAGATGCCGGCCCTCCGATTATCCTGGTCTGAGGGGTTTTCATAAGACCGATACATATCGATAAGGGAACATCCCGAAACCACTGGCGTTCTCCTCTCACAACAAAAGAACCCCTTGACAGGTATTCTCCTGACTCTGCAGTCTTTGAAACCTGGTCAGGTCGTGCAGCATACACATCCGCTGATGCAAAACCCGCCCGCCATGCACCAGAATAGACCGCTGCAAATTGCACAACTTCGTCCATGGCATCAGTTTTTCCCTTGACCACAACTACACTTGCTCCATGAACGTCAGCGTGGACAAAGGTATCGCCTCCTTCGAGATATTTACGAATCAGTTCTTCATTCTGACCAGCGTCCCGTCCACCAATAACAAGTACCTGATCACTTGTGTAAAACCACCGGAACCGGTCAAACCATCTCTTCTTTGGTCTCTGATACAAAACTTTCCTGGTCTTTACCTGGTGGACTTCACGCTGCATGGCAGCCTTTGCACCGGTAAGTTTCTTTTTAAACTTCTTGACCTGGTCATAGTACCTCCCCGCGTTCTGGTCAATACTTTCATGGACAAACACCTTTACCGGCCGGGATAAATCCAGTTCTGCTGCTGCATCAGCAGGAAATACGCGGATGATCTTCTTTGCCACGCCAGAAGTATCCTTTTGCAGAATATCGGCAATCTCCTGCCAGGAATGTGACTGTGAAGCTTTGGAGAGAGTAGAGATTACCTCATCGACAAGCCCGTAATTCTCGTATAATAATGCTGCAATTTCTTCATTTCTCGTTATATTTTTCTCAAATTTTTTGATTGCTTCTTCCTGCTGGCGCCTTATCCGCTCTTCCCTGGATATCTGTTTCTTCTCCTCCCTTTTTTTTGCCGGAAGAGCAATTGGATAGAATGCAGCAAGAGCAGCATTAAATGATTCAAAAAATGCTTTTAGTTCATCTCCGACCGGTACCGGATGACAGCCATCCTTTGTACTCACCGGTACCGGTGATGTTCTGGCCATATCCAGCAGATCATGAATTTCCTTGTATATGAGAGAAGCATCCGCATCTTTTGCCTGGGTGCTTTTTTCAATCCCGGTTTTCAGGCATATATATTCTGCGTACCGGCCACCAAGAAATGAACCAACAGCCAGCGATCTGACAATATCCCGGTCATCTGAAGAGAGTCGTTCAGTAAATTCTTCCTGAGTAATCAAACTCACATCAGGAGGAGGAAAGATATACGCCACCCCTGGAAGCACATCCCGGTCTTTAAACCGCTGCCGTGTCAATGGCTGGATAATATTCAGGTCCTCACCACACAGAATGATATTTCCTTCGTCAAATACTTCAATAATCAGATGAAAAAGTTGTTCTGATTTACGGATGTCAATAATTACCGTTCTCTGGAGGCCCTGCTGCCTGATTGAAGTAATTCTTCCTCCACTCAGATACTTGCGGAGAAACATTGCAAAAGCGGGTGGAATTTGTGGCATCTCAGGAAGAACCGGAACAAGATGAACTCTTCTGCCAGGTTCCATCAGAAGATTAAATTTTCCTGCTTCCTTACTATTAAGCCTGATAACGCATAACCGGTTTGCATCCAGGTACACCTTGTGAACCCATAGGGGGAGCAGCCGGGTTATCTCCTCAGTTACTGTGATGAGGTCTAGTCCACTCATCCCCTGTGCCGTTGCCATGATACCAAATTAGATATGGCCTCATGACTAAAAAAATAAGACAACTGGTGCCCCAATGACAGAAGAACCGGTCCCGAATATTGAAGTCGAAGAAAAACCCGCACCTGCCATCGTTGATGAAGCGGCAGAATATACAAAGCGCATTACGCGCACGCTCATTGCTGTTGGTGCCGGATGTATCGCAGGAATAATATGTTTTTTTACTAACAATGCAGCAATATCTGCCGGGTCAGGGAGCACTTTTCTCTTTCCCATACTGGTGATGCTTGCTGCAATAATTATCCAGAAACATGTTTTCATGCTCATTAAGATAGACACCTCTAAACTGGAGAAAAAAGACTGGTTTTATCAGGGTTTTATTACATTTGCATTCTGGTATGTCAGTTGGACTATCCTGCTTTCCGAAACAACCATCAATTTCTGATATCCCATGCGAATAGCCGTTGTTCACAAAGATCTCTGTCATTCCCGTAAATGCGGAACAGAGTGTATTATTTACTGCCCCAGAGTCAGGACAGGGGATGAAACCGTCGTCCTGGATGAAAACGGGAAGGCAGTCATATCAGAAGAACTCTGTGTCGGCTGCGGTATCTGTGTAAAGAAATGTCCATTTGAAGCGATTGATATCATCACACTTCCAGAGGAACTAGAATATCCAACTCACCGGTATGGACCAAACAGTTTTGTCCTGTATGGTCTTCCGGCTCCAATTGAAGGAAAAGTCACCGGGGTTATCGGGGCAAACGGTATTGGAAAATCAACCTCAATGAAGATCCTGTCCGGACAGATAAGTCCCAATCTTGGAATATTCACTGAGGAAATAAGATGGGAAGAGATCTTAAAGAAATATACGGGCACTGAACTTTTTGAGTATCTCACCCGTCTTTCAAAGGGTTCCATTAAAGCTTCAGTCAAACCTCAGTACATTGATGTCATTCCAAAAGTCTTCCAGGGGAAAGTCTGGGACCTTCTTAAAACAACAGACGAGAGAGGATCTCTTGACAAATACCTAGACATCCTCTCGATCAGACAGATTCTTGACCAGGATATCCAGAACCTTTCAGGAGGAGAACTTCAGCGGGTAGCTCTTGCAGCAGCTCTTGCACGTAATGCTGATTTTTACTTCCTTGACGAAGTGACACCGTATCTTGATATCTACCAGCGGATGGCAGCAGCATCGGCCATTAGAGAACTGGCTACCGAAAAACCAGTTATTCTTATCGAGCACGACATCGCGATTCTTGACATGCTTGCTGATACCGTGCATATCGCCTATGGAAAACCCGCAGTATTTGGTATCATAACCAGACCAAAAGGTGTCAGAGTTGGTATTAACCAGTACCTTGACGGATTTCTGCCTGAAGAAAATGTGAGATTCCGTGACTACCAGGTCACGTTTGAGATCCGAGCTCATAAGGAAGGGGCACAAAGGGAACCTCTTCTTATTATTCCGGAGATGAAGCGATCATTTGACCGGTTCGGGCTTACTGTTCATCCAGGAGAGATCTTTGCAGGTGAAGTAATCGGGATTGTCGGGCAGAACGGTATAGGAAAATCCACCTTTGCCAAACTATTAGCAGGGGTTGAAAAACCTGATGAAGGATCCATGGAGACTTCAGTCAAAATTTCATACAAAGCACAATACCTCAAGGGTGATTCATCAGATACCGTTGAATTTTTCTTGCGGCAGATAGCAAAAAATTTTGATTCAGCCCAGTACCAGCATGATATCATCGAAGGGCTGACCCTGACCCCAATCCTGCAGCTTCCGGTAAATACTCTCTCAGGCGGTGAACTACAAAGAGTTGCCATAGCTGCCTGTCTTTCCCAGCCGGCAGATTTGTATGTCCTGGACGAACCCAGCGCCCACTTGGATGTCGAGCAGAGAGTCAGACTGACAAAAATATTCAGAAACCAGGTCGAAGGAAAAGAAGCAGCTATCCTCGTTATCGATCATGATATTTACGTAATTGATATAATCAGTGAACGGCTCCTGGTCTTTGACGGAGAGCCAGGTATCCGGGGAGAAGCAAAGGGTCCGTTTGACATGAGAACCGGGATGAACATGTTCCTTTCCCAGCTTGGTGTTACCTTCAGACGGGACATAAGCGGCAGGCCACGGATCAACAAACCTGAATCATACCTTGACCGGGAACAAAAAAGTAAAGGAGAATATTACTACCAGGATATAGATTAAATCTCTTTTTTTCCTATCAGTCCAAACTGCCATACATTCGCCGCTGAATCATTGACCTTATAAAGGAGAACAATTCATATCATTCAATACTCTGGACGATTTCAGGCAAATGTCCAATTACAAGAACTATAAATAAATATCACGATTGATATCTCACCATGCAAACTACCATCACCACCATACTATTTATTACAACATGCATCATCTTAACCGGTATATCAGGGTGTATCGAAAGCAACAATGCTCAGGAGCTGGAATTAAATAAATCTGCTGATCAGAAAAATCTCTCCGCAGAAAATTTGAATTCATCATATGTTATGACCAGGGATGGGGTTCCCCTTCGGTATTCTATACATGGGCAGGGCCCTCCTGTTTTTTTTGTCCTGGGATACGGGATGACTATCGACGAATGGCCGCACCAGATCATATCGGATCTTGCTCAATCCCATTCCGTTATCGTCTACAACCATCGTGGAATATCAGGAGTCCATAACCCGGATGTTCCTTTTACTATTCCGCAGGCAGCCATGGATTTGCATGATGTTATTACCAAGCTCGCAGGACGCAGTGACGGATGTATGGATCCTGAAGATGGATTGAATCCTGATAAACCAGTGATCTCTGATACAAGGAACTGCTCTGATCTCCCGGTAGATATAGTAGGATATTCAATGGGGGGAATGGTTGCTCTCGAATATGCGAAAACATATCCCAATTCAGTAAACCACCTCGTTCTCTTAAATACTGATTGCGGGGGTGCAGAAAAAGTGCCTGCCGAGGATTGGGTGGTGGAAGAGATGGGCCAAACTCTTAATAATCCGAAAGAATATCTTGAACGGGCGGGAAAACTCCTACTTACCAAATCGTTCCGTAAAAGCCACCCCGACCCATACACCTGGTTTGTTGATTATGGGGAAGTCGCCGATCCTGATGCAGTACAGCAGCAGTATGATTCTTTCGTCTCATGGAGTGGGGTATTTACTGATCTTCCTTTAATTCGTAGCAGGACACTCGTCATTACCGGGGATCAGGATATTGTCATACCCCCGGAGAATTCATTGATCATCGCCGATGCCATCCCAAATGCAACTCTTATTATCAGGGAAGGGCAGGGGCATGGGATTATCTTTGTAGAGCCTGAAAAGATAGCAGGGATTATCGGTGAGTTTTTAATAATTAACTATCCACCTGTATAAATTACCGGATACTATCTTTCATTTTAGCGATATAATTTTTAATAATATCGATATTGGAAATTATTGCATCAATATCTTCATAATTTAAACCTGAATATTGATAGGCAAGACGGTTCCGATAATACACCATGTGAGACATTGTTTCGCGAATGTTCTCATCAATTAATTTTTCTTCCCAAAGTATCCGAAAAATATCCCGGTACGTACTTGGCAGACCAGCATGCCTTAGCCCAATTACCTCTTCTCCAAGTTCAAATGAAAGATTCAGTATAGTAAAAAGAACCATCGATATTGCATGAAAGCGTGTAACGTCACTCTTGTCCGTGGTTCTTTCCAAGGAAATTTTATCATAATCGGAAAAAAACCTGTCGATATCTGAACAGATTGTGAGAACTCGTGTATGGTGATCCATTACACACCTAATATTCTTTTCCGCCACCGATATCTCATTGGTTCAAGATCCATATAGGACAAACTAACAGATTTAATAACCGACCATAATGAATCTTCATCCCTGACATACAGGGGAATCCCCTGAGCAAGAACCTGCATCCGTGCTGATAGGGGGAGATCAGAAAAAACCTGAACATCTATTTTATTTGATGAATAAGATCCAATAAACTCTTTTAGATCCCGTGGAGGATCTATCATCCTGGTTATGACTGCAATATCAATATCAGAATACGGTTTTGGCTCGTTACGAGCATAGGACCCGTACAAATACATCGCAAGAATCTGATAATTATCAGATAAATCATGTATTAAACCAATGATTATGTTCTGCTCCTCTGGTGGAATCTTATAATCGGCTAATATTTTCTGGATTTGAACGTGGCCCGAGTGAAAGGTCATATGATCAGTGTTCTTTCTCATTTGATTAGCATGTTCAAAATAATATCGACATATTAAGAACGAAAGGTTTTTGAAAAAAAGTGAAAATCTCAATAATACCTCTATTGACGATACTAAACTAAAAAGAACCAATATCCTTAAAAAAAGAAAAAATTACTGAGCCGGAGTGTTCATACTCACCGTCTGAACCGGCTGTGAACTCTGGTTCTGCACCGGTGTAACTACCGGAGTTGGTGCAGGAGTTAGTACCTGGGATGGTGCCTGTGCAACAATTACCTGGGTTGTATTGCTCACTGGAACCGGAACTGCTGCAGGTGCAGTGACTGGCTCTCCTCCAATTGTAAGGTTTATTGAAGTGCTTGCACCAGGCTGGTAATTTGCGATCTGGTCAGCAGGAGAGTCATTTATTTTGAATGTAATCTTTGGAACACCATTTGCAAAGTCATTCTCACCAGTCATGACAATTAATCGTTCATCAAATGTCCCCATTCCTCCAAATTTTCCTGGTTCGGTAACGGTGATTGACCCCTGATTTGTTCCATTCACGTATGCTGTTATGAGAGTTCCTGCCGGAGCCGGAGAGCCCATAACAGTAACGGTTCCATAAAATTCACATGGGAGCTGGGGTGATGCTGCTGACACCAGCCCACATACGGCTATACAAACACCGGCTATAATGAAAGCCGGAATACAGAGAGAAAGATTTCTTGTCATCGTATCATAAAAAGGGTGGAATTATCCACTCCATGTTTACCAGCCGGTGTAATTATCCGGCAGGATTACATTACTTATGGTCTCCACGATATCTTCAAAATACATGAAGTCTGAACGGTCAGATGCCTTGAGATCAATGTTGGTAATTGATCCCGGGGTAAACGGATAGGTCTTACTCCATGGGGCACTAGAGAGCGGATTTTTCACCTCGGCAAGGTACCAGAACTCATATTCCTGGGGTTTAATCCAGAATGAGATTGGATCCCGCTGCTCCATCGTTCCATATGGAACATCGACAGCCAGCATATTCTTTTCAACCGGATCACCGTATTCACCGAATTTGTGAACGGACAGTGGATTTGTCGGGTTGGAAAGATCTACACCATCTGTTGTGGCCATAACCCGGTCACCTACTCTGAGTGGATAGCCGTTGAACTCTGCTTTTCCATAGAAGTACTGCGGCTCCCATTTTGTCAGATCCGGAGTTGGTGTAGGTGTTGGTGGAATTGTCGGAATAGACCCTGCCCAAAGATGGACGGTCCGTGAGGCCCCACCCTGGTACGGTAGTTCCCGTGTTTCATTCAGGTAAGTGATGGTGGAATTTGAATCAATATCCTCGTTTATCAGCCAAGCCTGGGTATATTGTGGCCAACCGT
This sequence comes from Methanomicrobiales archaeon, assembly GCA_012729535.1. Lineage (GTDB taxonomy): Archaea > Halobacteriota > Methanomicrobia > Methanomicrobiales > Methanospirillaceae > Methanospirillum. The sequence goes on along the minus strand of JAAYCY010000055.1, from coordinate 173,427 downwards.
CATCCTTAACCCAGAAGGTCAGATTTGTATTATCAGGCAGACATTTACCCTGTACGGTCAGTTTGTCTGCCCAACTGCTATTTCCACTACCAAAGTACCCGGTTGAAACAAGGGTAAACGGATTTAATGGACCTGATACATCATACCCTTCGATACGTGCTTCGATCATTCCACCGATTTTTATATTTGGCTCACAATTGTAACAGACACCCTCCTGATCCAGGTATTCAGATCCATCACTGATCCTCACGTCTCCCTGAATGCTCATCGGAATTGAAGGAACTCCGGCACATTCTGTGGGCGAAGGAGTAATTGGAATCGGTTCAACCTGAGCTGGCGGAGTTTTCAGTACTGCTAACCTGACTCTTGTTTCTTTCCCTGGTTCATAAGGGACTGTCCAGAGATAGGTACCATCATCCTGAAGAATATAAGCCCGGCTCATCCGGTTGTATTCATCAGCAACATAGAATTCAATCTCCGAATCTGCTGGGACATTTTGTACCTGCAACTTGGGAGAGAATGTCCCTGTTTTTCCAAAGACACCTTTTGCGGACTTTATCGGATTAAACTTAGAGGAAATTTCATATCCCGGAACACGTGCCTCTACAGTTCCACCACTCTGAATGGGATTCCCATAAATCTCCACCGTTCCGACAAATGTCTGCGGTACTGCAGGGACTGCAATTGGTGTCAGTGTGGGTACCGGTGTTACTGTTCCTTCAACATAGATAAGATCCCTTTTGTATGCAGTTGAACTTGCCCCTAATCCATCAGCAATGGTCAGGTTTACTGAATACTTCCCTGCGGTTGAGTAGGTATGGGAAGGATTTGGTTTCATATCACCGGTTCCATCGCCAAATGTCCATGCGTACTGGGTTGGACTACCGGTTGATTTGTCGGTAAATTGTACCGTAAGCGGAGGTTTGCCTGATACCGGGCTTGCATCAAAATCTCCGTGAAGACTGCCTTCAGGAGAGACGATAATATAATCCTCTTTTACACAGGATGCAGTTCCTTCACTGTTTGTCACAGTAAGACTAACGGTATAAGTTCCGGGAAGTATATACTCATGAACAGGGTTTGCAATAGTATCTCCTGTTCCATCACCAAAATCCCATGACCAGAGGGTTGGACCGCCCGTGGAAATGTCAATGAAAGATACCGTGAGCGGAACAAGTCCTGATTCGGGTTCAGCGATAAAATCTGCAATAAGAACGTTTTCAGGAACTACCGGGTCTCCAGATTCCATAGCAACCATTTCAGGAAGCTGTGGAGGCATGTCACTGATGACGGATTCTGATGCAGTCGCTTCAGGTTCTGATATTTGTTCAGGTTCAACTGATAATGAAACCGGAATATCAGCATTTGATTCAATTTCTGATGTATCTGCAATAATGGTTGTTTCAGCAGGTTCATTTCCACCAACAGATAAATCAAGATTCAAACTGACTCCAGCCTGAAACCGTGTCTCCTGCCAGGCCTTCTGTCCGTTTATCCAGAATGTGATCTGGGGACTTCCATCTGAAAGATCGTTTTCTTCAGTAACTATTTTCAGTCTTTGATCAAATGTTCCCGGTCCGCCATATTTTCCTTCTTCTTCAAGGACATAGTGTCCTCGTTCTGCATCATTGATCTTTGCTGATAAAATAGTCCCTACTGGTGCAGGGGAGCCATCAATGGTTACGGTTCCGTAGAACTCACAGGGAAGTGCCGGAGCACCGGCAGAACAGACAAGCACTGAAGAAAACAGGAGAAGGGTAGCCAGTGCCGTCAGGGCGGCTACTGTTCCTGTATTCATGATTATACCTCACACACCAATGGCTGCCAGAGTTCCCGGCTTTTCCATGTATAACCAGTATCCCTTCGATGGGAAGAGATATGTGCTCTCACCCTGTCCGCCGTTTACAATGGTAGACTCCCATTGCTGGGTCTGTGCATTGTATCCACGGGCATAGATCCACCCATCCTTGACTGACTTAAGGGTATCTTTTGCGGTTGCAGGACTGCCACCAGTAAATCCGATTGCTGCCCATCCACTTGGAAGGCCTCTGGTCGGCGGGGCACTGACTGCATCATTCTTGAAAGTCAGATTGATGTTGTACGGAGTGATTGAGTAAATCCAGTATCCGTACAGCGGAGTGATGGCAGTATCTGTCAGAACCTGATCCCAGTACTGCTTGGAGGGATCATATGACCAGATTGCATGACCTCCGGTTGGAACATCCCTGAAGACAGCACTTGCACTGCTGGAACTGTCTGCAAGAGTTCTTGCAACGGATATGAAGTTCCATCCGCTGAAGAGCTGAACATTGGTCGGATCATAGGGTCCGATGGTCGGAGTTGGCTGCGGGCCGCCAATTACGGTGATGTAATTTGCCTTGGTAACCCGGTCAATCTCATCTCCGAGAGTGATGGTCAGTGTTACTGTGTACGTTCCACCGTAGGTGTAGGTATGGGACGGATCCTTGACACCTGCTGATGTGTATCCGTCACCAAAGTCCCAGAACCAGTTAGTTGGTGATCCGGTGGACTTGTCAGAAAACCTGACGGTAAGGGGGGATGGCCCTGATGTCGGGGTTCCCACAAAGTCTGCCTTGATCTTCGGCTCTCTTACGGTTATGTAATCAGGCTTACTTGCAGTATCCTTTGCACCATCCTGGTTCATTACAGTCAGGGATACGGTGTAAACGCCATCCTCGCTGTATGTATGCTTTGGATTGACCTCAGTGGAGGTAGTTCCATCCCCAAACTCCCAGAACCGTGAAGTGAGATTCTTGCCGGTTGATTCATCGGTGAACTGGACTTCAAGAGGTCTGCTGCCCTGAGTTGGGTTTCCACTGAATGCTGCGGTTGGAACACGGTCATCTACGATAGTCAGGGTAAGGATGATGTATTTATCATCCACAAGGCGCTGGTCAAGGAAGTTCTTGATTGCGGTTACTGCCTGGCTGCCCTGGTAATATCCAGGTCCGTCAAGTGGGAAGAGTTTGCTCCATTCATCCGGATAGGAACTAACCATCCAGATACGGTTGGATTCAATTCTCTCGCGGACATCGGTCTCCTGCACCATGTCAAACTTGTGGTTGTACATCGGGTGCTGAAGAATGATGCTATACTGACCTGGCTTGAGATCACACAAGTTGATGTAATTGAGGAGATTTATCTTGAACGTATCATCGCTAAAGACAGGCACTCTGGCATTGACATACTTGTTATTACCAACTTTCTCCTCTCCAAAGATCCACATGTTGATTTCTTTGGTCACATTCCAGCCTTCGCCGGTGTGTGGGAATCCACATGCAGTTCCGGTGAGCAGTATCTCATCATAGGAAGTCCATTCACAGCCTTCCGGACAACACTCAATCGGCTTTGTAATTACATCTGGCTCTAATATTGCATCAAAGCAGGGCTCTTCAAAGACGATGTCGCGTGATGAATAGGCTCCACAGGTACAGTCCAGACAACAAGCGTTTATCGGCTGGCTGGATGCATAGACGGTATAAATACCCGGATTAATCGGTGCTTTCTCAGTCTTCCATGTGTAAGTCCAGGTTCCATCAGACTTGACCGGCACTGCAATTACCGTGAACTGATCTGATTCTTCCTTACAACCAAGTTCAATCATGTCAAGACCTGGCTGTATGATGTTCTCAGTGGTGTCCGGATGTTTCCATCCAAGCAGGTCATTACCACAATTGTTCTGGCATGAACCGGTCATGAACAGGTAGACGGTATCACTGTCGGTGTTTGTTCCGAAGAGTGTTACATCGTTGCCAAGATAGTATGGTGCATCCTGCTTAACCTCGAGTGTGACAACTCCCTTATTTACCTGCACTAATGCATCGCCGTCAATGACATCCTCGGTGTTTTCTTCAACACTCTGGACATGAATCCGGTACGGGCGGTCAGGTGCAACATCCGGCCCTACGGTAAACTCTACTGTCTTGTAACCGGGTGCTGGTTCATTGTCATTGTCCGTTGTGATTCTGGCATAGTAGTATATACCATTCTCGTAGACATCCCGTGCATTCGGTTTATCATCGGTTGGAACCATGTCCCGTACTGTGTGATACATTTCACAACAGTCTGGCGAGAGCGTGGTATCACCAATGGTATACGGACCTTCCTTGTCATCAAAGACAATTGTGCCATCAGTAACGCCACTCTGATCTTCCCTGATCTTTGGCGGACGCTCACAGGCTGCTCCGGTCATCTTAAGAGCACAGCATTCTGTCGGGTCAGTCTCTCCAACACCGCATTCCATGATTACAATGATGTAATCCTTGCCAGGTCTTCCTCCGACTGTAACGAAGAATGATGAGTCACGGGTAACAGTAGACGGATCTACAATAACACTGACCGAATCTTCGACGAGGAATGCAGGTATCGACGGAGTAATTGCCTTACCGGTCTGATCTCCCGGATAATTCTTCCTGATATTGTTCAGATCAACTTCTGCATAGAAGTTGTACTCACCATTTGGATAGAGACGGTTGCCATCTGTTCCAATTGCACCGGTGCTCCATCCGGAACTGACCTTATCGTTATATGGCCAGAACCATGGATTTGCGTTTACTACAAGCTCACGGAGTGATATGTCGACATCCGGAGTTCCTTTGTCTTTTCCACGAAGTTGTTTGTAGGTAACCTTTGTAATATTGGAAGATCCGACCATGTTAATGATTCCAAGATCTTCTTCTGAAAGTCCTTCACCTCTCTGGATGATTACAGAGTAAAGATTTGTTTCAATACGGAAGTTAACGGTGTTACCTGCAGGGATAGTTCCCCCGTCAGTGTTAATATCCTGATCTTCATTCTGATTCCAGATACGAAGAGCAATGGTTGGATCTTTTGCTATGAATGCAAGCTGTTTTGCCTTGTCTCCGCTCCAAATCCACCATCTTCCGGTATGATTCATGAAGGTGGAAGGATCGATGTAGAAACTCTTTGGATTGTCAATTGTGTATGAAAAGACCGGTTCGGTCAGATATGCCTCAGAAGTCGGGTCAAACCATGCAATGTTATCCCCGGCTTTAAGGAACAGAGAGACATCAAGTCCTTCTTCCCCAATGAAGACATCTCCTCCCTGGGGAATTACGGTTAGTTTACTCTCTGCTGCACTGTTTACATGCAGGTCAAGCTGAAGGTTTACCCCTGGATCATAGAGTATTGTTTCTTCAGCCTGGACACCGTTCACCCAGAAGGTTACCGGTTGTCCTTTAAGACTTTCATCGGCGCCTGCCTGAACCATCATCGGTTTTCCATCAGATCCATATACTCCGTCTGAAACAACGGTAGCAGATCCTGCATCAAATCCAAGGATGTCAGCGTACACTATGATTCCCGGTTTTGCCAGATTGTCACCGATATACAGGTTTCCGGAGAGAAACATGGGGACTAGTTGTTTTATCTCCACTTCCTCTGCGGATACTGCTGCCACCCCTGAAAAAAGGAGTAGTATTAGGAGACATGCTCCTATTCCTTTCATTACCGCACTCATCTTACTCACCTCCGATTAATATCCCGTCGGTGCTCATTTCAATGAGATACCCGACTGTCGGATCCATCGTTTTGTCGTCATCTACTCCCCTGATAATCGGGTACTCCCACCGCTGGGTGACTGAATTAAAGGAGAGCGTCTTAATCCATGAATCACCAAGGCTTGCAAGGGCAACATTTGCCGGTGTAGGCTGCATGGCCATGATACCAATACCATTCCAGCCAGTCTCCAGATTCCTGGTAAAGACTCCTCCTTCAACGTAATTCGGAGTGACTGTGAATGTTCCTGCATCAGTCTTCCAAACCCGGAGTGCTTCCAGAGGTTTCACTGCATAATCACTCGTGACATTTACCCATTCATTGGCAACATTGTCAAATACTGCATAGGGTATGCCACCTGTTTCAATGCCTGCAAAGAGTTCACTGACAGTATCGTATTCACTGGTTACTGCCTTTGGAACGGATACATGGTTCCATCCCTGGACTACCGTGAACATGCTGCCGGTTCCGATTGTGATATAATTATCCAGCTGGAGGGTGTCAGAGCCACCGTTATTGGTTACCGTGAGCCGAATTGAATAAATTCCCGGAACGGTGAACGTGATAACCGGATTTTGCTCAGAAGAGGTTCCAACTACCTTTCCATCCCTGAATAACTCCCATAACCATGAGTCAACTACTCCGGTTGATTCATCAGTAAACTGGACCTGGACTGGATATGTGGATGAAGATGTCGGATCTGCAGAGAATCCTGCAACCGGTGCATCGTTTACAATGGTAATTGTTTGAACTGCTGGCAGGACATCACCAATTTCATCACCGATATTCAGTTCTACCGTATACGTTCCAGGTTTCTCATAGACGTGTGAAGGACTCTGGAGAGATGATGAAGAATTATCACCAAAGTCCCACATCCAGGAGGACGGATTACCGGTTGAGAGATCAGTAAACTGAACCTTGTCTCCTGCTTTCGGTTTTGCCGGAGTGTAGGAGAATTTTGCAGTAGGACCGTCAGCTACCCGGATATAATCTTTCTTGACCGCCTCTACGCCACCAGTTCCATCGGTTGACAAGGAAACGGTGTACCTTCCGGTTTGTTCATAGGTGTGCTCAGGATTCTGTTCGGTGGAGGTTGCTCCATCACCAAAGTCCCAGAGCCAGGTAGTCGGATTGTCTGTGGAGAGGTCAGTAAACCGTATGGTAAGTGGTTTATTACCATAGGTCCGGTCTGCTTCAAAGTCAGTTCCGCCACAAGGTCTGTCAGTGATGCTTATCTGGAGATGGACATAGTTGTCATCAATATATGGCTCGTCAAGCCCACGGAGAAGTGCAACCAGAACTTCCTGTCCCAGCCTGTAACCCGGCCCTTCTACCTGAATAAGTTTTCTCCAGTCATCATCCCAGAAGTACTGAGACCCTGGATCAGGAGTGTATACACTTTCAGATTCTTCAACATGAGTCAGGAAATCATCATTTGGATTTAATATGCCTGCTCCGGTTACTGTTTCATTGAAGTATTCAACTGGACCAATATCAGGGAATGCTGAGAGAATCCATCTCTTCTGAAGTTCTACCGGATCTGCCCAGATCTTCGGATCCAGCTGGCCTTCGTATATGACATCAAACTGGTGGTTGTATCCTGGATCGTGAATGACGATATCATACATTCCCGGGTCAAGTTCACAGAGATATACTCCTTCTTCCTCAAGGGCTTCAGCAAGATTATACTTGAAAACACCATCACAATCGACTGGAATTTGAACATTGATAAATTTGGCACTGCCAATCTTACCCTTTCCAAACATCCAGAGATTAAGTTCCTTATCTGCATTGCCCAGAGAGGTACCATTCACCCATATCGGATGAGCATCGATAGTGGTTCCACATGGATACCCCGGACAACAACATCGCAGGACATCTTCTGCAACGGCAGTAAGCTCCGGCCCGACAAAGGTTATCTCTGTCACTGCAACTACATCACAATTTGGACAGTCCTCTATGGTGCATACCATTCCCCCACATGACAAACACTCACTTGGACATGCAGTTTGGTTACTCAGGGCCCAGATGGTATATGTTCCCGGACTTAAGGCAAGGTAGCTGGTATCCCAGTATTGTGGTTTGTGGGTTATTGGATCAGGATTCGTAAATATCCAGTCAAACCCTTCGATCGGAGGAACACTAACCGAAACATTTTCAGGACCTGGTCCAATCATGCGGGTAGATTTGTCCGGAAGCAGTCCACCACCGCATTCAGGCTGGCATGGACCGGTCATGAAGAGATATGTAGTCAGGCTGTCCTTGTTTGCACCTGCAATTTTTAGCCGGTTACCAAGGTGGGCAGTTGTTATCGGAGTGTTTGTCGCATCATCTGCCTGAGAAATCTGAATAGATATGTCTCCTTTCCGGACAGTAAGTTCTGTCTGATCAAAGATGTTTACTCCATTCACTTCAGGTTCGCGTTTCTGAACATGAATCGTATAAACCGGATTGTCATCAGCCTTCCAGACCGTGTTGTCAACGGCAATGTCAATAGTTGCCTGACCACTACAATCGGTGGTGATACTTGCATAATAGAGGACACCATCTTCGTATACTTTAGGTACAGATTCCCTGAAGGTCTTACCACCACAGCAGGATGGATCGATAATTTCATCACCAATTGGATAAGGCCCATTAACCGGGTCAAACTCTAATTTTTTCTCAGGATCCATAACAAACCACGGTGGGCGGTCACAGATCTCTCCTGACATTTTTAGTGGACATTCGATTAGACCGATGATGTACTCCGTATTCGGTTTTCCCGATACCGTTGCTGTAGCAGTCTCTGAGCGCAGGATTGAACCCGGATTGACTGATACCGTCACTGTTTCAGGAGTAAGTGCAAGAGTTGTTACAGCAGATTTCGCCCCACCAACTGCAACATAATTATCAATGATGTTGTTAGCCCAGCAGGTTACCGATATTGAATAGGTTCCTTCGGGTGTATACAATTGACCAGTTACTGGATCTAAGGCAGCAGTATCCCATGTCTTCCACTGGAATGTGTTCGTGGTGATATCCTGATCCTTGAGAGGAAGTACCGCAGTAGTTGGAGTAATAAGGGACGTGTAATCTTTACCATTGGACCCAAGAACATTGATATCAAAGATACCGGCAGTTGCACCCCCACTTGGTCTCTCCTGGATGTGGTACAGGTTGGTCTTGATGTTAAACACCAGATCTGTTCCAATAAAGACCTGACCGGTCCTGTTTACATCCGGACACTCTGTGTCAGCAGGTACGAGTTCTATGTGCGGAATTGCAACATAATATGCTACAACCGGCTGGCCACCAAAAGTAATCGGTAGTCCGCTCCCCTGATCACAGAGATAAAAAGCACCCTCCATGATCTGGCCGTTTAGCGTGTACTCAACCTCGTTTACATAATAATTAGTCTCGCTGCCTGGTGCAATCGTGATATACCGGTCAGCAGGAGTTAATCCAACTTCGGCAACACTTTTCCACCATCCGACATAATTAATCAAATTATTAGGAGGGTTTGGGTCAGTAAGCGCATCCGTAATGTCCAGACCAGACTCTCCAATGAATACATGCGTCCCTTGTTCAACTATAGGAACTAGAACATTCTGTCCGGCTGCTGATCCAGGACTTATGAATATCAGGCTGATACTCAAAAGGACCAAAAGCCAAATCTTTCTGTTTCGTTCAGAATTTTTTCCATCTGTTACCATGTTTTACCACTCCATCCCAACGGATCTGCCCTAAAGGACGGCTTTTTTAAAACCCGGACTCATAGCGAGCGGGATTTAATGCCTCCCCCTCAGAACCGCTTATCCTGATTTTACCCATCTCACAAAGAACTGTTTGCGTTTTGAGCCCCCGTTCCATGATAATATACATCATATATATTATTGTCAATATAAATATTTCCATTATTTCTCAAAAAAATAAAAAAAATCAGGAACTCATCCTGCAAGACAGGATGAAAAAATGAAAGAAAAGTGAATCAGATAATAGTTACCGGGATTGTAACCGAATCTTTAGTATACGTGTTGTTTACCGTAAGTCTGGCTGGATACGTGCCTTTCTGATTATACTGATACTCAGTTACCCAACTTGGTGTTGAAAATGCGTCAGATTTCCCGTCACCATATTCAAGCACCCATTTCTCAACAGATCCCGTGGATGTGTCAGTGAACTTAACTTTTCTCTCGCCAAGACTTTCAGCCGTGAACCCTGCATCAACAACCGGATTTTTAATGATGATCGGCTTTGTCACAGGATCTGATCCGGCACTGTTCCCGGCGGTCAGTGTAACCTGATAGGTTCCATAATTGGTAAAGAGATGTTCTGGACTCTGAGTAGATGATCCAAGACCATCACCAAAGGACCACTGCCATGAGTAGATCTCACCTTTTGAAGTATCAGTAAAGAATACCAGGTACGGATTTGTCTCACTAAAGGTATAGTTAAATGAAGCTTTTGGTGAATTAATCGGTGGAACCCTTACATTCTGAGTAATTGAGTGAGTCTTCTCAAATTCATCGGTTACTGTAAGAGTGATATCATAGGTTCCGACTGAAGAGAACGTAAATTTCGGACTCTTATCGGTTGAGGTTCCTTCTTCTCCAAATGTCCAGGCATAGTCCAGCGGAGTTGCACCATAACTCTGATCGATAAACTGGAGTGCCATTGGTTCATTGTCAACCTTTGCAAAGGTGAATCCTGCTTCCGGAGCAAAGAAGAGATCAGATTGTAAGTCGCCGAAATACGGGATATTAATTACCTTCGAGATCCTTCCTGAAACCTGGCATTCAGTAGACCATACAGTCATTGTTACGGTATAATTACCAGGTTCCTTAAACATATGCGTTGGTGCTCGTTCCACTCCAGCAGGTGATCCATCACCAAAGTCCCAGAGCCATTTATCAATGGCACAGGTTTCCTCGACATCTGTAGCGAAATAGGGTCTTGAAACATCCATAAATTTGTAGGAGTATCCATACGTGCCATTTCGGTCTATCATGTCATAAGTAAATTCTGCATCAATAGTAGATGAGGATGAACCAACCGTTACAGGGCCTGTAGTATCGGAATATCCCATACCATCCTTGAGAATTGCTAATACATAGGGGTTATATGTTCCAGGATATTGGTATGTGTGTTTTGGTCTTTGTTCAAGTGATGTACCGGAAAAACCAGAATATACTCCGTCACCAAAGTCCCAGTACCACTGTGCTACATAATCCTGTGATTCTGCATCAGATTTTCCATTAACAGATAAATCTGCATTAAACTGAACTTCCAGAGGTGCATTTCCAGTATTTGGAATAGCTCTCACATTCGATAATACTGCAGTGTTAAGAATCCACACATTATACAAATCGTACTGATATGAGTCTGGTTGAATGAATGATTCATTTACGCCATGCACATTTGAGCTTTTCAGACGGACGGTATACAGACCAGGAGCCGTATACTTATGGACCGGACTTCTGAGTGATGATGAGGAATTATCTCCGAAATCCCATTCCCAAGAGTCTTCCCATGACTCCGATTCATTACTCCAGAACTGGATCGGATCTCCCACGAATCCATATGCCCAGGTGTGAACTCCTGCAAAGTATGGTTCACTGGGATTTGAATTCATCATTTTCATGTCCGGATGAGGAACATCATCAGGGAATACTTCAATCTCCTGCTGTATCGTTCCTGAACTGTATTCATCCTTGGATGCAACCAACGTTACCGTGTACTTACCAGTTCTTGGGAATACAACACGGGGAGTAAACTCATTTGAAGTTGCAGGCTCTCCACCTTCGATTGTCCACGTAACATCCCAGTCTGCCGTAATTCCCAGAGGAATAAGGACTACACTATATGGAGATTTGCCGTAATCCTGAATCCAGGTGAAATTCAAATTGTCATAGGATGGTTCGTATACATGAACCCAGTCCCATACACGGTAAACAGAATTTGCCTGGACATTATCTGTAGAATATTGCTGATCTCCATGTTGGACAAACAGGCTTACGTTGTAATCACCTGCTTCTGTGTACAGGTGTGTCGGATTCTTTTCATGTGAAGAACCACCGTCATCAAAGTCCCATGTATAATTTGGAATTACCTGAACTGCCAGAAGCTCCGGATCCAAAACCGACTGGTCAATGAAGGATACATTTAGCGGACAGGTTCCATTCTGTGGAACTGCAGCGAATGCTGCGGTTGGATACCTCTGAACACCTACATTAATGAAATCAGTCTTATTTTCATAGTCTGTTTCACCGTGTTGATCAATAACACTAAGGTTTACCCAGTATTTTCCTGAGTATGGGATCTTAAACTGTGGATTATGCTCAGTCCTTGGTTCACTGGCCCAGGTACTGTTACCAATAGTCCAGTTATATGCAAACGGCCCATCTCCGATTGTCTGATCTATAAGTGTGAAGTTCAGGGGAGCAAGACCTTCTCTGACAGAAGCACTGAAATTCGCAACAAATCCCCCTGGATAGACCTGAATATTTTCTACCGAGGTTTTATCGCTTTCTCCATACCAGTTTTCAACTGTCGAAGTGATATTATAAGTTCCGGGATCTTTGAGGTAGAATACAGGATTTGCTGTATCAATAGGGCCCTCTATGTGTGCACCCGTGGTGGAATCGTATACATCATATGTGTAATTCAATGACACATTTGACATCGTATAATTGACCATACTCTTGGACTGGTCAATTACACTCACATTCATAGGTCCAATTCCGGCCATCGGAACTACTGAGAAGTTCGCAATGGGCATAACATTGTCCGGAGGAATCTCAAATGTCTTACTGATGGTTGTATAATTCCCATTCGCACCAACCGTGAGGTTAATGAGATAATCAACAACCCCTTTGGACATATCCATGGTAAACTGATTTTTACCGGAATCTTTTATAACTTCACCAGTCCGTGTGTTTGTTCCTTTCCACCACCATTTAGTAACGTTCAGCTCAGGATCAATCTTTGAATATGAACGGTCGTAGAATGTGACCGTACCATTTGGATCCAAAGCCCTGTCATCATAAGCAGCCTTTGGTATCATACGGGCCGTGATATTCCCACATGGACCAAACGGATAGAAATTAACGGTCAAACTAGATGTATTTAATCCAGTTTGATTTGCAGCGATTAGCTGAACAAAAATTGGTCCTCCATTGAATGGAGCAGTATCATTAGTAATATTCCGCTTACTTGAATCAAATATTGGCGATCGTTTATCTCCATTAATTGTCCAATTCCATGAACCAATTGTATCTGTACCATTCCATGAAGAAATATCATTGAGATACAAAATATCTCCACAGGAATAATTTACGGACAATAAAGCACCTGAATGATTCCCACCAAACAGCGTCATACCTGCCTGATTCTCCACTTTGAAATTTGCTGATACATCCGCAGTACCAGGCTGGAAAAATAATACTAGGAGAAGAAGCACCCCAAGTATAACAATTGCCCCATTTAGGATTTCTTTCCTTAAAAGAAACCTCTTTTCATCCGATTTCATCGCATAATCCCCACGATTAATATGATCCTTCTCTTGATCAGGATAATTATAGTAATTATTGGATATGATATATAGATTATGGAATATAGATGAAAAGATATAATCAAAAATTAACTTGGAACAGTTACATCCCTTTTCGATTGGGTCAGACTCTTTCAAAAACCATTAAATTTGCCACAATCAGAATACACGATTAGGAACAACCAGTTTAAATATTGAGGCGCGTACTTTCGCTCTACACTCATTGCTCAATATATACTTCAATGAATAACATTATGATGATAATATAAACTTTTTCCCAATCTAAAAAAAAATCAGATTTATCAATCATCTTTGAAAATGAAGTAATCTGAAAAATCAATATGTTTCGAAAAAGGAAGAAACAGGGATTATAATTTCCTGTTCAAGCATTATAGAAGAGTTCCATCTATCACATTTCTATTCGGCAGTGACGATAAATGGAATATCACTAAACTTCTGCACTCGTGAATTCCGGGTATCCAAAACATATACATTACCATCTTCATCCACAGCAATGCCCCGGGGAGTATCAAATTCACCAGGAGCAGAACCATGTGAACCCCATTCAGTCAGGTATTTACCTTCCTTGTCGAATTTTAGAACCTTATCATTTTCCGGATCAGTTACATAGACATTACCGGATATGTCAACAGTCACTCTGAATGGATAAGAATATCCAACCGATTCAGAATATTTTGTTTGAAAGGAGGCCAGGAACACGCCACCGGAAGTAAATTTCTGGATTCGTTCATTATATGCATCAGCTACGTATACATTATCTGATTCATCAACAAAGAGGCCACGGGGAATATCAAATTGCCCAGAATCACTACCTTCAGACCCCCATGATCCCAGGTAGACACCATCTGGTGAAAATTTCTGAATCCGATTGTTATACGTATCTAGAACATAGACATTTCCGAGACGGTCAACACCTACATCAGAGGGGTAATCAAATTCTCCAGGTCCAGTCCCTGACCACCCCCATGAATCAAGGAAAATTCCTTCAGAATTAAATTTTTGAATCCTGTCATTTCTCATATCTGCAACATATACATTACCGAAATCATCTGCACATACCCCATCAGGCCTGTTGAACTGCCCGGCTTTTATCCCATAAGAACCCCATTCAGTTACAAATATTCCATCTGATGTGTATTTCAGGATCCGGTTATTACCACTATCAGCGATGTAAATATTCCCAACATTATCAATCGATAATGCATAGGGATTATAATAGTTATATGGTCCGGGAACACCAACCCTCATCAGGAAGATCCCAGCCGAACTAAATTTCGATACTCTACTGTTTTCAGTATCCGTCACATATACATTTCCTACACCATCTACACAAATTCCAACCGGATAATTAAATTCTACTAGTCCATATCCTGATGAACCCCACGTAGCTAAAAATTTTCCATTTGAATCAAATTTCTGGACACGATTGTTTCCGGTATCTATTACATAGATATTTCCAAGATTATCAGCACTAATATCATAGGGATAATAAAACTGACCTGGTTCAGAACCCCGACTCCCCCAAAATGAGAGATAATTTCCGGATGAATCAAACTTCTGAACACGGCTGTTACCCGTATCCATAACGTAGACATTTCCAAGATTATCAGCACTTATTCCATAGGGATAATAAAACTGACCAGGTTCCGTTCCATATGAACCCCATTCGGCGACAAAAACACCGTTTGAGGAAAACTTCTGAATCCGGGAATTCCCAGAGTCTGCTACAAACACATTCCCGGACCCATCAACACTAATTCCAAATGGCGAATTGAACTGACCAGGTTCAGATCCTATTGATCCCCACTCATTCAGGAATTTTCCATTGGAGTCAAATTTTTGAACCCGGTTGTTTCCTATGTCTGTAATATAAATATTCCCTTTACTGTCAGCATCAATCCCGACAGGATAAATAAAGTTCCCCTGATTTTTACCATAGGTTCCCCATCCAGTCAGATACGTACCAGTAGGACTGAATTTCTGGATTCGGCAATTCTCCGTATCAGTAACATAAATATTTCCAGATCCATCAACGCAGGACTTAGTTGGATACATGAGCACAGATCCTGAACCCCAGGTCGAATTAAAATACTTGGCTGAAGTAACTCCATCCGGATTTGAAACTTCAATCGAGTACCGGCCCGGATCCAACCCAGTCAGATTGAATGAAGTGGTGATATTCCTGGAATTGACATATGTAATCGGATTGATATTTTTCTGACGGTATACACCACTAGTTAGGTTTGTTGTAACACCGCGTTTAAAATTTGATCCAACAATACTCACTGATTGAGATGAGGAACTATTAAGCCCAAAATTTGGAGAAACTGAGTCAATCTTTGGAATAACAAGTCTGGATAATGTCTGTGCAGTTATTGCAGAATTATTTTCCAGTACCTCACCTGCCCCCATATTCTCTACAGATACGTCCTTTTCATGAAATCTCCTGTCATCCATTATGTGATGCCTGGATGAATTTTTTTCCAGACTAAAGAGGGATTCAATATCTCCAGTAACAAGTATCACCATTGAGATATTTTCGATTTCATCCGGATTACTATAATTCCAATTATTATCAGAATTGTTTATCTGCTCTCCATTACAGGATATAAAAAAGCAGAAAATTAATAGACTTATCAGTACTATTTTCTTCATTACACCCACCAATAAATATAGAGAATGATATATAAAAATAGATAAATGTATCGATTATGTTTAATTTTTTGATAATTATCAAATAAAAAAAATTAAAACAGGAATAAAGATTCAGGGACCAAAGAACAAAACCGAATCTGCTCCTGCACTCATCGGAACGGTAATGTCACCCATAACAACCTGACTCTGGGAAAGATCATTCCTGGACCATAATGATACCGTGTATGTTCCTGACTGGGCATAGATATGTGGAGGAGGATTCTGTTCACTAGAGGTTGCACCATCCCCAAAGTCCCATTTCCACTTATTTGCACCACCTAAGGATTCATCATAAAATGTTACAGTATTACCATCACCTGATTTAACAGAAAATCCTGAAATTACAACACCAGGAAGGGGTTCATTATTGAGCCGGATAGTATAATCTTTATCAACTGAAGGTATCACAAATGGTGAATCAGTTGATTTTTCTTCATTATTTACTGTAAGATTCTTTACTCTGGCTCCTGCAGTCGGGTTGAACGTAAATGAAAGTGAACTACCTGGATCTGCTGAAAAAACTCCTGAAGGATTGATCCAACCAATTCCATCAGATGATGCGTTAATTGTAAAGCCATTTGCAGATACGATAAAATTTGATGGAGCAGATGACCCGCTTATTCCTTTAACGATAACCGGATGATTTCCAAGAGTATTATCGACGGTTTCAGGGAATGTTGCATTAATCAGAGTCGATGATTCAACGATATATGGTACAGTAGCACCATCAACAGTGACATTATTCAGGGCAGGTACCGTGTCAAAACCTGTTCCGGTAATAGTTACCGGGAAAGAGGTTGAATGAGTATTCTGGAGACAACCGCCAGGATTCAGATTTGTTATCACAGGAAGAGCCGGATTAATGGTGAACTGGATATTGTCATTACTGAACTGACCTCCCTGGTTTACACTGACATTCCAAAGACCAATACTGGAAGTGGGAGGAAGGTAAAGAGGTGTTGTCAGGTTATTACCGGACATGATACCTGTAAAGGTCAGATTCGACTGACCAATCTTTGTCAAGTTAATGATTGCCCCGGTTGCAAAATTATTCCCGGTAAGATTGACTAGAAAAGTGCTGCCAGCCAGACCTGAATTTGGATAAATCCCGGTTACTTCCGGTTTGAGTGGGGCAGTAATGTCAAACTGAATGTTATCATTACTAAATTTTCCACCCTGGTTTACACTGACATTTCGCATGCCTGCAACGGCGGTTGAAGGTATTGTAAAAGAACCGGTAAGATTAGTTCCGGACAAACTTCCCGTTGTAGTAATGGTCGCCTTACCAGTGCTGGTAAGGTTTACCAGTGCTCCGTTTGCAAAGTTGCTTCCAGTCATATTGAAATGAACATCTGAACCAATATGACCGGAAACAGGATTAATGGATGTAACAACCGGAGCAGGTGAAAGGTGCAAGACACCCACCGCATAATGTTGCATGGCAGGACTAGAGCCATAAGTCCCACCCCATGTCATGGTATGATAGGAATAATCCCAGGTATCATGGAGGATGACAGTATTAGGTGTGGAATACCCCACACCAAGCATGGTATGCCCCTCAACCTGGATTAAAACGGGATAACCATTATCAATTTCTTCCTTGTACTGATTGAAAGTAAATCCTTTTGTATTTCCCTTATAACCATAAATATACTGATTATAATTTGTAAGTACTGAATACCCACGAGACTCAGCAAACAGTTTCATCCCATGAATACCATCTCGTCCATTAGTTAATTCCATCCCGGTATAATCATACAAAGGAGAGCCATTAGTGTAATAGTAAAAAGTAGTACTTCCATCAGAATTCCTCCAATTCTTATACTGATTGGTTCCCATGTAATCACCGATACAATCTAAGGGAGTATGTTCTGACCAGGCACTGTAATAAGGATCAGTCGTAGATTCATATGCAGAATAATAGTCATCTTTATGCCCTTTGGAAACACGCCCATCAAGACCCAGTTGTGAGGCACTCAGTGGACATTGTCCCTGACTTTCAAACGAAGGACCCCATATGGAATTGTTCAAAGGGAAAACTCCTCCATTAGTCGGACCAACATAAAAATTAGGATACCCGTTCCGATCAAAATAACCAAAATACATCGCTGCAGAAGTAGCCGAACATCCATATGACCAGTCCAATGCAGGAACATCGGTTTTGTTCACCATTATGGCTGATATTTCAGCAAGAATCGGAACATTTGCATTTCTTACCCACCCTTCAGGGGGGAGACCGGGACCTATCTCACGTTCATCAATGAGATTGCCGTTATCATAAAATTGCGATTTTAGCGTCGAATCATTAGCATCCAGATCAGCATAAACACAAGGGATGCATAAACAAGAGACCAGAATAAAGAGAACAATGGTCCCCCTGACCATCGACGGAGAGAAACACCAAAACATAATCCATATTATTTTGTATTATATATATTACTTTTTAAATTATAAGGACAGATTAAAAAAGATACTGTTCAATTAAAAGTATTATCAAGAATTTTTAGTCCAAAAAAATATTTGGAAAATTACACATTCGAAAACGTGTAACTTTCTGTCATAGGTACTTCGATACTACCCTTAACAACCTGGCTCTGGGAAAGATCACTCCTGGACCATAATGATACTGCGTAAGTTCCAGCCTGTGTATAGGTATGTGGAGGAGGATTTTGTTCACTTGAGGTTGTTCCATCTCCAAAGTCCCATTTCCATTTATTTGCAGAACCCCAGGATTTATCACTGAATTTCACAGAATTACCTCCACCAGACTCTGCAGCAAACGCTGCAATAATAACACCCGGAAGTGGTTCGTTATTGAGCATTATTGAATGGTCGTTTTGAATATTCTGTAAAGTGTAAGTTAAATCAGAATTATATGTAACAGGAGTTCCATCAACGGTTAGGTTCTTTACCCTTGCTCCTGCAGTGGGATTAAAGGTAAACGTTTGAGATGCTCCTTTTGCTACTTCTACCGTCCCGGATGGATCAATCCAGCCAATCTCATCAGACTGCACATCAAGAGTATATCCTTCACCAGCCGTATATGCTACTTCAATAGCGTAAAAATAATTATTCCAGTATATCCCGCTTCCAGCATAATCCATATTCATTTTTAACCGGAATATCCCATTTGGACGGTTTGCATTGCTACCCCAACTATTCAGGACCTCCCAGTACCGTTCATCAGGATTCGAACTGGTATCATTGTACCCTACTAGAAGGACTCCGTGACCACCTGCATCGGTGGCTTCATCATTATAGGGATCCGGATCCCAGATGACGGATTCTGCCTGATTATTCCAGAACGTAGAAAATTCATCCCATGCCTCAATTGTTGGAAGCCGGAATCCATAATAAAGGGCCTTGTTTGCATCAATCTGTGCCTTTATATTTGCAATCGCCTGATCCTGACTGACAGTATAGGTTGGGACCAGGTAAGAAGAGATAGAAGTAATTGGATAACTCGGACTGGTTGCGATATACTGTGCAGGCATTTTTGTTCCGGCTGAACAATCCCCACCAGGACAGGCAATTGCATCATAATATGAAGCATTCGTATTTGACCAGGGGATAACCTGATCATATAAGGGATTGCTGTAGAAATCAACAAATTTTGAGGCACTTCCTCCTTCACATGCCCAATTTTCACCGATACCATTTTCAAGATTAGAATTTACATATTGTATCGAAAGACGATCCTTTACATCATTCTGGACAGTATGAGCAGTCTCGATTACTCCGGTAGAGGCCCATGCCCAGCAATTACCACAGTTCCCCTGATTTCGTTCAGCGGGTATATATGGAACATTCAGAAGAAGACTTTTTGAATCTTTATTCTGAGTAACCTGAGCATTTGGAAGAGCCTCTGAATTTAGCATTTCCATAAGTTCTTCCCGCATCTGTTCAGGAGTCTGATGCATTATTCCATATTCTGTGAATTGTGAAATGTCAGATTGATCCTGATTGGTAACTTGTGGAGTTACAACATCCATCTCATAGGGAATTTGTTTTTGTACTGTCTTATCCCCGATAGTCACCTTTACATTCATGATACCCTTGCCAGGAGATAATTCAGGAATAAAATTTACCGAACCTGAATCTACTCCTGCGGTTTTAATGCCAGAAAAGCGAAATGAAACACTACCTGTTTCGCCAACTACAATACTATCCTGAGTAAGCGAGAGAGAAAGAAGTCCATTCGAAAGATCAGAATAGACATTAGATGAAACCGGTTCTCCATTTACGGCCAGGTCTCCAGAGAATGAAGTAATCTTACCATCATCTATCGTAAAAGGATACAGAATGAATCCATCGGTGATACCACATGTCTTCTCAGAGTCTTCACTAAACGATAATTCATAATCAGCAATTATACTCTCCCCATCTGAAAAACCGGTATAATCAATGACTACAGGCATGTCCTTGTAAAGCACTTCCGGACTTATCGCAAGAGAATCATCTGCTGGAACCGCAATAATCATTTGTGATAAAAATAGCGCTACGAATATCCATCCCCATACCTTTTTCATAATAACACCCAAATATAGTGCACTATATTAAATTAAAAGAATAAAAAATTTTTTATATAACAAATATTTTTGTAGAGAACTGTTATTGAATCAACACCAGGTTTAAAAAACGAATTCTCGGTGGTTTCAATTACATATCATAATTTCATTCTGATACTCCGGATGTACATCTTCAGGGGGTATACAACTTTCATATATCAGGTTACCTGTTTTTTTTCGAGAATTCTA
The DNA here is from genome assembly GCA_012729535.1 of Methanomicrobiales archaeon. Lineage (GTDB taxonomy): Archaea > Halobacteriota > Methanomicrobia > Methanomicrobiales > Methanospirillaceae > Methanospirillum. The sequence continues at coordinate 152,886 of JAAYCY010000055.1, read as the reverse complement.
TATTGATGTTGGATTAATACGATTGTACATCTAATCCCGGGAGTCTGGTAAAATGAGAATCCCTTGTTACTATGCTTTGATTGTTTGAAATACATATGGCTGCAATCAACTCATCAAAATCCCCGATGCGATTGCCATATGTAAGAAGCTCGGACGAAAGTTTTCCAAAGGTGTCCAAAACTCCTGGTTCAATCTGTAAAAGAATGAGACTAGAAATTATTTCTTCGACCAGTCGTTTATTTTTATCTGTTTGAGATGAACGATAAGCACCTTTGAAGAGTTCAAGAACATTGACAATTGTGGTACATATCATCTCGTTATCTTCTTCTAGTGCCAATAACTTGACCATTGCCCGTTTATCTTTCTTGATTAAATCAATAAGAAATGACGTATCCAGCACAACCATCAGAAAGATACCTCTCGCATTGTACTGGACCGTGTTTCTTCTGAACCTTTTTCAATACTCATAGCAAGATCATCATTCGGTTCATAATGAGAGAGAATTTCGGAGAGTTTTCTTTTTTCAGGAATAATCCTTATAATAAGATCAGAAAAACTTTCACGGTCATCTTTTTTGAATTGTTTTAATCGATTATACGCATCTAAGGTAATAGTAATGGTTTTTGTAGCCATATGTGTATGTTTACACATGAACATAAATATCTTTTTGATGAGGAGTACCTCTGCAAATAAATTTATCATTCCTGGTTTTTTAAACGATAATATTACCCGTTCTTACTATTTTGAAATATCCTTAATAAATCGACAGACAATGAGCCAGGTGACTTATTTAACATTGAACAACAACAAAAAAGTATAATATATGAAAATAGAACAATAGGAAGATATACCAAAGGAATTGAACGTTTGGATTATCCTTATTCATACTGATTAATTCTTAAAACACCATCTATCATCCGTATATCAAGTAAACCAAAATAATGATGGTGAGAATCACATTCTGGTAAAAAAAAAATAAAACAGATGTTATGATAAATCAAATAAACACAAGACTCATTGATGATAATCCAGGATTATTAATCCTTCCGGATGTGAAAAAAGTAATTATGCTGTTCACTCGCAAAATATTATCTGAATATCCTGAAAAAATTGTTAATATCATCTTATACGGGTCGTATGCCAGGGGAGAATTTCATCAGGAATCTGATATTGATATCCTTGTTTTAACTACTGATGATTCCTGGAATATTAAAAAAGGAATTATGACCATAGGATTTGATATGTATCCGGAGTTTGGGATTATGATCTCTGCGAAAGTAATGACTGAAGAACAATTCAGCAAGATAAAAAAAAATTTATTTATGCAACAGGTTTCACAGGACGGAATCGCAGTTGTCTGATATTACAGAAATTACGTTCTTTTTCATAAACCATACTCTTGCCCGAACTAAATCCTTACAAGAAGCTGCAGATTATGGAACCGGAGAACAGATAACAGAAGAAATATCCCTGGATGTTCTCAAGGGAAGCAAACAATTCATTCAGATCTGTGAAAATCTAATTTCTCCGGAAATTTTCCACTAAATGTTAGGATATACCAAATAATTCCATATCTATTATCATTATCCAATCCCTCTTAAAAACCTAAATTACGTAAATTATTACTAAATAAGTTTGATACCATCTTCGTCAATAACTATGGATTTTCCAACAATGTCTGAAACAAAGGCCATATGGCCGGTTTATAATGACAGGATTTTCGAATTAAAGAATAAAAGCGGTGATAATTCTCCAATACTGTTAAATGGCTTTAGGTAAAGAAAATCCAAATCGTATATTTGGATAGTATTATTGAACGGTTCTCAAATTACCCATATAGATGAGTATAATTATATTACCTCATATATTGAATAATTTATCAACTTTGTAATATAATGATTGAATCCAACCACCCCCCATAACAATTCACCGTTTAAACTTTAAAATAAGCCATAATCTCACGATTTCAATTCTCCCTTTTTCATCGTAGAAAAAAGACCTGAATTACTCTTCGTTTCTCATAAAAACTATAAAAACCATAACACTCAAGGCTCGCTATTCTTCATTTGATCTCAGCCATACAAGATATCGATTTTATTTTTTTAGACCAATAGCGAGCCGCTATGATCTGATAATTATGCAATTTTTTTTGTTTTAATTCATAAAACTGATACATGTAAGATTTTTCCCTTTTTTTCGCAATAAAAAAGTAATAGAAGTATCAAAAGGGATTCCCGGTTGTTTCTGCGATATATCCTCCAGATTCATTTAAAGAAACCTGGTGAACAGGCATATAAATCATGCTACTCTGAATATTCATGGAATCCAATGAAATACCAGTAATTTTCTCGATAATTTCATCAGGATTCGATTCATTCATTGAAAACTCAGATATTTTTTCGCAAATTTGGGACCCATATTCACTTTCTCCGCTACTGACCAGTGGTGCTGTATCAAATACCCCTGATTCCCTGACCACCTCGAATGGTATCGTCGTATAGCCCTTATTATGTGGTGCATCCCGATCAGTAAATCCTGTACCTGCAGGAACCTGGTGTATGTAGGCATATGCCTTATACCGTTCATTCTCAGAAATATCTGACCAGCCCGTCCGGTTCGGACTGCTCCAGTAGTTCCCTGCTACATACGGACCACCCACAATGTTTTCTCCAGGAACAGGACCGGAAGGATTTGTCCAGGAATAAAGCCCGACATCTCCGGTCCCAGTGACAGGTACCGGACTTGAAAAATAGTTATCATAGATGCTGCCAGATCCTTTTCTATTACCTGTATCAATGAAAATATCTGATTCTGAATTTGATGTCAGGAGATTACCGTATACCCGAACGTCTTCAGCCCGGTCATTCATATTTATCCCGATAGGATTGAGAGAAATATGATTTGTTCTTACTGAAGTATTATTGCTGATAGAAGACGTCCTAATACCAGTTACTGTGTTGTATATGACAGTGTTATCTTCAATAACCGCATGAGGGAGCCAGTTATAAATTCCCTCGTTGGAATTTGCCATGGCTACATTGTTATAAATCCTGGCATAATACCCATGACCCCAATCACCAGGCTCAGGTCCGACATAGACGCCTCCACCTACAATTCCATTTCTGGAATTGAATAAGGCCATATTTCCAGACACATCTGCATAATTACCCTGAGATAAAATACCATTTCGGTTAAAAAGAGCTACATTATCATAAATTATTGAATTATGTCCCCAGGAAAAAACCCCGCTGTCACCATGATACAGAGCAGTGTTCCTATAAATCAAGGAATTATTACCATATGATGCAATACCTGACCAGGTATTATTTTGTACCAATACGTCAGAAATTATCATATTATCTGCATATGCATAAACTCCCTGACTAAAATTTGATATCCGGGTAATGTTTTGCACTGTACAGTTATACGCTTCTTTAAGAACATGAACCCCGATACCATCTCCAGGACCAGTAATCGCGTACTGGTTCCCTTCAAAATTGACATCAGGAGAAGCAATCTGAACAGCATGTTCGGTAGAAGTTGCTACAAGGTTCCCTGACAAATCATAGGTCCCTGCTCCGGTTATGGTGATCTTCCCATCAGAATAATCCCCGGTAAATGTGTAATCAGGCCCAACATGATGAGGCTCAAGAACGATCTTTTGACCAGACGCAAAACCTCCCCCATAACAAAGGAGAATGATGAGAAAAAGAATGACCAGCGAGATTCGTCCTGACTGTGTCATAATCTTCCCCCACCCCAGTCAGGAGAACAAACCATACAATCATGATTCAGGTTTTGTGCCCGCTCTTCTATCAGAAATTGTAGACAAGTACCATTCATAATTAACACCCATTATTCCGAATTTTCATTACATATGAAAATTCCTCTGTTAATATTCAACCCTCAACGAAGTCAATGATAATGAACCCCGGGAGATTATTATTCTTTCTAAAATATTTTAGCATCTGTATAAATGTCACTGAAGGATTTACTTCAGGAACAAAAAGAGATTATTGATGTTTAAACCCAATTACACCCAATGAGCAGATTTGTAAATAAACCCAAAAATGTTCAGGACTACCTGGATTTACTAGTCATCCTTAAACTCAACATAAATCTCGTGATTTTCTGATATTTTTTCAAGAATACATGGTTTCATTATATCCTGCATGAAACCATCAAGATAAACTCTGCTTACCGCATATCCGGGCTTTGGATCCCAGGTGATAACCAGGGTCGATGAATCAGATACGGTAACAATCCCATATGGAGAAGTATTTCCACCCGGACCAGGAGCTACGGTGACCTTGTATGTTCTTTACTGGTTCGTTTACCTGCAAAAACACCGTTTCTGACGAATGCTGATCATCAGGATTCTCCACGATAACACGATATTTTCCGGGAATTAATCCGGAAAGATCAAAAGAAGCAGTGATAATCTTTCCATCGGAAGAAGTAATCGCTGGAGTATTATTTGAGATCATTATCTCACCTGAATTTCCACGAAGAGAGACAACCGATCCTGAAAGAAAATTCTTACCCCTGATGGAGATCTCACATAATGAATCAGTAATCGACAACGCCCTAGGATTAATATCTGATACAACAGGAGGAAGATCATATACAGTAAAATATACAGTATTTACCGAACATTGAGTATCCGGATTTACTACCTGTACAAGATACCGGTCACCTTTCTTCATTCCGGGAGAAAAAACAGATGTGAACATATTATTGTCGATGTTTGTACTGCTCGTTGGTACAATTTCTCCCGAGGAATTTATCAGTTGTACAATCGATCCAAGGATAAAATTACTCCCTGTTATCGTACAGGTAAAAGGTTCTTGATCAATTCTTCCGTTATCCGGAGTTATTCCGGTTACTACCGGCAGATAAGGATAATAAATAATGAAAGGTGTTGGACTTACATACCTGTGTAGTCCGGTAACTATGACAAGAGAATATTCTGCATACACCTGACCAGCTAGGTTAAACCTTATCGACATCAATGAATCAGAAATTGTATTCACCGAAGAAGACTGAATAGGAACAATTCCCGGACAATCCAAAATTGAAGTGGTAATTGGTTCTGTCATAAACCCGGATCCGGTTACAGTCACTGTTACCTGTTCGTTATTATATCCATGATTAGGTGTGAATGAATCAATTACCATGTCAGCAGATACCGAACCGGTGAACAAGGAAAAAAGCACAGAAAACCCAAATATCAGAAGATATAAAGAAAAGTGATTCATGAGATGAACTAAAACGATAGGATGAATAATGATATGAAGTAAACGGTTTTATCTCAAAAAAGATATAAATAAGAAAATCAGTAATCAGCCTTCTTTGATTACAATAACTCCATTACCGGATCAAGATGATCAAAAGGGAGTACCCTGGCATGAATTCTCTGTTGATCCTGGTCTCCGCCATAAACCACAAATGAACGTTCCGGAACCTGGCCCGATAGCTTATTCCAATACTCAATATTCTTAAAATAATCTCCAGAAATCGTCCTCCCTGCTTTAATCTCTACAGGAATTAACTCAAGTCCCATTCTATCAATAAGACAATCTATTTCCTTTCCTCCTTTGTCCCGCCAGAAGTAAAGATTACTGTCCAATCCCCGATTATACCTGTATTTAAGAAATTCACTCATTATTAAGGATTCAAAAAGCCCTCCCTTCATGGGGTGATTCATAATCTCTTTGGGACGGCGAATACCAATGAGATACGCTGCCAGGCCGGGATCGGTAAAATAGAGTTTTGGCATCTGAATAAGTCGCTTATTAAAATTTTTATGATGGGTTCTTACCAGAAACACAATAAATGAAGTCTCCAGTAATGATAACCATCCCTGGGCGGTTTTGTAATTTATCCCACAATCATTTGCCAGCGATGAAAAGTTTACAACCTGTCCTACCCTGTTTGCACACATGCGGAGGAATGTCTGAAATATTGACAGACTTTGCACCTTCAATAATTGCCTGAGGTCCCGTTCCAGATATGTCTGAACATATGCAGCATAATAATCAGAAGGAATAATCTTTTCTACGTATAAACGAGGATATAGCCCGGAAAAGAGATATTCCTCATATGATTTTTTTTCCAAACCAGCCTGCCATAATTCATTCAATTCAAACGGGAGTAATTTGACAAGACCAATCCTGCCGGTAAGCGACTGTGAAATTTTTTCCATCATGAGAAAATTCTGGGATCCTGTCAGAATGAATTTTCCAGTTGTATCCTTGTTGTCTAAAATTCCCTGTAAGTAAGAGAATAATTCAGGCACATTCTGTGCTTCATCAATGATAATTCCAGTTTGTTGATATTGCATAAGAAAACTTCTGGGATCTTCTTCTGCAAAACGACGGGTATCAGGATCTTCAAGCAAAACATAGGGCAATGTAGGAAAAATATTCCTGACCAGGGTAGTCTTCCCGGATTGCCTGGGTCCGGTTACAGCTACAGCAGGGAATCCGACAGTAAGCTGTTTTACCTTTTCTTTTGCAGTTCGGTGAATCATATGATCAGTTGGACAAATTAGTATTGTAATTCCTAATTTGTCCGGAGAGTTGATGTAACTATCTATAAAGAACCAAAAAATCAATAATAAAAATCAGGCTTAAAAATCTAAAGGATCAATATTTTCACATTCGCTGATAAATTCTGAAATCCGGAGTCTGAATCTCTCAAAGGATGTTATGTTTTCAATAAGTATTTCAAATGCAATCTGATCATCAATATTTCCATATCGGTGAACAACAATATTTCTAAACCGTTTCATTTGCCTGACTTCTTCACCAAGAGACTTATCAAAGACATTATGTTGTATCAACCTTGAGATGATATCATCTTCAGATTCAGGGATACCAAATTTTAAATCTGCATTAATTATTGCACAAATGTCAAGAACATTCTCGATGGAATACTCCACCCGTTTATAGATACCATCTTTCACGATGCCAAGGTTCTTAAATGTATTCAGATCTGATGGAAGATGAGTAGTGACGAGGTCAATACTATCAGCAATGGTTGCCAGTTTTATTCTGATTGCTTCTGAACGTAATGTTAAGGGCTTCATGAAAGTGGAACAGCTCCGGTATAATCATCAAGATATGGCCTGAAAGCATGGTAATTTTTTATTGTTTTATACGCAAGATCTGATAGGTACGTAAAATCTTTACAAAAAAGAATAATTCCACGAAGTGCATCTTTTTGGATATAAACCGGAAGGTTTTCAAAAATCCGGATATCCAGATCATCAAAAGGTCTTGATAAAGCAATCTCCTTACCAATGCTAATAAGATTTTTCTGACTTTCCTGAATTCCAATTACCAGATCTATGTCCGAATCAGGTCTAAAATGTCCCTGGGCTACAGATCCATAGAGAATAATAAAATCAATTTTTTGCGACCAGGACCTTGAAAACAGCCAGTAAAAAGCAGAATCTATCTTCTGGGCTATTTCAGGAGTTTTTGATCTTATTAGGACTATATTAGACTCGATTAATCCATTCTGCATATATCAGGGATTCTCCAATTAAAAATCAATATTAATTTTTCAATCTCTCAGTTTTCCAATATATTATATTATTTACAAATAATTTAATCATTGACTCATAATAGTAAGATTTCCATATAATAGTCTTTTTCAATGTGAGTATTCACCGATATATCCGGAAAAATTAATCATTAAAATATGACCTGGATAGAAAGAAGACTGATAGAATAGTAAGGTAGAGAGACAAATAGATTTTGTTTGGTCTATTATTATTTAAATCTCAAAGGAGAGAACTTAAGTCAAATGATTGAGATTCGATATCTTTATGATCAGAATGGAAATAGGACTGATGTTATTATTCCTATTTCTGCATGGAGCGAGGATATGGAACGTATTATTAAAGGAAAATTTTTCGAAAAGGAAAAATTTGACCCAACAAAATATATGGGGATTATCCATTATCCAGGTACTATTGAAGAACTTGATAAAGAGATCAAAACCCAGCGAATATGAACGATATTTACTCATAGAATAGGACGAAAAGATAAGATTTTTCAGAATATCAATGGATAGATTTTATCTAGTAAAAGAAATATCTTAAAAAAATACATAATTTTTGAAATTAAGGGGCATTCAGACTTTATCCCAGTTCAAACGTAGTAACACCGAATATCTCGTGAACCGGAAGACCTGGAATCATTTTTGTATACATCCGTGCAGTACCAAAAACCTCGGTCATTTGTCGTTTTTGTGCCATCCGGACCGCTTCATTATTCGGTTCAGGAGTATCGAAAAATATTACCTCACCCGGAACCGTCGAGGTTAACCCTTCAAAGATCTCATCTGCGATAAGAGGATTTTCGGCAAAAATCGGACCAATCTTATGACCTTCATAACATTTACGGATAACCCCATACCCTCGAATTTTTTCATCCCTATCCAACTTAACCTGTGCTGTTCCTTCAGGCTGGCGTATCCAGTTTTCAAGAAATATTTTTCTTTCAGCCGGAAAATGAGCGGTATCATACCGGAGTAGTGAATCAAAGGGAACATTGGTTGCCAGGACCAGATCCGGCTGCTCTATGCCGGATGAAATACCCTGCCACCGGATATTCCGGTATGCAAAAATCATCCCCATCTTCTCCCGGTATTTCTCCTGCATCTCAAACACCCCGTCAATTCCAAAATTTCTATCTCCGATATGATTATTCATTGCCCGGACCAGATCCCAGCCCACTCCATGGTCCCTGAACTGTTTCTTTACAATATAAAACCCACCAAACGAAAATGCGGCGTCATAATTGACAGCAACCGCAGTCCCGATAATCTCTCCATCCAGTTCAGCACAGAACCAGCCTGATGGATCCACCGGGTAATGAGACAGTGCATCATAAAGACCTGGATTCCAGCCTTCATAACGAGCCCATTCAATCGGAATACTTACCTCATCCGGAGTAAGATTTCGAATATGATAGTTCTGATTCATAATTCTAAAGAGTACTTGGATTACCCGGGATAATATAGATGCTGGAATAATCAGTTATTAAAAAAGATTATTGGATAACCAGAGGATTCATAGTTAGTTGAGAGTAAAGTAGACTACTTATTGTTCAACATTAATTACATTCATAATCATTATATTCATAATTGTTATTCAGTGGTTATCTACAGATGGTGATAATATAATCCAGGTGAATCAATACTGTTCTATCTTATGAGAATAATAGGATAATACATTCTATGATATCCGAAATATTACTGTTTCTCAATGATTTTTTCATTCCGGTAATCTTCATCATAAACATAATTTTTGCCATCACGGTTGTTTTTATCGAACGAAAAAATCCGACAACAACCATTGCATGGCTCATGGCCCTGCTCCTGCTTCCAATTATTGGATTTGTCCTCTATCTCTTTGTCGGACAAAGTTTTTACCGGGAGCGAATGTTCAGGGTCAAGAAAGAAGATGACGAAACTCTTACGAATATCATTGAATCCCAGAAAAAAGAACTGTTCTCCCAGGATATCCTTGTATCAAACCAAATCTCTTACCAGTATAAACGAATGATGTATATGCTCATGGAAAGCAACAAGGCACCAGTGACTATTTGTAACTCGGTCAGGGTCTTTGTTGATGGGAATGAAAAATTTAAATCGCTGTTAGAGGCAATACGGGGAGCACAGGATCACATTCACCTTGAATATTACATTTTAAAAGATGATAAAATTGGAAGAGAAATATTTACAGCACTCACTGAGCGGGCAAAAGCCGGGGTAACCGTTAGATTCCTTGGCGACGGGCTTGGAGCAACTGGTCCCCGGAAATCTTTTTATGAACAATACCTGAAAGCAGGCGGCAAACTTGCATTCTTCTTTCCATCGCTCATGAATATATCTCATCCCCGTCTGAATTACCGGAATCACCGGAAGATTGCAATCATCGATGGGAAAACTGGATTTGTTGGTGGATTTAACATTGGTGATGATTATCTCAGCCGAATTCATGAGTGGGCACCATGGAGAGATACTGCTGTTCAGATAACCGGCCATGCAGTACTTGCGATGCAAATACGTTTCTTTCTGGATTGGAACTATGCATCAAAGGATGATAAAATCGTTTACGATTCAAGGTATTACCCAGAGGAAAACCAACCGGTCTCATCCTTTGTTCCGGTGCAGATTGTATCTGGCGGGCCGGACACCTACTGGAACCCGGTCAAGGAATCATATCTCAAACTCATCTCGCTTGCAACCGATTCAGTATATCTTCAGACCCCGTATTTTATCCCTGACGAGAGCATCATGGATGCACTCCGAATCGCAGCTCTTTCGGGAGTAGATGTCAGGATCATGATGCCCTCAAAACCGGATCACTGGTTCGTGTACTGGGCCGGTTATTCATATATAGAACAACTTCTGGATGCAGGTGTCAGGGCATATACCTATGATACCGGTTTTATTCATGCAAAAACAATAGTCGTTGATGAAGCTGCTGCATCGGTTGGAAGTGCAAACTGGGATGTAAGAAGTTTTCGATTGAATTTTGAGACAAATGCAATCATGTATGACCATGATATCGCACGGAAATTAAAACAGTATTTCATGGAAGATCTTAACGTCTGCACAGAACTAACACCAGAGCGGTTTGCAGAATTACCGGTAAAGATAAAACTCAAACAGTCAATTTCACGACTCTTCTCTCCCCTCCTCTGATTTATCCTTCAATTCTTCGTTTTTCCGGATAAAACGAATATAGTTACGATAGGATCTTACGAGACGGGAAGTCTTTTTTTTCTGGACACAATAGTGTGCACCAAGCTTTGAGACCGAGTATGGAACAAAGCTCCAGGCAATTACCCCGGCAGTAGCACCTTTATGTATATACCCACCTGATTTTCCAATCACCCGGTTTTGTCTTTTTTTGATGCCATTTAAAAAATCTTCAACTCTCTCTGACCTGACCGCGGTTACCACGTTTCCCACATCTGCCAGGATATGAGCATCGGACCCCCCGGTGAAAGGAACCGGGTGCTCTTTTGCATATAAAATGGCCCGCTCGTTCAGATTTTTCATCATCCCCCCACAAATAACCTCTATGCCATCAATAGTTTCAAGAACTCCGGGAAGCATCTGCTTCTCAACACATTTGAGAACTCCCCGGTTAATACCAAAATACCCGAAGGGATGTGCCGCAATACGAATACAATCAAATGGTTCTGCAAGGTTTAAGCATTCCAGGACCGGAAGATTTCTTAAAAGCCCGGGGGTAGTTTTGTTCCGTTCACGCAAAAAAACCTTGAAAAAGTCTTCCATGTCTCCGCTTGTGTAAAAATAAAAAAGCAGGTGAGGCCCTTCCATTGTTTCAAGTTCAATGCCCGGAATAATAAGAACATCAGATTTTTCAGATAATACCTGCAGTGAACCTGAAATTTGGTTATGATCTGTAACCGCAACACCGATGTTGCGTTTTGATGCAAATTTTACGAGAGACCTGGTAGTAAAAAATCCATCCGAATGGTTCGTGTGCACGTGCATATCAACTGATTGAAAACCGGCTTTATGAAGCGAAGTAATATCCGGGACACCATAGTGAATAGGTTTTTTATGGTCTGACATGTATAATCTCAAAGGATTCAGATTTAAATTCCCAGGTACAGTTCTTGTTTTTTCATCCAGGGAGTACCAAATACGAGGAGAACAGGCACGAGCAAACCGGATACCAGACTATTGATAATAAACCACCTGAATATTGTTCCTGATACCTGGCTGTGCGCTATTATTCCACCAAATTCAAGAGTATATCCCCCCCAGACTGCTCCCAGGAAATTATTTATGAGAACACCAAAAATTATCAGAACCATAATATCAGACCGGTTATTTAGTGTAGGGCTTGCATGAAAATAACGAAAAGCGAGGTATGGAATTAACACCTGCCAGAGATCTGCAAAGGACCAGTAGAGTGAAACTCCAACTGGCAGACCACTTAAAATTCCTGCACCAATCAGACATCCAAAATATGCTGCAAGAATGCCCAGAATGCCAAACCACAGCGCACAGACTATCATAAGAGCCACGATTAGGTAAAGAGATGATACACCCGGGACTATTGGATATGAAAAGACGAAATACCTGGCCCCAAGTGAGTGGATAAGGACCAGGAGAAGAAACAAAGACAGGTAGATTAACAGAGGAGGACGGGAAATCCCAACATCATCCTGGTCGTACCATAGTTCATGTTTCACAAAACACTAGATATGTAAGAAGCAGTTATAAACTCTTACCTGAAACTGGAACGGCAAATCGACATGAACAGTGATAAAAGAGCTGATAGTAAAAACCCGGTTACCAACGCATTAATACTTGCCTTTTTATTTGCCGTGGTTCTATTCCCATACTGGTGGCTTGCTGACCGGTGGTCAGGATCTTACTTTTCTGATCCAATGACACATTTTACCTTTACCTCCACCACCTTTCTTCTTACTCTTGCAATAATTGATTGTGTTTTTCTCATCAGGTACTACCAGGTTAGGCAAAAGAACCGTCTCAATCACGCGACAAAAGTGATTCAAAATAATGCAGAAAATTATCGCCATTTAATAGAAAATGCCCCATTTCCAATTGTCGTGACAAATTTTACAGACAACAAGGTTCTGGTTATAAACAAGAAAGCAGCAGATCTCTTCTCTGTTCACTCGAAAGAACAATCAGGAATACTAATTACCAGTGAATTCCTGGACCAGCTGAAACAGGATTTTTTTCCTCAAAGCTCTGAAACAGAAAAAGTATCAGGGTATGAACACTCATTTCAGATACCTGGAGGTGATTTAATACATACCTCTATTTCTGCTACTATTATCGATTATCTAGGAAGAAAAGCACTTTTCACCGCTTTTGTAAATATTACCGAACGTGTCAGACTTGAGAATGAAATAATCAGGAGGGAGGAGAAATTTACCACCATTTTTCATGAGGTTTTAAATCCTCTCGTAATACTCTCTGATTCAGGAAAAATCAGGGAAATAAACGCAGGATTTACGCAATATACCGGGCTTACCAAAGAAGATGTGAGTGACAAAAAAATTGATGACATTCTAATATTTCATGATAATTTATCACGTTTCTCTGACTTACCAGAAGTAAACCTCCAGTCTCCTGTTGAAACTACCATTGAACTACCTGGTGGAGAAAGGAGATTTGTAATAATTCATACCAGGACAATCATCATTAACGAAGATTCATGTTTTCTTCTTCTCATCCAGGACATTGATGAGATGAAAAGGACACAGAATGCTATAAGCCAGGCCAACAACCAGCTTGCTATTCTCAGCAGCGTTACCCGCCATGACATTAAGAACCGGATCTCAATTATCTCTTCTTTTATTGACTTCCTTCAGAAAAAATTTGACGAAGAACCAGAAAAGCGATGGATTTCTATTATTCAAAAATCTGCAGAAGATATTCAATTATTAATTGATTTTACCCGCCAGTACCAGGATTTAGGTTTATATCCACCAAAATGGCAAAATCCAGGGATAATTATGAATAAACCAGTAATAGTATCCCTTCTTACAGGAATTACTCTCCATCTCCCGGAAAAAGAATTAGAGATTTATACTGATCCGATGTTTGAAAAGGTTCTCTATAATCTCGTAGATAACTCTATCCAACATGGAGAGCGGGTAACAGATATTACCCTGTCATATGGGAAAAAGAATAATGATCTTATCCTTCGGTATGAAGACAATGGAATTGGTATCGATGAAAAGGACCGCAAAAACATATTTGAGAAGGGTTTTGGAAAAAACACAGGTCTTGGATTGTTTCTGATTCGGGAAATACTGAAACTTACCGGTATTTCTATTTCTGAACATGGAAGGAAAGATACCGGAGTAAAATTTGACATGGTAATTCCTGCTGGAGGGTTTCGTTCTGCCAGACCAGGAGAAGGAGAAGAAAACCAGTGACAATTGTTTCTGTGAGACAAATTTCAAAGCGATACTCTGTCCTGACCTTTGACGACGAAATATCCGTGATAGTGTTGTTTGGAGATTTTCATACCTTTGTGTGTGACACCCATCTTGGTCCGGAATCAATGGAGGATGTAAAAAAATTTCTTTCAGAAGAACCATCGACCAGGGAAGTAATTATATTCAACTCTCATTCTGATTGGGACCATGTCTGGGGTAACTGTGCATTTAAAGGAGTAACCATCGTCGGGCATAATTCATGCAGGAAAAGACTGTTTAAACGTGGAAATTTTGATCTCAAACGGAATTATAAGAAGACAAGAGGAGCAGTAATCCTGACTCCACCAAATCTGACCTTTGAAACAAAATTATGCTTTGAAGACGATGACGTAGAATTTATTCATGCTCCTGGGCACACCATTGATTCATCAATATGTCTTGACCGGAGAGAAAACATTCTCTATGTTGGTGATCTCGTGGAAGATCCAATTCCGTATCTCGATTATGATCGGCTTGATATCTATCTCAACACTCTTGAAAGAATTCTGGCTTTCCAGGCAAAAATTGTGGTGTCTGCTCATTCCGGAATAGTAGATACTGATCTGATAAAAAATAATATTCGCTATGTTCAATCCGTTCAAAAATGTACAACAATCGATTCGAGTTCCCTGGGAGAGTTAGAGGAAGTTCACCGACTGAATATCAATAATCTCGTAATGCTCAGATTTGAAAAGATTGTAAGAGCGAGACTACAGGGGAGATTTGACTTTGATGCGTTCTGGTCAACTGTTTCAGAACCCGATAAAATTACCCCTGATGCTCTTGAGAAACGGATGAAAGATTTCCTTGAGCAGGTAGGTTAACTCAAGGAGATGAGAGAGGGCCTGATAGAATCGCTCTCTGGTCTTATAAACCCCTATTCATCCTTCACGGCCGGCCTGAACAGTTTTTGTGCAATCATAATGAAGAGCTTCGTCTGCCAGTTGTCAAGTTTTTGAGACACTTTTTGCAGTTCATCTGGTATCGCAATCTTCTGGGGACATGCAGAAAGACATTTTCCACATTTTCTGCACAATGAGGCATTTGCAGGAGTTCCCCCTCCACCCATGAGTTGCATGCCATAAAAACCCCGGGTAATTATCTTGTTTTTCACCATGTAGTACTGATTGTAATAATAGAAGCAAAGAGGAATGTTTACCCCAAAAGGACATGGCATACAATATGAACACCCGGTACACCCGACTTTCATCTTATTTTTAAAAACTGATTTTACTTCTTCGATTACAGCAAGATCAGCATCTGTCATAAAATCTGGGAGGGCCTTATTACATGTTTCTATGTTTTCAGCAAGATGCTTTTCATCATTCATTCCTGAAAGGACAACGGTCACTTGCGGATGATTCCAGATCCAGGAAAGGCCAAAGTCCGCAGCACTCCGACGAGGATCTGCCCGCTTATAAATGGTTTTAACTTCACCAGGAAGGCCTCCGGCGAGCATTCCTCCCCGGAGTGGTTCCATAATAATAACAGCGATTTTTTTAGAGGCTGCATATAAAAGACCGTCTTTTCCTGCCTGGTTTTCTTCATCAAGAAGATTGTACTGGATCTGGCAAAATGTCCAGTCATATGCATCGATAATCTCATGAAACGTCTTCCGGTCACCATGGAATGAAAAACCGATATTCTTTATCTTTCCTTCTGCCCGGGAGGTTTCCAAAAACTCTATCACGCCAAGTTCTAAAAATTTCTTCCATATCCCGGCATTCAAAGAATGAAGAAGATAATAATCGATGCAATCTGTCTGAAGGCGTTTTAGTTGAATGGAAAGGATCTTATCCATATCTTCCCGGGAATTTACATTCCACGGGGGTAGTTTTGTTGCGAGTTTTACTCTGTTCCGGTATCCATCCCTGAGAGCTTTTCCCACAACCTTTTCACTATCTCCTCCATGATAGGGAAATGCAGTATCGATGTAATTGATACCCTGATCAATAGCCATACGGATTAAACGGATACTTTTCTCCTCATCTACCCTGCCTCTCTTCATAGGAAGACGCATTGCACCAAATCCCAAGGCAGACAAGGAATCACCATTTTTTGGAACTGTCCTGTATTGCATATTTTCCCTCATTGATAATTGACAGACCAGGTAATCCAGACAGATTAATTGGTTATAAAACCTACATACATGCATTCAGAGCAGATTGAAAAACCAGGATACATGAGGAATACCAGGTATGTTAACTAACATCGCCTGAAACTATACATATCATTGAACCCAGGTATTTATAAGAGATATACAGGTTACGGATATGAAAAAAGATAACGCTTTCTCCGGACTTGAAGCCGCAATTGTTATGATCGCATTTGTTGTGGTTGCAGCTGTTTTTGCATACAGTATGATAAGTATGGGTTTTTTTGCAACACAGAAAGTTCAGGATGTCACATATGCCGGGATAAAACAGAGTACATCTGTTGCAATAACAGATGGTTTGATCCGGGGAGGATATAATAGCGATACTGGCCTGACTTCTCTTACGTTTAGCATTTCGGTCCCCGAGACAGGAGAACCCATTGATCTTTCAAAAATGATCTATTATTATGTCAGAAATAGTGAAACAGGAAATGAAATTCCACTAAATTATGTAACACCAGGCAGTGGAATACTTCAACCAGGAGGAAGTGTCCGGGTAAGACTGTCCTTATCTGAAGCAGGACTTAGTGGTCCAAAAGCCGGAGGATCCTTCTCACTCGAGATAAAACCACCAACCGGTGCATCAACTCTTATCCAGAGATCTCTACCATCCGGATATAATGGGGGATATATCTCCTGATACTGTTATTTATCAATCCCTGGCAATCCGGGAGGTATCCGTGTCAGTATTAACAATGGACATACATATCAGAAATTTTCCGGATTAGTGCTTCTATAGCATCGATGGTCACCATTATCCTGCCAATATCCAGGTTGTCCATGGTATCTGACGGAGTATGAATGATTCTTTCAACTTCCTCAAAGCCGGCTGAGGTAGTACATGCTATTGTTGGAATTTTCTTCAACGCAAACATCATGTGATCTCCCTGTGGCCAGGGATCAGCTTTTACAAGGCCAGGATACCTGGATCGGGTCTCTTCTAATACTGACTCCATCTCAGCAGGACAGGAAAAATATGCAATACTTGAAAGATGTCCTTTAAGACCAATTCCATCAATATTTACCGCGAATAAGATTGTTTCAGGACTCACTTCTTCGGATGATAACCAGGCCATCTCACCGGGGATATTGTAACATTCTTCACCGTTAAAAAATACAAATTCAATCGGAATTTTCGGAGCACTTCTTCGGAGCCGGTCTGCAAGAACCATGAGAGCTGCAACACCTGAGCTATTATCAAGAGCCCCGGGAGTGTAATATTTCGTGTCGAAATGGGCACATAGGAGAATTTTTTTGCCTTCACCCGGTGTTTTGCAGATGACATTTGCTGCTCGTGCCGGGTATGATTCAGTCTTAATTGAAAGTTCCATAATTTCTCCCGGATGTTTTAGAAGAAGGGTACGATCCTTCCCGCTCATGGTTCCGGAAGGAATGGAAAAGTCTCCATCAATTATGAGAGGAACTGGAAAGTCTGTCTCGGCAATAAAAATGATTGCCCCCGGTTTTTTCTCTTCAAAAAGCCCAATTATTTCCCGATGTGATTCAGACTGAAAAAAAGGAAATTTTTTTGGCATCAAGGATTCGCCGGCTAGATCCCCATAGAGCACAGCAATCTTATCGGTCATATTTGCACCTCTCAGGTCATCAATAGTCTGCAAGGGTAAAACCGGAGCGTGTAATGCACATGAAGGAGAGAAAGGATTCACTACAAGAGTAAACTCTTGTCCTGATACCCTACATGATACCTGATTAACATTCCAGTCATTGCAGGAAAAAAGTTGATATTTTACCGGATATCCTAAACATTCAAGATACTTTCCAATATATTCCATAGCCTGGCGGTTAGGAAGAGATCCAACAGGTCTGGTTCCTATAGTTTTGTACAAGGTCTTCAGATGCCCAAAAATTGTCGCAGTATTCATGATTTTATGTTTTCTCCCGTGGATTTTTCCAGAGTAATCTTGTAATTTCGATTTAACCTGTAACCATTTATCTGATTCTATCAAATTTATTTTGATTATTTAAATCCGGATATTCCGGAAAAAATGAGAGAAAAACATGAGGTACAAGATAATCTCGTGTGATGTGGTATCTGACTTATCGGTAAGCAAGTGCGAAAAAAAGTAAAGATCTAGGGATTTTTTATGGTGAATTCAGCATATTCCACATCCACCTCATTTCGTTGATCCCAGATGTTAGGCAGGGTCGTGGCAGGATATATTTTTTTCTTGATGATATCCCATCCGTTCTGCATAATCGCTCCTTCTCGATCAATTTCACGGGAGGCATCATACACATTCACATGATATTTTCCAGGTCCAAACGGAGTATCCCTGATTTTTTCAGATATTTCGGCATTCCATCGGATAGTGCCATCAGGTTCCTTTTTTACCTGAACCAGAGTAACTGCGTAATCCTCAGATATATTAAATGGCTGATATGTCTGGGTTCCGTCTTCGTTATACCGTATCAGATTAATCCCGGTTGGGTTGATATTATCACTTGCAGAGGCAATTTCCCGGAATTTGACTCTTCCTGTATCATTTACTCTGGCAAACTTACTAATATCATCCCAATATTCTTTTGGCATGATTTCCACACCAATTTTCGTGCATTTTTCAATTGTAGTCGTTCCCGTGATGTTAAACCGTTCACCGGCAATCTGATTCCCGACCGGATCGATAAAAATAGTCTGATTAGCCTGGACACTGGCTCCAATACCTGCAAGGAGAATAATCAGAATTAAAATTGTTTTACCCGACATGTTATGTTCCTCAACCGAATAGATGATTGACGATAATTTCAGTTTTTCTGACTGATACATATCTCCAGATATATCATTCATGATTCATTAAGGGTTTTCTTGTTACTCATTCATTAAACCCTGACCTGATCATCAGAATATTGCATGAGTCAGATAGCCTACAGGAGATCGCAGAATGGTTATTATGCCGGCCCACTTGTAATGCATGTCACCAATGCGAGGCATATTTTTTTATCTTGCCAATAGGAAAGAAGACTATGCCTGTAAAAAATGAATCAGAGCAAAAAGAAGGATCCAGCAATGTGAAGAAGGGTTTCATTTCTACAATATTCAGGATTTTTGAGAATCACATTGTTGTCTGGGCATTATATCTTTTAATACTCATGGTTCTTATTTTTGCATTTGCCACCAGTGCTCAACATGGTAAATTCGGAACAGATATTGTGCAATCAGTTGCACTAACCGGGTGTTCAGGATGTATCGGTGCAATTCTTTATCTCATGAATTATATCGCTCAAAACAAGAATGATGCTGTCATTAAAAAAATGCAGGATTATCCTCTTTGGTTCTTTTTCATGCCTATCGCAGGAATAATCCTGGGAATATTTTCTTACCTGTTTGTAGCAAGTGGACTGTTGGTTTTATCTAATGTTAGTGGAGTTGAACACAAAAGTCTGGTTTTCTTTTGTGCACTTGCATTTCTTTCAGGTTTTTCATCGAAATTATTTATAAGAAAATTGACTTCGATTGCCGAGGCCATCTTTGGTGAAGACGAAAATAAACCACAAAAAGAAAACGAACCGGAAAAGGAGGAGAAAAATGTAACAAATCCTTATATTCCTTATTAATAATTCCGATTAATTTTACAGAAAAAGGCAGTAATTATGACAGAATTACACGGAAATAATGGACATTTGTTCTGTAAACAACGTTTTAACATACCAGCAGGGAATTTTTCAGGAGAACGCTAATGATGCGGTCATTAATCCGGATTTCTCAATCATTTCGGAAAATTCAACAGCTTTTACGATTTTTATTTATATATCATGGGGATCATGGATTCTTAACACTGATTTATGGTAGCTATCCAGAGCGATTGAACAAAAGAAGATGGACGTGGAAAAACCACCGGTATCTCACCCTGATATTTCTCGTAGGACTAATCGGCACACCTTTTCCAGTAATATCATATGATGAAGCGGATAATGCCTCTTGTCAAACTTTTTATGCAGTGATGAATCCGGATTCGATGAACACACTCGATCTGTTATATAACAAAAATAATGCATTTGGAGATATCGGGCAGAACATAAATGGAGTTACTAGTAAAGACCAGGTTAATAATGATGAGATAATTTTATCCGGTCATGTTTTCGTTGGAGAAAAGGCCGATACATCAAATCCGGCTGATTTAGTCAGCCTTCGATTATTTCCCTCTATTAATCCTGATTCGTACCACGAAGGTGAGATTATTCAGGAAACATCAACAAATAATGCTGGTTTTTACCTGTTCACATTCACTCCAGCAAAATTCGGTATTGACCTGATAATGCCAGAATTTTATCATATTTCTCTTTTTCTCCCGGAAGGTTCCAATTCAATCACTGCTGATTCATCCTCAGGTTCAATAGTGAGTCCAACGCAAATAGTATTTCGATATCCTTTTTCAGATCCGATATTTGAAAACAATGATTTCTGGATACTATATCCTCCGAAAGCAGCGTTTGAAACAGATCTTCCATCTGGGACAGGAACAGTACCCCTGAATGTACATTTTTCTGATACATCAGGTAATAACCCTTCATCATGGGCATGGGATTTTGGAGATGGTACAACATCATCTCTTCAGAATCCACAGCATACATACACAGTTCCAGGGATTTATTTAGTAAAACTTGCTACCTCTAATTCGGCAGGCAGTAATTCTATTGAAAAAACGATAGTTGCACAAGGAGAACCAGTACTGGAAATATCACCAATATCTGGAAAAACCGGAACAATAGTCACTGCAACAGGAAGCTTTTTTATTATAACACCAGATTTGATTTCAGACACCGAATTAATTGGTGAACCTGTGGCAGACGTCTATATAGACAAACTCTTACTTTTGGATGATACACCCATATCTGATGACGGTTCTTTCACAATTACACTCACCATTCCAGGTGATACTGGGCAGGGTCCACATGAGATCAGAATTATTAATGGAAAAAAACAGCTTCATGCTACGTTTACCATCACCAATAACCCACCAAAAGCAATAATACATGCCAATCCTTTATCAGGAATTACTCCACTCCATGTTTATTTCAGTGCCCATGAGTCACGTGATCCGGATGGCACAATAACTGATTATCTATGGGATTTTGGAGATAATACCAGTTCAAGCGAAGCCATTGTTAACCATTCATATATCATACCAGGAAGATATCTGACAAAACTTACTGTTGTTGATGATGCAGGACAGTCAGGTTCAGCTTCCAAATGGATACAGGCAGACAATTCACCCCCTGTGGCCGTAGTTGTTATGAAACCAGGATCTGATCCCTTCACATTCAGATTTGATGGATCACAGTCCTACGATCCTGATGGAATTATCACATCATATTTTTGGGATCTAGGTGATGGTGATTTGGAATATTCCAAGGTTTTTTCGCATGCCTATAAAAACAAAGGAACATATTTTGCAAAACTTACCGTTACTGATGATCAAGGTAGGACCGGACAGAAAATTATTACCCTGAAAACAGGGAACAGGCCTCCGGTAGCATCATTTACATTATCACCAGATGAAAGAAACGCTCCACTCAATATTATAGCTGATGGATCACGATCTTATGACCCTGATAATGACAGCCTTAGTTTTTCCTGGTCTTTTGGAGATGAAACATCAGGAACCGGTGATATAGTCCATCATCTGTATAACAAGGAAGGAAAATATGAAATCACTCTTACAGTAACCGATACTGGAGGGCTTTCGAACAGTAGAACGGAACTAATTAATGTTGATTCACCATTCCCGCTTCTTATTTTGATTATTGTAATAACCATTTCCGGAGTAATACTGTCTGGAATTTCCCATTACAACAATGTGAAAAAGAGAAAAAATATCCAGAAAATGGAGGATGAAACAGATGAAAAAAATTCACACGGGAAGGATGAGAAATACCCGGATCTACATCATGAAATTGAAAGCGGATTAGAATGTAAACTCAATGATTCTCAGAATTTGCCGGACATTCATATGGATATCAGATCCGGAATTGTAAAAGACGGTGAAGAAACATGAATTATTCAATCGATTACCATACATTAGTTCCACCCGAGATCAACCAGGCAATAGCAGATGTTGTAGAGGGAGGAAAGGAAACTTACTTTGCAATGATCATAAAATGGTTGATTAAAAGCGGATTAAACGAAAAAGAAGCGAAAGAGCAATTAATTAAAGATCTGTCCAAAAAGATGTCCTCTGATATCAGTCAGGGAATCATCCAGGTAACCATAGAGAACCTGAAAGAAAACACTACAATTACTACACAATTAGAGGAGTCTTTACCTGATTTTTTCCAGCATATAGACATCATTATCAAATCAGGTGTAATTGATGTTTTTTGTCAGACCTACTGGTTTAAGGTATCATCAAAGGTTTGCATCGATGATCTGAAGGTGAATCTAAAAAATAATAAAATTTCAGGTATCCAGTCAGGACAATTAACGGCATATGTGACACTTGCATTCTGTGGAGAAGATCAGAAAAATAAATCTCCGGTAATCCTGTTTAAAAAAGAGAAAATTCTTGAGCTGGACCTTTCAGAGGTAATAACATACACAAAAGATGAAGAAAAGATGACATCAGAATAGAATTCATCGTTTTAAACATTATTTTTCGAAAACAGATACCTCAATAATTGGATCATTTGATTTAGAAAATATCAAAAAAGAGTAAGAATTATTCAGGAAAATTTATCTCCCGGCACAAACAGTGGAAGATCCACGTTGCAGGGCAATCTTCCCGGTTCTGACCAGTTCAAGGATCCCGTATGGTGAGAGCAGATCCTGGATTGCTGCTATTTTACCGCTGTCTCCGGTAACTTCAACAACCAGCGTCTCATTGCCGACATCAATAATTTTTGCCCGGAATATTCCTGCAATCTGCATAATTTCTGATCGGTTGCTTCCGGGTTCTGCTTTCAGTTTGATGAGGGCAAGTTCACGCTCTACATGTTCATACTCTGAAATATCGATGACCTTAATAACCTCAATCAGTTTATTTAGCTGTTTTTTGACCTGTTCAATCTGAAAGTCATTACCCGTAACAACTATTGTAATCCTGCTCGTGTCAGGCTGCTCACAATGTCCCACGGCAAGACTTTCAATGTTAAACCCACGACGGGAGAAAAGGCCGGTTACCCGTGAGAGAACACCCGGACTATCCTCGACCAGAACACTGAAAATATGTGCGGTCATTTTACTCCTCCTCGTGTTCAGTGTGATGACCCACAATCATTTCACTAATATTTGCACCGGCAGGGACCATGGGAAATACATTCTCCTCACGCTCAACTCTGACATCTAAGACGTATGGCCCTGGATGAGCTAATGCTGCTTTAATGGCCTCTTCAACATCTGATGCCCGGGTAACGGTCGCAGCCTCAATTCCATATGCCTGTGCAATCCGCTCAAAATGAACTTCAGGAAGCTCAGTATACGAATACCGGTGCTCATAGAAGAGCTGCTGCCACTGGCGGACCATACCCAGAAACCGGTTATTCAGAATGATGACTTTGACCGGGATATTATACTGGGCAACAGTCCCAAGTTCCTGGATATTCATCTGGAATGATCCGTCTCCTGCAAGGACTACGACCGGTTCATCAGGGCAGGCAAAATGAGCGCCCATAGAAGCAGGAAATCCATACCCCATTGTTCCAAGGCCCCCGGAACTAATCCACTGGCGGGGTCTTGTGAATGAAAACCATTGTGCTGCCCACATCTGGTTCTGTCCTACTTCACTCACAATTATACCCTTCTTACCGAGTATTTCTGCGAGCTTTTTTATGACATACTGCGGGTGTAGTTTTCCATCCTCCTGGAACCGGAGGGGATGGTTTTTCTTCCAGGATTCTACCCGTTCTGACCATTCAGGGTGCGGACAGGACTCAGGGATTTTGGATATCATTTCAAGAAGGACACTCTTTGCATCACCAACAATAGGAACATCGGGCTGTTTATTCTTCCCTATTTCTGCGGGATCAATATCGATATGGATGATCTTTGCATGTGGTGCAAAGGCTTCAATCTTCCCGGTTACCCGGTCATCAAACCTGACACCAATAGAAAAGAGCAGGTCTGATTCGGTAATGGCATAATTGGCATACTCTGTCCCGTGCATCCCAAGCATACCAAGATTGAGTGGATGGCTGGTTGGAATACATCCAAGGCCCATAAGGGTTGTCGATACCGGCATACACATCCGTTCAGCAAGGGTAACAAGTTCCCTGGAAGCATCGGATAATATCACGCCTCCGCCTGCGTAGATGATCGGACGTTCTGCTTTAAGCAGAAGGTCAACTGCACGCTGAATCATTTTACTATGACCCTGGTACTTGGGTTTGTACCCCCGAAGGCGGGGCTGCTCTCCCGGGCCGTCAACGTCTGGGATCATCGCTGTACTTACATCTTTAGGGATGTCGATCAGGACAGGTCCTTTTCTTCCCGTACTTGCAATATGGAATGCTTCCCTGATTATCCTCTTCAGGTCTCGTGCATCCTGGACCAGAAAATTGTGTTTTGTTACCGGCATGGTAATCCCGGTAATATCAGACTCCTGGAATGCATCGTTGCCAAGAAGTGATGTAGGCACCTGACCGGTTATTGCTACAACCGGAATTGAGTCCATGTATGCAGTTGCAAGACCAGTTACAAGATTACATGCACCAGGCCCAGATGTTGCAAGACATACTCCTGTCCTGCCACTTGCCCTTGCATACCCGTCTGCTGCATGAATTGCGGCCTGCTCATGACGGACAAGAACATGACGAATATCTGCATCATAAAGTTCGTCATAAATCGGAAGAACAACACCACCGGGGTAGCCAAAGATGATGTCAACTCCCTGTTCCTTTAAACCTTCAATCAGAATTTGTGCTCCGCTTTTCATGATATCTCCTAAGCAGACGGTTCATCCCGGTGATGACCGCCTCCACGCTGGCCTGGATAATATCTGTCCTGGCCCCGCGTGATGTAATGGTTTCTCCATCTTTTCTCAATTTTACGGTAACTTCTACCATTGCATCAGTGCCACCGGTTACTGCATCGACATGGTACTCTTCAAGCCTGATATCACCGGCAACTGAAACTGATTGTTGTAATACCCGGAGTGCTGCATCAACAGGCCCGTCCCCGGTGGCAGCTCCGGTCACTTCCTTCCCATTTACCTGCATAGTAACCGATGCAGTAGGGATTACATTTGTTCCGCTGACCACGGTATACTGTTTTAATGAGATGACCGGTTTGCATTCGAGCATCATCACTGCGTCAGTAATTGCCATAACATCGGTATCCGTAACGCGACGACCTTCATCACCAAGGATTTTAATCCTTTTTACAATTTCTTCCAGCTGGCGGGGATTAGGCGTGTATCCCAGCTCGGTAAGGGCAGCTTTTACAGAAGCTGAGCCCGAATGTTTTCCAAGAACAATACGCCTAATTCTTCCGACAAGTTCAGGAGCAATGGGTTCGTACGTCCGGCTGTCTTTAAACAACCCATGGGCATGGATTCCACTTTCGTGGGTAAATGCCATCGTTCCAACAATCGGTTTGTTCGTTGCCAGTGGCACACTCGTGAGGCGTGAGACCATCGTAGACAGGGGATAGAGCTTCTTTGTGGCAATACCGGTATCTACCTTGTAAAGATGCTCTAACGCCATAACAACCTCCTCAAACGGGGTGTTTCCAGCACGTTCTCCAAGACCGTTCACAGTTACATGACAACATGATGCCCCCGCCTTTAAAGCAGAAAGGGTGTTTGCAAGGGCCAGTCCCAGGTCATTATGACAATGAATGCTAAGCGGGGCCAGGCAGAGTGGTGGTATTATCTCGGTTGTTACCTCCGGAGTCAGGACTCCGACTGTGTCACAAAAACAGAGACGGTCTGCACCATGCTCGATACCCGAAGCATACAGTGACCTCAGGAAAGCAAGATCAGCACGTGACGCATCCTCACCTGAAAGTTCTACGATCAGACCCCGGTCCTTGGCATAGGAGATAGCTTCCATGGCCATCGAAAATACCTGCTCGCGGGTTTTTTGCATCTTCCGTTCAATATGCAGGTCTGAAACAGGAACTACCAGGTGGACAGAATCTGCACCTGCTTCTGCAGCACAGTCAATATCCTGAGGAAGGGCACGGACATACGTGCAGCATTCCGCAGAAAGGCCGGCCTGTGCAATAAGACGGATAGCTTCCCGTTCACCTTCTGAAGCAACCGCTGACCCTGCTTCGATAACATTAACACCGATATCAGACAGGGCAGTAGCAATAACTACCTTGTCTGCAGGTGATAATGACACCCCGGGTGTCTGTTCGCCGTCACGAAGCGTCGTATCCAGGAATCGAAACTTTTTTTCACGCAATAAAACAATCACTCATAGGATTTCTCTCCCGGATCTATGTCGTTGTGAGGACCCATATATATTTTCCATGGAGTAAGGAGTGAGTTTAAATGGTGGTGCAAAAAATTTTTTGTTCTGGTGCACAACCAAAAGAAGAGAGCATATGTCAAAGGGGTTTTACCGTGCCTTTGCCTGTACCCGGGGCTCTATCAGTGTCCAGATCCAGTCTGCGATTTCACGAATATTTTTCGTCTGAATATAAACTTCTCCTGGTCCAGTTATTTCAGTAATGAGGAATTCACCACTAAGAAGAGTCTCTTTCCACCCGCCAAATTTTTTAACCTGGTACTGACAGGCATCACTGAATGCAACCAGGTGATAATTATCGACGATTAGTCTCTCACCAGGTGCCAGGATATGTTTGTCTATGGCCCCGAATGTGTTGATAAAAAGGAGTCCCTCACCGGATACCTGTATCATAAAAAGACCTTGTCCAAAGATCCCTTTAGTAAAACCCTGCCATTCAATGTCCAGTTTGATATTTTTTTCAGATGCGAGATATGCTGCTTTTTGCAGGATGTATCCTTTTTCTGGTGCAACCGTAAGAGTATCCACATCACCAAGAGGAGCTGCGGAAAACCCGGCTTTTCCAGGAGCACTGGGTGCGGTAAATTCATTGACAAAAAAAGACTGACCGCCGATAAGGGCCATTCCTATCGATCCAAGAAGCCCTTTTTTTCTCATGTGAGTGTGCACTTCAATCTCCGGCGACATCCAGGTCATGGCCCCGGCTTCTGCAGTTATTGCTTCACCAGGTTCCAGATTTACTTCAAGGAGAGCATACGAAGGTTTATACTTGATTTCGTACTGCATATACCTAACACCAGTAACAGAATCCTTGATGTATGATAGGATAAGGACTCTGGTAGTGGATCTCACCTGCCTGGTGCATTGGGTGCGCGATAATGCACCACATGAAAAAAGATGAAGCTGATTCTGTTCAATGGTTAGAATTTATAGGGAAAATAGGGAAAAAAGATATCACGTACACCCCTATGATTGAGAAGGAAAACAGGAGGACACCCATGTTAGAGAAGTATTATGACAAGGATGCCGACATGTCTGCTATCTCATCAAAGACAATAGCAGTCATCGGATATGGATCACAGGGCAGAGGTCAGGCATTAAACCTTAAAGACAGCGGACTTAAAGTCATCATCGGTCTTCGTCCTGGAAAAAGCTGGGACCTTGCGAAAAGTGAAGGCTTTGAAGTGATGGAAGTTGCTGATGCTGCAAAAAAGGGAGATGTCATCCAGGTCCTTATTCCTGATGAACACCAGGGAGCAGTATACCGGGAGCAGATTGCAAAGGGACTCTCCAAGGGTAAGACCCTCATGTTCTCTCATGGTTTTAATATCCATTTCGGCCAGATAGTTCCACCCTCTGACGTGGACGTGGTAATGGTTGCGCCAAAAGGACCAGGTCACATGGTACGGCGTACATATACCGAAGGAAAGGGTGTACCCGCACTTATTGCAATTCACCAGGACGTTTCTGGAAAAGCCAAAAAACTTGCCCTTGCATATGCTAAAGGGATTGGAGCCACCCGTGCGGTTGTCTTTGAAACATCATTCCGTGAAGAAACAGAAACAGACCTCTTTGGAGAACAGGCAGTATTATGTGGAGGAATGACTTCACTGATTCGGGCCGGTTTTGAAACCCTGGTAGAAGCCGGATATGCTCCGGAAATGGCATATCTTGAAGTCCTCCATGAAACAAAACTGATTGTTGACCTGATTTATGAAGGCGGATTTACCAAGATGAGAAAGTACATCTCAAATACCGCCCAGTATGGAGACCTGACCCGTGGACCCCGTGTTATCGGACAGGAATCTTACCTTGCCATGCAGGAGATCCTTGAAGAGATCCAGTCAGGAACATTTGCAAAGGAATGGATGCTTGAAAACATGGTCAACCGTCCGATGTTTACTGCTCTGACCCGGGACGATGAAGAGCACCTGATTGAAGAGGTAGGGAAAGAAATTAGGGCCACTATGCCCCAATTTAAAGACCTGGATAAATAAATTTTTTATTATTTACCGCAAAGTAGCAAAAAGCGTTCAATTTCAGGTAGGATATCTGATGCACGCCTGAGTAATGACCTGATACTGTCATTCCGGCGGTTCATCCCACAATGAGCCAGATTATTCCTAAGATCTGAAATCCTGACCCAGATGAGAACCATTTCTTTCCAGTCTGAATACCTGACCAGAACATCTGAATATTCGGTCTTTTCATATGGTTTTTGCTGGACTGCCAGTGCACCACCAGTCAGGGTCCTGGAAACCTCGTGACGGATATCTGCATCCTTCCATTCACTGTCAATACCCATTTTTATCATGAGAAGAGTTATGAGAACCTCCCTCCCCAATGTTACAGCCTGGAGATACAATCCTTTTTCCAATTGAAATGCAATCAGGCCAATCTGTTTTCTTATGTACTCTGATGTACAGAAGGTAAGTTCAGGTTCTGCAGCAAGTACTGAAATGTCCCTTGCAGATTCAATGACCGGTATAAGAGCTGGAGCAAACCTCTCAAGTTCTTCATCCACCTCATCTATGTCACGTACAATTCCTGAGGCTGCATACATAGCATCGACTGGACGGGAAAGACGAACTGAATCACTAAACTGCCTTAGAAGACTTGCCCATCCGGTTAGTCTTACCGGGGGATCAGGATCCTCTCCACCCCGGTGAATGTCTCCCTGGAGAGTATTGACCAGAGAATATAACGGCTCGGCATCCAGGTACCTGGTCACCGCCTGCACCCCGGAAATCCAGTCCAGGATTTCCATCATTGGTTTTAGATCAATAAAACGGCAGAACCCATGTTCATCTACATGAGGTGCATAAATCACCCCAACTATCGTAATATTTCTGACCGAGCGGAGATAAGAAGCAGCAAGGAAAGTCATAAAAGGGAGAGAATGACAACCCGCGGTAATATCAAAAAGAACAACTTCATCATCTTTGACACTGTTACATATGGTTCCAAAGATTTCATAGAGCTGATCTTCTGTAGTTCCATGCGGTATCCAGGTTTTTGTCACCGGAATTGCCCGTTTCTCGAGTGATGCTGTTATTCCTGCAGCAGTGGGATCAGACAGGAGAATGATGAGCTCATCCGGTTTATAGAGATGATATATAGCTTCCTGAACTATATCAGTCTCAATACAAATGGAATCTCTGCAATACCTTCTTTTTTCCCTGACACCAGAACCGGCAAACGAGATGCACTGCATCTGACTCATTCATTTATTCATACGGCTATATGTAATTAAACATAGCAATCCTGGCAAAATTCATGAAAATAGCATTTGTCTATGATGTAATGTACCCTGATACCATTGGGGGAGTAGAAAAAAGAATTTTTGAAATAGGAACCCGTCTTGCAGAAAAAGGTCATGAAATACACCTTTTTCCCATGAGGCCATCCAATAAGGAAAGCATAGCTGTTTCGAATGGGATCATCATTCACGAGGTATGCCGTCCAATTGGATTGTACACGGGGGGAAGAAGATCTGTTTTTCAGGCTCTCTGGTATTCGATACATCTTTTTCCGGTTTTATTAAAAACGAGGGTTGACATTATTGACTGCCAGAATTTTCCCTACTTTCCAGTCATCGTTTCCCGTATAGTAGGTTTTTGTAAGAAGGAAAGATGTATTATTACCTGGCACGAATGTTGGGGTGACTTTTGGTATCAATACTTAGGGATTGCAGGAGCATTTGGAAGAATAACTGAAATAATAACACTTTTGTTATCTGACCTTTCAATTTCAGTTTCATGCCATACCAGTGAATTAATGAAGAAAGAAGGTTATCAGAAAGAGAGTTTCATTATTCCAAATGGAATTAACCTGACTGATATATCAGTTGTTCCTCCTGGAAAAAATCCTGTTGATGTCATCTTTATTGGGCGGTTAATACCAGAAAAACAACCAGAACTATTCATTAAAGCAATAAAAATTTTGAAGAGTGATTTTCCCCGTCTTTCCTGCCTGATAATTGGAGACGGACCGATGATGCAAGAAATAAAGACTCAAATTCAGGATTTGGAATTATCAGAAAATGTTACTCTTTGCGGTTTTGTCAAAGATTATAACGAGGTTATCAGTAGAATGAAAACTGCAAAGGTCTTTGTTCTTCCCAGTAAAAGGGAAGGATTCGGAATAGTCTGTATTGAAGCAATGGCCTGTGGGCTTCCCATCGTAACTACAAGATATCCACTCAATGCTGCTTCTGAACATGTACTTCCAGGTTCTGGATATCTTGCTGATCCAAATGCACCTGATGTTGCGAGCGGGATTAAACAGTACCTGCGTACCAGGCCGGATCAGAATGTTATGCAAAATTATGTGCAAAAACATGACTGGGATAAAATTTCCTCCTTGCTGGAAAGTATTTATCAGAAAATTCTCTGAACCCTTTTTTAATATTCATCAGAAAGTAGTGAAAAAACCTTATTTGTAGCCGTTACATTATGAAGAATGATGGAACAAAAATTTTCCCTAGACAGTTCAGAGATTAGCGGTTATGTTATCCCTATTGGCCCGGTAAACCTTGTATTTGCCCAAACTGCACATGGCCTTGTTGGTTGTGGTGCCATCGATGTTATTGCTCTGGAGAAGTTTAAAATGCCTGCGGCCAAGGTTCGCCCGACAACATCTGACTCAATCAGGAATATCGATGATCTGTTGAAAGGAACAATTGTTGTCATCAATTCTTTTGCAAAGGAATCAGGAATTAAACCAGGTATGACCGGGGAAGAGGCCTTGAGAATTCTTATCTGAAATTTTTTTTAGACTGACCCTGAAGGGCATATATTTAAGGGATAATGAGATAATGAAAAGTATGTTTTCCCACATTCTCACCGGTGTTGACGGTTCTAAGGAGAGCTTTCGTGCATTAGACTATGCATTATCAATCGCAAAGCACTATAATTGTAAAGTTGATACGATGTACTCAATACCTCCCCGGGTTTATGCAGAGCTTGCAGACCGTGAGATCAGGGTAGAAGAGCCCTCAGGGGATGTAAAATTTATCAGTATGTTGCAGCAGGAAGAGAATAATATCCGTGATCTTATCCATGAAATTGGAGAAAAAGAAGGTATTTCTATCGGATTTCATACGAGGGTAGGAGATCCGGTAGATTCCATGATAGAATATGTTACGACAGGTGAAGTAGATCTCATTGTTGTCGGTTCAACCGGAAAAGGAATGGCTGACCGTCTCATTCTAGGCAGTGTCAGCACCGGGATTGTTCATAAAAGTCCTGTCCCAGTCCTGGTAACAAAACCAGAAGCAGAAAAGTAAACTTTTTTCCCTTGATCTCAGGGTTGATTATTATCACTCGTGATAGTATTTGCGATAAGAATGTCTACCGTAGTACCGGGATACGTTTTAAAAGTCATCCGATGCATGGCATGGGCGTTAATCCCAGAAACAATCCTTGTTAATGAGCTCCCTCTGGATTGGAACAATTACAGATACTTACTTAACCGGATGGCCTGAATCTTCACCTTATGAGATAAAATTATCTGCACATATGGACGGGAAAAAATCAGGAACTGATCTGAACCTGCATGAGCAGATCAATCATGAATAAGAAAGATCAGGGTATCGAGGAAGAGTATAAAAAAAATTCAGAACTATGAAAATTACTCACGTTGTAAAACATGAATATGTGTTTTTCATGGTGCATTGCATTAATCAGGACAGGAGGAGGCTAAAATCCTTAACAACAATATAATTGACTGCCTATCATTGCAACTATCTTTTCCATCGCATATATTTATCAAAATCTATCAGGAAAAATATTATTTAAGATAATCTGGATCGAAAAAGAAATTACACGTACAATGACCGGCCTGTTCAAGTTCATACACATGGAAGGCACATGGACAGATTAGATCCTTATCTTTTTCTTTATCTCCCGAACGAACGCGACACGGACAATACCGTTCCCCATATTTTTCTGACATACGGGAAAGACCTTTTATCACTGCATTCCGTTGTTTTGCATCAGGATTCAGGACCCATCCCTTTGACCGGGAGTACTCCAAAGCCCAGTTTCTTATTTCTTCTTCTGTTTCTGCCACAGGATCTCCCTATAATGTTTAACTCACACTACCATCAATGTAGTGGGCTGAATTATTTACTCATATATAATACTATCAACAGAACTGCCAAGTTAAAAAGAACAGAAATTAGCCGCACTCATGGAGGTTTATCCCTATTATACTCAATAACAGGCGACCAAAAAAATATCGCTTCCATACCGTATTTTCTATCAATTATCAAAAAAAAGGTGACAGGGAACAATACCCCACCATCAACCAGTGGTCCCTGAAATTATCCGCTCAAGTACATTCCGGTATGCAGCAATAACATCCCCTTTATCAAACCGATATACGTCCTTATCAAAGGATTCACCGGTTTTTTTATCCCAGAGCCGCATTGAGTCCATGCTAACCTCATCGCCCAGGTAGATTTTCCCATTTGACTTTCCAAATTCCAGCTTAAAGTCAACCAGGGTTATTCCACATTCATCAAAAAACCTGGTAAGCACAGCGTTCACCCTTAGGGCCATATCCTTGACCTGTTTTAATTCGCTGAAATTTAAGATGTGAAGAACCTGGATGAGGTCATCATTGATCATAGGATCTCCCCGTTCATCATCCTTATAATCAATGGAAACCACCGGCCAGTCAAGAACCGCCCCTTCCTTTACCGGATACTTTTTTGTCATTGAACCCGCAGCTACATTTCTGACTATTACCTCAAGGGGAATCATGTTCAGGCGACGGACAATCATTGTATCAGGTGCTTCCATTCTGATATAATGAGTAGGAACTCCCTCTGTTTCAAGCATCTTCATAAAAAATTCAGATGCTGTGGCATTCAGCTTTCCCTTATCAGTAAACTGGTCATGTTTTACTCCGTTAAAAGCGGTCATGTCATTTCGGAAAACGACAATAAGTTCATCGGGATTATCACTTGCAAATACTGATTTTGCTTTACCCACATACAGTGGTGTTACCGGTATCACGGATGTACCTCTCCTATGTATAGTGTCCTTAAGGCTCATGATACAATCCCTAAGCAACTCAGGGTACCACCCCTTCCGGATATACTGGGGGTAGATACACAGGCGTTCCTTTAGAATATATCCTTTTGTCAGAGTTACCAGTTCATCAAAAGCAGGCCATGGATGCTCAGGATTTACATAATCTATCGTCACAGGTGAGATCCCGCCTAGGTCCGTCACCCCGCATGGAAGAATTTTTGCAGCATCCGCAAGATTTGGCGGGATTTGAATCGCAATATCGGAGGGCAGAATCTCTTTTGCCATTCTTACCGTTTCCTGCATTTCTGCAAGTGTTGCGCCAGGAAATGAGCTCATACCAGTTCCAGGTTTAGGACAGAAATTCTGGATTATAATCTCCTGGATATGCCCATACCGTCGATGAAGATCTGCAATAACTAGAAGAGACTCCTTACGGTCATGAGGAGTTTCCCCGATACCAAGAAGGATCCCGGTTGTAAATGGAATCTTAAGTTTTCCTGCATTCTCTATCGTGGCAATTCGTTGTGCCGGGTCTTTTCCCGGACAGTTGCGGTGAGCAGGAATATCAGCCGTTGTTTCTAGCATTAACCCCATACTGGCATTGATATCTGACAGGTACCTCATTTCGTCAAAGGTCATGACCCCTGCATTGGTATGGGGGAGCAGACCTGACCGCAATGCTTCCTCAGCCATCGCATGGCAGTATTCAAGAATTGAAGTATACCCATACTGCTCCAGATATGGCAAAAATCCTGGTACCTCTTCGGGATGTTCTCCAAATGTGAAGAGTGCCTCAGTGCATCCGGTTTGAGCCCCGCGCTTTAATATATCCCGAACCTCACCAGGAGGCAGAACACACCCATCTCCGGGTTTGCGACGAAAAATACAGTATCCGCAGGCATTTCTGCAGACGAAAGTTAGTGGCAGAAAGACATTCCGCGAATAGGTGATAACCCGTGACATTGTACAAGTCTTTTGTGCACCGAATCTTTATGGTGATGGTGAGTCAGAGCCTGATGTGTCGATCCTTTTTTCCATCCATGACGGTAACCTGTTGCCAAGATGCGGATACCAGTAGTCATTCCATATAAACCAATAAATCCAAAGACCAGGCTCTCCTGTATCCTGACAAAAGAAGAACGGCAGGTTTTTGCATGCATGATGCTCCGGGACGTGGTTGATGCGGTGAAGAGTGCTGGCTGCTCTCCACTCATTCTTGCAACAGCTCCGTTGCAACTTGATGATGTACCGGTCGAGATCCTGGAAGAGGGACTAAATGAAACCATAAACAAATTTTGTGCAGAGAATGACGAACCTCTCGCAATCGTAATGGCAGACCTGGCATTAGCTGACCGATCATCCATCCTGTCACTTCTCACATCAGGTGGAGACCTTGCGATTGCCCCGGGCCGGGGAGGAGGGACAAATGCCATTTATATCAGGTCAGCAAAGCAGTTCCAGGCCCAATACTATGGGATGAGTTATGAAAAACATCTCAAATATGGAATAGAAACCGGACTCATGGTAAAGATTATTGATTCATTCAGATTATACTGTGACATAGATGAACAGGATGACCTCATTGAAGTCCTGATTCATAACCGTGGCAATTCCCATAGATGGCTCGTTGAGCAGGGCTTTGAAATTGAAATGAAAAAAAGCAGGATTGGGGTTAAAAGACCCGGATTTAATTCATCGGACTGATATAACTGGATCAGGAAGCATCATTCCCGTTTTTTTATCAGGCATTACCGGGATTTCTATCCCTGCAAATTCCATAATTACCGCTTCAATAAGAATAAAAACCTCTGCCGATCCCCGAAGACAGCCAGTAAGGGCTTTTTCTCCCCGCCCCGCAGATACATGAATATGGACAACCGGTCCGCCTTCTCCTGACCTGATAAAACCGGTTCCAATTAGTTCATGAGCGAAAGGTACTTCAACCTTATAGGGATCTGGTGGCAGGACATCTTCCTTTGGCCCGGTCACGAGCATTGCTTTTTTTATCGCACCAATAAAATGGATAACGCCTGAAAGCACTTCTTTTTCCTGGACAAATGACTGAATGGTAGCAACAGGATCTTCGCCATGTTCGATATGAAGATAAAAAACACGCCCACACGTACCGGCTGCATATTTCATAGTAAATGATTTGCCTTACCGGTACAAGAGACTTGCATTATTACTTTCCAGAAATTTCTGTATCTGTCCATTCTGGTTCCTGGTGATAATTACGGCGAGTATACGAATACTTATCAGAAATCCCACCCTGGAGGACAATGTAGTACCACTCGTACAGTGTTTTCCAGAACCCGAACTCATGGTACCGTCGAAAATCAAACCCCACCTTCATATTTGGTGCAAACTTCACTGCACCCATTTTTCTCATTCTGACTGCTATCTCAAGATCATCGCCGGCATCCATGATCCGGTACATACCTGCACGTAACAGCGCATTTTTTCTAAAGGCAGTATTGCATCCGAGGGTATAGTAATAGAGTCCGGAATGGGCACCTAGTTTTATAAGCCCGTTAAAAAGGAGAGCATACCTTCGGTCTACATTCGTCTTGTCTATCGGAGTAACCGGCCCAAACGATAAAACAACCTCAGAATTAGAGAATGAATTTATTGCCTCTTCCACCCAGTTGGATGCAACGATACTGTCTGCGTCAGTAGTTGCAACCAGATCATGCGAAGCCCGGAGAAAGCCATCATTTCTAGCCCCGGCGACGCGCTCTGATTCCTGAATAAAGGTAAGATCTGCATAATCTTCTGCAATTTTCAGGGTTTTGTCAGTTGATCCACCATCAACTACGATCAGTTCATATTGATCACGGGGAACCGTCTGGTTTGAGAGTGCAGCAAGACTTCTTCCTATACGCTTCTCTTCGTTATATGCAGGGACAATTATCGATATCATGCTACCAGTAAAGAAAATTATTCAGAATATACCTTAACATACATACTGATATCCCCTTACATAGAAGGTTTATCAATTAAACCATCTCCATTTACATGATAGAAATTTACCGGAGCTGAAAAACCCTGAAACTCTCATCAAGAAGCCTGTTTGTAATCTCAATGCTCTTTAGTTTCTCAGTCATTGTACTGGTTTTTGCCACAACATTCACAGAAGAAACTATTGGGTACATCCTCGCATTTAATCTTTTTTTTCTCATCCTGGCCATAGGATTTCGCATTTTTGCATTAGTGTTGTGGGGCCTTAGGATTGTACTCATGTCCCGGTCACTTGGTTACCGCGTCGGTCTTCTCTACTCCCTGAACATGGTACTGGCAGGCCTTCTCGCGGGAACCATTACCCCCGGTCAGGCAGGTGGAGAGCCTGTGCGGGTTCATGAACTATTCAGAGCAGGGGTAAAAGTAGGGGATGCAACGGCTATTGTCATCATGGAACGGGTTTTGGATGGTATCGTTCTCACCGGAATGGGTGTTGTCATTATGCTCCTTACCCGGGAGATTTGGAGCTCGTTTAGCAGCACTCTGATAATTCTCATTATAATTGCCTGGGTATTTCTCATGAGTTTTCTCTTCATACCCTTCCTGGCAGTCAGGTACCCGGACCGAATGAAATGCCTTATACTTCGTGTCATTACCTGGATCACCAGTAAATTATCAGGAACCCGGTTCTCTACATCCCGGATGTGTGCCTGTGCAGATACCGAAATCGATAATTTTTTTGCAAGCATCACCCAGTTTACCAGAAATTCCGGATGGGGACTGCTTGCCGGAGGAGGAACAACAGTTTTGTTCTGGGTAACAGAGTTTATGGTAGCATCAGTCATTCTCATGGGATTAGGACTGGATCCCTATGTCGTGCTGTCCTTTTTCTTCCAGATACTCATAGCTATTATTATGATGATACCGACAACGCCGGGATCATCAGGCATTACGGAACTATCCACTTCTTCGCTCTATGCTCTTATCGTTCCAGCAGGGATGCTTGGAATATTTGTCCTGCTCTGGCGGTTTGTAACCTTCTACCTGAATATCATACTTGGGACAATTGCCGGTATGTTGATTGTTCACCGGGAGATAAAAACAAGAACCGGATCTGATGAGACAGAAAGAGAAGATACAAAAGAAGGAATACTTGTAGAAAAAGAAGTTGACGAAGAGACTTAAATCCGGTTTGCCAGAGCAGGTGCAACAAGTGGAGTTTCACAACCGGGATATGATGCCTTTTCCCACCGGTCCATGACTTCTGACCCCTCAATGAAAGCAAGATTATGGCGCCTGGCAAACCTCATCGCATCCTCTTTTGAGAGAGCATACCCGGATTCATCGTCCAGCATCTCACAGATAGTTATAACCGGATTAATACCTGCCATTTCAGCCATTGCAACTGAGAGTTCAGTCTGGCCATGACGCTGGGACAAAAGTTGTTCAGCTGCGATAAGAATCGGCATATGACCGGGCGTCCTGAACTGTTCTTTAAATGAAACCGGTCCGTTATTTAGTACCTGCTCTACTATTGCAGAGATCGCATTGACCGTCGTGGTCCGGTCCCGGTCAGTAATACCGGTAAAGGTGTCCCGGTGATTGACCCACAGTGAAAATGAAGAATTATTGGAGGGGTCGTACGGGATATCTCCCAATTTTTCTACCATGGCACAATTTCTGAGTACTTCCCGTGCAAACGGAAGACCAAGTTTCTGAGCGGCAAGATGAGGTATAGCTGTGCATATAAGACCGCCTGCTTCATTTCTCATCTGACATATGTCCCGGGAGGTTATCATGTCAGAACGTATGGCAAGATCAGTTTCACATTCGCGGTCATCAAAATCATAGAGCAGGACCATTTCACCCTGCCTGAGTGCGGTATAAGCATCTTTATTCATAATGTCACCTCTATTGCTATCTCATCCCCGTCCTCGAGAGAGAACTTTTTTCGAAGGCCTTCCGGCGAAACGATTTCCAGGAGTTCTTCAGGATAGTGAGTTCTTCCCGGAATGATTATGCCACAGGGAATATCCCTTATGAAACAGGGCAGACATCTTACCTCACCAAATGTCCTGCCCTCTGACTCAAAACCCTGCACAGTCAACCATTTTCCACCAGACAGGCGTTTCCTCTGGATTATGGAACCAGGAGTTAGTTTGATGTTGAGAGTTCCGGGAAAGGGTGTGAATCCGAGCAGATCCTGAAACTGGTTTGCGTAAGGAACAAGACTCATGTAGTATGCACCTTCGCCTAGGCCTGACTGGACCGTTCCTGCAAGAGTCAGTTTCTTTTCCTGTCTTCCAAAGAGCCGGTAATAATCACAGTATTCCTGTTTGAGTGCATCCTCGCCATTACTTGTAATGGTTACCTGCTGCCCGTCAGTTCCAAGCACCCGGGTTATGAGTTCCTGCTGCTCTAAGGACCGTAATCTTCGGGACGCCGTCTGTGGACTAAACCCGAGCTCAGAACCAAGACTTAGAGTTTTGAGGAAAACCGGCGCATTAAGACCACCCATAAGAGCAATCCGCTTGATACATTCCAGGTCTTCCGGAGAAACCATGATATCATATGTGAGATGCATCCTATTAATGTGTTTCCACAACTGGAGATCATGCCAGGAATGAGAACCACAGAAAGATCATATTCATGGTTATCGGAAAAAGAACTTCTCATGTGTTTTACGTGAATACGAGAATACATGAGGAAAAACAGGTGGTCTATACATAACATGGTAAATTCCTGCAGGCGATGTGGAACATGTTGTAGTTACATGGCCGATGTCTTTGGTATCATGGAACAAACCGGACCATTTGAATACAAAATCCAGTACCTGATCACCGGAGTCCAGCAGATTGTCACCATTGATCCAGACAAAACCTATCTTTTTTCCAACACCACGATTCAAGATAAACGCCCTCTTGCATGCCCGTTTTTAAGATTTGATAGAGAAGGTCTTGCCCTGTGCACGGTCCATCAAACGAGGCCTGAGCTCTGCCATATGTATTTGTGCAACCCTCAAAAGCCAGAAGGGTAACGTTCATGCCAATTATCAGAAATCATATAATTTGCCGAATAGAAATGTGCCATAACGATTCAATATACATTCTCCAAATAATGGCAGACCGATATGTAGTTTCCAGTGCATATGAGGATTTACCAGATTCGATACCAACCAGTCCGGTACATGTACAGGTATGGGAACTTCCTGTCTGGTTATTTATCACACAGGTAGTTTTTCTAAAGCCCGATATACCTCGTGATGAAACAAATAATATTTCTTGGATACCGGTTCATCAGCAAAAGTACCCTATTTGAATCACATTCAAGAAGAGAGATATATGAATTCATATTTCAGAACCCCGGAATCCATCTTCGGGGAATCGCTTCAGCAATGAATATGGAACTTGGGACTGTCCGGCATCACCTGGATCAGCTGGAACGATTTGGTCAGGTAACAAAGATCCATTCGGGAGGATTTTTGCGTTATTATCCACCCGGTTACTAAGCGGAAGAAAAAAGATCTATCAGTCTTACTGCTTCCCCGTCAAAGCACCAGATAATGATAATGTTACAGCACAGTCTGGGTCTTTCCAGACAGGATACGGGGTAAAACTGAAGCAGCCCAAGCTGCAGGCTGGCACCTGTTACAGCTTTTGGATGAAGGATTATTAAGTTCACAAAAAACCGGGAGAACAATGCAACATCACATAAATGAGAATACACAAATTATCCGATAATTCATCTGAATTCATAAGATTTAACATCCCGATAATAAATGGATTAATCGGTCTACCTATCGTCCCCACCAGGGTAACGAACGTTTCTTTTATCACCTATTGAACCGGAAATGATACCTGCAGGTAGTGATTATCTGATGACAATTTCACACTTCAGGCGATTATTCCAGATATTTATAGGATATAGACGATGGTTTCTTCTATCCATTTTATTGAATATTATTGTTGCCGGGGGAACCCTGGTTATCCCGGCACTGAGTGCTGCATTAATTGATTTTGGAATACTTACCGGAAATTTCGAAAATGTTCTTGATCTGGGTTTTTTAATGCTCATTGCTGCAGTCGTTGCAGGAATATGTCAGATTGCCAACGCATCTATTGCAGTCTGGTCAGCAGAATACTGCACCCATGTCCTTCGAAAACAGGTGTTTGAAAAAATTCAGACACTCTCTTTTGGAAATATTGACCGATTCAGGGCGAGCGATCTTCTGGTAAGACTAACTACCGATATCAATAACGTGAAGATTGCGGTTATGCAGTCAATTATGCAACTGATGCAGGCACCACTTCTTCTCATTGGCACCATCATCATTCTACATTTCATGGCTCCAAGCCTGATGTGGATAATGATCACCCTTCTTATCCTTCTTACCATTTCGCTCATCATCTATTTCGTGATCGTTGAACCTGCATTCAGACAAAAACAAATCAGGATAGATAATGTAAATAAGGCACTCAGGGAGACACTCACCGGTATCAGGGTTGTGAAGGCATTTGTCAGGCAGAATTATGAAATAGACAAATTTCAACATGCAGCCCAGGATTTACGAAAAGCTGCCCTTCGTCCCCAGCATGTGATGGCATACCTGATGCCCGCAATTATTGGAATGTCCATAATGGGATTTGGAGCGGTATACTATTTTGGCGGAATAGATGTATTAACCGGTTCAGGTCTTCAGATTGGAAATGTTACTTCAACTGCCCAGTATATCCTCATCCTGATGATGCCACTCCTGATCATCGCTATCGTATTACCATTCATCACACAGGCAAAAGCGTCATTATCCAGAATTTTTGAAGTTCTTGATGCATTTCCGGAAATTGTCGATCCTGATAACCCGGTTCCGGTTGATGTCACGAAAATAGCAGGTAAAGTAGTCTTTGAAAATGTCTCCTTTTCATACCGAGATGATGCAGGCAACCCGGAAGGAGAGGTACTTAAGGATATCAACCTGATTGCTGAACCAGGAGAGACGATTGGATTTCTCGGTGCAACCGGTTGTGGAAAATCATCTCTGGTATCATTAATCCCCAGGTTTTATGATGTCACCAAAGGCAGAGTCACCATTGATGGCATCGATGTACGGGACATTTCTCAGGGTGTTCTCAGAAGTATTGTTGGTATCTGCCTGCAGGAGCCGGTCCTTTTTTCCGGAACGATTCGGGAGAACATCATATTTGGAAAAGATGAGATAACCGATGATGAAATGCTGGTTGCATCAAAGGCTGCAGATGTAAATGGTTTTGTCAGTAATATTCCGGAAGAGTATGATGGAAAGGTATCGCGAAGAGGGTCTAACTTCTCTGGCGGACAGCGGCAGAGACTGGCTATCGCAAGAGCTCTGGCTCCAAAGCCCAAAATTCTCATCCTTGATGACAGTACCAGTGCATGTGACGTGGCAACCGAGGCCCGCATACAGGATGCAATATCTGATATAATGAGTAAGGCAACGAAATTCATTGTTGCACAGCGAATTAGTTCGGTTATTACTGCTGACAGGATTGTCCTGATGGAACAGGGGAAAATAATCGCGAGTGGAACACATGCAGAACTCCTGGCAGAAAATCCACTTTACCAGGAAATATATGAATCACAGTTAGGCAGAGGCCTTCGTCCCGGAGGTGCAGCATGAATAAAACCAGTAATCCAGATCAGGAGAAAACCGCACAGGGTCTGGATACGATGAAAAAAACAGTAAAAAGACTCCTGTCATACCTGACAAAATACCGGTTCAGATTGTCGGCAGCTCTCATTCTCATGCTAGGTTTTTCCCTGGCCATGGGTATTCTTCCTACCCTGATGGGTACTGCAACAGACATAATCACTGAAAACCAGTCAATACCTGATCTTCAACATGTTTTCTTCCTGTTTATCCTGGATGCAGTAGCACTCTTTGTATGTGGTCATTTTGCTCAGCGTCTACTATCTGATATCTCACAGGATGCCCTGTATGATCTCCGGAATGAACTGTTTACTCATTTACAAACTCTGTCCCTGGGATTTTTTGACCGTCAGCCTATTGGAGAACTAATGAGCAGGATCTCCAATGATACTGATGTTATCGACCAGTTCTTTTCCAACGGAATACAACAGGTCCTTCAGTCATTGACCACCATCATCGTGCTCACAGTTGTAATGCTGATAATCAATCCGTTCCTTGCCCTATTGGTATACCTTGCTGTCTTTGGAATCGTTGCAATTTCTTCTACTATTGCCAGAATATCAGGGCCTGCATTTGATCATATGCAGGAACAACTCGGGGAACTCAATGGTTTTGCAGAAGAGCACCTTGCCGGCCAGAAAGTGACGATTGCCTATCAACAGGAAGAATCAGTTCTTAATTCATTTTCAAGTCTCTCAAAACACGTTGCCAGGATCGGTGGGAAGGCAGAATTTGTTGCACTTACATCCATGCCGGCAGCAACCATCATGGCAAACCTGCAGATGATCCTGCTCTTGGTTGTTGGGGGAGCGATGATTATTCATGGAAACATCAAGCTTGGTGAACTAGTAGCATTTCTCGGTCTTTCATCCAGTATATCATCACCTCTTTCTCAGATCTTCTCATCCTATGCGGTTATCATGAATGCAACCGCAGGAGCTAACAGGGTATTTCAGATTCTGGATGAAAAACCGGCAGTTGCTGACAAACCAGGGTCAGGACAAATGCCTGCAATAACTGGTGAGGTCAAATTTGATGATGTTACTTTTGCCTATGTTCCTGGCAGGACTATCCTGAAAGACAATTCCTTTCATGCTACTCCCGGACAGATCTTTGGTCTTTGCGGGCCTACCGGGGCTGGAAAAAGCACTATCATTAATATTCTGACCAGGTACTACGATATCATATCAGGAACAATCAGCGTGGACGATACCAGTATAGACACGGTAAAACAAGACAGTTTACGATCACAAATCGCCCAGGTACTGCAGGAACCGTTCCTTTTTTCCGGAACGATTCGGGAAAATCTTCGATATGCACGGGAAGGAGCAACTGATGAGGAATGCATTGCAGCGGCAAAACAGGCAGGTGCATATGAGTTTATCATGGCCCAGCCTGAAGGATTTGACACCTTCCTGATGGACGGGGGTGCAAATCTTTCACAGGGCCAAAGGCAGATGCTAACTATTGCACGAGCCATGGTTGCACACCCAAGACTTCTGATACTTGATGAAGCAACGAGTAACGTGGATACCCGGACAGAAAAGATTATTCAGAACGGATTGTTACACCTGCAGGAAGGGAAAACTTCGTTTATCATTGCTCACCGTCTCTCAACAATCAGGCATGCAGATTGTATACTTGTAATAAACCAGGGAGAGATAGTAGAACGGGGAACTCATGATGAATTGATGGAAAAGAAAGGATTTTACTATAACCTCTTTATGAGTCAGTTCAGGGGAAAACTCAGTGCAGTTACCGGAGTAGCCTGAATATTCTAAACCGTTTTTTTCATGGTAATTAAAGGAATGTCCATGCCCTCAATCAATCCCCGAGAGATTGGTTCAAAACCAAAGTGTTCATTTAAACTTACATTTTTCTCATTTTGAATCGTGAGATAACAGTCAGTTTTAGTTTTTTCAAGACGTTCAAGTACAGGACGGAGAAGTTTTCCAGCAACACCCTGTCCCTGGAAATCCGGATGGACACCAAGAACAAAGAGGTACAGATGATGGTAGGGCATT
Organism: Methanomicrobiales archaeon; assembly: GCA_012729535.1. Classification (GTDB taxonomy): domain Archaea; phylum Halobacteriota; class Methanomicrobia; order Methanomicrobiales; family Methanospirillaceae; genus Methanospirillum. The sequence continues at coordinate 108,586 of JAAYCY010000055.1, read as the reverse complement.
TTTACGGCATGCTTTTTATCGATATATTGAGAAAAATCCAGCAGACGGTTCATATTTTCCTTTCCAATTGACCGTTGCAATGCCATACCACCCGAAAAAAGTGCCCTGATAAAAGTAATTTCAGATTTATCTGACATAAGCCAGATTGCAACCCCCACAGGTGGAGAAGAAAGGGTATGAACCCACCCGTATCTTATTCCATAGGAGATTTCAAAACGAAATAATGCAGAAAAAAGTTCACTCTTCTGATCAGTAAAAAGGTGCAATGTTTTAGGATCTGAAGCAAAAGAAGAAGTAAGCATTTCAGCAGCAAGTATAATATCCTTTTTTGAAAGTGAGAAGATACCAGGAATAGTGCCAGATAACATGATCAATCATCTCATGGCAGGATAATCCTGCCATATTGGTATTAAATCTTTGCATCACATGTAACACAAATCAATGATTGATCAAACGCAATTACCATTATCACAAGGTATGAAAGATTAGTAAGCTAATAAGTGTGAGTCTCCTGATATTGGAAATGTAACACAAAAAAACCATAGTGAACAATATGAGCACATTTTCATCATCTACCGGAAACGGATCTGAGGAATTATCAATTCCAGAAATTTGTGATAAGCTGAAAGATTGTGAATCCAAAGGCAATCTGGGAATGGCAATTGCGGATCTTGTCCTGGAATATTCACCGCGGTACCTTACGAAGATGAAAGTGAACTTTTCAGATAAAATAGATTCATTATCACCGGATTACAAAAGAGAACTTGAAGAGACAATCGCAGCATTTCTTGATGGGACATTTCAGAAGATCCGGCTTATGAAACAACAAGGCAGTTTTTCCACACTACATACACCAGTATCAGAAAATGTAAAAGAATACTGGGACATGGTAGCCAGGAAATGTCCAGGTGATGATATTGTGTCCAGGATACGATTTCTCAAATACCTGTTATCCGGGTTTTGCATGTTTGTCCAGGAAATACCCGGACATCCAGTTGGAATGCCATTTCCCGGAGGAGATAGGGTTGATTTCATCGAAGGAGTATATTATTGTCCGGTCAGGACAAAAGCCCATGATGTAGATGCAGCATTATGCCCTTTTTGTCCGGCAGAGCAGACCCAGGAGATAGGATACCTGAAACCTCCGGTAAATGGAAGTAGTCATCGAAAACAGGAATATATAAAAAATATATACGATTATCACCATTTTAATGGATAATAATCAGTTATATCCCTATTTTTTTTTTGAAAATTACCTGAGAGAATGAGAGAGAAAATAATTTTTTTCTTTCTCTATTGCCTCATTATTCCGGATTTCAATAAAGGAACTAATATTTTCAAACAGAGGATTTGACACCAGTGACGAACCGCTATCCGCCAGAGATCGGACATCAGAACTTGGAGAAAATGAGCCGGAAACGTATCTTTCTATCTCATCGTATACCACAGTATCAAGACTTTTGATGGCTGATGCAATTACCGTCTCCGGTGCAAGCCCGGACTGGTCAGCATCAGTGGCGATAATGTAAAGACCGGATAGATTTCGTGCTGAATTGATTATTCCAAGTCCGGAACCTCCGGCAACACCATAGATAACATCGGTATTATTAGCGTACATTTCATGGGTAATTTCTCCGGCCTTTTCCGGCATGGAAAACCCGGAGTAATCATCTGCAATATAGGAAATTGTAACATTCACATCAGGTCTTTCAGCTTTAGCCCCATCCAGAAATCCGTCAGAAAAACCACGAATGACCGGAGCATCCACTCCTGCAATAATTCCAAGATTACCGGTTTTTGTTTTGTTGGCTGCCAGTACTCCAGCCAGGTAACTGGCACCGTACATGGAAAAGAATATTGACTTACTGGTTGTTCCAGATACTTCTGATCCATCAATCATTACCAGAGGAACATCTGGATATTGTCGGGAAATATTCTGTTCATATCCGTTCATGATATTCCCCATAATAAAAACCATGGAGGAGCGGTTTCCATGTGAATCTATAACCGGATCTTCCGGGACGGATGAATTCCAGGTAATCTCTCTAACGCCAATATTGAAATCTTCCCGTGCTTTTTCAAGACCGAAAAATGCTTGCGAGAGATAACTGTAATCACTTTTTTCTCCAACATAAACCATGGAAACAACTGTTATTTCGGATCCGGATCCCGAAAGAATGAGAAATAACATAATTATTAAAGAAAAAACCAAAAAGTTCCATTTATCCCATAATTTATTCATAGAATGATAAAACCACACAATTTTGTACATAAAATCTGATGTATAGAATAAAAAAAGAATCCCCAGAAGGTATTGACATATTTTTTCAGCAATAATGCTGATTATGATAACGGTTCCTGTGATTTTATAATATCCTCAAGTATTATTTCCATATCACCAATTTCATCATCTAATGGAATAAAAAACCATTGGCTTTTTTCCATAATAAGCAACCCGACAGGATTAGTAGCCAGGATACCAGCATAATCAGAGGATAATGAGGTGATCCGAACAACTGGATAAATTTGCCTTCCGGTCACAGTCATCGGGGGACAAATTATTCTAATTTCTTCCTGGGTTTCTCTCATAAATCATTTCACCCTGAATTTGTAATAGAAAAAAACAGGAAAGAAAATCCTGCCTGCAAAAATGATCAGGGCTATTGGTGATGTGATCAGTACATTCAATCCAATATTACCTTCTAATCGTGGATTGATAAAGTCTGGAATAATAGAAATATCTCCATATTTACGGTTAAAGATTGGAATTATCGCCTGGATGTAACCATATACTAGCCCGGTTGTAAAAGGATCACCACATCCCAGGACTGCATGGCAGAATAGAGAATCAATGTGAATATGGTCGATTATTTTATTTATATATCTGAAAATGGGTGAGATATACCCGGTGATTTCTGACAAAGATTTTTTTTCATCTTTGATATTTCCTTCTTTACTTTCATCAGGAGATTCTGAGAGAGAGATAGGAAAAGAATACACTTGTTTTGTAGAGATCCGAATTGTTCCTTCAATAGGTCTGCCAATTCTAATCCGGACACTCATAAGACTATAGCGAACAGTTACATCTCCAAAAAGATTGGCACTGTCGCGGGATAATAATCCGGACAAAACAAGGGGGGTTCGATAAATATACCAGAATATTAAAGAATAGAGAACAATAAAACCGACTGGAATGAGTATTACTCCAGTCGGATGTATCATATGATTGTACCGTTATTCACTCGTTTCTTCTTCTTTGGTTTCTTCTCTTTCACCTTTCTGTTCCTTAATAAGACCAACAACCTGCGGAACAAGGGTTTCACTCAGAGCGGTGATAACCTGGGCTACCGGGTTGTCCTTTCTTAGTGAAAATACCTGGATTCCTTCTGCCCCGGCAACATCCTTATGTGCAACAAGAAGAGCAACTGGTTCAATTCCTCCACCACATCCTGCTCCACTTCCATCACCTTCTTTCCCTTTACCGCTCCCTGCTCCAATTCCGATGCCAAATCTTGTAACAGGAATTACTACCTTATCTCCCAGATCAATAGGTTCTCCCAGGATATTTTTTGCTGATACAAGTCTGCTGAGATCATCTGCAGCTTGACGAAAGATCTCTTCAGTTGTCATGTGGTATCATCTAGCTCTAAGTGGATAAAAAAGCTAGTGTTAATGAAAACATGTAACATGAAATTATTGTAAGTCTGAGTTTGAACCAGATCCAGTCAGGTAACGAATTATGCCATTTATCGCTGAACAAATATTCATCTAATCTTCGATATTATCTAAATCAGGACATAAATAATCATTTTATCAGGAATGATAATATCAAATCCTGATTTAAAGATACTCCTGTCTAAAATTTTAATTTAAACTGCATATTTTCTTATTAATCCCTTCCAAAACAGTTATTATAGCTTACCCCTTAGTATAGTTGGAATGGGCAGAGTCTCCATAGGGACGGTTAATAACAGTGGAAACAGATGATAATTCAGGGTATATTATCGAAGTAAGAAACCTTACTAAGATATTTGGACCCAGACCCAATAAAATCCTGGCACATGTACAAAAAGGATGTACACCGAAGGAAATCCAGGAAAGAACGGGTCACGTAGTAGCATTAAAAAACATCTCATTTTCTGTTAAAAAAGGCGAGATTTTTGTTCTGATGGGTCTTTCCGGGTGTGGAAAATCCACTCTTCTCAGGTGTATAAATCGCCTCATCAATCCAACGGCAGGATCAATTCTCCTTGATGGTGAAGATATTGCCTTAGTTTCACCTGATCGGATGAGAACCATCAGAAGGACCAGAATGGGAATGGTATTCCAGAGTTTTGCACTTCTTCCCCACCGGAATATTCTGGACAATGTTGCATTTGGTCTTGAAATTCAGGGTAAATCAGCAGAAGAGAGGGCAGAAATTGCAAAGGAGACATTAAACCTGGTAGGACTCTCTGGTTATGAACATTCATACCCGGACCAGTTATCTGGCGGAATGAAACAAAGGGTGGGTCTGGCACGGGCTCTTGCAAGTTCACCAGATATTCTCCTCATGGATGAGGCATTTTCTGCATTAGATCCGATGATACGAAGGGATATGCAGAATGAACTTCTTGATATTCAGGACCGACTTGAAAAGACCATCATATTTGTTTCGCACGATCTTGATGAAGCTTTAAAACTTGGAACACGGATAGGCCTCATGAAGGCAGGTGAGATTGTTCAGATCGGAACACCTGAAGAAATTCTGACGCAACCAAAAAATGAATTTGTAGAGAAGTTTGTTGAGGATGTCGATTTGTCTCGTGTTCTTACAGCAAAAGATGTTATGAAGGTCCCTGATCCCATGATCCATGCAACTTCTGGCCCTCATGTAGCTTTAAGAATGATGAGAGAAGCCGGAATATCTACCATCTTTGTTGTAGCAAAAAACCGTGAACTGAAGGGAATTATCACCGTCGATGATGCCCTTCGTGCTGGAAGAGAAGGGCTTTCACTGCAGGATATCATCATTCCTGATGTCATTACTATTTCCCTTGATACCCCGGTATCAGATATTATTCCGGTTATTGCTGACAGTAAATTTCCATTGGCAGTAATCAATGAAGAAAAGAGGCTTAAAGGGGTTATCGTGAGAGGATCAGTTCTCTCGGCTCTTGGAAGAACAGGAGCATCACTATGACGCCACCACCTTTCCCCCGGCTTCCATTGGGAGATTGCATTGAAGAACTGGTAGACTGGATCAGTAATAATCTTAGTTGGCTCCTTGATGCCATTACCGGCATTTTAAGCACTCTGATGAGTACATTTTATAATATTTTAAGTGCCTTCCCTCCGGTTTTACTCATCCTTATTCTTGCAATTGTTGCATTTGGTTTGAAATTTAACGGAATTTCAAAGAAAAAAAGCACAAAAAAGAAAATTATGGGATCCCTGGACCTGCCCATCCTCTGCATTATAGGCCTTTTGTTGATCTGGGACCTGAATTTGTGGGACTATTCTATGGAAACCCTATCTTTGGTCATCGTTTCAACCCTGGTTGCTCTGCTTATCGGTATACCTTTTGGAATTATTGCATCACATTCAAACAGGTTTAACCAGGTTATCAGGGTATTTCTTGACCTTATGCAGACAATGCCTTCATTTGTCTACCTTATTCCGGCAGTTATATTCTTTGGACTGGGTAATGTGCCGGGTGTAATCGCTACCGTGGTATTCGCCATGCCTCCTGCTATCAGACTTACCAACCTTGGTATCAGGCAGATCCCTGCAGAACTCATCGAAGTATCAGATGCATTCGGAACAACTCCATTCCAGAAGCTAATCAAGGTTGAACTTCCCGTTGCTCTTCCGACTATTATGGCAGGGGTAAACCAGTGTATCATGTTAGCTCTATCCATGACCGTTATCGCATCCATGATTGGAGCTGGTGGACTTGGATACCAGGTGCTTTATGGAATCCAGCGGGTAGACATAGGTTCAGGATTTGAAGCAGGTCTAGCCATTGTGATTATTGCGGTAATTCTTGACCGATTAAGCCAGAACCTTGTCCCGGTACGGGAAATGTGAACAAAGATTTAGAAATTTAAGTTAACGGAGAATACTCATGAAAATTAAAAAACAGACAATGATTGTGCTGATAGGAATATGCCTCATTAGTTTTATCTTATTCGCGGGATGCACCGGAGGTGACCAGTCTGCTTCAAGTCAGAATGGTAAAATTATCGGTATTGAACCCGGTGCCGGGATCATGCAAAACACGGAAGATGCCATTACCGAGTACGGACTTGATTATACCCTCGTAGCAAGCAGTAGTGCAGGCATGGCATCAGAACTGACAAAAGCAGTAAAAGACGGGAAGTGGATTGTCGTTACAGGATGGACACCACACTGGAAATTTGCTCGATTTGACCTCAAATACTTAGATGATCCAAAAGGTATCTATGGCGGTGAGGAATACATCGGAGCTCTTGCAAGAAAGGGATTTGAAACAGATAATAAGGGAGCATACGAAATTTTATCCAGGTTCCACTGGACAGCTGACGATATGGCAATGGTCATGCTTGCCATAGAAGATGGAAAGAGTGCTGAAGTTGCTGCAGAAGAGTATGTTACTGCTCACCAGGATCAGGTTTTATCCTGGATAGGTGATGTTGTTGGAGACGGATCACTGATAAAAATCGGATATGTCCTGTGGGATTCAGAAATTGCAAGCACCAATGTACTGAAAAAAGTCTATGAACAGGCCGGATATAAGACCCAGTTAATTGCCGTTGATGCAGGACCATTGTACCAGTCTGTATCTACCGGTGACCTTGACTGCACAATTTCAGCATGGCTACCACAAACCCAGGCTAATTACATGAATAAATATCGTGATGACCTGGTAGAGGTAGGAAAAACCCTTGAAGGGGCTAAAATCGGACTTGTTGTTCCTGAATATGTGACCATCAGTTCCATAGACGAACTGAATAGTAACAAGGACAAATTCCAGTAATTTATAACCCTCTTTTTTCTAAAATATTTAAATCCGTTTTTTTGTTATAATCATTGAGTTTAGCAAAATGTTATCCATTCTCTCATGGATATGTTCATGATAACATGAGTGATGAAGTACCATCAAACGCGGAAATTGCAGCTTCTGTAGGAAGTATGCCCTGGTGGCTTGTTCTTGTCTGGGGGCTTATGGCGATAATCGTAGGGATTATGCTTATCACAACTCCGGTGATTACAACCTATTACATGGTCCTGTTCATGGGGGCATACTGGTTTGTCGGAGGAATTTTTACCATGGTCAGTTTATTCCAGGACAAATCAAACATGGGATGGAAGATATTTCTGGCGGTAATTAGTATTCTTGCTGGAATAGCCATTATGACTTACCCGATGTGGGGAACTCTGGTTGTCCTTACCATGCTCATATTCCTGATTGGGTTCTGGGGTTTATTAATCGGAGGAACAAAACTCTATGAAGCATACCGGTCAAAGGATGCAGGAGCCGGAATACTTGGTATTTTAAGTGTAATATTTGGCATTATCCTGCTTATCTTCCCGTATGGAGCAGCCTTTGCATTGCCATTGATTGCAGGAGCATTTGCTCTTCTTGGTGGCATAAGTGCAGCGATATTTTCATTCCAAATTAAAAAAGCTCAGGCTTAATTTTACCATTTTTTTTTAATTCTCTGTAACCTTATTTACCATTAAATCTAATAATAAGAGACTCTCCGGAGACATGGAATGAATAAGGATAAATTAATAAAACGAAGGATTCAAGATGCAGAGAAATTTCAAAGCAGGGGCCATCATGACCGTGCCCTAACTCTCTATGAACATGTTCTCCGGCTTGAACCTAAACATGAAATAGCCCTTGTCCAGCGATAAAAATGTCTCATTGCAACAAAATCACCCGAATATCTCATCAAAGAGGGTGATGAACTGGTAAAATTAATTCCGGAAAATGCAGATGCCTGGATGAGTCATGGAATTGTGTGTTCTCAGGCCGGTGAATATGATAAGGCAGAACGTGCATACAGAAGATGCATTCAATTAGAACCGGACAATTATCGTGCACTCCACAATCTTGGATCCCTCGTTTTTCAATCTGGAAAAGATGATGAAGCAATCTCACTCCTTGACCAATCAGTAAAAATCAGGCCGGATTATCAGATTGGGTATGTCACATTGTTTACAATGCATCACCAAAAAAAGAGATATGATAAAGCAATATCAGCTGGAGAGCAGGCTTTTGAACTTATCGAACCTGAAATTAATCTCCTTCACTGTCTTGCTGATTGCTATTTTGAAGTTGGTAATTTTTTCAGATCACGTAAATTATATTCAGATGTTATCATTCGTTTAAAAGAGGAAACTCAGAAATTTGGGCTTCATTTTCCAATGGTTGATGATAGTATGAATTACGATCATATCGGAAATTACTCCGGAGATGATGCAGAAAAATTGATTGCCACATATTATCGTATTGTCCTTACTTTACTGAGAAAAAGAACGTTTGAATCCGATGAAATTAATGAACTAGAATCAGCTATAACACAAATTCTTCAAAAAAACCCCAATCATAGTTACGCAACCCTTGCTATGGCTGAGTTAATGGTAAAAAACAAGCAATATGATGAAGCCCTTTCATTTGTCAAAAAAGCAGAGGCTATCATGTCTGAGGACAGTACTTTCCTCCTGCAAAAGGCAACAATACTCCAGGAATTGCATCAAAATGAAGAAGCCCATCAGATTTATACAAAAATATTAGCGAATAATCCCGTTCATTTTGGAGCTCTGCTTGGAGATGCTATTGCTTTGAATGGATTGGGGAAAAAAGATGAAGGAATTAAGTTAATGGAAACTATTGCCAAAATTAATCCATCTTTCATCGATCGTATAATTGCTGGTACTAATATGGGAACTCAGGGATCTGAAAAACAGATGCCGGATTTTTCTTCGCAGAAAAGACCAAATCGAGTTAGTTTTAAAGAGAAGAGAGATGAAAAAGACAATATTACCTTTGAATCTCATGGTTTTTAGAAGAGATAGGTTTTCCTCGTTTTTTTCGTCCATATGGACAGATATACATACACAAACCACAGACCGATTCTTCATTCCGGATTTTCAGATCATCAAAATATTTATCACACAATTGTGCGTTAAATCTGACTTCTCTTGGTTCTCCCTCCCGGAATGGTTCTCCGGTATATGCCTGGACCGGACAGATATCAATACATGCCCGGCATTTCCCGCATTTTTCTTTCATTGGTGCAGAAATTGCAGGAAGCGGTGCATCTGTCAGAACACTACCCCACCGAACACGTGGACCATGTTCGGGAGTGATAAGCATACAACTTTTCCCAATCCATCCAAATCCGGCCTGCCTTGCGGCTAATTTGTGTGAAAAAATTGCTGAAATTTTTTCATTATCAAATCTCTGTGAAGCAGGGACTGGAAACACACGAGACCCGGATTTTTGAATAATATCCGCAACCCGGGACGTTAGAAGATCAATCCGGGTATTGATAAGTTGATAGGCATGATGATAATAGACATTCTTCTCTCCCCTGGTTCCATCATGTAAGAGATCCACCAAAGAATGTTGGAGAACAAATCCAAATACCACGGCAACCGGATATGGAGAAAGCCTCTCACCTCCCTGTCTGATGACTTCTGTTCTTAATAAAGCAATATCAGCAAATCCGATATATTCAGCTCCTTCATCCTTACAGATGGTCTGTATGGTATCACTTAACTCTCCCATAGAATTCAGCAAAGAGAATCAATATCAGGAGAGAAAAATGCTTGGTTATAACGATATCATGGCATGTTTTATTCCGGAAGAAGATAAGAGAAATCTGTTATATCTATTTTAGAAACCTTTTATATGGACAATTCTATAGATCTTACAAATTCATCACATATCACATTTGAAAACCTTGGATGGGATGAAGACTGGAATTTTCTTTTCTCTTCCTTTAAAGGACCATATATTCCCGGAAGAGTAGTCACTGCTCATAAAACGAGGTATGATGTTATAACTCCTGAAGGCATCATATCACTTCCCATATCAGGAGCGATGAAGACCAAAAAGATGATTCCCATTGTAGGGGACTTCGTCGTGGTACTCTCGGATCCGGATTCCGGAACAAAGATGATTGTCTCGATATTGGAGCGAAGAACTACCATCTCACGAGGTGGCTCTGGTGAACATACCGGAGAACAGGTAATCGCTGCAAATATAGACACGGTTTTTATCATTACTGATCCCGGACATGATTTCAGCATTCCCCGGCTGCTTCGGTACATGCTCATCGTCAGGGCATCTGGAGCACACCCGGTAATTCTCCTTAACAAAGCCGATACCTGTGATGATATCTCACCATTTATTGATAAAATTCACCGGGAAATAGGAGATGTCCCGGTTTTTCCGGTAAGTGCCCTGCAGTCCTCAGGTCTTGATGTACTAAAGCCCTACCTGGGTTCACAAAAAACCGTAATATTCCTTGGTTCATCCGGTGTCGGAAAATCCACCCTTATGAACGCCCTGACCGGAACCAGTGTTCAGAAAACCGGAGAAATTCGTGAAGATGACGGAAAGGGAAGACATACCACAACGGTAAGACATCTGACAACACTTCCCTCCGGATGCTCTATCGTGGATACACCAGGCATGCGGGAACTCAGGGTCTGGACCGCCGGAGAACATCTGAGTGAAGAATTTTCAGATATTGAAAGTATTGCAGCCGGATGTAAATTTTCTGACTGCACTCATCAGAATGAACCGGGTTGTGCGGTTATTCAGGCAATAACAGAAGGAACTCTGATGCCCGGTCGCCTGGAACAATATCTGAAGATACAAAAAGAGATTGCATTTGAAAAGGATAAGGCAAATATCGGATTAAAACGGATGGAAAAAGAAAAATGGCAGGGAATTTGTGAACTTGGGAAAAATTATCGTGAGAAAAAAAGATGGATTCAAAACCGGTAAAATCATGGACGCGTTAATATGATCCACACTGTCCCTTATTCATATCAGTGACACTCACTTCCGGATGGTGATATCTCCCTCTTCCTTTTGTTCCTTTAAGAAATACAAGATCGATTGCCTGGACCGGACAGAAATTCAAACATCCACAACAGAGCTCACAATGATGATGGAATACCGGTTTTTCATTTTCAAGAGTTATGTTTTGCACCGGACAGACCTGGACACAGGTACCACAACCGGTACATGCATCTGAAACGAAAAATTTTTCATCCATGGTATGAACTCCACGGGAAAAACCCCCATACAATGCTGCCTGCATCAATGACGAAAGAATGAACAATCCTATCTTCTGAGGTTTTTCTTCCTGTATAGTCTCTGAAATCCGGTGGATCTGTTCATCTGCATCCTGAAGTATTTTTGTCATTTTTTGTCCGGACGGGGGTACATAAAGGGGTGGAAAGTTCCCCGGCATCTTAACCAGGAATCCGGCATCAAGACCTTTACCATTTTTTTTCCGAAGATCGCCATCAATCATTTTTAGGGCAGATCCTCCGGCTCCGCCAAAGGTTGCGATAGCAAAAACATACGAAGAATCATGGAGATCTAACTGGCTTAAAAAATCCCGGACAAGGACAGGGATTCCTGCATCATATACCGGACAGATGATACCAACCCTGCCAGACGGAGCCTCGATTTCAAAACCGCCTTTCATCATATAAGGAATAGAAATTAGGGTTGTATCACCGAGAATTGAAGCAATTTTCCGTGCAACAGATAATGAATTTCCAGTTCCTGAAAAGTAATAGAGAGTTGTATTCATGCCATATCGCCGACAGTCCGGATTTTGGAAATGAGATCCTCTATCACTACCTGATCATGTACATGGGTTTTATCAAGAACCGTCTCGCCTGAAACAACAAGACCCATATCTTCAAGTCTTGCTTTAAATATAGGAACGGCTTCCTTTCCGCTATTTTCAGCTCCACATGTCAGGAAAAGCCACGCTTTTTTTCCGGAACATCCGTTAAGAGCCTTGATAGCACCGTTTATTACGGGAGTTGGTTTTCCTGCCCAGACAGGTGATGCAATCACCACCATATCATACTCAACGACATCTATCTTTTCAGGGTTTATATCATCTACTTCTCCCTTCATGGCACGATAGCACCCTTTTGGATATACCATCAGGGATGAATATGCTTGTTTGGGAGATACTTCAACCAAATCTCCTGAAAGACTATTTTTAATTTTTTCTGCAACCTGTTTGGTTTTTCCCGAATGGGAATGAAATATGATTATCGTTTTCATGAGTTCACCTGCATAGTAATTACATTAATGTCAGATACTGCATCAGGGTACATATGCTTCCAGTATCCTGCTGACAAATTCATTTTTCTTTTCATGATCAAAAACATCATTTCCTAAAAATGCTTCTTCATCGACAACCTGAACGCCACAATCTTCCAGCTTTTTTCTCATAATGGAAAGACAATCCCCTGGATGACTACAGCATGTAGTGCATATCACTGCTTTTTTTCCTTCGGAGCCAATAAGTCCGGAGATTATGCTGTACAAAGCCGGAGCCGGTTTCCATGCCCAGACCGGGACACCGATAACCAGAAGGGAATACCCGGAGGCGTCGATAGAGACCGGCGTCACCGGATCTGGTTCTTCTTTCCTGGACCTGATACATCCGGTTGTGTATGCAGTAAAGGTGCCATATTGTTTCCTGGTTTTTACCTCTACAAAATCGCCCCCACAGACTGCATGAAATCCGGACATCAGGGTTCTGGTAGTGCCAGAGTACGAGAAACATATAAAAAGGATGTTTAGGGGATTTTCAATCCGCTTCTCCAGGATAATCTGTTTATCACACCGGGACTGTACAAGCTCCTGCATCCCATGAAACAGACCAGCGATCTCAGTCAGACGACTTCGGTTAAATGAGAAGAAGACATGAAACCCAATCCTTTCGGATTCCACGATGCCTTCACTTTTTAGAATTTTCAGGTGCTGGGATACCGCAGGCTGGGAGATCCCAAGTCTTCTTGCAAGATCACCAACACCTAATCTTCCGGTTTCATCCAACGCCAGGAGATAAACAATACATAATCGATTGTAATCTCCCAGGGCTTTGAATACCGGGGCCATTTTTTTTGCAATCCTGCATTCTTCAGGACAGGACTCAGAACGAGGAGGTTCAGTCATAAAGGCTTATAGCTAATTACTTATATTCTTATAATAGGTTTCTGATCAGGATTTCTCATTGTCGTATATATTATTCAGCAGTATTTTTAAGATGAAATTATGTTAAATAAAAGAATTTGAAATAACATGTGTCAGTATTTACGAATAACCTGCCAGAACAGAATTAATGATCTGGTTTTCTGCTTTTCTCAAATGTTCAGCAACGGTAGCTTTTGATAGACCGGACAATCTGGAGATATCTTCCATGGTCGTTTTTCGGGGATTCTGATAATATCCCTGTTTTTTTGCAAGCATTAACACTTCCTGTTGTTTTTTGGTCAGTGTCTGCACGAGATCATAGGGACTGAAGGTGGCCTTTTCATACGAGATATCTTCAATTTTTCCGAGAAAAATTTTTGTAAGTCGAAGCATATGCTTCAGGGCTTTTTCATCACCGATAACACTGTAAATAATCCTTTCTTGTGAAAATAGCGTCGGAGTTGTCCAGATAATATCCTGAACGAATAAATTGCTCAAATGGCGGTATGAGGGGGGTGCAGTACCACGAAACAGGAGAATGGATTCAACGCCTGATTCCTGAAAGACTGCCAGGACATCTCCGCCGGGTGGAAAGATAATATCTTTCGATGAATAACCGGGATTGCAGATAAATTTTGCAATGCCCAGTTTTGTTCCTTCTTTTATATCGAGTTTGATTAACCGGACAAGTTCCACTGATTTGACCACGTTAAAAAAATGATCATTATAGAAACTTCTGATAAAATCGGATAATCGGCATTCAACAACCATCTTTCTCATAAATTACAGCTACCCCAATCTGTGAGACTAATGTATGAATATTGATCCTCATGATAATTGAACCATACATGTATGGGATAACTCCCATGTATACAAAGAATAGATTCTAGTATACTGGTATCAATAACTCCCTTTATTGAGCAACCGGACAAAACCCATGAGTTAGGGGTAATAGAAGATGAACATGAAATCAATTCTGATAATAATAATCGTACTTATCTTGACAGGTATTCCAGTTCTTGCCGTCGATTCCACGATTGTCATTACCGACTACGAAATAACGCCCCCGGTTCTGATGCCGGAAGAAAAAGGGATATTAACTGTCACCCTCTCTAACACAGAGCCATCTGCCGATTTTTCGATGGGACCAACAGATAAATCCGAAGAATCTTATATATCAACTGCATCATCTTCGATGATTGACAGCGTTTTTCTTGACGGAAAAAAGGATATTGATGTTTTAGCAGGAAACGGCCAGTTTGAAGGTAAGATAGGTGAAGGACAATCTATTCAGATATCTTTTGTGATTCGTGCCCCAACACGAAGCGGCATTTATTTTACTCAGCTTCTGATACGAATCAGAGACCAGGAATATATAAAATACCCCATTGCAATTAATGTCAACACCCCGATATCCACAGTCAGGCAACCGGCCCTCATTCTTTCTCAATCATCCTCGGGGCCAATTAAACCAGGAGACTCATTTCCGGTGAAAATCAACCTGATTAATAAGGGAATCGGCCAGGCTAAAGATATCACAGTCAGGGTCAGGGAGACCGGATCATCCATTGCCCCCATGACAACAAATGCATTTCATATAGAAAAACTCCATGAGGGAGATAATGCTGTCGGGGAAATCATATTTAATACAGATAAAGAAGTTACATCAGGAATTCATAAAATTCCGATTGAAATCACCTTTACCACTCCGGACAAAGGTGATACACTGGTTACCGAAACCATATCCCTTGACATCAAAGGAGAATCTGATGTCTCCATCATGTCATTGGAAACCGACCCGGAAAGAATACAGGAAAATTCTCCGTTTGATCTTATTATCAGACTTGACAACTCGGGGACAGGAGATGCAGAGTCGGTTCGTGCCTCTCTTGACCTTCCATTCCAAGGGACGAAGGAAGCATTTGTTGGAAGGATTGAACCACATAATGACGCTCCTGCTGTTTTTGTGCTCGAGTCAGGAGAAGCAGGAGAATATGTCTATAACCTGAATATTGAATATAAAGACGACTGGGGAGAGCACCAGAGAGCAGAAAACCTGACACTGGCGATCATTAAACCCCCGGACAATACTGTTACGTATATTATCCTCATCATACTGGTCATCATCGGTCTTGCAGGGTACCGGCTGTGGTCACGGAGAGGAGACATGTGAATGCTTACCGACATTAAAATAGCTTATTTTCTGGCTATCCGGATGCTGAGAAGATCCAGCAAGACCGGAACCATTCTGACTATCTTTATCATCTCGATGGTTTTTACCAACATGATCTTCCTGTCATCGGTCATCGGCGGATCTATTGAACTGATGAATGAACAAACCGTTGATTACTATATCTCTAACATTATCATCAAACCAAAGGAAGATATCCGGTATATTGACAATTCTTCCAGTCTTGTCTCAAAAGTAACCCGGATACCCGGAGTTGCCCATGCCTCCCCCCGGTTTGAACTGGGCGCTTCATTAAACCATAAATCAAACGAGATTGCCCTTCCGGTTATTGCCTTTTATCCGGATGATGAAAAACTGGTAACAAAGATCCATGAAACGATGAAAGAGGGTCATTTCCTAACAAGGGAAGACCGGGGTCAGATCATCATCGGGAATTATATCGCTGGAAACGTGGATGAAAGCAAAGACTTTTTTGAATCACTTGGAGGAGTCAAGACAGGAGACTCCATTACGGTAAGTTTTGTAAACGGAGTTACAAGGGATTACCGGATAAAAGGAATATTCCAGACAAAATCGTATCAGACCGATTATAAAGCGTTCATCTCCTGGAATGAAATGGAAAATGTACTTGGATATCCCCTGGACCAGTCAAATGAGATCCTGGTAAAAACCAAGACCGGAACAACCGAAAAAGAAGTGAAAAAGACCATGCTCTCCTACGGAATCCAGGAAGAAGTTAAAACCTGGAAAGAACAGGCAGGGGGCCTTTTTGATGAATCAATCGAAAGTTTCCAGATAATTAATGATATCACTCTGATTGTCAGCCTCATCATCGCTATTGTCGTTCTGTTTATCATCATCATGATAAAAACACTCCACAACAAACGAGAGATAGGAGTGCTCAAGGCAATTGGAATTGATGAAGACATTATCATCCAGAGTTATGTAATTCAGACACTTATCATCGGAATACTAGGCATTACCATTGGTTTTTGTATCATCCAGACACTTATTGCATATTTCCTTGCCTACCCTATTGTATTTCCGGACGGAAATGTGTCACTCTATGTTGAAACCGGGATTATGATTGAAAGTGCAATCCTCCTCCTCATCGCTTCTATTATCGCCGGATATCTTCCCGCATCACGGATTGCCAAAGAAGAGATACTAACGGCCATGAGGGGATAAGAAATGGCAGTAATTTCTGTTAAAGATCTCTGCCGGGTGTATAAACTTGGAAAGGTGGATGTTCATGCATTAAACGGAGTAACCCTGGAGATTACTGAAGGTGAATTCGTCGGAATCATGGGTCCTTCCGGAAGCGGAAAATCCACCCTTCTCTACCAGATGAGCCTGCTTGACCGGCCTACATCCGGTTCGGTACTTATCCAGGGCAGGGATGTCGGAGGACTGACTGATCACCAGAGAACACGGTTCCGGCTAAATCATTGCGGGTATGTATTCCAGGATTATGCCCTTGTCCCGGAATTAACAACTGAAGAAAATGTTTTTCTTCTCCCCATGGCCCAGGGAAAACCTGATACTGAAAGTATTGAACAAAGTAGAGAGATACTGGGTAAAGTCGGACTCTCAAACCGGCTGTCGCATCTTCCACGAGAACTATCCGGCGGAGAGCAGCAGCGGGTTGCAATAGCACGAGCCATGGTAAACAAACCGGATATCATTTTTGCTGATGAACCCTGTGCAAATCTTGATAGTGTTAATTCAAAACGGATCCTGGAATTATTTAAAGAACTTAACGAAGAAAACGGCCAGACCATTGTTATGATCTCACACGAAGATGAGGATATTGAATACTTTGACCGTGTAATCCGGATATTTGACGGGAAAAACCGTGAGGGATAAGAGGACTTCGTCCGGTTCATTATACAATGATTATGATATCTGAGTGATTAAAACCAGAAAAATAATTAAAGACTGAATGATTCGTGCCGAGAGTAACCTTTACCAGGTAAAATCAAAAAAGAAACAGGATTATACCTCTTCCCTGCCATAATGCAAAGTAAATAGTCCAAGATACTCATCAGCATAACAAGTAGAATCTGACCGGAGTGTAAACTCAGGAGATAATGAATTTCTGAACAATTCTAACCACTGCGAACGGAGCATGTGGTAATCGGTCCTTATCCCCCGGGGTTCAGATAAGAGTGACACCACTTCTGTCATCAGAAATGAATCAATGCAGTTGACCACGACATCGACCGGAGCATCATGTGAAAATACAAAATCCATGATCCTTCCATAGGATTGGTATACCGATAATGCTAATTCTGGTGAGCAGACATCAGGAGTGTCATTATTTGCATCCAATTCAAAAAGGAGGAAATGATCGATCCATGGTTTAAGTCTGAAAAGATGTACCTGTTTATCCTCATAAGGCATATGGTGATACGCAAGAGAACTCATCGCAACATCATAATGCCGGCCTATTGACTTTGAACAGTCCTGGATTCGTGAATTGTCTGTAGTAATGAGAATATCAGGAAATGCAGCTCTGACCTTTTCCCGTGCCAGGGTAATCATTGCCAGAGAGGGATCGATAAGAAGAATTTCCTCATAACCCGGAGCTTTTCCGGATTCAACGAGGTTTTGAAGCAGCCTGACAGTAAGTGCTCCATCACCACACCCAATGTCTATATACCTGATTTTATGTTCATACTCCGGCAAAGAATGCGAAAATTGTGCAATCAGGTTTGATCTGGCCTGTTCCATTATCGGAACGGTAGAAAAATGAACAAAGGGACGGGGATCTTCAAATACAACTGCTGATTTTATCATCTTTCCATTATGTCGCTTCAAAAAGCCAAGCAAAATAGTTGATGAGTAAAGACCGGGTTCTTCACATAATGTCCCTGCATACAGCCATTCCCCGGTGCGATCATAATAACCTTTGTTTGCAAGTAACGTCCCGATATAGTAGTAAAACGCTGAACGGAGGTTTGAACGGACCAGGGAATCATACTCATTTGGAGAACCGCCATTCTGCAGAATCCTTTGGGCATATTCAATCCAGAGGTTTTTTTCACGATCCGATAAAAACAGCATAATTTTTCGTTCCTGCTACATGAATATAGATTATTTATGATATGAAAGATCCGATTCTGCCGAACCTGGTTTTTAGATTACATATTGCTTTCACCGGACAAAAGGTGATAAATAAATTTTGTTATTCACGAGAGGTAAGTAAAAAAGTATATACGACCTCATAACAGATTGACACTTATTCTCACGTAAAAAATGGGATTTCTAGGTTTCTGTACATTTTATAGGGCGAGTATCGAGGAATCATGAATGAAAACCATCTTTGTCCGGCAGGAACGGTGTGTCGGGTGCAGGCATTGCGAAGTTGCCTGTGCTATTGAACACTCTCATGGAAAGAGTTTGCTTTCAGCAATCCATGAAGAAACAAAGTCAAACCCACGCATCTTTGTAGAGGTCATCGATAATTACCAAAAATTCCCTAACAGGTGCAGACATTGTGACCCTGCCCCCTGTATGCAGGTCTGTCCGACCGGAGCAATCAACCGCGATGAAAAATCCGGTTCTGTTCTTGTAGATTATTTAAAATGTATCGGATGTGCCGTCTGTGCCATGGCATGTCCTTTTGGTATCATCCAGTTTAGAAAAGTCCCGGGACTTGAACTTTCCCGGGAAGTCAATGCAAAATGTGACAATTGTATTGGCAGACTTGAGGAGGGCCAAATTCCTGCATGTGCCGAGGCATGTAAAACATCTGCACTTGAATTTGGCGAGATAAATGACCTAATCCGGGTAGCCAGAACTGACTTTACCGCCCGGATGATAACCTCACGGGGAGCTGAACCGGAAGTTCCGGTTATTCCGGAAAATATCAG
Organism: Methanomicrobiales archaeon; assembly: GCA_012729535.1. Lineage (GTDB taxonomy): Archaea > Halobacteriota > Methanomicrobia > Methanomicrobiales > Methanospirillaceae > Methanospirillum. Next base: position 89,307 of record JAAYCY010000055.1, on the reverse strand, counting down.
GGCATTCTATGCAGTAATGGAGAAAATTGCATCATTATCATAATCAGGGGAGGGAAAAAACATGACTGGAAAGGAGAGTATTGAGATAGCACAGCAAAGAGCAATGGACAGAACCGACCAGGAGATCATCAGAAAGACCATTGAAGAAGGAGTGGAAACTGCATGGGACCGGTTTGCATTACAGCAACCCCAGTGTGGATTTGGGCAGCTTGGTGTATGCTGTAACAATTGTGCCATGGGACCATGCCGGATTGATCCTTTCGGAGGAAAAACATCCCGTGGAGTCTGTGGTGCAGATGTCGATACCATTGTTGCAAGAAACCTGCTCGATGACCTCTGTGTTGGTGCTGCTGCTCACTCCGACCATGGAAGAGAAGTTGTAGAAGTTTTACTTGAGACTGCTGAAGGAAAAGCTCAAGGGTACCAGATTACCGATGTTGAAAAATTACAGGTACTGGCAACGGAATATGGCATAAAAACCGATGGCAGAGATTCAAAGGATGTTGCAAAAGATCTTGCTATTGGAATACTGGAAGAGTTTGGAACGGTTAAAAACAGGCTCCAGCTCTCCGAGAGAGCTCCGGAACCAACCAGGGAAATCTGGAAAAAAGCGGGAGTCATGCCCCGGAGTATTGACCGGGAAATTGTAGAAGCAATGCACCGGATTCACATGGGTGTCGATGCCGATTATGTGAATATTCTTCTCCATGCCATGAGAACCTCACTTTCCGACGGATGGGGAGGATCAATGGCTGCAACAGAGTGTTCAGACATCCTCTTTGGAACACCTACACCCATTACATCCATCACAAACCTTGCAACACTCAGCAAGGATAAAGTCAATATTGTTCTTCATGGCCACAATCCCCTGCTCTCTCAGATGATTGTTAACACTGCAGAGGATCCGGAGCTGAAGCGACTTGCCGAAGAGAAAGGTGCAAAAGGAATCAATCTTGTCGGCATGTGCTGCACGGGCAATGAACTCCTGATGAGAAGTGGTATCCCTATTGCCGGAAGTTTCCTGGACCAGGAACTTGCGATTGCAACCGGTGCAGTTGAGGCGATGATCGTTGATTACCAGTGTATTTTCCCTTCGGTTCCAGCAACGGCTAGCTGTTACCACACAAAAGTGATTACCACCAGTACCAAGGCCAAGATAATCGGTGCCAGTTACATGGAGTTCAATCCGGAAAATGCCATGGACACCGCAAAAAGTATCATAAAACTGGCAATTGAAAACTTCCCGAATAGAAATTCAGACAGGGTCAGGATCCCGGAACGGCCGATGAAACTGATGGCAGGTTTCTCCGAAGAGACTATCAGAAAAGCTCTCGGAGGTTCATATAAAGCACTGATTGATGCCATTGTTGCCGGAACCATCAAGGGATGTGTCGGAATTGTCGGCTGTAACAATCCACGGATTAAACAGGACTTTGGACACATTACTCTGGCAAAAGAACTCATCAAACGAAATATCCTGGTTGTTGAGACCGGATGCTCTGCAATTGCCTGTGGAAAAGCAGGCCTGTTAGTCCCTGAAGCTGCTTCCCTTGCAGGAGAAGGGCTTGCATCGGTATGTAAACTCCTGGGAATTCCACCGGTCCTGCACATGGGGTCTTGTGTTGACTGTTCAAGAATCCTTGTGCTTGCTGCAAATATTGCAAAAGAACTCGGGGTTGGCATCGGGGATCTCCCCATTGGTGGAGCCGCTCCGGAGTGGTATTCACAAAAAGCGATATCCATCGGGACCTATTTTGTTTCTTCCGGAGTATACACGGTCCTTGGAATTCCTCCAAAGATCTTCGGAAGCAGTAATGTATTAAACCTGCTAGCAGACGGAATTAAAGGAATTACAAACTCTGCCTTTGCGGTGGAACCTGATCCAATAAAAGCTGCAGACCTGCTCGAAGCCGAGATCAACCGGAAGAGAAAGGCACTGAACATCTGATCCTTTGCATTTTTTTAGAGGGAATCATGGATGAAAAGAGTCTTGACGAGATTATTGCCCAGTATGCATCCCCTTCCGGGAGGATACTGGGAATACTACGGGAAATCCAGATCCAGGAACGTCATGTTCCCATGGACACCCTGAAACTTCTTTCGGAGAAAATAGAGATCCCTTTATCACAATTATATAGCCTGGTCACCTTTTATTCGTTTTTTAGTTTACAGCGGGTCGGAGAACACCTGATAACGGTCTGCATGGGCACTCCCTGTCATGTGAAGGGAGCTGTGAAGAACCTAAAAGTTCTCCAGGAGTGTCTCGGAATATCCGGAGAAAGTCAGGATGGGAAATACCTGCAGACAACACCTGATAACAAGTTCACAGTCGAGATTGCGAGGTGCTTTGGGGCATGCAGTATGGCACCAGTTCTTCAGGTGGACGGTGACCTGTACGGATATGTAATACCGGAGAAAATCCCGGAGATCCTTGAAAAATACGGGTGGAAGCGATGATCATCAGATCTCAGGCAGACCTTGAGTCAATCCGGAAACGAGGTCTTACCAAAATTCAGCCGAATCACCCGAGAATTGGGATTGGAGTTTCTTCATGTGGAATAGCAGTTGGTGGAATGGCACTGTATCATCGGATGCAGGAGATAATACAAAACAACAGTCATGATATTTTAGTAGTTAAATCCGGTTGTATTGGATATTGCAAGGAAGAACCACTGGTATCAGTATACATTCCAGGTAAATCACAAATTCTGCTTCACAAGGTCTCCATAGATGACGCTGAACGGATTATTTCACTTGCATGTAAAGGAGACATACCACAGGATCTTGCCCTTTGCAGGATTCCGGACTGGGATCATATCACCGGAAACCTGGTGTATGGAGACGGATTTGAATCAGTTCCGGACTATGGAGAAATTCCGTTTTTTTCCCACCAGAAAAAAGTAATTCTCCGGGATTGCGGCCTCATTAACCCGGAGGATATTGATGAATATATCGGGATTGGCGGTTATTTTGCAGCTTTTAAAGCTCTTACCTCTATACCCCCGGATACTATCATCGAAGAAGTGAAAAAGTCCGGGCTTCGGGGACGGGGAGGTGCTGGGTTTCCTGCAGGTCTGAAATGGGAGATCACGAAAAAGGCTCCCGGATCTGAAAAATTTATCGTATGCAATGCCGATGAGGGAGACCCCGGTGCATACATGAACCGGAACGAGATGGAGAGTGATCCCCACATGCTCCTTGAGGGGATGCTCATCGGAGCATACGGGATGGATGTCCATGAGGGTCTTATCTATATCCGGGCAGAATACCCGCTTGCAATAAAGCGGCTCACTCTGGCTCTTGACCAGGCACGGGCATACGGACTGCTTGGAAAAAATATCCTGAATTCAGGATTTGATTTTGATATCCAAATCGCAACCGGTGCAGGAGCATTTGTATGTGGTGAATCTACCGCACTTGTTGCATCTATCGAAGGAAAGACCGGAAGACCACGGCTTCGTCCTCCCCGACTGACTGAAAAAGGAGTATTTGGCAGACCAACTGACCTGAATAATGTCGAGACCTGGTGTAATGTTCCAGTCATCATTGGAAAAGGTGCAGCATGGTATTCAGCGATTGGGACTAAGGGAAATACCGGCACCAAGGTCTTTTCCCTGGTCGGAAAGGTGGATAACGTAGGAATGGTAGAAGTCCCCCTGGGAACATCTCTTCAAACCATCATCTATGATATCGGAAATGGAGGAGCTCTTGGGAAAGGGGTAAAAGCAGTCCAGACCGGCGGACCATCGGGGGGATGCATTCCACAAAGACTTTTTGATACCCCGGTTGACTTTGAAAACCTGAACAAGGTTGGAACGATGATGGGATCAGGGGGGCTTGTCGTGATGGATGAAGATACCAACATGGTGGATATTGCCAGGTATTTTATCAACTTCGCATCCAGTGAATCCTGTGGAAAATGTGTCCCCTGCCGTGAGGGTCTGAAACATATGCTCCTCATCCTCAACCGAATCATCGCCGGAAAAGGAACACAAAACGATATTAAACTTTTACAAGAACTATCTGATACCGTTCAGAAAACTTCTCTCTGTGGTCTTGGACAGACAGCACCAAACCCGGTCCTTACTACCCTGAAGTATTTTATTGAGGAGTATGACCAACTCATTACACCGGAGGGAAGGTAGCATGGCAGTGCCTGGAAATAACAACCGAATGGTTACGATAACCATCAATAAAAACCAGTACCTGGCAGAAGAAGGTGAAATATTTCTGCTCACCGCCATCCGACATAATATAGACATCCCTCATCTCTGTTATGAAAAAGCCCTCGAACCCTATGGAGCCTGCCGACTGTGTATGGTTGACGTGGTAACCTGTGGAAAGACCGAAATGACTCCGGCCTGTACGATAAGGGTTCATAACGGTCTTGAAATCCTGACAGACACTCCACAAATCATAAAACACCGAAATCTGCTTTTCGAACTCTACCTGGCAGAAGCTCCAAAATCAGAAGTCATCAAAGAGATGGCTGCAAAATATGGTGTCACAAAAACAAGATTTTTGAAAAAGATCGTGCATGACGACCCTTTGCAGGGAAAATGTATCCTCTGCGGCCTTTGTGTCCGGGTATGTGAAGAGATAATGGGAAACTCCGCTATCAGTTTTATAAACCGGGGACCATACACGGTAATTAACACCCCGTTTTATGAACATAACCCGGATTGTGCCGGGTGTGCTGCCTGTGCCCGGGTATGCCCGACCCGTGCTATTGTATGTGAAGATATCGGAGAAAGCCGGGTTATGCATTCATGGTCAGAGACCACTGTTGCTCTTGTCACCTGTCCGGAATGTGGAAAATCCTTTGCACCACAAAGACTGATGGAAAAGGTCTTGACAAAACTTGAGCCCGGATTGATCGAAAAAATAAAAAACCTGTGTCCTGAATGCAGGAGAAAATACTTCACCAGAAAAGAAATTCATAAGATCCCCTTAACTGACAGAGAGCCATGAAAAAAGTGATTGAGCCAGAATTTGGAGGAATGAATAAATGACCGGGCAGGGATTTCGCGTCGTAATCACAGGAAAAGGTGGAGTGGGGAAGACAACCATTACGTCACTGCTCTCCCATCTCTTTGCAGGCCGGGGATATTCAGTCCTTGCAGTGGACGAAGATCCCCAGATGAACCTTCCCTATGCTCTTGGTGTTCCTGCTGAAGATACTGAATTAATTGTTCCTCTGTCAAAGAACCTTGACTACATAGAAGAAAAAACCGGGGCACGACCTGATTCCGGGTATGGCCTGATGCTCTCACTAAATCCGGACGTATCAGACGTAGTGGAAAGGTTTGGCATGAAAGGTCCGGACGGGGTGAACATCCTGGTGATGGGCACGGTGGTAAAAGCTGCAACCGGTTGTCTTTGTCCGGAAAACACCCTTCTGGATGCAGTTATGAGGCATATCAACCTCCGGGAAGGAGAGATTATTCTCATGGACACCCAGGCAGGGGTTGAGCATTTTGGAAGGGCACTTGCAAAAGGATTTAACCAGGCAATACTGGTTGCCGACCCGACATTTAATTCGGTTCAGGTCGTAAAGCATGCAGCAGAACTTGCCCGGGAACTTGGTATTCCGGATATTCACCTGGTGGTAAACCGTGTTAGGTCTCCGGGGGATGTAAGAAAAGTAAATCAGCTCATGTCAGGATATGAAGAAATCTTCTCCGGGAGGTTTTACATCCCATATGACGAGATGATGCTCCTGTATGATCCGGATGTACGACCAATGCTCAATGAACAGTCAGAATTTGTTGACGGAGTCCGGGAACTCCAGTTCTCTCTTGAGATGCATGGGATGATGCGGGTATAAGTATCTGAATTGAACCTTTTTATGAGAATTATTCATGGTGGACGGGTATTTGAATAAAAAGATTATTGTTCAGTTCATTATGACATTTAATCTATGAGCAGGAGAGCCATCAGTTCAGGATGCCCAACAACCGGAAACCTAATCGGCATCCCTGCTGCTTCTGCGGTTTTTTTCATATTAATTCCAACCGCATGTTCAGTCATTCTTGCCTGGGTAGGATGAAGACAGATTCCTTTTTCAACATTACAGGTTTCACACAGTCTGCATGATCCGTTCATGAACGCTAGAGCAAACGTATATCCTGCATTAAATGCCAACCGTTCAAGTTCAAGCATCATGGGAGAGAAGTTCTTTGTGCCATTGAAATGATCATTCCAGAAATCCTGTGCCTTTTTTCTCTTTTCTTCCGGAGCTTTTGGATCAAGCCAGTACCGGTAAATCGAACAGATGACATCAGGTTCTGCGTTCGCTGGTGAGATGTATTTTACCAGAAGTACATACTTGTATTCATCAAGTATTTTTCTGAACTGGTCCGGAGTCGGGACATAGGGGGGACAGGTCAGTTTTTTTCCATATGAAATACAACCGCTCCGGCATTTGAGTACCACCCGGTCCTCAACAAAAATTTTTGATGCAAGGATAATTTTTGCCTCTAGAGCACCCAGTTCAAGGGCATTTTTCACCAGAAAGGAAAAATCATCTGCAATATGAATATTTGTTTCGGTCATTTCAACTCAATAAATAGGTATGGGCTTATGGTATGAGAATTCTTCTAAATTTCGAATTAATCAGGAAAAATTTCTTTTATGCAAATAATTATTCATCTCTCCGGTTTATCTTACTATCATGAGATGGTGCGTAATAATTGGAATTATTTCCCTGATTCTATTAACCGGTTACATACCTCCGGTACTGAGTGATACGGTGCTATCACCGGAAATGGAGGGAATATTCCTGAATATGACTCCTGATGAGAGAGTAGGACAACTCTTCATGCCGGCCATTTCTTCTGCATCCGGAAATGGTACCCAGGAGATGACACCAGAACTTGTGTCAATGCTAAGCCAAATTCATCCAGGTGGTGTAATTCTTTTTGCACGGGATATTTCTTCAATAAAACAGTTGGTAACACTTACAGAGAGCCTCCAGAAAAACGGGTCACTTCACAAAAACGGGAAAAAGGTGCCTTTATTTATATCAATTGACCAGGAAGGAGGATATATCACGAGGCTTCCCTTTGGTCCCCGGATGCCGGGAAACATGGCCCTTGGTGCCAGCCGTTCAGCAGAAACCACCAGGGAAGTAGCCCGGACCATTGGTAATGAACTCTCTTCCCTTGGAATCAACATGAACTTTGCCCCGGTTCTGGACGTTGAAACAAACCAGAACAACCCGGTTATCGGAATCCGGTCATTTGGTGCAGATCCGGAGCTGGTTTCAACACTTGGAGATGCATACATCGCCGGGATGCATGATGCAGGAATTATCTGCAGCGGAAAACACTTTCCCGGTCATGGAGATGTTGATATCGACAGCCATCTCGGACTTCCACTTGAGAACCATACAAAAACCCGGATGAACGAGGTTGAACTGGTCCCATTCAAATCCGCCATTACATCAGGGGTGGATGCCATTATGACCGCTCATATCATCTTCCCGGCGTATGATAATTCCACGAACATCCTTGAAGACGGCACAGAAGTTCCAACTCCGGCAACCCTCTCAAAACCCATCCTTACCGGACTACTCAGGGATGAACTCTCCTTTGACGGACTTATCATCACTGATGCCATGATGATGAAGGCCATTGCTGATAATTTTAAAACCGGGGATGCAGCAGTGAAAGCAGTCCGGGCCGGGGCAGATATGATCCTCTACCCGGACTCGGCTAAGGAAGCATATGAAACTGTACTCCATGCATACCAAACAGATACTGAAATCCGGGAGCGGGCTAATGAATCGGTAAAAAGAATCCTTGACTTGAAAGAAAAGTATGGGATTATGGATCTCTCTTGTTCCGGAAATAACAGTGATCTGGATCAAAAATCACGAAGTGCGAATGCAGAGAAGATTAGCCTTGGAGAAGAGGCCTTTATAGTAGAACAGAAGGCAGCTGAAAAAACCGTCACCCTTGTTTCAGACAGAAATAATCTCATCCCCTTTTCCGGAGAGAATCTACAAAGTATCATCATATTCAGTCCGACAACCTCATTTACCAATGAAACCTCAGAGGCTGTGAATGAAATATTACAAAGCCAGGGCTACTCTCCGGAGATAGTCTCATTTACATACCAGAACCAGATGAATCTTACAAATGACCAGAAAAATGCAGTATCTCATGCTTCACTATTAATCCTTGAAACAAGTTCAACCAATGCAACACAACGGACAAATAACTATTACATGCCACTTTTTTCACGCGATGTACTTGATCTTGCCAGAGAATATGAACTTCCTGTAATAGGTCTTTCATTAAACCAGCCTTATGACATCATGTACATGCAGGACATTCCGGTGTATTTTGCCACCTATGCAGGAAGAGCCGGAGGACAGAATGTCAGATCTACAGTCCGGGCAATGTTTGGAGAAATTCCCACAATCGGAACTCTCCCAGTTGATATTTCAGACGAGAATGGTACCATTCTTTATACGATGAACACCGGAATCATTCAATGAAATTTTTTTTTAATTCAGTCAATGGATATTACGGGTGTAATCTGACATAAAAACTTTAAAATACTATTTCAAGTCCTCATCATATCGCCCACCCTCATATGCACACATACCTGTCCGGGGGGAATTACATATCGGCAGCAGATAGCATTCATCAAGGTCTTCGTCAGAACTACAGTCAAGGCACAAAACCGTATCATCATCGTTTTCAAGATAATGATAAATTGCAGGTTTTCCACATTCAGAACAGGAGAACTCCGGTTTAATATTCATCACTGCCATTACAATCATCTTCGGATCCTTTTCCCAGAGAATAACATCGGCAACTTTCAGCCTGAGTTCGGTGTCGTCCCAAAATCATATTCATAGGAAAAAGCCATCCCAGGACAGAGAACCTTCTCGAGTTTTACCTTTTTAGATTTAGTCGGGTAAAATGAGTCAACGGGATCCATTGAAGGTGCCTGGTATTCAATTCCCTCAATTGTAAAAGTACTAAGGTGACTACAACATTCTACCCAGATATCACGTAATGCGTCGTCCAAATCTACAAGCGTGGCAGTGGGTTTTGCCAGGAGAATCATCCAATAGGGAGATGAATACGGGGTATCAACCATAATAATAAAGCGTTCTTCACCTGATGCTGCCCCATGTTTTTTCTTCAGATGTGTCGCTGCGGTTCGCTTCGTTAATGACTCCTTACAGAGATGACATGACCCAGGTTTAGGGGTCTGTTTCGCCATAGATAATTATATGGGGGATCACATGATGGATATTTCGAGACGGTGTATTATTCATTCTCTCTGGGCGTCAAAACATCTGAATCATATCCAGGACAATTCCCTCCCGATGCTGTTTTCCGATAAAGAATTTATCTCATCTTTATCAGTTCGATAAATAGGTACAGTGAAATACAGCGAGAAATGAGATGGATTTAATCAGGAACAAAAACAGAGAATAAAAAAGATGAGTACGCTAAAGCGACTTACTTTATTTTTTTCTCGAGCTTTTTTAACTTTTTCTTGGCGGAATCGCTACCTGCTGCCGCCTGTTTTGCAAGCTCTTCTGCTTTAGCCTTTTTCTCTCTGTTGAGCTTAACCAGCTGCTTTTTACTTGTTGGCATGTTACTTCTCACTAGGATTTAGGCTGATTGTATTTGCTTTTATCCTTCTTCATAATATTGTCAGCTTATAGAATCAGATGAAATCAAAATAATTTGAGAGGGAATAATGGAATTGTAGTGGATCGAAATCACTTGAAAAGTCAGGATTTAATTTTTATCAGGACTAATCCTTCTTCCTCCAGCCAATCCCAGGCCCTGCTATGAGACCGGTCATCTTTCCAGGTATACCATTCCTGTTCGAGATCAGGATATACCGGGTGTCAAAGGTGTAATTTTCCAGTGCTTCTGCAATTTCTTCAATGGATTGATACACAATCCGGGGGAAACCAACATTTGCTTCTGTCATATTAACCATGAAAACCCTGGAATGGAGTTTAGGTAATAGAATATTTTGTTTATATCAGGTCATATAGATTACACATGATCAATCTATTCTTATATCACAGTATTGATCCTTTTATATGAGACATTTCAGGGATCTCACGTATGAAGATCTCAATACATGGTTTGGGCAAAAGACTGTTTCAAGAGGGAAATCATACCAGAAAGGCAGACAGGTGTTAAATGTATATCAGATTGCAGATGATGTACTTTGCGGATCTGTTCAGGGCAGCGAGTTCATCAGAGTGATCTTAAGGTCTAATTGGCAAAAAATTGATTACGAATTGGTGATGAAGTAACACATTTTCTGCTTTTTCATAATGATTGAACTCAATTATAAACGTCATTCACAAATCAGGAAGCGCAGTTATGCAAAATTTTAACTTCAATGGTATCTTCATCTCTTTTTTTGGTTCACTATTCATCTTTCAGAAAATAAAGAGGATTTTGAGCGATATTTCAACAAAATAATAAATAGCTTACGCTATACGGGCAAATGAAATTTACCCAAATCCACTACAATAGGAACTTAGAAGACAGTAAACCTTTGAGATAATCTGGGTTTTTCATGGCGGCTTTTAGCCTGTTGCCGCAAAGATTTTTCTAACCAGTTCCATCTTTCAAGGACATCTTTATTTCCAAATAGATACTGATGCAAAATGCTTAAAAATTCATTAGATTTTTCAGCAAACACTTTTGACCACAGCATAGGTCCATATTTTTCTCGCTTGTCTGGTTCAACTGCTGATAGGATCAAGAGTAGAGATTTCTACTAATGATCAACCGGATCAGCATAGAATATATATGGATATATACAAGTGGTGAATTCCCAAGAAGTAGATTTCCAAGGTCATAATCGCTTTTGAGTTCTTTTAATAAGAGTTCTATGATCCACCGGTATTTGTACAATTCATAATTTCAGTCGGGTTTAATTTATCTGCAGAAAGGTTTGTCATGTATACATGCCAGATCGATGCTTTTTTATTCCGCTGTTTGCCCAAAACATGATTTCCTTCACTAGCGAACATGAAATCCCGGTGGTGGGGCTTTCATTAAATCAGCCGTACGATATCATGTACATGCAGGAAATTCCGGCATACCTTGCCTCCTATACCGGGCAGACCGGAGGTCAGAATGTCCAATCTGCAATCCGGTCCATCTTTGGTGAAATTCCCATAACCGGAAAACTTCCAGTTGATATTTCAGACAAAAAATGGTACGATTATCTATCCAAAAAATCCGGGATTATCCGGGGATATATTCCAGGTATATGAAGAGGGAATAATCCTGATTTTCTGGGTTTATCCCAGGGGACCTGCATGCCCTTACAATCTCTTTCGATACCCGGATTTCGTGGTTCATTAATCTTTTTAGAGCAGTGAGGAGAAGACAGGGCATGAAAAATGACAGAAACATTACAAGTCAGGAAGAAACAAAATCAGTGATTTGGTGCATCAACCCTCCAGGCTCCGATCAAAATAAAAAGAAGTAATCCTATGGTATAGTACCACTGATGAGGTATCTATCCGGCAGGGGTTAGCAATAAAAAAGTCCTGAAAGAGTAAAAAAAGGGGTTATCATGACTAATTCAGATTTCAATGAGTATATCAAAGCAATTCGGGATGGATCATATAACGTGACTCTGCATCCGGATGAAAATTTGGATTTAGATAAAAATCAGTCTCAAATGGCTATTGAGACAATTTCAGAACTTTTATCGAAGATCGAGTGGTATGAATCAGTTCTGGATGCTATCCCTTTCCCTATGTCGGTAACGGATATGGAGATGAACTGGACGTTTATCAACCGTTCCACGGAAAAAATGCTGAACGTGAACCGGAAAGATGTCCAGGGAAAACACTGCAGTAACTGGGGAGCAAATATCTGCAATACCAGCCAGTGTGGTATTGAGTTACTAAGAAAAGGGAAAACCTTTGGAGAGTTTGAACAGGCTGGCGGACATTTCAGAACAAATGTAGCGTATATTGAAGGGAAAAACGGGGCAAAAGTCGGGCATATAGAAATCGTCACCGATGTAACCGATATAACCAGTGTCAATAATTACCTGAGAGATGCGATTAACCATACCATTCAAAATCTCTCAAGAATTGCCGGAGGTAATTTTGATCTTGACTATTCACTCACAACCGCTGATGAACATACCCGGGAAGTCTCGCTACTATTTCTCAATATCAATGAAAATCTGAAAAAAGTTGCCGGCGCATTATCTCTGATGTCATCGGATGTCCTGATGCTGGTAAAGGCTGCCGTTGACGGAGATATGAAGACACGGGCAGATGCCTCAAAACATGAGGGAGATTTCGCAAAGATAGTGGGAGGAGTAAATGACACTCTCGACAGTGTAACTCTCCCTGTTCAGGAAGCTCTCCGTATATCCAAGGAATATGCAAATTACAATTTCAATGCCAGAGTTGACCAGTCCATCAGGTTTGCCGGAGACTGGACAGAATTTAAGGAAACTCTGAACAATATCGGTGTTCAGATATCAATGGCAGTCAGTAATGTTCTGGTCGAAGTAGAAAAACTTTCCACCAATGTTGAAGAAGCCCTCGCAAGTATCACCGAGGTAACCGAAGGGGCTCAGCAAATTGCACAAAACACCGGAGAAGTAAGTAACAACTCGTTAAAAGGAGAGGATGGAATTATTCAGGTTTTAAAAGCCATGGAAGACCTGAATATCACTGTAGCGGAAGTTTCAAGAAGAGCAGAGCAGGTTTCCGGTGCTGCTACCCAGGCGAATGAATTTGCAAAGAGCGGGGTAGAACTTGCCAAACGATCAGAATCCGCCATGAACGATATACAGCAGTCAACCACGGATGTTGATACGATTGTCAAGGACATTAACCAACAGATGGATGAAATTGGAAAGATTGTCCGGCTTATATCAGATATTGCTAACCAGACAAATCTCCTTGCCCTCAACGCCGCGATTGAAGCAGCACGGGCCGGAGAAGCAGGTCGTGGATTTGCTGTCGTTGCTTCAGAAGTAAAATCCCTGGCACAGGATTCCCGTCAGTCTGCCGAGAATATTACTGATATGATTACAAATCTCCAGGATAAAGCCAGAAAAGCAAATGATGCCATGAAACATGCAGGAGAGGCTGTTGATACAGGTAATTCTGCACTCGCTGAGACACTTGGATCATTCAACCAGATTGCCATCGCCATTGAAGAAATTACCCGAAACGCAACCGATGTGGCATCATCATCAGAAGAACAGGCAGCATCGGTGGAAGAGGTAACAGCAAGCATCAATGAAGTGAGCAGTCTTGTTCAAAACACGTCAAAAGAAGCAGGAGATGCTGCAGCAGCAACAGAAGAGGCTTCTGCCTCAATTGATGAAATCAGCAAAATCATTGCTAATGTAAACGATATTGTTGAAGTTGTCGCAGAAGAGATGAAAAAATTTAACGTCTGATATATACCTGTTACCAGGCATGAGATCCAGCAAATCTCCTGATCCTTTTTTCTTGAAGTATCACTATGAACAATTGGAACAATATATCAGAAATTTTTAGTATCAATGAATAATCTGCCGTCAGGCAGGAATATTACCGGATAAACATTCCATTCTGATATTCACTAAAAGCCGTTTCCACTTCTTCCTGTGTATTCATCACAATCGGACCACCCCAGGCAATCGGCTCACCTATTGGTTTACCAGATATCCATAAAAATCTGCACCCCTTTAACCCGGCACTAATATCAAGGACGGCACCTTGTTCTAGTAATACCAGGCTGCGATTCTTGAGAAATACCGGATCACCAAAACCGATTGTTCCCCTTCCTTCTATCATATATAATGTTCCAGTGAAACCTGGCCGGACCTGGTGGTAAAACCTTGTTTCCGGAGGGACATAAACATCTAAAAATTCAGGTTCTGCAATAATTTCTCGAACCGGTCCGATGACTCTCCCATACTGCCCTGCAATAACCCTGACACGGATTCCATTATCCCTGATATCCTCGGGAATTCTGTCCGGAGATATTTCCTGATATCTTGGAGGATGAAATTTTTCAGATCGTGGCAGGTTAACCCAGAGCTGAAAACCCCCCATTTTACCATCTACTGGTTTTGGCATCTCCTGATGAATAATACCTGAACCAGCAGTCATCCACTGGACCGCTCCGGCACCAACCGTCCCGGAATTTCCCATGCTATCCTTATGTTCAATCTCCCCTTCGAGCATGTAGGTAACCGTTTCAATCCCCCGGTGAGGATGCCAGGGAAAACCCTTCATGTAATCAGAAGGAGATTCATTTCTGAAATCATCAAGCATCAAAAAAGGATCAAATTCAGGAATGTCATGATATCCGAAAGCCCGGTAAAGTTTTACTCCTGCACCTTCCCGTGTTTCACTGGCAGTGAGAACTTTTCTGACCGGTGAATCTTTATTCATACACCATACTTATCACCGTTCTATAAAAAATGTACGGGCAATTAGTACCCGGTTGTCCCGGCCAGGGCTGCATCAAGGGCGGCCCTCTTTTCGGCAGCAATTTCAGAAACAATCGCAATTTTTTCAAGGGCTTCTGATATATTTACTGAAATATCATCTGCACGAATTAATGCCTCAGACAAATTGGCACTATCATTTGCAGCTTGTGTATTAGCTGTTTCAATGGCTGCCTGTAATTTTTCAAACTGAAGAGCAGGGTCATACGGGATTTTATCATCACTCGTTTCTTCAGTAATGATTACCGAACCTTCAATGATATCAGATATGGTATGTGGTTGTGAAAGATCAACGCTCCCAAAATTGGTTGTTTCAAATGCGGAAGTTTCCAATGACTCATCAGCTCCTGCAATTCCACCGATATAACTTATTGAAAGAATGCAGGTAAAGAAACATACAACAATAATCCGAACTGGATACATATAATTCATAATAAAACTCCTATATCCGAAGGATTACCCCGGGTATATGGAATAATTGGGTCAACATTGTGATATATGGTTTCTGATTCTTATGTAACCTAATAAACCTTTGACAGGAAAAAACCTACATAAATAGGGTGGACATAATCTTCAATGAGAAAATCCTATCCATAACATGTGAATTTTCTCCTATCGGTTACAGAGGATACCTCCAGGACAATTGGGTACAGGTAACTTTGTCAGAAATAAATATCTGTTAACCAGACGAATAATTTCCTTAATATGGGATGAAATATGTTTTTCCAGCCATATCCTTTCATTTACCGGTATTTCATCTCATTTTTTTCTCATTATTAACAACATATTATGCATGGAAACGTAGGAATATAAGAAGTTATTTCGAAAAATATCAACACCATATTGTAAAACGGGTGAGAAACGAAGAGCAGGATACACCTGAAAAGATACCCATATACGAAACATCCATGTAAAACTACGTCCACAGAAAATTTCTACCAGGAATACCATGAGTCTATCATTAAATACCGTCTCTTTGGAGACGGTAATTATTTACCATGTGACAATAATGTTCATTTTGATTCAATTAAAACTTTTAACCGATAATGTGATTCCTCTCACTACTTACAGGTTTTGGAGTAAGCTCATTTGCATACAGATAGTGCCTGCTAAATTACTGCATGTATCAATTATCACGCATACATCGAAACTTCCCCCGGGGAACATCAATATCAAACCTGCATCCGGATCCATACTTTCCGTTTTCTGAAATGGAAATTCCAGACAGGGAAAGGATTTCACGCACTAAAAATAGTCCATACCCAGAGTTCCTGCCAAATCCTCTCTCGAACACCAGTTCTTTTTGGTTGTCAGGTATACCAATACCATCATCTCTGATAGATATTCTTAAACCCTCTTCGGTCTCATGTGCGGTAATATCAATCTGTGTAAGGTTTTCACCATGCCGGATAGCATTCTCGATAATATTGTAACACACCTTCTCCATCAGGGGATCGGCGAGAATAGAAATATCTGATAGCTTATTATTTATCAGGACATCATCGGATCCCACCCCTTTTATGGCACTATTACATACCGCTTTAACATCCTGCCACACTGGAACCTTCAGACCCAGCTCCTGGTAAGTCCGTGTAAATGCTATGAAATGATCGATGTCAATCAGGGAACGCATAACCTTATCAATGAGTTCCTTCTGGTCTGGTCCGGGTGATGAATCCTTGAGTAGTGAAAGATAACCCTTCGATACCATGACCTTATTGATGATATCATGCCGGGTAATATTGGAGAGGAGATTTAATTTCTTATTTGCAACAAGGAGAGCATCTTCAGCCATCTTGTGAGAGGTAATATCCCTGATGGATTCAATTGCTCCGACAATACTCCCATCCAAATCATAAAGACGGGAAGCAATGACAGAAATATACTTCATTTCACCAGATAATGAAAGCCAGTAACTGGTGCTGAATGATTCTCCTCGGTGTTCCACAAGGGGATAAAACTCATCAACCGAAAGATCAGGATTTAATACTTTATTTATCAGAATGGACCGTTCAGTTTTGACAATTGCTTTCGAGTATACCTCATACCCTTTCCCAATCATGTCTTTTGCACTATAACCGGTCAGTTCTTCCATGGCCTGGTTCCAGTACATGATAATTCCATTTTTATCCACAACAAAGGTGGAATCCGGAAGGTTCTGAAGGATCATGGAAACACGGTTATATGCTTCATTAAGCGCTTCTCGTTCAGTCTGGGCGATGATTACACGACGTTGATCAGTTATGTCACGAATATGGATAAGACTTAACACCACATCATTTTCAATGATCCGGGTTGCCCGAATATTCACGAACCGCTGGTTATTATCAACAGTATACGTAATTGTTCGGTCCTCATATCCTCCACTCTGTGTTTGCAGTAATACTTCGATGATCTCACCAATCGCTACACCCACATTCCCGAATAATTCCCTGATATCTCTTCCAATGGCTTCCTGCTCAGTTATTCCTAGCATCTTCTCACCTGCCCGGTTCAGATTTACGAATCTGAAGGATTTAAAAACCAGAATTGCATCGGCTGATAATTGAAAAAGACTTGAATAACGCTCTTCACTACTTTTAAGCGAAGAAAAACTCTCTGTTAACTGATCTGCCATATCTTTGAAGGAATGAGACAATTCTCCCAGTTCATCATGACGATTCAGTTCTTTCCAGGTTGACCAGTCCCCGCTGGCTAGTCTTTTTGCAGATTCATTCATAACAGACAGCGGTTTTGTCACCCATCTGGCTAACAATACACAGGTTATAGCGGTAACAACTATTGATACCAGTATCAGAATAATGGTGGTCCGGGTGTTTGCATTGATACCTTCCATGAAATCAGATTCCGGGATGATGACAACGCTAAGCCAGTTCAGACCATGAGGGTTATTATAAGGAGTTATCTGAACCAGTTGTCTGCCACCAGTATCATCAGAAATAAATGAAAACTGTACCCGCCCGGTTTTATTACCATTTAAATGGCCATGTTCTTTCGCATACCGGGCAGCAGACCTGATAACCGGGTTTTCTGATTCAAAAGCAGAAATCTGTATCAGATCCCCATTTTTCCCGATATACGCATCCTCCATTTCAGATGACGCAACAAGCATACCATCGGTGTCAATAATAAATGCCTGGCCATTTTCTGATATCTCCAAGCCCCGGAGAAACTCACCAATTCCTTCCAGGGTAAGAGCAGTATCCAAAATTCCGATAAGTTCGCCTTCATGGGAATATACCGGCAGTACTGCATCAATTCCGACGACTCCTTCAAGCCATTGATATACAGGAGTCCATGCAGGTCCACCAGCCCTCACTGCGGACTGATACCATGGTCTGATCCGGGGATCATAGTCAGGTAATGAAATCGTTTTTTCAAGTACCGTTCCATCACGGCTGATTCGATATTCTTCAAACGTAAAATTTGTCTCTTTACGGGAATATCCCAGGAACAAATCACTCCCATTTGCTATTCCAGGTGCTCCCACCCTGGATACTATGACATAATTACCATCTGCTTCAGCCCCATAGCAGATTGCTTCAGCCATGCTATAATGGTATAATAACTCCTGAAAATGCCTTTCAAGTGCGGTATTATCATGAACAGAAACCTCACCCAGCATGATACTGTCCAGACATAACTGGTTTATGTGATGAGGAATTTCCAGGTACATATCCAGATGCAAAATTATCCGGTCAGATACCTGATTTTCAACCTGAAGAGCCAGGTCATTCATAGCATACTGGCTATTTAAGTGGGTGAGAATCCCGGTAGTAGCAATTGCCAGAACTACGACAAATACCAGGGAAAAAATTAAAACAGTTTGTAATTTGAACTTGCCAAGAAAATTTTGAATGGGGGACAATTCCACCACACGGTCACCATGAGATATTTCATCAGCCGCATCATCATGTGGTAAAGGATTGTTATTCATGATTTTGCAGAAAAGTCGTTGGATTAATACATAATTTCTTCATAACGAATAAACCGGTTTTTAAGACTCATTCTGAATCCGCTTTATAAACACCTATAAAGAGGTACCTCATATTATACCGGGTAATCTGAATTTCTCTTTCGGAACAAGAATTTCAAACCTGGCACCTGACCCATACGATCCACATTCCTGTATGGAAAGACCAGTGATCGAGAGGATCTCCCGTGCAAGGAAAAGACCTATCCCGGTATGGGTACCAAAACCATGTTCAAATACTTTCTCTTTCTCTTCATCCGGGATGCCAGTCCCATCATCCTCACATACAATGACCAGTTCTAATCCTCTGTTCTCACAGAAAAACCAGATACCAGTTATTTGTCCACCATGTCGCACTGCATTTTCAATAAGGGTTGTAAATACTTTTCGTATAATGGGATCTACATAGATCTCCAGGTTTTCAGGTACCATGTTCTCAATTGTAATAGCATGAAGGGTAACTTCATTTGTTGCAGAACTGATGATAGAATATATCCTTTCCCACCCACTGGAAACAATACCAAAATCTTCATAATCACGAGTGAAACCAATAATTCTCTCTATTTTCTCACCAGCTACCATGGCATTTCGAATATAATAATGGATCTTTTCAATGTCATGGGATTCGATTGCAAGTCTTTGGAGAAGATCTATTGATGAAAGCTGGTTGAAGATATCATGGCGGGTAAGACCAGTCAGAAGACGGAGTTTTTTATTTGATTCACGTAATGCTGACTCTGCCTGTACTCGCTCGGAAACATCAGAAAGAAAATTAAGGGTAGCAGGAGCTCCTTCCCATTCAATGAGCACAGCACTGATTTCTACCCATGTTATCTCACCGTTTTTCTTTACCAGACGAAAGACATAATGGCAGGGGGGGTTTTCACCATGGATCCTTTTCATATGCGAATCAATAACCAGGTTTTGGTCATCGGGATGAATAATACTGACATATGGAACAGACATCAGTTCTTCACGGGTATAACCGGACATATGTTCCATACGGGGATTAATCAGGGAGAGGTATCCATTTTGAGCAACAACAATCGCTTCATTAGCATGTTCGATAAAGTTCCGGTACCGGGTTTCACTTCTCCGCAGCTCATCTTCTATCTCTTTTCTCCACGATATGTCCGAAAAAACGCTAATAACAGCAGGTTTTCCTTCATAGAGAATGATTAAACTTCTGACTTCTACAAAGATCCGCCTGCCGTCAGAAGATATAACGGATATTTCAAAGGGGGGAACTTTATTATACTGCGTTAACTTGCCACTGACCTTTGAAATTATATCTATTGATTCAGCAGGAAGATACTCAAAAAGTCTTGTCCCGATGAGCTCTTCCAGAGTGCGGCCCATCATATCAACACCACTCTGGTTAACAAACAGGATTATCCCATCTCTATGAACAATCACACAGCCGGGAAGATTCTGGACCAGGTTCTGATATCTTTTCTCACTATTTCTGAGTGCTTTCTCAGTTTCTATCAGCCGGGTAATATCCCTACAGCCACAATATACCTGGCTGGAAATACCATGATCACCGGTAAAAATATCGCTCGAGTATAAATCAATCCACCGGATACTTCCATCTTTTCTTACTATCCGGAGATTACCATTCCTGCTAGCTCCGGCAGGCAGGGACAGAATAAGGTCATCAAAAACAAAAAGATCATCAGGTAACACAATATTTTTCAGGCATCCAAGAGAGAGCAGTTCTTCTTCGGAGTAACCAGTAATCAATTCTACTTTACCAGTAATCCATTCAATTACACAGTCATGATCTGATGTTTTCTTACATGAAAACACAAAATCGGTCGTCATTTCAGAGATGGTTTTATACCGGTTTTCACTCTCCTTAAGACGTGTCAGAACTTCTCTCTCCCAGGTAATATCCCGATAGATTCCAAATACCACCTCAGGCAGACCATCGGTATCCCGGGAGATTATACTTGCAGTAACAGATGTCCATATCCATTTTCCTGATTTATGTCTGAACCTGATTTCACATTCAAAGAAAGAAAGTTCACCAGAACAATGACGGGATAAACTCTCCTTCATCCGAGAAATATCGGCAGGATGGATTAACAGTTCCCACGTATCCCGTGAAAGCGGAGACAACTCGGAGATGGAATACCCCAGAATTTCAGCCCATTCTTTATTTATTTTGTATTCCTGGGTCTGAAAATTCCACTCCCATGTCCCGGTATGATTACCTGAAATAATACCGGATAACTTTTGTTTCGTGAGTAAATAATCCCTTTTTTCCAAAACATGTTCGGTAACATCACGAGTTATACCAGATATTGAGATGATATTCCCATTTTTATCATATTCCCTTTTTCCCTCGATATGTATCCAGCGAAGGGATCCGTCACTTCGTAATATCCGGCAATCAATAGATCTCGGTATCCTGTCGACATTTATTAGCTGCTGGATCTGCAACACCCTTTCCTTGTCTTCCGGATGGATCATCGAAAAAAAATGCTGACCCTCATCAGTTGATCGGTGAGCATTGTCAAGACCATACAGGTCATACAATCCATCAGACCAGGACGTCAGACCGGTGTTAAAGTCATAACGCCAGCTTCCCATCTGTAAAACTCTTTCTGCAAAAAGAAGAAATGATTTTTCCTGGGATAGTTTCAGTTCCATCTCTTTGTTATGGGTGATGTCAATCGCGGTCACCACCCTCACCTTTCTGCCATCGTTCCATCGCATAATTCGGGTCTGGGACCCATACCAACGGTTATTACCAGGATTAACATATTCACGGTAATAATTATGTAAGCCAGAATGGTCACACTGATCAAAAGATTCCGTTTGCAGGCAGGTGGGACAGGGTTTTCCTTTATCCGGGTTTAAATAATCATAACATTTTTCTCCTGCAATGTTTTTTAACACCGATCGGGCATGTCTGTTCATAAAGATGAGATCGTACGTTTTTACATCAGCAACATATACGAGAGCATCAATACTGTCCAATACTTCCAATAATTCACTCTCATTTTCGTTAAAAATAACGGCCGGGTCAGGATGAACTGCTTTATCAGATTCTGTTAATAATTCTGCGATATCCCAGGTTGTTTTCCGATCCCCTGCCCCATTTCCTTCTGTAAAGGAGACCTGATGATGTTTGCGTAGATAATCGAGAATTTTTTCAGATTCAACCCACCTCTTGTCCAGATGGCTGACCATAAGATCTATTCTCTGAACCTGATTTGAGATCTGAAGAGCTAATTCATTATTCCCTGTGAGGTCAGACAAAACTACGATATTATTTAAAGGATTGCGGATTTCATCATTCAAAATTGCCAGATATGCCAGATTGTGCTTAATCTGGGATAACGCAATATCCCTTTCTCTCTCCAGTCTTCTCTCACGGGTAACATCATGGCCCTGAGCTATCGTTGCAACCGGTGTTACCCCATCCGAAGAATATAACGTTGCAGAATTCCATTGAATAATCTTTAGAGAACCATCCCGGTGTAAAAGTTCAATCTCAGTGGTATCCCACCAGACACCGTCCAATGTACTTCGAAAGAGTTGCATTGACCGTTCCGCCTGATCCGGAGGAAACAAAAATTCCAAAGAACTGCCAATTATCTCCTCTGCTGATCTTCCGATAAGGTTTTCAAAGGCATGGTTCAACCTGATTATCTGGAACGAGGAATTCCAGACAATAATTGGAACATTTGCAATATTTATCAGGCTTTCCAGGTACTCGTTCGTTTCCTTGAGTTTTATCTCGGTTTTTTTCCATTCGGTAATATCCTGGACAGTTCCAACAGAAAGTAGAGGACTTCCCAGGGGATCATATATTGTTTGACACCGCTCGATGACATATTTGATCCTTCCATCCGGCATGAGCAGCCGGTGTTCTACCTGATACGGAGTCTGTGATTTTATTGATGAAGTAAATGCCATATCTACGGCTTCACGGTCATCTGGATGAATTGCCTGGAGAAAAAATTCGTACGAATCCGTAAATTGTTCAGGCTCTACCTCAAATATCGTATAGATTACATCTGACCATTTCAGATGGTTATTGGTAAGATCTAATTCCCAGTTTCCAATCAGGGCAAGGTTTTGTGCTTCTTTTAGGCGGGTTTCACTTGTTAGTAACTCTTCAGCTGACCTCCTGCTTTCAGTGAGATCAATGAAAGTCGATGCAAAACTTCCCTTGTAAGGACAATATGCGGAGATGAAAAAAAACTTGTTCATCGGCTGGAAATATACCTCAAAACTGACAGGTTCTCCAGACATAGCAACCTTCGCATAGATATCAAGGTAGGGAGGCTTGGAAACACCAAATAACTCCCGGCTTGTCTTTCCAATCGCCTGTTCCCGGGAAATTCCGATAATATTTTCAAATGCAGGATTCACATCGACAACCCGGTAATCAACCGGACGTCCCTGGTCATCAAAAATAATTTCGTGAAGAGCGGTCCCTTCAACCATGTTGACATAGAGCGATTTATATTTCTCTTTACTCGCGGTTAGCTGCTCCTCTTTTCGTACCAACACATCCAGATTACTCCGGAGTTCCTCTTCAGATGCTGATATCTCTTCGTAAGCTGCCTGGAGTTCTTCATTTTTCCTTACCAAATCATATTCTGCACTTTTTCTATCTGAAATATTCCGGATTGATTCTATTGCACCAGTCAGATTCCCATTTTCATCAAAAAGGGGGGTGACATATACCTGAACATATGCACCTCTGCCATCAAACAGTGTCGGGATGAAACTTTCTGCAGAAATTGTCTGACCCTTTTTTTGAAATGATGAATATCCTGATATAAGTTCATCTTCATGAAAAATGAGATCAATCAGCAGTGTCCTTTTCGTTCCATAAAGAGGTCTGGAATAGGCATGATCACCCCTGCCGATAATGTCTCGTTGATGAGTCCCGGTCAATTCTTCCATTGCCAGGTTCCATGCTATTACTATTCCTTCGTTATCAATGGCAAACATAGGATCTGGCAGATAATCAATAATGCCTGCAACTTTTTTCTGCTTAATTGAAATCCTTTCATTAAACCGTTGTCGAGTGATATGTTCATGTATTACCGTTTCCAATTCTTCAAAACTTTTATCAATGTCACTGGTCCGGCGAAGATAATAGGCTACTCCTGCATTCACGGCGTCATTTACTACATCATCCCGTTCACCGGCTAAAAATAGGATGTAAGGAATTTTTATCTGACGTGTTGCAAGAAGAGCCTGAAATGTAGTTTCATTCATCCCCTGCATTATCGTATCTGTAACAATAATATCAAAAGACAAGGATGTGAGGAGTTCCAATGCTTCAATAGGTCCGGGAGAAGTAATAACAGCAACTTCACCATTTCTTTCAAGCCTCTGTTTCCCCTGAACCAGAATATCAGGTTCATTACAGATATATAAAACCCTGATTATATCTTCCATCTTATTTTTGCCCGATAGTAAATATTCGGACACATTCCTTGGGACAAATCCTGGCAACACGGATCAATGATGAATTTTGTTAAGCATTCCATTATTCTCTCCGCCATTTAACATTGAGGATTAATATGAACTTCACACCCCTACTACCACTGGAGATTTTTCATACACTTTAGGTATGTATTATTTTTCGACCTATCTAAAAGAGAATACTTCTGGTATATATTTATAATTAGTGGAACCGAAACGGGTATTGATTAAAAAAATGATGAGTTGGTCAGATTATCAGTCTCGTTGTATTGATAATCATCGTTACTTGTCTCATTGTAATACGTCTTTTACATAATCAATAACCGCACCAGTTACCGTATCATTAGCAACTAATGACTGTAACTCATCTCCGGACAGATTTTCAGTTACGATCTTCCATAACTTCATCGCCATTTGTTTCATGTGTGAGGTTTACCCTGGAACTATCTTCGCTGTCTGGTACTGTCTCATTTCCCTCCCCATAAACCGGAGATACATAAGCTATAGCCACTAACAATAACAATTCCTAAAAGAGATAGTGATACAAAACGACTCATAAGGATAAGACACTCCCTCCAATCATGATAGCCAGGGTTGGCGTATCATACCTTACCTGACAGGTTATTTATACTGTACTAATAGGATTTCCTGATAATCAGGACCTAAATTACTCGTATTCCAATGATAACTGATTCTTCATCCGGACACGCAAACCAGAACAGATATAAGTTGCAGAAAAAAACCTGTTCTCATGGCTTCACCACTAATTGCACTTGTTCTCTCCTTTTTCATACCAGGTCTGGGCCAGTTTTACACCGGGCAGTTATTAAAAGCAATCCTGTTATTTGTTGCCGCAGTAATTTTTGCTGCCCTCTCAACTATCCTGATCGGCATACCCTTTTACCTGATTGTATGGATATACAGTATGTTTGACGCATACTCAAAGGCAAAAGAGTCAAATTAATTTTATTTCTCCGTTTTTTTTAATTTTAAATTCCGTTCAGTGCTAAATGTTTAACCAGATGGTTAAAAGATCTATAAGTATGGGACCATGAATACATACAGAGATATATGAAATTCTTACATTTTGGGCAAACAGTAAAAACCAATAATGTCACCGATCCGGATGAAGATATCAGGGAATTTAATTCCATATTTGATAACATTGACTTTTCAGACCATGATTTACTAAATCCGGAAGATGAAAAATTCTATAGCCATGCTGATGAGACCTCCAGTAGTTGTGCAAATGAAACCAGGGACAAGCATCTCATTACTGAATTACCTGCCCCGAACCATTCAGAATACAAAGACAACGCTATTAGTCAGCAACCGGCTGAGCAAACAACGCACGGCAGATATCACACAAAAGAACCGGGTAATTTTCCTTACGGTATCAAAACAATAATTGAATCCGAAAATAATACAGATGACACAAAACAAAAGTCAGGGGGTGAGATAAGTAATGCGATTATCTGGTTTAATAAAGGAGTCGTGCTGAGCAGACTCTCCAGATACGCTGAATCCCTGGATGCCTATGAACAGGCAACGGTGCTGGACCCGGATTATGCCAGTGCATGGAATAATAAGGGAGTAGTCTTCAGCAGACTTGGAAAGTATCCTGAGGCAATAAAAGCTTATGAACAGGCAATTCATGTAAAGCCGGAATATACTAGTGCTTGGAATAATTTAGGGGTGGCTCTGAGCAGACTTGGAAGGTATTCGGAGGCTATAAAAGCTTATGACCATGCCCTTCAGATAACTCCGATCTTAAGGCCCGTTTATGATTGCAGGACGACACAACCAATACAGGAAAAGTCCGATGCATAACGGAAATATGGTAATTGAGAAAGAACACCCATGTGTTCCAGAAAAATAATTAGTATTACCATTTTAAGCGAGGAAATGATTCTACTTTTAAAGAAAACCGGGTGACAGATATCTTGTGCGTTCCATAACCATTCCTGATATAACACTCAGGCATAATACCGGCAAATACCTTTTTGACCTTTCCCGCTTATCATTAGTCATATATTAGTATAATTCAATATGTACTACGTCCGGTCTAAATTGTGATAATAATATCGGATTTTTAAGGAAAACTGGCATTAATCCCATGTGTAATCATGAATGAAACTGGCCCCACCAATCAAAGGCAAAAAATTTCCGTCCTGTATGTAGATGACGAACAGGACCTCCTGATGCTTTGCAAGATCTTTCTCGAACGAACAGGTGAATTTACCATTGAAACTGTTTCTTCAGCAAAAAAAGCTCTTACATTAATAGAGCAGCATACATTTGATTGTATCATCTCTGATTACCTGATGCCAGAAATGGACGGAATTTCTTTTCTAAAAACCGTGCGGGAGTTGCACGGGGATATTCCGTTTATTCTTTTCACCGGCAGGGGCCGTGAGGATGTTGTAATCGAGGCCATCAATAACGGAGCTGATTTTTACCTGCAAAAAGGAGGAGAACCACAGGCCCAGTTTGCCGAGTTATCACACAAGATTCAGCAGGCATCGCGAAGACGACAGGCTGAACTATCACTTCAGGAGTCAGAAAAAAAACTCTCGGATATCATTGGATTTCTTCCGGATGCAACCTTTGCAATCGATAAAAAAGGCCGGATCATTGCATGGAACCGGGCTATCGAAGAAATGACCGGGATTACTTCGGAAATTATGATTGGAAAAGGGGATCTTGAATATGCGATCCCTTTTTACGGTGAGAAAAGACCCCTTCTCATCGATCTTATCAATGAACCAGATGAAAAGGTTGCACAATATTATTCCAATATATATCGCACAGGAAATTCTGTAACTGCACAGACAAATCTCCCACATCCAAAAGGAAAACAGATAACCACCCTGATAAAGGTCAGTAACCTCTACAACCAGGCAGGAGAAATAACCGGTGCAATAGAATCAATCAGAGATATTACCGAACTCTCTGAACGCATTGAAGAAAAGAAACAACTGGGAGATATTCTGGACAAATCATTAAATGAGATTTACATATTCGACTCTGATACCCTGTTATTTTTGTATGTCAACAAGGGTGCCATAACAAACCTTGGGTTTACCCTTGAAGAACTTAAAGAGATGACACCCCTGGATATCAAGCCTGAATTTACCGATGAATCATTTGAATTAAAGGTTACCCCTCTTCGAAATGGCAAATCAGACAAAATTATTTTTCTCACGATTCACCAAAGAAAAGACAAGACCACCTATCCGGTAGAGGTACATCTCCAGATCGCTGAATATGGGACAAAAAGGGTCTTTATCGCTATTATCATGGACATTACCGAGAGAAAAAAAACTGAGACAGCCCTTCTGGATAGTGAATCCAGGCTTCGTTCATTTATTGAAAGTGCCCATGAATCGGTGATAATGATCGATGAAGAGGGAGTAATAATCGAATGGAACCAGGGAAGTGAAAATTTATCAGGAATACCAAAAAATGAAGCGCTTGGCAGATATTTTTGGGACATAGCGTACCATCTAACAACTCAGTCACGGCAAACCCCAGATTATCGTAACAGTATCGAGAAAGAAACCAAAGAATCCCTGAAAACAGGCAAACCATTTTTCACTCAAACACGGACAATCGAAATAGAACGCCCTGATGGATCCCAGGTATATGCCAGTCAGAGCATGTTTCCTATAAAAAGTGAAAATGGCTATAAGTTCGGATTCGTTGCCTATGATTGTACCAGCGAGAAGATTTACGAGGAAAACTTAAAGAAAAGTGAGGAATGGTTCCGGGGTATGACCGAACGATCATCAGATCTCATCGTAGTCTTCAACAACGAAAAGAAACTGGTTTATGTATCTCCATCTGCACGGACCATTATTGACTATGATCCTGATGGCCTGGTAGGAATAACGCTTGAAGATTTTGCTCATACCTTCTTTTCAGCATCTTCAGAAGAATTTTACCATGCAATGCTCCGGGTAATGAGAGGAGAAACTTTCTCAAATGTTAATATGGTAATCAGGAAAAAAGATACAACACCGGTATATATTGACCTGGTGGCAATTCCCGTGGAGCAGAATGGAGTGGTGACCAGTATCCAGGTCTCCATGAGAGATATCACCTCAACCAAAAATGCCGAAACTTCGTTAATTAAGGCAGAAGCAAAATTCCACCGGTTCGCAGATAATGCACAGGATATGCTGTACCGGATGAAATTTCCCGAGGGAACCTATGAATTTATCAGTAAAGCTTCATTCAGCCTTACCGGTTATCGTCCAGAAGATTTTTACACAGATCCGGGACTCTTAAAATCCTTAATTCATCCAGCATGGCACAAATACTTCGAGGAACAATGGGAAGCATCCCTTAATAGGAAGGTCTCCCCCATCTATGAATTCCAGATAATAGACAGGAGTGGAAACATCCGATGGGTCAACCAGAGAAATGTCCTGGTCGAAGGGGATGATGAGCATTCATTTGCCGTTGAAGGGATTGTCACAGATATTACCGGACAGAAAATTGCAGAGCAGAAATTGAAAGAAAGCGAAGAGAAATTCCGCATTATCTCCGAACAATCCCTGGACGGATTGATCATTACCGATTATTCAGGAACCATCCTCTTTGTCAATCCCGGATTTGGAAGGATCATAGCCCATCCCCGGGTCATGGATTTGGTAGGAAATGAAGTAGTTTTTTCGTTTTTTTTGCCTGAATACCGGGATGCTGCGATTCAAAATTTCAATCAAATAAAGACCGTATTAGATGATTCAATAGATTACTACCAATTAGAAACTGTTGATAAGAGAATAATTTGGGTTGAATGCATCGGGAAAACTATTAATTTTGGAGGGGTTCCATCCATATTCATCCAAATACGGGACGTTACACTGCGAATGCAATCAGAAATCCCGACCCGAACTTTAGTTAAAACCATGGTAGGAGTCTCTGAAAAAAATTCACTAGAAGTAATTTCTGAAACCATTTGTCAATTCCTTGGTGCAGACGGTGTAATGATTGGTGAAATAACCAATGAACAGGATAAAATCAGGGTGCTTTCAATGTACCTTGACGGAGAAAAACAACCTGACACCTGCTACTCACTGCAGGGAACTCCGTGTGAACAGGTAATAGAGAAAGGAATATCTCTGTACCAGGATAATACTACAAAATATTTTCCAGACTGTGAAAACCTTAAAACATTAAAAATACAGGGATATATCGGAGCACCGCTGATTAATTCAGATGGAATAGTGTTTGGAACAATTTGCCTCTTATTTCGAAAACCAATTAAAATCGATCCGGTATTAAGTGATATAATAGAAATCATCGGGATAAAAATTTCAGCAGACATCGAACGGGATCAAATCGAAAAAAAACTGCGTGAAAACCAGAACATCCTCTCAAAAGCAATGGACATGGCCCATCTTGTTCATTGGGAATATGACATTGAGCATGATTTGTTTACATTTAATGATCAGTTCTACACACTATACGGGACAGATGCTGAAACAGAAGGAGGATACCAGATGTCATCTGAAGCATATGCCAGAAAGTTTATCCATCCTGCTGATGTCGATATGGTTTCAAGAGAAACAGAAAAAGCGATACAGGCAACTGACACCGGATATACAACCGACCTGGAACACCGGATAATCAACAGGGACGGTAAGGTTCGGTACATTACTGTCCGGATAGGCATTATCAAGGATGATCAGGGCAGAACAATTCGGTCATACGGAGTAAACCAGGACATTACCGAACGAAAACATGCTGAAGAGGCTGTAAAAAGGGCCAATCACCAGCTGAAACTGCTCTCCAGCATCACGAGACATGATATCGTAAACAATCTGTCGATAATCAATGCATACCTCGCACTTGGAGAAATGAATACAAAAGATCCCGAAATCCTGGAATACTTCCAGAATATGAAAGAAAGTACGGAAAAAATGCAGTCACAGATAGAATTTACCAGGGTTTTCCAGGATATCGGCTTTCTTGAACCGACGTGGATAGAACTCGAGTCCATTATGCCCCAATCATCCCTTCCCCCGTCTGTCACCATGGTCGCCGATATTAAAGGGATATCAGTCCTTGCTGATCCGATGCTGGAAAAGGTATTTTTCAATCTTCTGGATAATTCTATCCGACATGGAGAACATGTAACAGAAATCCGGGTATCAGCCAGACAGTTACAACAAAAACTGGTAATTGCATGGGAAGACAACGGAGCAGGAATCAGCCAGGAAGATAAAGAATTGATATTTGATCGGGGATTTGGGAGGAATACTGGTTTTGGAATGTTTCTAGCAAAGGAAATACTAGCTCTGACAGATATCGAAATTAGTGAAAACGGTGAGCCGGGATCTGGTGCAAGATTTCTCATTACCGTACCGGAAGAAAACTATCGGCTCAGGATATCTGATACATCATAAAACCTGACAGAACAGGGCACAGGAATTTTTTTTTTGCTTAACCACCCGGTGAAATGAATAGTGTAACTAAAAAATGCATCTGAAAATATAAATTGAAAAAAAACGGGTTATTTGATAAATGGTTCAATTGACTTTTTTAACTCGTCAGGAACCCCTAAGTTACCGAGAATTGGCATGAGAACCTGCCCTGCAACCTTTTTACCGTCTGAACTACCAAGGAACTGCTGAAGCATGGCCATTCCTTCAGGGGATGTGATAAATTTCATAATCTGTTCTTTTCCTTCTGGTGATGAGAGCATGCCTCCCAGTGCACCACCAATACCATCTAATAATCCCATAGTCTTTCCTCATTGATACACTAATTTAAACCACCATAATAGTATCGGTCAGGGAATTATTCCCAGCATCTTAATAAAATGAATTCTACTAATAAGGAACACTTTTTTTTAAGATATGCGGTTTGAATTAATTAATTCAGAATATTATTTAAGGAACTTTACAGGTACAGAACAGAAAATTGAGATATATAAAGAACTTTTAAGTACTTTGAAGTTTTTTTCATAGCAATGAATGTTTACACATCATCATTCCATCCTGAATATCCCTCTGAACCTGTTCCCTGGTTTGAGATAATTGAAACCGAGATGTATACTACGCTCTACCATCCAACTCACCCCCAGGAACCAGAACCATGGTTTGAGATACGCGATAACAAAATATTTCCACTGCCAGGTAATCCGGACAATAGTAATGAAGAAACCGCATGGTTTGAAATAAAGAAAAATGCCGTCTATCCTACTGAAAATAATCCGAATTACCCAGACTTTGATCTTCCTTTGTTTGAAATAAGAGAAATATAATTGCTAATTATATTGCATCCATTTAACACGGAGAATATATCTAAATAGATGAATGACAGAGCAACAAGCATGAAGTCGGTACTGGTATTCCTAGTCCTTGCATTATTTCTCATAATGCCGGTTAATGCACTTTCTAATTATGAACTCACCCCCTTTCGTGTAGATGAAAGAGTAGAATTAGATATTCCCTCAGACTGGAAATGGCAGGAGATTAATATGAATTATGACTGGATGAACGCCTTTCTCGTAGGGGATCCAAAAACAGCAGGATTATATGCTATCGTCATGATTATTGACAACCCTATTTACCAGGTTCCAGATAAAGATGTTCTTGACGAACTGAGCAGTTCTCTTATGAAGGACTATCCGGAATACATCCAGATTGATGAAACACAGTATGGGGGAGACTCCAAACTTCCATATTTCTCTCTTTCAAATTGGGATAACGCGAATTCTGATGAAATCCTCCACCTTATCCTGGCTGGATCCAAAAAGACCATTGTTTATCTCTGGCTGGCATATCCTTCTGATGACATGATGGAGATATACCGTGAAAAAATGAATGAAATACCAACATCACTGACAATCTTGTAAAACCAAAATTAACCTGCCTGCAGGCAGAAATAATTTTAAACTTTACATACCGGCAAATATCCCTTATATCATTGTATTTGGTAATCGATAATTTTTCATATGGAATACAGATTTTTCTATCTTTATCACATACAAGTACAGACAAACAGGCATACCTTATGGATAGTAAAAAGGATACAATACCAGGTCAGACCTCTCCACTGGTAAAAGAGCGGGTAATCTTTAAAAGTCTTGTAATAGATACGTTATTCTGGTTTCCATCAGTAATTCTTGCATTATTATCAGGATCTGTAACATTATATACGGATGCAATTAAAAAAGGCAATGAAATCCTCTCCACCTTTTTCTCATGGCTTGCTCTTAAAAAAATGGTAGAAGGGGGGGCAAATACATATGACTACGGAATGGGTAAATTTGAAAGCATAACTGGTATAATTACCGGAGTTGTTATGTTTCTCTCTCTTGTTCTGGTGTTTGCCCATACCGTTTACAATCTCCTAAACCCGGGGATGCTCCATGAAGAGTCGACAATTATTGCAATGATTGTGCTCATCATCGGAGTCTGTGTTAGCACCGTGCTCTGGAGAGAAAAAGTCCATATTGCTAAAAATGAATATTCTCCAGTACTGGAAGCACAAATTACCTTGTTTAAGACAAAAGCAGGAACAGACCTTATCGTTCTTATTGCTCTCATTCTGGCTGTTCTTTTTGAACATCATTCGTGGGCAGAATATATTGACCCACTCGCTTCCTTTATTGTTATCGGTTCATTTCTTATCTCCGGATACCGGACCATTTCAACCTCACTGCCTGACCTTCTGGACAGAACCATTGAAGAAGAACTACAACTGGTTGTAGTCCGTTCACTGGCAGATTTTTTCGATGAATACGAAGCTTTTCACGGTATCAGATCACGTAAATCAGGAAATTTTATATATATTGAGTTATTCCTGGAATTTGATGAAGAGAAAAAATTAAAAGAGATACAATCTTCCATTGACAAAATAAAAGAATCTCTTGAGAAAGAAATCCCAAGAAGTTCGGTCACTATTATGCCCTGTACCGGGAAATTTGGATGCAGGCGAAAGGAAAAGGATTAAGAATTCTAGTAAATCTGATATTTTTGGGATGAATGGATCGGAATTTATTGGGTACGGAATCATCACAGGATTTATCATTGCGGCATTGCCCGGTCCGATTTGGCTGCTATGTCTGAAACGGGCATTATCTGAAGGACGGTTAACCAGCCTGGTATTCGGACTTGGGATAACAACTGCAGATGGAATATACGGGACTGTTGCAGCATTCGGACTTACCGCACTTACCAACCAGTTTCTGATTCATTCTGATGGGCTACAGATAATAGGTGGCATTTTTTTCTGCTTGTTGGGAATCAGGATAATGGTTGCAAAACCATCAGTAAAAAACATTCAGGTAACGGGAAAGGGTCTTATGAGTGCATATGGATCAGGTTTTCTTCTCACGATTTCAAATCCCCTGACAATTCTTCTCTATGCAGGAACATTGGCAGGACTAGGGGCATGGATACCAGGAACAGGATTTGAAAACCCGGTCTTTTTGGCCACAGGAATATGTCTTGGATCGATACTCTGGTGGATACTTCTCAGTTATGGTGCTGGTGCAGTCCAGACATCGATAACCATTAGAGGTATGAACTGGATAAACAAAATTTCCGGATTATTTCTTTTGGTATGTGGAATTCTGACATGTACTCAGATGATAGGCATTTGAATCCGGAAAAGAACATCATTGCAGCCTGCTTAAGTCATTTTTATTGCGTTTTTGCAATGTTTCAGGATAGTCACTTATTTACCTTATTCACTCCCTCATTTTTTATGACATTTCGATCATCATTATTCCTTATTCTCCCTTTCCTCATTTTCGCTTTGCTCATGTGCCCGGTGACAGCGAAAGATACCCATAACCCTCTCCTTCAGCATGAGATAGAAATGACAGAGTTCTTTTATCCGGATAATGCTGTTTCTCACATCTACCATGCGGATATTCAGCCAGACTGGGTTCGACCTGACGCGTTCTGGTACGAGGACACAGCACGTGACGGTAGTTCCTTTTACTCTGTCAATGTCACTCAGGGAACTAAAAAACGCCTGTTTGATTCAAAAAAGTTTACCCGATCCTTTGAAAAAGCAACAGGCAAAGAGGTTAAAACTGCACGTCTTCCGCTCCATGATATGGACCTTTCATCTGATGAAAATTTCTTTTCATTTTCTGCATATAATGATCAGTGGTCCTGCGACCTTTCTAATTATTTCATAACAAAACAGTCGCTTCCGCCAGAAATACAGGCAGGAATACTATCACCGGACAGATCTGCAATTGCTTATATCAATGGATCAGATCTCTGGATATACAATACCAGTACCAGAACGAAGACTCCACTTACCAATGACGGGACAGATAATTACTTTTACAGCAAACGTTCTGATGCAGTTAGATATGCAGCATCAGAAACACGGCTACGCGAATATCCCACTCCATACCTGGTATGGTCACCTAATTCTGAAAACATTGCAACATATCGGGTAGACCAGCGAAATGTCAGCCCCCTCTGGCTGGTTCAGAATGCTCCCGAAACAGGAAAAAGACCTGTTCTATATAGTTACCGGTTTGCATACCCGGGGGATACTCATGTTCCCTTGTATGAACCGATGGTTATCCAGGTCGATGCAAGGCAGATAGTCCCAATAAAATACCGGGCACAACCGGAGGTAAGTATGATGGATACTGAAGAGAACGTGCTTCAATGGTGGGACAGTACTGGAAATACGACCTATTCACTTTTTATTGAACGGGGAGAGAAGATACTACGGCTTCTTTCTGCTAATCCGAAAACCGGGGAAGTCAGAGAATTGATTCGCGAAGATGGAACCACCTATATCGAATCAACTCTCACCTATGCAGATAATCCAAATATCAAAATCCTCTCAAACGGTGATATCATCTGGTTTTCAGAACGGGACGGATGGGGACACCTGTACCGGTACGATGCAAAAGGAACCTTAAAAAACCAGATTACAAAAGGTGAATGGGTTGTCAGAAAGATACTCGCAGTCGATGAAAAGAACGGTCATATTTACTTTATCGCCAGCGGAAAAGAAAAGGGAAATCCCTACTATCAATACCTGTACCGGGTTCAGACCGATGGAAATGACCTGAAATTATTAACAAAGGGTCAGGCTGACCACCAGGTATCACTAGCTCCGGATTTTTCCTGTTTTGTTGACGCATATTCAAGGACTGACCTTCCAACGGTCACAGTTCTCAGGTCCATGGAAGGAAACCTTCTTATGCACCTTGCAACCGCAGATGATTCAGACCTGCAGAGAAAAAACTGGATATCACCGGAGAGATTTTCAGTAAAGGCAAGAGATAAAACAACTGATCTTTATGGACTCCTATTCAAACCCACTAACTTTGATAAAACCAAAAAATATCCGGTAATAGACGTGGTCTATCCCGGCCCATATACCATCGTGACCGCAACCAGGTATCCTGCAGACCTGAGCTGGAATTCCAAGATATTCTGGACATGCCAGATGCTATCCGAACTAGGCTTTATTGTCGTGACCATGGACGGAATGGGTACAGCCTACCGGTCAAAGGAATTTCATAATTATAGTTATGGTCATCTCAGTGACTGTGGTCTTCCGGATCATATTGCTGGGATTAAGGAACTTACTGCAAAACGGCCATTCATGGATATAAACCGTGTCGGGATATATGGGAAATCAGCCGGGGGATTCATGGCTGCCCAGGCCATGCTCACCTATCCTGAGTTTTTCAAGGTTGGTGTTGCAGCATCAGGGGACCTGGACTGCAGGTTATACGGATCATTCTGGGGAGAAAAGTATGAAGGATACCCGGATTTAGGAACATATGACGAACAGGTGACTGCATTAAAAGCAGAGAATCTAGCCGGAAAACTGTTACTCCTGACTGGTGACATGGATGATAATGTCCACCCGTCCATGACCATACAACTCGCTGATTCACTACAAAAAGCAGGGAAAGAGTTTGATATGTTCATTTTCACCAACAAAAACCATGATTTGAATTATGATCCGTATTATATGAAAAAAATGATAGGATATCTTAACACCCATCTCTGACACAGAGATCTATATATTCCTGATTTTGATCCTTTTTCAGAAAATAACTATTTCAATGCCAGGTAACCGGTAATTTTTTTCTTTCCGGAATATTCGAGGGTTTATACAGCGGATATCCTACCATGAGGGCATATAATGGGATACGACCTTCAGGAAGGTCGAACAGTTTCTTTATGGGATCATAGGACTTGGAGGCCATCGCAACAAATCCTGCCCAGCACGTCCCGACACCAAAGACAGGAGCAGCAATGTCAAAATGGGTCATAGCGATAATCCCGTCAATATATGCCATCTGATTATTCTCTTCGATATGTGCAATAAGCAGATTGGGAGCACCACGGCAGATAACATCGGCTCCGGCATCCCATCCTTCAAGTAAACCAGAAACAAGTAAACTCATCGGATGATCAGAATTTACCAGAGATCTCATCCACTCAATGGTGAGATCTGCAACACATCGGACTTCCTGTGGGTTATGGATAACCAGCCATTCTACCGGTTGACCATTGGCTCCTGATGCAGCATACCGGCAGACATCAAGAATGTCAAGAATGGTTTCACGTGATACCGGATCACTTTTAAACTGACGTATTGAGCGTCTGCTTTTCAGATATAGACTGAGACCTGATGGAGTAATACCAGTCCCGTCCCATGCTTTCTGAATCTGATGTCCAGGCTTAACAACAATCGCTCCAGGATTACAGAACGCTTCACACTGACCACATGAAATACAGTACGATTCAAAACCAGGTAACAATCCGGGAAGGTTTTGTGCATCAACCGGGGTAAGTATACCCATCGGGCATACTTTACTGCATATCCCACACCGGGTACACTGATCAGATTGAATAGTAATCGCCATAATTTATCAGAAATAGTAATTACCCAGCTATGATAATTATTTCCACGGTCTGTATGCATTACACCAATTACAAGAGACGAAACGTTCCTTTGGGGAAAAATAACTCAAATCGTGCACCTTTTCCAAACTCTCCCGTTTCAGTGATGATGCCGCCATTCAGGGATATTATCTCACGAGCAAGAAACATCCCAAGACCGGTATTTTTGCCATACCCACGTTCAAATATCATCTCTTTCTCATCATCACTGATTCCTGTCCCGTTATCTTCCCAGGTTACCAGGAGTCCGTCTCCATTCAGTTTTGCAGTGAGATGTAGTTCAGTCACATGCTCACCATGCCGTGTTGAGTTATCCAGAAGGTTTAATAAGACTTTTTCAATCATCGGATCGGCAAAAACTTCAACGTCTATAAGATCCAATGTGAGCAGGATGTTATCAGGAATATGAGATTCGGGAATTATTGACCGGATATCTATCCATACCGGGTCCTGTGTCCCCAGGTTCTGGTAGGTCCGGGTAAATTCAATCTGGGACTGGATATTTTCCGTTGCAGATTTCATCATCCGGACATATTCATGAAGAGGGGGATCATCATATTCCATCTGTACAACCGCAAGATAGCCTTTAATGACAGATATTTTGTTCAGGATATCATGCCGTGTAACAGTAGCCAGCATGGATAATTTCTGGTTTGCCTGGCGGAGTAATTCCTGGATTTTTTTCCGCTCAGTAATGTCCTCATCCACTCCCCAGTACCCCTGAAACTCCCCGTTTTGATCAAAAATCGGGGTTCCACAGGAATTCAGGAGGACCGGAGATCCATTCTTATGCAGGTTCAGGTTTTCAAAATTTTTAAACGGTTCATGCAGATCAAAACCATTAAGAGTGTATGCTTTTAGTTCTTCCTGAACCGATTGAACATACAGGTCATAAAAGTGCATTTTGCCAATAAGTTCATCAGGCCTGTATCCAAGGATGTCGGTAACCGCATGATTTGAATACTGGAATATCCCCTCCCTGTCAATCTCCCAAATCCATGAACCGGCATTCATTGTCACCGCATCAAAACGTTCCTGGCTTCGCCTTAACTCTATTTCAGCCTCTTTAAGACGAGTGATATCAATACCTATTCCGGTGAAATACTTGTTATTCCCAATTTCAACCTTAACTGCAGTAAAATAAAAAGTTATCTTTCTTCCATCCTTTCCCGACAAGGTTGCCTCTGCATAACCATATCCATCCTGGAACGTCGCGTTAACTGCATTTTCTATACGTTCCCGCTCTTTTGGTTCCTTAAACCAGTCAAGAATATACTTTCCGGATAGTTCTTCAGGGCTAAAACCGGTATATGTCTCGTGGTTTTTGTTCCACTGGACCAGATGGCCGGATACATCGTAGAGATAGAGCAGGCCGGGAACACTGTTAAAGATAGCATCGTTAAAAACGCGTTGAAAATTCAACTCTTTCTCGACACGTCGTCTTCTGACCACCTGGCGAATTTTGTGCATTAGTTCAGCAAACTGGGCTTTTGGATTTCCGCCTTTCTGAAGATAAAAATCTGCCCCATTATTAATTGCCTCAATAACGACCTCTTCACGACCCCTGCCCGTAAAAAGAATAAATGGAATGTCATGTGACAAAGCACGAACGGCTTTTAAAAATTCTATCCCGTCCATTTCCGGCATCATGTAGTCGGCTATAATGGCATCGAATGATAACAGATTGTCAGACTGTAACGCTTCTATTGCAGAGGCCATAATTTCAACACTAAAATCACCGGATCTTTCAAGAAATATCTTGGAGATGTCCAGTAAATCCTCTTCGTCGTCCACATACAGAACAGATATTTTTCCGTAATTGTCTCCATTCTGTGTATATACATCTGACATTATCTAATCCCGCCAGACAAAGGGCTTAATCCGGCTTATGCATAACAAAATACATGGCAACCCTGTACTCTCTGGTGATCATCTGAAAAAAGAGATGAACACCCTTTGTCCGTATATTACAGATATCAGAGAAGCAATAAAAATGTTACCATATAGGAAAACCAGATAAAAAATAATTTACCATCATTACCGGGATGGTAAAATACGAAGAAATCTACCAGATGAGAAATAAAAACACAAACCAAATGACCTAATAAAGGGAGGGTTAAATTACAGGAAATTGACCTGGTATCCAGTCTATCCTTTCAAGAAGGGGAGGCATACCATACATCTTTGCGTTTGGATACCTGTCTGATAGTGACAGGAATGCTTCCTCTGCTGCATTATACCATGATTCCAGTTCATTATCAGTAATAAGACCCATATCCACCGGGATTCGTTTAGCCTTTTCTGTCTCATAATCATCATACTTCTCCAGGAAAGTAAGTGTATACGATAAGAATGAAACAATCTTTTCAGCCTGTGGATAGTTTTCTTCACTGATATTCATACGAATGAGAGAATAATACGTACTTGCCAGGGAATCATACACTGCATCATTCATTTTTCCTGCAGGCAGGATCTTTCCATTACATATCTCCTCAATCGTTCCATTCGCCATATTGAAAAAATCTTCATCGTCATATGGAGGAGTAACCGCAACCGGAGCCAGGGGTAACTGGACCTGTGGCATGGTTGCCATGGAAGCTACACCATATGTAGTACCCACTACTACAAGCACGAAAAAGATCATAAGAACTTTTTTCATAACCATGAATGATGATATGATGGTATATCACAAAGGGTTACTGGTGCCTGCCACCATTCATTATCATGGTTTTGCGCACTCCATGGGATTTCATGCGGCATTGACTCATTATATGCAGATAAAACATACCATGTACAAAACACCGGGTATTCATACCCGTAACCTCAACCCCAGTTGGGTCAATGAATGGAAATTAAAACCCAGGAAAATTTGTAACAAATATTAAAATTGTTCAGGTTTTACGCTACTTTCAGATATTTTTAGTCCATGGTTACCCATGAAGGATGCCGGTTACATAGCAAATTCACCAATGTGAATCTTCACGGAAAAAAAACCTTAAGAATCAGGATGATGGAATGTGCCTATCCACAATTCAACTTCAGGAAGCTGGATCTACCACTTCAATGCAATTTTTTTTATATGAGTGGTACAATAATTTATATTCAGGTAATACTATGGCAGACTTACCGATTGCAGCAGTTGTACGGGTTGCAAAGAACAGTGGTGCTGAGCGTGTTGGAAGCGACGCTTCAGAAATCCTTGTTGCAAAGACAGAAGATTATCTTGGAAAACTGGTTAAGGAAGCAGTAAAACTTGCCGCCCATGCGGGAAGGAAAACTCTCAAAGAAGAAGATATTGAGATGGCTGCTGAAAAAATTGTCTGATAAAAGAAAAGAATTCTAAAAAACAGGACAATTTTTCCCTTATTTTTTCGTATTATTCAGGAAAGGTATGGTTTAACGGTGTACCATACCCAGGTATTTTCGCCCATACGAGCATCCCTGTATTATCCTCTCATATGAACATCCATCTGGGGGAATGGAATTTCAATTCCTGCAGCTTTAAATGCCGTATCAATCTCACAGTTGATATAATCAGTAACCTCCCAAACCCGTGTGTAACTGTTTGTCCACATAATTAACTGGAAATTAAGGCTGGAAGCAGCAAATTCTAAAAAGTACACTTCTGGCGGGTACTCCTGCAGACATAATCCCTTTTCTATAGTTTTGTTTCCAATAGAGACGAGTATTTCCTTTACTTTCTGTACATCACTTCCATATGCAACACCAATATTGACACGAACCTTTAATTTCTCATTCGGGATGGCATAGTTTATAACCATGTCATTTGTCAGCATTTCATTAGGAACAATGATTATCTGGCTGTCAAGAGTTCTAATCCGGGTACTATACGATCCGATATCCTCAATGTCACCTAAGTATTGACCAACTTTAACCCTGTCTCCAATTCGAAAGGGTTTATCTGTTGCAATAACAATTCCGGAAAGAAAATTTCCTATTACATCCTGTCCGCCCAGACTGATAATAAGACCAATTACTCCACCGGTTGCAAGAAGGGGACCAATATCTATTTTCAGAGTTGAAAGAATAAGAAGAAAACAGATTATCCAGATTAACGTGACTATTCCTTTTTGCAGGAAATGGAAGGTGTTTAATTCCTTTTTACCTTGTTCCCTGACAATTTCAAATCCGTACACCCTAAAAAAGTCACGGATGACATGGGTGATAATCCAGGCACCGATAACAATGTAAAACGTTGTCAGGTACTCTGTCCGAAAGAAATCCGGGTACTTCTCTGGTAGCGATGTCCCGTAAAAAATTGCAGACCAGATAGTCGAACCCATGACCAGGATGAGAAGCGGCCGTCCAAAAGCACTCAGGATAATATCGTCTATTTTTATCGAGGTCTTTTGTACTCGGTTTTTCAACCACTTTCCCATAAAATGCAGAAGAGAAGTCAGGCAAAGCCCGGTAATCAGGATTAGTAATCCAATCATTTCAGATACCTGTCAGGTTATTAGTTGGTGGTTTTTGTTTATATGCCTGTAGAGAATGGCAGATATCATCGGTTGTCATTTCACTGTTCATTTCAAGATATCTCTTTCCCCATTCACAAAGGGTATCTAAAATCGGTATCACCGTTTTTCCAAAGTCTGTAAGAGAGTATTCCACCCGGGGAGGAACTTCTGCAAAAACCTTCCTGTTAATTACGAGATCAGCCTCAAGTTCCCTGAGCTGACGCGTCAGCATACCCTGGGTAATATCTGGCAGAATAGTACGTATTTCAGTAAACCTTAGTGGTTTATCACGAATATGCCATAATATTACAGGTTTCCATTTTCCCCCGATAATATCTATGGAAGCTTCAACAGGACAGTTATATATTTGTTTTTTGTGGTTTTTTGCCATTAGTATTATTTATGAGATTATATCCTAAAATAGATACTGCATATAATTTATTATATTAATTCAAATAGGAGTGGTGTACCAGTTTTTATTCAAAAACCTGGTCTGATGGAAAATACATCATTAACAACCATGAGGTAAATACATGAAAGTAGTCGCATTTAATGGAAGTCCAAGAAAAGAAGGAAATACCAGCATATTACTGAAAGCCGTATGTGATGAACTGAACAAGGAAGGAATTGAAACAGAAATTGTTCAGATCGGGGGAAAACAGATCCATGGTTGCACAGCATGCATGAAATGTTTTGAAAGTGCAGACAACCGTTGTTCAATCGATAATGATAATATGAATGAATATATTCGTAAAATGATAGATGCTGACGGAATAATTATCGGAACTCCGACCTATTTCGCGGATGTTTCCCCTGAAGTAAAAGCACTGATTGACCGTGCCGGATTTGTTGCCATGGCTAATGAAGGAAAATTTACCCGCAAAGCAGGAGCAGCTGTCGTAGCTGTGAGGCGGGCAGGTGCCATTCATGCATTTGATACGATAAACCACCTCTTTGGAATTAGCGGAATGTTCACTGTGGGATCCAATTACTGGAACCTTGGAACAGGTCTCCTGCCCGGAGATGTGAAAAATGACGGAGAAGGTCTTGAGACCATGAAAACCCTGGGAAGAAACATGGCCTGGTTGCTTAAAAAAATTTCAGCATAATCAGGTACTGTCCGGATAACCTGATGCTACCCTTTTTCAATACCAGGATAATATAAAGACGCCTCAGCATTCATGCAGCAGATAACCGGTCCAAAAAATACCCGGGGTATCTCATCTAACCCGGTATACCATTCAGGGGATAGCAACAATACTACAATTTTGACCGGACCTCAGTCAGTTTCTGACTATATTGTTTCAATTACTCCTCCTGTCGGAGATAGATAATAAAAAAAATACGAAAAAAACGGAAATAAACTGCGAATTAATATCCGCCCATTCCGGGAGGCATACCTGGTGGCATTCCACCCATGCCCTCAGGGCCTCCTCCTTCTCCTGTTTTTGAAGAAGCAACAACATCATCAATCCGGAGTATCATTACTGCTGCTTCAGTTGCACTCATAATTGACTGAATTTTAACTTTCAGAGGTTCAACAACCCCGTATTTTTTCATGTCAGCAGGGGTGCCGGTAAACACGTCAAGACCATATGACACTCGTCCTTCCTCATGGGATTTTTTCAGTCCCACCAGAACATCAATGGTGTCATATCCTGAATTTTCAGCAAGTGTTTTTGGAATTATCTCCAGTGCACGTGCAAACGCCTCTATGGCAAGCTGGGTCCTGCCACCCTGCCTGGCTGCATACTTCATCAAACGAAGTGAAAGTTCTATTTCAATAGATCCACCCCCGGATACAGCCTTTTTATTCGAGATGGTATCAGCAACAACCATCAGGGTATCATGGAGTGAACGCTCGAGTTCATCAACAACATGGGTCGTCCCTC
The DNA here is from genome assembly GCA_012729535.1 of Methanomicrobiales archaeon. Lineage (GTDB taxonomy): Archaea > Halobacteriota > Methanomicrobia > Methanomicrobiales > Methanospirillaceae > Methanospirillum. Next base: position 46,115 of record JAAYCY010000055.1, on the reverse strand, counting down.
CGTGGATAATAATTGACACGGCTTTTGGATTTTTACACCCGGATATCTGGATCATCTCTTCTCCGGCGATCTTCTTTTCAATAACCAGGTCAGCAGAGCCAAGATCCATCCTGTTAATTGTTTTTATTGTATTCAGGACTTTTCCTCCGGTTGCCCGGGCCAGGTTATCCATGTCGCTCTTTTTCACCCGACGAACGGCTAAAATACCTGCTTTTGCCAGGTAACCCTGTGCAATGTCATCAATCCCCTTCTGACAGAATACCACGTTTGCTCCGCTTGCAATGATCACTTCTGCCATCTTCCGTATCATGCGAATTTCTTCATCAATAAACGCCTGTTCTTCCCCAAGACTGTTTATCTGGATCGTTGCATTCAGTTCTGGTTTTTTCAGTTCAAGTGCAACATTCAAAAGAAGAATCTTTGCATATTTTACTTCTTTTGGCATATCGGAATGAACTCTCTCTTTATCGATAACCATCCCATGAACAACCATGGAATCCTGGATAGATCCACCAACCTTTTGGACCATCTTGATATGATCAGGATTAATTTTGCCATCCTTTTCAGCGACGAGAGATACCGCCTGAACTATCATGTCACAAAAAGCATTCTTGGCAGTCTCTGAAATTCTACTGGTAAGTGCCGTTTCAGCAATAGAGGTAAGAATTTTTTTGTTCTCAGGTTTTACCGGGAACGCAATCTCTGACAGCACCTCTTTTGCATACTTTGCGGCAGCATAGTACCCTTCGCATATTGTTGTCGGATGGATTTCCTGACTCAGCAATTCATCTGCCTGCTTGAGTAATTCACCGGCAATAACCACTGCAGTTGTGGTTCCATCACCAGTCTCTTCATCCTGGGTTTTTGCAACCTCAACAATCATTTTTGCAGCCGGGTGTTCGATATCCATTTCTTTCAGAATGGTCGCACCGTCATTGGTGATAATAACATCACCAAGTCCGTCTACAAGCATTTTATCCATTCCGTTAGGCCCAAGAGTAGAACGGACCGCATTTGATACTGCTTTTGCTGCAGCAACATTCATAGCCCTGGCTTCATGCCCCCGTGTCCTGCTGGTTCCTTCTTTTAGAATATAGATTGGTTCAATTCCTGACTGTTGATTCATTGTTTACCTCAATTGTAATCCTGACTATTCATGAATAATTTGTCCAGAGGTACTAAACATGTATCGCACCATATAATTTTCTATTGCCATGAAACGGAATATGATGAAAAAAGTTGAGAAATTAATTAAAACATATGCAGGTATGTTTGCCAACAAAAAACAACCAGATACCGAAAACCTCCCGGATAATGATAATAACAGACCTGTGGAGAACTAATAAATACCAGTCATTACAATTCTTTTCGCTGGATCATGGAAAATACCAGTAGAAAACGGTTATACCAGTGTTTCATCATCGCCGGAGTTGCTGCACTTCTCTTTTATATCGGACTTACCTGTATCTCGTGTTTTGACGGTGGTTGTGCACTCATGTTTCTTAGTATTTTCCTCTTTTTTACTGCCCTTGCAGTTGCAGGACTTGTTTACTATCCCAGGGCACGAATATTTGATGAAGTTACCACAGATACAGAAATTCTTGCACACTGGACGTACGATCCCGCCTGGTATGCCCGTATTGTTGAACGCGAGTACCATGAACACAAGGAACGAAATTTCGCCCTGTTAATAATTATAGACGGGATGTTTCTTGTTTTTGCGATAATTTTTATCGCGTTTGTTGAGGATGGAGGACTTGTGACCGGCATCATATTGATAGGAATAGCAGTCCTGCTCTATATCGTGGCAAAAATTACACCCGGATATTTCAGGAGATTAAAAGAGAAAGTGCCTCCGGAGGTATGGATCAGCAGAAAAGGTCTTGTCTACGAAGGATCAGTGTATCCGTACTCGGGATTTTTATATGGATGTAATGGAGTTCATTTTCAAGATAAACCTGAAAAGACCCTGAATTTTTCATTTTACCAGGTCACCGGGGGAAGGATATATGATCCCTTTACCATAACCGTACCGGTCCCGGAAAATGAAAACGTAAAAGCAAAAGAGATAGCAGAAATCCTCAATTTCTACGTTATAAATGAGATACCCTTTTGATATATCAGGAATACAAATCCTTTATAGCAAAAACGGCAGCCTGATCAAAAATTGTAGTGCCCCCTCTGACGATACCATACCTTAAAGAACGATTGCACCGTTTATAAAAAAAGTGTTTTATCATCCCGCGGTAAGGGATTTCATTTGGGTTTTATTCAATTACATGACTGCTTCACTGATATCTGGTGTTGATAAGAAAACGCGTAACAGGATTTACTTCTCACTATATGCTGCTGTTTTTTCTGCAATGATAGGTGTAGGAATCGTCATTCCTCTTCTCCCTCGCTATGCAGTCACGATGGGAGCAACAGGTATATGGATAGGAACCATCTTTTCTTCCTTTGCACTGGCCAGAATAATATTTCTTCCAGTTTTTGGCAGGATATCAGATAATGTAGGAAGAAAACGATTGATTCTGATTGGACTTTCTTCTTATGCAATTCTTTCAGTATTCTATCTCCTGGCTGGAACGGTCTATGAACTGACTGCACTCAGGTTTTTTCATGGCATGGCCTCTGCCCTGATTATTCCTATTGCAATAGCATACATAAACGATATCGCCCCACAAGGGGAAGAAGGGAAATTTATCGGATCATTTGTCAGTTCCATCTACCTGGGCATGAGTTTCGGACCATTTCTTGGAGGAGTGATAAACGATCTCTTCTCCATGAATGCTGTCTTTCTGGCCATGGCATTCTTCTCTCTGATAGCCCTCTTAACAAGTCTTTATTATCTTCCGGATATTGCGATAAAACGAGTGAAAACCTCATCATTCAGGGATGTAATCTTTCATACAGCACTCCGGGGGCCAATACTCTATCAGCTTATGTATGCCCTTGCAAACGGCACATTCATGGTATTTCTTCCACTCGTTGCAATACAGGATCCTGACATCTCATCTTCACAGACCGGTCTGATTATTCTCATGTCGGTCATCTCAACCCCGGTATTTCAACATTTTTTCTCCAGGATATCAGATAAATTCAGACAATACCATCTTATTGGAGCAGGAGTCTTGTTGATTGGGATTGCTCTTCTCATGGTCCCACTGTCAGGGGGAATAGAATATTACCTTCTTTCTGCTCTACTGTTAGGAATCGGACGAGCAATTTCACTTCCTGCTCTCTATACCCTGGTATACAGGGCAGGAAAGGATATTGGTCAGGGAAGTGCTTCAGGAATGGTCAACATGTCCCTAGCTGTTGGTCTTATCATTGCACCCCTCCTCTCTGGTGCGGTAATGGACTGCTCAGGAATCAGCATGGTTTTTTACCTGTCAGCAACAGTCACCCTTTTCTGTACATGCATATTTTTCCATTTTGGAAAAAAATAACGGAATGCTAAATCGTCTACCGATACAGGTAATCAGGTATGGGAAATGATAAGAATAACGAAGTATTTGATCACACGCATTGACCGCTGATTTTATATTGACTACGAGTCAATATGATGTGCAATGATCATAATAATCATGCAATTATCAAAAAAAACTTTAGGATATAAAGAATGAACAGACAACAGATACGTAAAATACTCCTCTTCTGGATGTTCATTTCCCTCCCGGTTACGTTGATCTATGTGTCACCGGTTATCCTGGTCAAAGGGGCATCAGAAGGTATTATTACCGGAAGCATGATTCTCATCACCCTCACATTCATCGCATCATTTTTTGTTGGACGTGTGTGGTGCGGGTGGTTTTGTCCCATGGGAGCTGAACAGGAATTATGTGCAGAAATTCAGAAAAGTCCGGTATCCGGAGGGAAACTGAACTGTATCAAGTACGGAGTATGGCTGCTCTGGATTCTCATTATTGGATTTGTCATCTATAATGCAGGAGGGCTTTATGCTGCAGATGTGTTCTATGATACCGATTCCGGTATTTCGGTCACAGAGCCTGGTGCATTCATGGTATATTTCATCCTTCTTGGAGTATTATTCCTTTTTGCAGTAATTGCAGGAAAACGGGGGTTCTGTCATTACGTCTGTCCGATATGTGTCAACTTCATCATAGCCAGAAAAATCAGGAACCTTATCCGGTGGCCGGCATTACACCTGGATGCAGACAAATCATTGTGTATCCAGTGCAATAAATGTTCAAAAACTTGTCCCATGGGCCTTGATGTGAAAGGGATGGTAAACGAAGGCAAAATGGAAAACCCGGACTGTATCCTCTGTGCCTCCTGTGCAGATATTTGCCCGAGGGATGCCATTACCTTTAGATTTTTATAAACCCTTTTTATGACGATTTCTGAAAGAAAAGAACGGGAGAAAGAACTTCGTCGGATGCAGATAATTACTGCAGCTGAGAACCTCTTTTTCCGGTCAGGATATGACCACGTCTCGATGGAAGAGATAGCACGTGCAGCTGAATTATCAAAAGGGACAATTTTTTTTTATTTTAAGAACAAGGAGACGTTGTTCATTACGATAGTCCTCAGGGGAATCCGACTCTTTTATGAGATGGTATCTGATGCATGTGAAAAATACAGCGATTCTCCATCCGATCAACTCAGGACCATGGGAGAAGTAGTCATCATGTTTTCCCGTGAATATCCTGGTTATCTGTCGGCCATCAGGCTTTTTAAATCCGGAAGGTTTTCTCTGGAAAAGCAGTCAGAGACCGGAGAAGAAACCAGGGAAATACTACAATATTCCCGACGGCTTTCAGGATTTATGGAGAACATTGTCAGGGAAGGAATACAAAAGAGGGTATTCAGAGATGATATTGACCCGATTGAACTTGGGATCATCATCCGTATGCTCACCGGCAGTGTCATGGACATAAATCCTGAAATCCGATGGATGTTACGAGAGCATACCATTTCTGAAGAAAAAATAATTGATACATTTTTCACCCTTATGACATCGATGATCGCAGGAAAAAAAACCTCTGATATCAACCCTGATATGAGAGAATATCTATGAATTTTTGAAAAAAAACTATAAACCACATTAGGTACCTTGCAGAACAAAATTCCGATATTCTTGCATCCAATCCCCCCAATGCTTCTACGGAGATGATAATGCGGGGTTTTCAAGCAGAGTAGGCCGGTGCAGTCATTAAAACCATCCGTCCTGATGGAATGAGTATATCAGATCTCTATCCCCGGTTTGCAGCCGTAATTGTATGCACGGCAGTCATGTGGAACGGGTGTGGGATTGTCAGGGATATGAATTAAGGATTTGGCGGAATACCTGACCAGGAAAGGATAAACATCTCCTGACCAATTAACCGGCTTGTCACTCTCACGGATTATTCCTTACCATACTCTGGACCGGTCAAAAAGAATATACCCAAAAGTTCTAGGAATTGACCTGTGTCAACGATGTGGAGCCTGTATTATCAGCTGCAGGGATGACGGATATCAGGCACTTTCTATGACTAATAAAGGACCGGTTATGTATCTCTTGATATGTGACGGATATAGGTTATGTCTTCTCCGATGTCCCTCTGGAGCCTTAATTCCGCTTCAACGATAACAACAGGGAAAATAATCGATAGTCCGGTTTCATCAGGATTTTGATTTTTTTTTCTGATGAATAGTCCGGATTCATATCGCTCATCATGGAAACGCTTATCTAGAGGCCGATTGAGTATAAGGTATACCTATATGGTGATTTTCATGAAAAAAATCGCAATATCAATTTTTATTTTCCTTTTGGCAATGTGTGCAACGACTACCAGCCAGGCAGACTCAGATCCAATAGAAAATGCCTGGAACGGGACATGGGAATCAGAATATTATATTCTGCTTATCTACCAGAACGGGACAGCAATTTCAGGTAGTTATGAACCGAAAGATAGTACTCTGTATGATCCCGGACTTCTGAAAGGAATGTTGTCAGAAGATGGCAAAACATTTTCTGGAATATGGACTGAATCAGGACCATTATCCGTTGTTCTTTCAGATGATGGAATGAGTATTTCTGGGAGTTATGGAATACGTATCGATAAAAAACTCACTGAATCAGATATGTATCCAACAACAAGAACAAGAATGGAGGATTCATTTGACCCGGAAAATCCCTGGAACGGAACATGGAGAGGTGAAAGGACCATTACAACATGGATACAGAATGGAACATTTGTAAGTGGGACATATTCGCCTCTGCCAGATATTGATGATGAACCGGGTATTTCGGAAGGAACCGTTTCAGGCGATGGGAATTCCTTGAAAGGAAAATGGATAGAGGCTGGTAACTTCTCATTTACACTGGATGATGATTTGATGGCATTTACCGGAACCTACGATATTACCCTGAATGATCCAACAGGAACAGACACATGGAACGGGAAGAAAATAATGTAATTTTCTTATCATTGATTTTTCCCAAATTCACATTAATCCAAATACCAGAGGTTGTTTAATCCATCTTTTAATAGACCGAGTGCAATAAAATCATCCAGATTATTATCCTTAGGCAGATTATCCCTGATCAGGGCAAGGGAATCATCGATTTCACAGAGTAAAAAACGGATCTACACTCTTCTGACAATGTGATTATTAGTTATTATAGTACCTTTTTCCCCAACATAATCCAGATAATGAGGTTTAAACAACTCATACTCCTTGATTGTCCTGTACGCAATATCATATAACTCATCTTTGTCGGTCATGTACAGAACTTCTCCTTTAAAAACATTGATCTGAACGAATAATGGTAGGTGCTCAAAAATATGAACATCAAATATATCAGGTACTCTGCCAAGAATAAACATCCGTAATTTTTCTGCCTCAAGAGAGCCCAAATCCGTTGATATCGCAATATCAATATCAGAACCTGTATCATGTGTTCCTTTCGCGACTGAACCATAGAGTATTATAAACCGTATATGGTTAAAATCAGGAAATTTTTGAGGGTTTTAATGAATTCCTGTATTTTTGATGTGGTCGTGTTTAAACTGGTCATCCGCCTCTCCGGATTCTTATGATTATTTATATACCATATATTCATCTTTTTTCTCTTTTTTAGTAAATGAAAATTGAACCTTTATTACTTCCTAAGATCTATTAATTTTCATGAAATCCGGGTTTCCTCTGTCCATGAAGAAGATCAAACAAGCGAATCATTTCTCATTGTCCTCATTTGTGATAATTTTTCTAATAGGTATTGCAATACCGGTTTCCTGCCCGGGAGATGAACTTCTGGATAATGCTGCTAAAACGGTTGAAGAAATGCTTGATAAAGGTAACTATGAAGAAGCGTTGCCTGTTTTTGAACTGATTCTCCAAAATAACAAGACAGATGCATCAATGTGGGTACAAAGGGGTGATACTCTTTCCAAACTAGGAAGATTTGATCAAGCACGCTCCTCGTATGAAACAGCCATCCAATTAAACCCGGAGGAGCCTCTCTTCTGGAAAAAGAAAGGGGATGCAAATCTGGGACTTTTCAAATACCTGGATGCAGAAAAGGCATATGATACCGCAATACTCATGAATCAGGATATGGCAGAAGCCTGGAAAGGAAAAGGAGATGCTCTATCAGGGCTTGGAAAATTTCCGGATGCAATATCCGCGTATGATACCGCAATTGAAATTAATCCGGACAATTCCGAGTTCTGGAAAAGTAAGGCAGATGTATTGCAGGAATTAGGTCAATTTGACGAGGTTATGAATGTATCTAACCAGACAAGCGGATTGCAACCTTACAATGGAGAGTCATGGAAACTGAAAGGAGACGCATTCCTGGGATTACATGAATTCCGCGAAGCGATTATTGCATATGACAGGGCCCTTGGATTTGAACCGAAAAATGCCGTTATATGGAAACAAAAAGGAGATGCACTCACCGGACTTGAAAAATTCGTCGAAGCCCTGTCAGCCTATGAGAAAGCTTACCAGTTAAACCCCACAGATACTGAATACCTGGTATGTATCGCTGATACTCTTGAGAAACTAGAAAAATCTCATGAGGCATTGGACATATACGATAAAATCCTCAAAATGAGTCAGGATAATGAGGAATTCTGGATTCGGAAAGGAAACACGTACCTGGGCCGGGGACAATATGAAGAAGCGATATCTGCATACGAAAAGGCCATTGATACCGATCCAGATAATCCATTTTCATGGAAACAGAAAGGAGATGCGTTACAAAAGTCAGGAAAATTGGAAACAGCAATTGATGCGTATGACATGGCCATCGGACTAAATCCTGATGATCCAGAGTCATGGGAAGAAAAAGGCACATCGCTGCTAAAACTCAGGCAGTTTGAAAATGCTCTTAATACCTACGAATCTGCGATTAAAAAACATCCGGAGAACGGTGATTTACAGGAAGGAAAAGGAAAGGCATATCTCGGCATTAGGGAGTATATGAAGGCACTTTCAGCATTTCAATATGCCATTATTATAAATCCGGATAAAGGATCGTACTGGAAAGGAAAAGGTGATGCACTGTTAGGACTTGGGGAATTCGAAAAAGCTCTCATTGCATATGGATTTGCTGAAGAAAATACACCGGAAGACATGGATGTCTGGAAAAAACGGGGAGATGCCCTGGTTGCTCTTGACCGATTCGATGAAGCAGTAAAAGCATATGAACAAGCATTAAAAATGAAATTAGAAAGATAAATCACCGGTTATTATCAACCGAATCAAGAAACTCAATAATTGAAGTATCATCATATTTTTCCATGAACTTTCTAATATTTTTGCAAAATGCAGAATAATCGTCTTCAGACTCTGAAAGACCGCTGACAACCTGTTCAAGCCCTCGGTAATCTCCTACCTGAACCAGTTTTCGGATTTTTTCACGGACATCCCCAGGAGGAAAAGATATTTCTTCGGTGGCATCCGGGCTGCTTTCTGGAACTTTCCGGTCTGTTCTCTTATCCGATATCCATGATAATCCAAGAACCCTCCCAATTCCATCAAGAACCCGATCATAACGAACCGGTTTATCAATGAAATCATCACAGAGTTTCATAAAGGCATCCTTACGGTCATCTCCCTGCACTGATGCAGAAACACCAATGACCCTGATATTCATCAATTCAGGATCATGCTTTAGAATGGTTAAAAAGTCCAGGCCATTCATTCCTGGCATCACAAAATCAAGAAGGATCAATGATGGGACTTCCTGTTGTATCATAAGCAAAGCCTCATTTCCATTGTAGGCTACCTGTACAATAAACCCAAGAGGCTCTAAAAATGATACCATCAGTCCTGCATTTTCCGGGTGATCATCAACGACAAGGACTGTTTTCCTATCTCCAAGGTATCCGGTAATTTCAGGACGGTTATCATCCGTAATTTTTCCGCCATTGACTTTTGGAAGAGGAATTTTGACCGTAAACCTGCTTCCCTTTCCTTCCTCACTCTCCAGAAAAATGGTGCCATGCATGAGATTTACCAGCTCTTTCGTGATGGAAAGACCAAGACCCACTCCATCAGATATGTGTCCCTTAACCTGAAGGCGGGTAAAAGGCTCAAAGATCTGAACCTGTTTTTCAGGAGGAATACCAATACCGGAGTCTGATACCGATACGGTAAGAATATTATCCTCATAGGAGATATCAAGGGATACAAAACCGGTATGTGTGTACAAAACTGCATTGGAAAGAAGGTTTAACATAACCTGTTTGATTTTCCGTTCATCTCCATGCACAAAATCCGGCATCTGACCAGATTTCTCATAATTAAAAGCTAATCCCTTTTCATCCGTTTTCACACGAATAATATTGATAATCTCCTGGATCATGGAGGGGAGAAGAAAATCACTGGCCTGCAGTTCAATATTCCTTGATTCTATCCGCCCCATGTTCAGGATATCATTAATAAGCCGGAGCAGATGTTCTCCGCTTTTCTGGATAGTTCCGACCTGTTTCTTTTGTGTATCAGTAAGGTTATACTGACGGGAAAGAATCTGTGCATACCCAAGAATGGCGTTGAGTGGTGTTCTGAGCTCATGACTCATGTTTGAAATGAAATCAGTCTTTGCCTTGTTTGCAAGTTCAGCCTTTTCTTTAGCAGTCTCTAGTTCCATTGTTCTGGTTTTTACAAGGTTTTTGAGTTCCTCGTTTCTGCGGCGAAAATTTTCAATACGTGCCCGGTACACAATGTAGACCAGGGCAAAAAGAGAAATAACAAGAAGTGAACGAAACCACCAGGTCTCCCACCATGGCGGAGTAATAGCAATTTGCAGGGATGTTCCGGTAGTATTCCAGACATTATCATCATTTGAGGCCTCCACGGTAAATTCATACGTTCCGGGCCTCATGTTTGTATACGTTGCAATTCTCCGTGAACTGTCCACTTCATTCCAGTCCTCTTCAAATCCAGTAAGTTTATATCGATATCTGTTTTCCTTCGGATTTACAAAATTCAGAGCAGAAAACTCGATTGAAAAGATACTATCCAGGTATGAAAGGGTGATTTCATTGGAATAGGTAATAGAACGGGATAAAACGGATGAATTGCCAATGGAAACCGGTTTATTTGAAAGGAGAAAAGATGTGAGGACTACAGGCGGGACATTTGGGTTAGGCACTATCCGGTCAGGATAAAATGAAGTAATCCCAGATATTCCGCCAAAAAACATCTCCCCATCGGTAGCCAGGTAATACGCCCCGCTGTTATGTTCGTCACTTGCAATACCGTCATGGGTTGTGTACGTATTTACTTTGTTAGAATCCGGATCAAGACTTGCAATCCCTCTGTTCGTGGATACCCACAACTTCCCGTTATCATCCTCAAGAATTCCATATATACATGCGTTTGGAAGCCCGTCTTCGATGGTATACTTGAGAAACGACCGGTTACCATCAAATTTGTTCAGCCCGTTTCCTGTACCAATCCAGTAGAAACCTTCATGATCCTTAACGATTGCCAGGACTTCGTTATCTGACAGACTGTCAATGTCATTTGGATCATGCAAAAACCGGGTAAATACCCCGGTAGAAAGATTAAAACGGTTTAAACCTCCACCAAGTGTGCCAACCAGAAATGTCCCGTCACTATCTTCAATGATTGCCCTGATGTCATTAGAGCTGATGCTGCCAGGGTTGTCCGGATCATGACTCCATGAGGTAAAATTACCTGTGGTCTGGTCCAGCAAATTCAGCCCGGCATCTGTTCCGGCCCATATGTTTCCAGAAGAATCCTCATACATGCAGATAACATTGTTATTATTGATACTACGGGGATTATCCGGGTCATGGCTGTACCGGGTAAAAATTCCCGAGTGTGGGGAAAACCTGAAAAGCCCCTCTCCACCACCGGTCCCAATCCACATATTGCCATTTTTATCCGGAATAATCGGACCAAGAATTCTGCTTGGAGCGAGTGCAAGGGGATTGTCTGCATCCTGCGGGATTATCTGATTTGTATTGGTCCTGCGGTCAAACCGGTTTAAGGAACCGTCTGCTCCTCCAATCCACAGGATATCGCCATCAACGTAAATGCCAAAAATGTCGCTAGTACTGAGTGAATCAGGATCCAGCGGGCTATTACGGTAAACAGTAAACTGCTCAACCCTCGGATTAAACAGGTATACCCCGGAATCATCGGTACCTATCCAGATAGATCCTGAAGCGTCTTCATACAGCGATCGAACTGCATTTGACTGGATAAAACCCGGGTCATGACTTTCACCAGGATAATACGTAAATGTTTCAGATACCGGATCGAACACTCGCAGACCAGATCCCCTGGTCCCAATCCAGATATTGTTATCAGATGACGCTATTATTGCCCCTTCTTTCAGACCGATTCCACTTTCCGCTCCGGAAATCGCAAAGAGGAAGTGAGTAACCTCATCTGTTTCAAGGTCCAGTTTATCTAGGCCGAGCGGGGAAAGCACCCACAAAAAACCGTTATCGTCCCATAATGAAGCCAGGGTCTCATTCACGTATAAACTGGCAGGATTATCCGGGTCATGGACATAGTGTCTGAAGATTCCTGTTTCCGGGATAAAGCAATCAAGACCGGATGGTGTATTCAGCCATATCTTCCCGGTTGGATCATGAGTCACCTGCCATATCCGGTTTGAAATTATGGAATGTTCATCATCGTCATGATGTATCCAATTCGTAAACCGACCGGTCTCAGGGTCTAAAACATTGAGTCCTCCCTGGTCTGTTGCAATCCACAGCCGTCCTGCTATGTCCATGCAGAGATCATGTATCAGGTTGTCAGAGAGGGATGATTCCTGTCCATGATGATAAAAGAACCGGGTAAACTCTTCAGTTTTTGGATTAAACCGGTTCAGCCCGCTCAGTGTTCCTATCCACATAATCCCGTCAGGGCCCTGTTCCAAATCGGTTACATAACCACTACTAATACTGCTAACTGATGACGGATCACTTCGAAAAGCCCTGATCGTATAGCCATCATACCGGTTCAGTCCGTCCTGTGTCCCAAACCAGATAAATCCTTTTTCATCCTGTAAAATGGTATTAACCGTATTCTGAGAGAGCCCTTCCTGAATGGAGAGCTGCGACACCGTGAGATCAGAAATTTTTTCAGCAGAAACGGGGTGCATTAAAAAGATCGCAATGATGATGATACATAGTATCCTGGTTATAATACGAGGAAGACTTGTATCGATCATAATACCAGATTTTTCTCTTCAGTAATAATATTTAAAATTGTTGTTTTGTAGGCAACAGATATGCACATTTCATGTACAGAGAGTAGTGATAAAATTTCTAAAAAAAGCCAAAGAAAACTCCCGGAACTGGTTTATCTGGTTCATGAGATGATACCAGGTTTTTTTCAAGGACTGATCAGGCTATAAGATTTGGAAAAAAGACAAGCCAATCATATTCATTGATGCTCTCATTCGTAAACGGGAAATATCCCGGGTTTTGTTGACACACGGACCTGACAGGGATATCCCTGGATATACCTGATACCAGCGATTTCCCGTTTTTAGTAGGAATCATAGTTATCGGACCAGGATAGTTTGCCAGTTCACCTTCAATCGTGCCAGGTTCAGGATCTCCAATACCATGAATTTGAGATTTTCCAATACCAGACCCGATAACCGCATATCCGGTCCCGATACGTTCCCTGAGATGAGAGCCTGCCGGCCACCAGGTCAGCAGGTTTTTTCCAAGATTCCACTCAGATTTTCCGCATTTCAGGTGACTATTGTGTGCAAACGCGAAAATCTTGCCCCTATTCTCTTCGGTTCTTACAATATATTCTAAAATTTCGGCCATCATAAGATCCCGGATACCAAGACAGCGTGCAATCCGGTTTTCTGCTTTTCGTGCAATACAGGCATGATAGGTGAGAAGCAGCCGTGCCAGTGTGGCAGATATGTGTGCAGCCGTATAACCTTCTTCACCGGTAAGAGGTACATATTCCGGACGGCGGATATCAAGGTCAGTGACAAGTTCTTCGACCGCTATTCGTAAAGCAGCCGCAGTAGGTGAAAGGCCGATAGATTTCGAAGGATCCATCATTGCATCAGGGTTTTCCCAGGCATCATCATCACCAATAAGAGGGATAATCCGGTCAAGATATTCCTGGCCTGCCTGTTTGTCAACCATCATCAGGTAGTCAATAGCCCGGATAAGAACCAGCCGGGGACTGTCTGTCATGGTCATCTCTGCTGGAGCATCAAACCCGTAAAACCGCAATTTTTCAGTGTTGGACAAATTATTATTGTAGGCCTTCATCCATTCGACAAGTTCGCGGTTTTCAGGAAAATAGCCAAATCCATGACTAAATCCAGTATCAAGGATATTATCATATCCGGATTTACCACTATCACATATATATTCCTGGACCATGAGTCCACGAGTAAAACTGCTTTCAATGGCTATTGACCGGAACCCATAGTTATCAACCAGGTAGAAAAACAAGCGGTTTCGAAATTTCAGAATGTCCCTTCCTCCATGAAATGGTTCTCCAAGTCCGAGAACCTGAAGGTAAGGACTGCAGGAGCAAATAATCTGGTCTATTGCTGTATGAAATGAACTCTCTTCATCTGGTGATAATCTAAATCCCTCTTGTTCCACCCATTCCCTGAGGTTGTTATAGGGAATATCTGGTTCAGGTTCATCCACCATACATTCATTGGTATCTATAACGGTATACTGGTTTTGACCACTGACAATCGATCCAGTCAGGAATGATTGCTAAAGATTATTACCTGGTGAAGAGATTATATCCTATGAAAACTCTGGTAACTGGATTTATCTTCATTGTAGCCATTTTCAGTATAGCAGGTATTGTAGAGGCTGATATACCCGATCTTGTCGGTAACTGGACCGGACCATACACCGAGTATACTGGTGATACAGGATTTCACGAGCAGGATAGTGGTTTTTTCTTCATTAACATAACCGAACAGAAAGACCGGATTTTTATCGGCTATTCCATGTATTCCAACAACGGTACGAAAGTTACACATGATGTTGCCGGAGTTATCAGTGCCGACGGAACACAGGTCTCTCTTACAGAGCAGGATAACGGATACTCAACTGGAAGAATCATCGGACCAGATGAACTTGAACTCACCTATCTTACTGACAACGAACCCATTAGTGTAGCGATAGACAGGTTCTTTCGGATCTCCTGATTCTTTTTTTTAAACGAATCTCATTACATTCTGACAGGCCAGTGGAACTCACACATCCGGGCTCCATGCAGTGTTTGCCACATGAGATTCAGATTTGAGATAGGTTTTTTCCCTTGAAAATATCTCCGGGGAAGAATGATTTATCGGTAAACACAACCAAAAACCTTGTTTTGATATCAAATACCTTCCATTACAACAACATTCTAACTAGCAGTTAGTAAGTAACCATAAGTTATATATTGACTCAAAGTAACATATTACTAGTGAAAGTAATTCCTGGAATCCTGAATATGAAACAGGAGAAAAGGAACAGTTTAGCTTCATACTAAAAAAACGGAGTTTTAAAAAAAATGGTACAGGTAAAATTTGTATTTTTCTCTCCAACGGGGACAACAAAAGCGGTTCTTAACGGTATTGAGCAAGGAATAAAACCGGATACCACGGAATGGATAGACATTACCGTGCCGGAAGCCAGAAAAAAACCATTACAAACTTCAGAAGATGAATTACTGGTTATCGGTGTTCCGGTATACATGGGACGAGTCCCGGCACTTATTACAGAATGGCTGCATGCAATGAGATTGCAAAATACTCTGGTAGTCTGTGTGGTTGTTTATGGCAACCGGACCTTTGAAGATGCTTTACTTGAACTCAGAAATATTGTGCTCCAATGTGGGGGCATTCCAGTTGCCGGAGGAGCATATATCGGGGAACACTCATTTTCTTCCTCCCAAACACCAACTGCAGCCGGACGTCCCAACGCCGATGATCTGGAGCATGCAAAGGAATTTGGGCGGAAGATACGTGGAAAACTAGAGTCTGTTTCATCAGGTACTGTAGTGTCTGATCTGCAGGTGCCTGGTGAATATCCCTATAGAGGAGATCCAAAATTATGGGTTGTTGATTTTATCGCCATCGATGATTCATGTACCTCGTGTGGGCATTGTGCAGAAATATGTCCAACCGGTGCGATTGATTCAGAAAACAGTGCAAATATTGAAAAAGATAAATGTATCACCTGTTGTGCCTGTATCAAAAACTGTCCGGAGAATGCAAGAACTATGAAACCCGGGCCGGTGCAGGATGCTTCAGTCAGGTTGCACACGTTATATGCAGAACAGAAAATGCCGGAATACTACCTGTAATACACATCAAAATCAGGCAAACCAGATACTATAACCAATACTGGAGAAGACTAATCATATGGAGTATTGTCCGTTTTATTCAGTCAGACCTCTCCTCCCAATATACCCTGAACCTGAAAATCCATCACCCGCACAAAAACGCTGGATCCTGGTCAGTGGCAATTCAGTATTTTTTTTTAAAAAAGCAAAGTCCGGAACCGTTATAATGCAGGAACCTCTTCCCTGCGGCCTGATAGCAGGTGATCCGGTATACCTAGGCATCAGGGACGAAATAGTCTATTATGCAGGAAAAATTGAGGATAACGCCATATTGCCTGACGGATGGGAACTTTCACCGGTAAGGGAACTTTCAGGACAGGTTTTGGATACTGACATGGCTATTGCCGCCTATGCGGTGCGAATCCTGGACTTTGACCGGTCACATTCCTTTTGTGGGAGTTGTGGTGCTAAAACCCGTCCGCTTACAACCGAACGGGCCAGGATATGCACAGAATGCAGCAGAATTGTGTATCCCCGGATCTCTCCTGCAATTATTGTATTAATAAAAAAAGGTGAGGAAATTCTGCTGGCCCGCTCACCCCGGTTTCCTTCAGACTTTTTTTCGATTCTTGCCGGTTTTAATGAACCGGGTGAGAACCTTGAGCAGACAGTCCACCGGGAAGTAGGAGAGGAAGTTGGCATCACGGTCAGGAATTTGCGGTACTTCGGAAGTGAACCCTGGCCGTTTCCTGATTCGCTCATGGTAGGGTTTGTTGCAGACTATGCCGGGGGAGAGATCCAGATTGATAACCAGGAAATAATCGAGGCAGGCTGGTTTACGCGTGATAACCTGCCTTCCCACCCCAAAAATGCGAGTATCAGCGGTTTACTCATTGAGGCATGGATTCAAAGGGAGATCTGAAAACATTTATGGGAATATCTGAGCGAAGACAACGGGA
This sequence comes from Methanomicrobiales archaeon, assembly GCA_012729535.1. Lineage (GTDB taxonomy): Archaea > Halobacteriota > Methanomicrobia > Methanomicrobiales > Methanospirillaceae > Methanospirillum. The sequence continues at coordinate 29,379 of JAAYCY010000055.1, read as the reverse complement.
GAAAGAGAAAAGAAGGACAGAGATACTTGATGCAGCTGAGCGTCTCTTTTTTTCCCGGAGTTATGAAGCAGTTGTCATGGATGAGATTGCCAGGGAGGTAGAACTGAATAAAGCCACCATTTACCTGTATTTTAAAAATAAGGAGGCACTATACGCCAGCATCGTGCTCCGGGGCATAAAAATACTGAAGGAAAAATACACGGAGTGCATGGAAAAGGAGGTTTTTGGAATTGTTAAAGTTACCCTCATGGGCCAGGCTTATTACCAGTTCGCTCAGGAATATCCTGACTATCTTCGCATGATTCACTTTTACGGTTCCGAACGGTTTTCAAAAGAAAATCCGTATACTGCAGAGATTGGAAAGGGATATGGCACCTGTCGTCTTATTCTGCAGGATGCCATACAGGAGGGAATAGAAGATGGAACAATCAGGTCTGATTTAGACCCATTCCTGACCTCGATGTACCTCATGATCTCCTTTATGAACATCCTTTCCATGGAACAGAAATGGAAACTTGTAATTGAGGCAGAAGGATTTAGATTTGAACAGTTTACCAATGAATTCTTCCGTTTTATTACTCCGGCCCTTGCACCAGTGAAGGATGAAGGGAACATGAACATCAAAGACGGTGAATCGTGCAAACTCAGTGTAACAGAATCTTCTACACCGGTTAAGAAAAAGAGAAAGAAATCATGATGATTTTGTGACAATTAATTGAGATGGTTTTCTTTTCATCCTTGAAATGAACCGTAAAATCCCAATCTATTACGTTTTACAAAGTTCATCCTATTTTTAGGCTTTAATCCATACTCTGGCATGGACATCAACGGGATGGATTTATTCAATACCTAACTCCCTGAACCGGATGAATACGCATGCCAAGGCGTAAACGGATAATCAGCCACCTGTCAATTGACTCTGATAGATTCTTTCTACATCCTTCCAGAGTTTTTCAAAGTAGTATACACACCAGGGAAGTCAGAATTAATCCGGGATATTCTTTGCTCTAAACCATATTCATAGATGCGAGTATACCATGTAACACTCTAAGCGGTTAACATTATGGCACCAATACAACTAAATTTTCATAGCAATAATAAAAAACTATAAATATAGAGGCATTTTTTTAGAAGGTTTTCTTTAGGAGGAGCAATAACACGTAATAGCAGACATGAGTGAGATAAAGTTTAAAGACAAAATAAAAAAGGCAACTGAGATTGCTAAAACATATGAGGGAACGAATGATGCCCGGTGTGCCGAGTTAAACGGATGGATTCAGAATGCCAAAAAATTCTATAAGAAAGGGCAGACTGAACGAGCACACGAAATAATTGATTGTATCATCTAAACCCCGGCGTTCCAGCCGTCCGGCCAGATAACCCAGGGGAGTAATTATATCTTCCAAGAGGCCGGATATTTTAAAAAAATGTAAACTGAACCTTCCATCTCCCTCCGGATTTGCCATTATCGCACTTACAAGTATAAAATCGGATATTTTTGCCTTAAAAGTAATAATAGATAAAAATTTCAGGTAGTTCAGGTGATTTTTTTTTAGTTTCTTCTTCATGCGTAGGCTGTTAAACAGGATATTTAACTCTTTCTTCAAAACCCGCACAAAAGGCCTCTTTCATAATTATATACCAATCTGAATTCCTGCATATATAAATTCGAAAAAAACTATCAATTCTTTTCTAATATTTATCCGGATGGAGTATCATTTCTCAGTAATGAGAAAAAGTCCAAAACTAATTTTTTCAATCACGGGAATAATACTAAATGTTCGTGGAAAAAAGAATTAAGATTACCACATCGTCGTCCATACGATGACGATAGGCATCCAAAATCGCATAGATTTATACCGGAATGAGTAACTCGGTCAGCAACTCCTCTTCCATAACATCATTTGGATCATTCAGGTAATTATCCCTGCACGGTGTTTTTGGTTCATAACCCTGGTTTACTGTCCACTCAAACAATTTACCCCAGGATTCATGAACATCCTGGTATGGCCCTTTGTGGATTGCAGATGCAAATCTGCCTCCCGGAATCGTTTTAACCTCAATACCCGGGATATGGTCTGGAAGTCTCCCGGTAACCGGAACTGCAACCTCAACATCTGCATCAAATTCCCGATATTCACCATCATGATAGATAGTCATAACAGGGCCGGTTACCGAAACCTGGGTGTTCCGGACATCAGGTGAACCTAAAAATTCACACAAACGGGAAATGAGCCGGGTAATAGTCTCTCCATATTCTCCTTTATCCCTGATAGAAAGGACACGAAGAGGTTCAATATCTTTGAATTTTGGTTCTGCAATAATCATTGAAAACATCTCCTTTTGTTGACGCTCTAAAAGTCGGTCTATGGATCGTAACCGCTCGATCTCTGAAGAAACCCGTTGCCGTTGATCTTCAAGGAGTTGACACATTTTCTTACTATCACCACTGGATTTTGCATCTATCATCTCGCTAATCCGGGCAAGGGGGAAACCAAGGTCAACAAGGGACCGAATCAATACACCCCGCTCAATCTGTGAGAGCTGATAATACCGGTATCCGGTAAACCTGTCCTTAGCTGCTGGCGAAAGAAGACCGGTTTCGTCATAGAGACGAAGTGCCTTACAGGTCAGCCGGGTGATCATTGAAAACCGGCCAATCGGAATCTTATCCTGGATCATAGTGTTACTCATATATGTGAGATACAAAGAGGTATAGGTGACCGCAGTTTCCCCCAGGGTAAGATCAAATATCCGGGTTGGAGATCTCAACCTTGTATTAACCTGAATAATCGAGAAGACGGATGGTTTTTTCTCTCTGTTCTGTTCACATATTGCCTGTGATTGAATACAAGTATTTAGATCCATCAGCAGGGTTTTAGAAAAAAGGTAATATCTCAATGTATCATGTTCAATCAGATCCACGAATGCATGACAAACTAAATCACGATCAGGAATTGATAATAAATTTTTCCTCAAATAATCTCCTGCAACAGGCGTAAATCCAAAAATATTAAGGTATTCTGCAAAACCTCATGGTGTGTTTATATTGGTATTATACTCCCATACACCAGTGATCGTTCCTGTATTATCATACAGCCTGCGAATTTTACAGAATATGGAGATTTAATCCATAAAATGTGCCTAAAATCTGTCTCCGTGGTAAAGACGCTTTAGACCTCTTGACAGAGGAATTAAGTGAATCAACACTGGAGTTTAACCGGGGCAATGATACCGTCATGGAAAAGAACGAACAGGTATTATCCTGGTTTCAGCCCTTTTAATGTCCATAATCATGCCTTCTGAGAAAGTTGAGTACCTTTTCAGAATTAATCCACTCGATATCAAGATTGGTAACCATCTGATCTATCCGTTGTATCTCATTGTTGAGTAATTTCATGATTTCAGGATCATCTGTTGAATCAATAATACATGCCATAATGCTGAGAGGATTTCGGATTCCATCGTTCAGGATGGCGATTTTTGCAATGTTTTCATTGATCTTCTCGATAGCCATAACCCGCTCTTTTTCTAATTCTCTTTCAGAGGTAACATCCCATCCCTGGGCAATCGTCGCCACCGGATATTCTTTGTTCGGGTCCATAATCGTTGACATACTCCATACAACCGTACGGGTAGTCCCATCCTGATGCTCCATCTTGAGTTCAATCGTATCCCGAACCCTGTGATCAGGGAAGAGATTTATCTTCTGTATCAGGGCCTCTGCCTGATCAGCAGACAGGAGATCTAATAGGTTTTTACTAATTAATGAATCTGCACCTTTTCCAAGGAGATTCTCGCAGGAACGGTTGATCCGGGTGATGATAAAGTCATTATCCCAGACCATAATCGGACCGAATGCATTGGAGATGAGGTTTTCCAGGTATGCGTTTGTCTCGCTGATGGCATTTTCGGCCAGTTTTCTTGCAGTCATGTCAAGGAAGACCGTGGCAAACTGTCCTTTCTCTGGAGAATATACATTCACATCAAAATACAATTCCTTGTTTACATCATAACTCTCAAAATGAATCGGTTCACCGGTAAGGGCTACCTTTCCGTATTTTTTTATCCATTCAGGATCACAGTCAGGTTTCACTTCACGGATAGTCTTTAGGGCGATATCAGCGAAAGAATGCCCGGTAATCCGTTCGAATGCGGAGTTGGCATCAAGATAGCGATAGTCACAGGGAATGCCGGATTCATCGGTTATTATCTCGTGCAGGACAATGCCGGCAATATTTGCTTCAAAAAGCTGGCGAAATTTCTTCTCTCTCTTTTCAATCTCATTTTGAGCATCTACTATCTCGGAATATTGATGCCTCAGCTCTTCCTCCACTCCTGCAAGTTGCAGATATGCTGCCCGCAGTTCATTCTGTTTCCGGATAAGTTCAGATTCGGCAAATTTTCTCTTGGTAATATCTTCAACCGTCCCTTCAACATATTGAAGGTCCCCTGAATCATTGCGGATTACCTTTGCATTGATAGAAACCCAGAGATTACTCCCATCCTTTCGCCGGTGTTCACATTCATATTTCTGAATCTCTCCGTCACGGGCAAGAATATCCCGTATTGTTCTCCATTCATCAGGAACTAAATACTGTGACTCGCCAAAACACTTTAATTCTCTTTTCATATCCTCTGTAGAGTCATATCCATACATACGGGCAAACGCCGGATTCAGATTGATGAATTCTCCTTCTGCTGTAATCCGGAAAATTCCCAGTATTGAATTATTAAATAGTTCACGATATGCTCTTTCACTTTCGAGAAGAGCAGATTCCGTTTCTTTTTGACCGGTAATATCCAGGATAACCCCGCTGAAAACCAGTTCATCCCCTTCCCGTACTGGCGCTGAAACCCCACGGAAATACAGAAGATCTCCTGATGGTTTTACAAACCTTCCTTCAAAATACCATCTGGTTTCCTCTTTTATCGCCTGATTTATTGATGCAAGAAAAGGTTCCCGGTCATCTGGAACCAGGCCGGAGATAAGTTTCTGTAGAAAAGATGAGAGATCCCCTTGTTCACCAAAGATTTCAAAAGCCCTTTTACTCACATAGGAAAGACCCATTTCTCCAGAATTTTTCGCATAGAACTGGAATACAACACCGGGTATAGTTTCTGCAATACCGGTTACCTGGTCTTTTGTTTTTCTGAGATCATCTTCCATTCTTCTCCTGTCGGTTATATCGACCATGGTCGAGAGAATATGGCGTTCTCCCTGTAGCATTACCAGGGAAGAAGATGCCAATTGACTTCTTACCTCTCCCAGACGAGTGAGAACGGTAATCTCTTCATCCCTGAGATATCCCTGCTTCTTTAATTTTTCCGAAAGATGGATTCGCTCATCTGAAGAAAAAAGCCCTACTTCATCGCCCCGCCTCCCAAGAATTTCAGAAGACGAATAGCCAGTCATGTTTTCCAGGTATTTGTTAATCAGGATGAGATCCTCCTGAGTGTTCATGACAGAACAAGCTATTGGAGCCATATCAAACAGGGTTCGAAACTTCTCCTCACTCTCAACAAGTGATACATTGATAGTATCAAGCCTTCTTCCCAGAGTTGCTGAAAGAATAATCACTACGGCAGTGATGATGACAAGGGCTATCAGGACCTCAATTGAAACCATTATCGCTGGATTCAACTGGAATGATTCAGTAATGAGATGATCTATAAATTTTAAACTAATGACGAGGCAGATGATTACCGGAAGCAGGTATCTCATCAGGATTGCCCGGGAGGATTCACCAGAAAAAAGGGAAAGAGGCGGAAAGTTTGTTCCTGCCTGTGTTATATATCCGACTGACAGGAGAATGAATCCAATTGCAGAGGGAAGAGACACCGGAATGAAGGAGCTTTGGTGCATAAGGGGAGAACCAAAGATATAACCAAAAATGAATGTACTGCTTATTGCAAGAACGATGGTTGCCGGCAGTCCTCCATAGGTGTTATACCCTTTTATGAGAGAGAAAGCAGAAATCCCAATGAAAATAAAGCTTAAGGCAGAGACAGGTGACATCATTCCTGCTTTCTCAACAATAACTGAAGGAAATAAGGTCAGGAGGGTTGAATGAAAACCGGTGTTAATACCTCCACCTGATTCAGCAAGATAATTAATTCCCATCAGGATAGTGATGATAGAAATAATGAGAGAGTATGGTTTTACCGCAGGATAATGAAGGTCTGAAACAATCAGGGCAACTCCAAGGAAAATAAAAAGAATCGGACTGATTGGTGAAACCGGAACATATGATCCCTGATACAGGGCGACCATGCTGGAACTGATAATAGACCCGATAATACCATAGATGCCAAAGAGAGTGATTGCTATCCCACATCCCCTGGAAACCTGCCTTGAAGATATTGATAGTTCCATATTGTAGTCCTGATCAGAACAGCAATGTGGTATAGTCTTACGACAAGATTTTTTAATGTTGCGGTGTGGATAAGGATAAGATTCAGATGGCCCGGAGGTTGAATGAATTGTTACTACACATGGAATATACAATGGCGAAATCTTTTAATTAAAACAGAGTCAAAAAGGATATCAATCCAGAAAATCAATTCAGAAAAAAGATATCAGAAAACAGAACATTTTTTTTAGGGACGGTGCCACATACGAATACTCAGGAGAATGAAGCAGGGATACAGCCTCAGAGAGCTTTTCCTATCTCAATCCTCTATGTGGATGATGATGAGGATCATCTCGAGATTGGAAAACACTTCCTGGAGCAAACAGGAGAGATCCGGGTTGATACGTTAACCTCTGCAAAAAAAGCCCTTAAATCACCCCGACTTCACTCTTATGATGCCATCGTCTCAGATTATCAGATGCCAGGTATGGACGGGCTGGAATTTCTCCAGCAGGTACGAAAGCAGTATCAAAACATTCCTTTCATCCTTCTTACGGGAAAAGGAAGAGAGGAGGTTGTTATCACAGCTCTCGAGAGCGGTGTTGATTTCTACATCCAGAAAAGAGGAGAAACACAGACACAATTTGCCGAGCTCTCCGATAAGATCTTGAAAGCAGTTGAACGAAGGAAAGCAATTGATGAGCTTAAAGAAAAAAGCGATTATCTGGACAAGATATTCTCATCGGTTAAAGAAGGTATCGCCATTATCGATGCTTACAAACATGAGATCCTGGACGTGAATCCTGCAGCAGAAGACCTTATCGGGGCAAAAAAAAGCAATATTATCAATCGTCCCTGCTATTCGTTTCTCTGTCCTGAAGAAGAAGGGAAATGCCCGGTAAGCTCTCTGCATCAGATGGTAGATCACTCAAAACGAACGCTTATCACCGCTGATGGGACACTTATTCCCATAATAAAATCCGTTGCTCCTTTTACCTTTCAGGGTAGACAGTGCCTCCTTGAAACATTTTTTGATTATTCTGAGCAGGAGCGTGTTCACAATGATCTTCTCGCTGCATATGAACAGATTGCCGGAACTGAGGATGAGTTACGCCAGCGGTATGATGAACTCAGGATATTGCAGGAATCACTCCAGGAGAGTGAAAAAAAATTCAGGTCGATTGTAGAGACATCTCCGGATATAATCTGGGATATGAACCCTGATGGAGTTTTTACGTATATAAGTCCCCAGTGTAGTGCTATCATTGGATATTCTCCAGAAGAACTGGTTGGGAAAAACCTGGGACTCATTCTGACTCCAAAAGGGAGGGAAGTAATGACGGGTGTTCTTCGGGAAGGGATGGTAAGAAAACCAGGGCTGCTCACCTTTGAAATACCTGCTGTTCATAAGGATGGAAGTCAGCGGATTCTTAATATCAGATCATTTCCCCTTGAGGATATTGACGGAAACCGGACAGGATTCAGGGGTATTACAAGTGATGTGACTGAGCGATCTGTCATGATACAGGCACTACGGGAGTCTGAGGAACGTTTCAGATTAATAGCTGAACGATCTTCTGATCTGATAATTCTCCTCGATAACAATCTCTGTGCAACGTATATCTCCCCGTCAATTCTCACTATTACCGGATATACATCACAGGAAATGGTTGGAAAATCAAGTGATTATGCCGGATCTTTACTCTTTCCTTCAGATATTGCCGAATTTAAAAGGATTTTCCACACCTTGCAGAGAAAAGAAGCAGTAGAGGATGTAAATATTAGAATACAGACAAAATCAGGAAAATCTGTATTTGTCAACCTCTATGCGACACCCATTGTCCACCAGGATAACATGACCGGTGTCCAGGTCTCTATGCGGGTTATTACCTCAGTGAAAGAGATTAAAGCCGCCCTCTTTGAAAGTGAAGAGAAATACCGGCTGCTTGCAGAAAATATCCATGATGTTATCTGGACATCAGATAAGGATATGCATCTTACCTATATCTCCCCATCCATCACCCGGGGTCTTGGTTTCACACAGGAAGAAGCATTGGAGATGGGAGTTGAAGATTTTTTAACTCCGGCTTCATGGCAGACATTTAAAAATATCCAAAATCAGGGGATTGCGCTGAGTAAATCAGGAAAGCCTCTTAAGCAAAGAGTAGTCCTGGAACTGGAATTCAAAAGGAAGAAGGGAACACCTGTCTGGGCCGAGATGATAATGTCAACGGCTTTTGATACCAATAAAAATTTCTCCGGATTTGTCGGAGTAACAAGAGACATAAGTAAAAGAAAACAGGCAGAAAGACTCCTTCGAAAGAGTGAGGAAAAATTCAGATCGTTCGTGGAGAATGCCAACGATATTGTCTTTTCAATAACACCGAATGGTATTATTACCTACATCCCTGAAAAATGGACCGAATTGTTTGGATATGAAAATAATGAAGTAATTGGGAATCACGCATCACTTTTTATCCATCCTGATGATAATACCCGAATCGTTGTTTTTGTCAGAAAAAAGGTGATCGAGGAAAAAAATTATGGCACCGTTGAATGTCGGCTGCTCCATAAAAACGGTTCATGGCGGTGGCATTCCTTAAGTTATTCTCCAATTTTAGATGCTCAGGGTAACGTAGTTCTTATCCAGGGAATATCACATGACATCGATGAACGTAAACGAACCGAAGATGCTTTGAAGAAAGCAAACCGGCAGCTAGGTCTGCTCACGGGAATAACAAGGCATGATATCCTCAATAAGATTGGTATCATTTATGCATATCTTGGAATAGTGGAGTCGCAGATTACGAGCGAAACACTGCTCGAATCTTTCAGAGTCATGAAATCTGCAACCGAGGAGATTCAGTCCCAGATTGAATTTACCAGGATATACGAGACGATAGGATCCCAAAACCCACAATGGGCGGTTGTCGAATCAACTCTTTCCTTCCTGCATCCTCCTGATGATATCAGAATCACTTCGGATATCCATGGGATTTCTATCTATGCGGATCCGATGCTGGAAAAAGTTTTCTTCAACCTGCTTGATAACTCCATCCGGCACGGGGAAAGAGTCTCTGAAATACGGGTATCAGCCCAGAAAGAAGGTGAAGATCTGGTTTTGATATGGGAGGATAACGGAACCGGAATTCCCGATGACGAAAAAGAAAAGATCTTCGAACGTGGGTATGGGAAGAATACCGGACTTGGCATGTTCCTGGTACGGGAGATTTTGTCCCTGACTGATATTACGATTATTGAGAACGGAAAACCAAGATTCGGAGCCAGATTTGAGATAAGGATTCCCCGGGAATCATACCGGATAGAATCCTGAATGCGTTTGTATGAAAATTTACCAAAACGATCCCGGAAAGAGATTCATCCGGGTGAGAGGAAGAATGATACCCAGCACCCCGGTTTACCATAATCGACAGAAGTAATGGATTATTTCAAAAATTGGACTTGAATTGCACTTCATCGGTAAAGTAACTCATTCAGACTATTCTGAAGAGTTTTGCATCATAATATCCTCGTGAGGAGGAATCGTGAAAAAGAACGTCGTTCCTGCTCCTGGGGTAGACTCTGCCCAGATCTTCCCTCCATGTCGCCTGATGATACGGTAAACGATTGCAAGACCTACTCCTGACCCTTCGAACTGGTCAGTTCTAACAAGCCGGAAAAATGGTTTGAAGATCTGATCGGCTAATGCCATATCAAATCCGATGCCATTGTCCCTGACAAAATAGACCGTTCCAGTTCCGTCTTTTATCGCACCGATCTCCACCCTTGGATCGCTTCTCTTCCTGGAGAACTTCACTGCATTATTAATCAGGTTCGTAAAAACCTGCCGTATCATCATCATATCCCCGTAACATGAAGGAAGTTCATCGACGATAATGATAACGTTACTATCAGGATTCTGCTCTTTTACAGACGATACAACGTCTGAAATAAGATGGGTGGGTGAGAAATCTTCACGGACCAACTCCTGCCAGTTTAAATGAGAGAGATAGAGGAGACTTTCTATCAGATCATACATATAAAGTACGGTCTGGCGGATTTTTTCGAAATATTCACGCTCATCAGGTTCCAAACGAGATTCGACTTTTATCGAAAGCAGCGCTGAAAATCCATCAATGGCTCGTAATGGAGCCCTGAGATCATGAGAGACTGAATACGTAAATGCCTTCAATTCATCGGTAGCCTCTTCAAGTTCAAAAGTCCGCTGTGCCACCCGTTTCTCCAGCTCGACATTCAGGAGACGAACCTCTGCTTCTATCTGTTTCAGCCGGCTTACATCAACTACACTTCCTCTGACCCCAATTACGGCACCGTTTTCAGATCTTGGTGCAATATAAGCTAAAACAGGGAAAAAAGTTCCATCTTTTCGCAGGCATGTGTACTCAGATCCTACGGTTTTTTCTCCACGAATGATAGCAGTATAGATCTCTTTTGCCCTATCGAGGTCTTGCCGGATTATTGATGAAAATATATTGATACCATGAAAAGAATTGTTAAAATCTGATCCAAAGAGTTCAAAGGCTGCGGGATTTGCGAATGTAACGTTTCCATCAAGATCGGATTCGAAAACACCGATAGGGAGGAACTGGACGAGATCCATGAACCGTTGCTCACTTGCTTCCCGTTTCCTGATCTGCTCCTTGAGCCGCTCGACCATTATTCTTGTTTTCTCTGCCAGGTTAGACAGCTCATACCCCTGGACCTGCCGAATGGGATGGTTGAGGTCTCCGGCAGTAATGGCATCAACGTCGGCGGCTAACTGTTCTATGGGTTTTGAGAGCTTCCTTGACACCATAAATGCGATGAATCCTCCGAGAAGTAACACAAGCATGGCGGTAAATCCATGGAGAAGTGCCATTTGTCTCAGTTCTCCGGATAGTATGGAGTCGTCGTAGGTGAGTTTAGAAAAAATGCTCATGTCGGCGGGGTATTCCGGACTACGAAGGTCAACGGGAATCCATATGATGGTCTTTTGTAATGCCTGGTCCCTGACCACCTGGGTAGTCCGGTTCTCCATGAGGAGATAGTCAAGCATGGCTGATTCTTCAGGTGTCGGTATGTAACTGGTATTGTAAACCAGTCTCTTTTGTTTCTGGAAAAGCAGCACATCCTCAAGGTACGGGTTGAAAACCATGATGTCATCCACAACGTCGCTATACTGGACTACCATCCGCTCACCAGCGAACTTATCAGATATCAGCCCGAGTTCAATGATATACTGATGATCAGGGGTCGGCATGTAAGAATATTTAGTCAGTATCCCCTTGGTCCAGTCCTGCACGACCCTGTCAGGGTAAAACCCTGATGTGTTCCGGATGACATTAAGATATTCAGCAAAATCAGGATAGATTATTGAAAAATTAAGCCCCAGGTCGCCTGGATTTGTTGTGTGTTCGATAATGTTTTGTTTGTTGATGATATAGATGTCCATCCCCCCGATACGGGTCTTCAGGGATTTAAGGTCAATAAGAGACGGTTCGCCGTCAGAACGATTATATTCCTCCATTACAATGACAAATGCGTCCCTCATTTTGTCATTGTAGGTATTATCGTAGATTGTCAGTCCGGCATCAATCATACGAAAGGAATTATTGATATAGGATTCTGTTATTGCATGGAGACGGTTTGCATTCGCTTCAAAATTGTTCTTTGAAGATTCGTAATTCGCCCAGATACCAGCGAGGAGAACGGTAACTATGATAATAAAAATAATTCCCATGATAAGATTGGAAAAATGTAACTTTTCACTCATCCTGGGCAAATGTCTCCACCACCTTATACAGAATAAAGCAAAATTTCAGCAATTATGCAGAAATTTAGCATATAATAATGAAGTGCTATTAGCGAGCACATCTTTAAATAACCTTCGTTAAACTTTGTTTATTTCAAGAATTCCGGCAATTTATTTTGATCTTATCCCGAAGATTAAACCCTCCAAATCAGCATTGAGTAATATGTAAATAATGAAATCAAATCATGACTACCCACTAGAACCATTTCCCTGGAAAATTAAAGAGAGAACTTCTCGATCTCTTTCTTTAATTCCTTGGCCATGTCTGAGATCTCTCCTGAGGCACTCGCAATCTCCTCTGTTGATGCACTGGACTCTTCAGCAACCGCTGCAAGACCGGTCATTTTTTGCTCTTCTCCTGCGACCATCTGTTGAATTTTCCCGACATTCTCCGTAACCCGGTTGGTTGCCTCTGCCTGGTTTTCCGTGGCACGGGTAATCTCAGACACATTACTTTCAGCAATTTCAATGTCTTTTGCAATCTGATTGAGCGATGATAAAGCATTTCCCACTGACGATGAACCTGAAATAATGCTATCAAAAGCATTCTTCATAGATTCAGCTGTCAGTTCACTCTCCTTCATAAGAGTGGAGATAAGTTCCCCGATCTTGCCCGTTGCTTCTTTGGATTCTCCAGCCAGGTTCTTAACCTCTCCGGCAACAACCGCAAATCCTCTTCCATGCTCTCCGGCCCGGGCGGCTTCAATTGCTGCATTCAGTGCCAATAAATTCGTCTGATTCGCAATATCCCCGATCATCTGAACAATTTTTCCTACTTCGTTCATCCGGTTATTCAGGATAATTATCTGATCAGTCGCTTCACGGGAGATTTTTTCAACGATCTTCATTTTTTCTGTTGCATCTTCACCCTGATGAACAGCCTGGTTTCCATTTAAGGCAATTTGGGTGATTAATTTCTGAACATCCTGGGCACTTGCAGAAATCTCTTCAATTGATGCAGAAAGGTCTGTTATCTCATTCGAAACACGATCCAACTCCTCCAACTGATCCGAGGTCTCCTGTGATGCCTGTTGACTTATCAGGGCAACCTGCTCAGTACCCACTGTGAGATCCCTCGTTGCCCTGCTGATATCTTCAATTGAATGGGTGAGTGACTGACTTTGAGTGAGAATGGTGACGAGAACTTCCTGTATTGCCGATATTGAAGAATTCAGATCTCTTTTCACCCCGATAAGGGGATCTTCATCATATATCAGAGCAGAGGTAGAAAGATCCTTATTCGCAAGAGCGGATAGCGTATCGGCTAACTCACCAATACTCTTCTGCAGCTTTTGTTCAAGCTCCCGAATGGTGGTGATGTCAAAATATACTGCAAGAACCTCATCAATGTTCCCATTTTCATCCGGCAACGGGAGATAATACGCTGTCAGGTATAACTTACTCTTTGGAGTATCAACTACGAGTTCTCCGGATACTGTGAGCCCTTTTGTAAAAGCAAGTATGAAATCCTCCCCTTTTCGATCCAGAATCTTAAAATCGGTCAGTTTCATTGAGAGGATCTGTTCAAGGGAATATCCACTCAAATCAACCCAGGTCTTATTGGCACGGATAATCCGGAGATCCTTGTCAAGAATAAAGATCAGTCCGGGATTATTTTCAATAATCATCTGATTTTTCTTCTCAAGGGCTTTGATGGACGAAATATCAAAGTATGCTGCAAGAATCTCATTGATCTGACCATCTTCAGAGGGAAGAGGAACATAATGAAATTGCAGATGAAGTTTTCCCTTCGGGACCACAACCCCCAGTTCACCGGTTACTTCAACACCTTTTGTGAATGCATCCATGAAATTCCCTCCCGAACGTTCATACACTTTAAAATCGGAAAGTTTCATGGAGAGAAGCTGATCCATGGAGTATCCGGAAACAGCCTCCCAGGCAGGATTTGCCTCCGAAATCTGAAGGGTTTTATCCAGTATGAAGAACAGGGTGGGATTTTTTTCAATAAGAAGGCGATTTCTTTGAGCAAGAGCATTTAATGAGGTGACATCAAAATATGCAGCAAGGATCTCGTCTATCTGACCGTCCTCTGAAATAAAAGGCACATAATGATATTGTAAGTGCAGCCTCCCGTTCGGGACGATAACTCCAAGCTCACCGGTCACTTCAACACCCTTTGTGAATGAATCCATGACATTCCCCCCCTGGCGATGATAGACCTTGAAATCAGTAAGTTTCATGGAGAGTAATTGTTGCCGTGTGTAACCGCTGATAGGTTCCCAGGAAGGGTTCGCTTCAATAACCTTCAGGGTTTTATCCAGTATGAAGAAAAGAGTGGGATTTTTATCGATCATTAACTGGCTCTTTCTCTGCAGTCTCCGGTTTTCAGTGACATCAAAGTATACGGCGAGAAGGCTCTCAATGGTATTTTCATCCATTGGGGAAAAAACCGGGGTGTAATGATATACAAGAGCAAGTCTTCCGTTCGGAGTATCCAGGACCATCTCCCCTGATATCGCAATTTTCTCCCTGATTGCACGATCAATAGTGTCACCTGAACGGGAGAGGACGGTAAGATCCTTTAAGTTCATTGAAAGGAGTTGTTCACGTGAATACCCACTCTTTTGTACCCATGCATTATTCACATCAATAATATCATAAGAAGGATCCAGGATTAGCATAAGGGCGGGATTTTTTTTGAAAATCACATCTTTTTCACCAAAAGATGCCCCATATACATCCAGATCAGGGTTTATCCCAGTATCCTCCCTGACACCAATCAGTACCATATTCGGATCATTTGATGAATAAGATGAGAAACTCAGTTGAATTTCTCCAGAACTCATATCTGGATCTTTCACCTGAAATTTTCCAGAAATTTCACTTTTACTCTGTGGATTGTTTACAGCCTGAAGGTACATTGTTTGAAAAAACTCTCTCTCCTGTGGTAGTATCTGAAATGCTGTACAAAAGTCCATATTCACATACCGCTCAGGGGTTTCGCCTCCGATAAGACGTAATGCAGGCAGAGAAATCTCCCTGATAGTACCTGCCTTAACAAGCACAATCGGGCATGGCATATGTCTGATCATAGAATAATCATCCAGATTAGAAGGATTAGAAATTTCAACCATTTTTTACCTCAATTTTTTTTAAAAGTGCTTTTAATACCAGTTTTGATTGATACGGTGAAAAACCCTGAATTTCAATCAATAATTTTTTGTTGTTTTGTTTTTGCATTGACATGATATACCACGGATTTGTTTTTTTGTGCTAATCGCTCTTCCATCGATTTTTTGATACGGGAATATCTGCATCAATAAAGAACGCGAAGAAAGGAAGAAAATAGAGCTCTTCAATAGTATAACTGAGGAGTGATACAAATCAGCTATTATTTTACTATTAACGGGTCCATGGAGGTCAGAGCAGTTCTGATCGAGAAATTTGAATAATGAATTAAAACAACTGATTTTTTTATGTTCTCCATAAGATGTCGCAATAGTAATTACTTCAAATCTCATTGTCAAATCTCGTATTAATAATAAAATTTAACATCTACCATTATATACATGTTGATGTAAAAGTAGTTCCATATTCCTGTCAGGTAATATTTTCTAGTTGCCTTAACCTGAAGGATTCTTAAAGATTCTATTTGAGTATCTTAAAAAAAACACGATGACTATTGCTGAACAATAATTTCATTCAACCCATTATCCCACGGATTATTGAGTAATCTCAAAAAAAAGAGATTTATGCTTCGTTCGAAGGAGAAGTGATGGGGATACCTTCAATTCCAAAGAAGGAAAGGCTTCCCTTATTATCCGAAGAGGTGCATAACCGTCCATCATCCAATACCAGTTCAAACGTTCCAGGTGGTGTAACTTCTCTGATGTAATCTTCCATCACGACACAATTCTCACACCCTTCAGCCTTTTCATCCACATCAGGTTTCAAGGTTCCCTATATACCATTAGAGTCACCCACATCATACCAGCTAAAACTGACGAAGAACCGAAATATTTCCTCTTTTTTAAGAGCGCTGGCAGTACTTAAGACGCTGCAAGGGCGGCAATCGGCATGGAAGGTATATTTATACGCATTAACGTCGTATCACATTCATAACGGGGAAAAAAAATGGCAATATCTGTTTCCCATTCTGTTATATCAGGAATTGTGTATCCCTCCAGGGGAGATCTCCGTTTCATGTCATTCAGGTTGGTAGTATCATGATACACATTCTTCTGGTAGACGATGAAGTATCATTTCTTCATGCAGTTCGGGATTCCCTGGCTCATAATGAAGATTTTATCTTTGATTTAACATCATCTGCCGAGGAAGCCCTCGAAAAACTGAATCATTCCCGGTATGATGTAATTGTCTCGGATTATTCCATGCCTGATATGAATGGTTTCGAACTACTTACCCAAATCAGAAGATCCTCATCCATCCCGTTTATTCTTTTCACCGGGAAAGGGAATGAACACGTCATCATTGAAGCAATAAATCAGGGTGTTGACTTTTATCTGAAAAAAGGAGACGACCCTGATATCCTGTTTGCAAAACTTACCCATATGATCCGGCAGGCAGCAGACAAAAAATCTGCTGAAGAACGGATACAAGAAAAGGACCAAAAATATCGGGAATTATTTGAAAACTCTTCGATAGCGACGATGATGTATAATCCAGATAGAATTCTGATTGATATTAATCCGGCCGCTCTCTCATTGTTCGGGCTCCCTTCAGCTGCAGAAATGAAGGGTACTCCTCTCTTTATGCAACACACGATTTCGGATGAGAACATCGCCGATCTATATTCGGGAAAAACTCTCAGGTATTCAAAAATTCTGAATATTGATGATATTGTTCCTGTCAACTCGTATCCCGGCACCAGGCACGGCCTCATCTATGCAGATATCTCTATTATTCCTCATCTCAACAAAGATGGAACAATATCAGAATATTATGTCCAGATAATTGATCTCACTGCACAATACCGGGCAGAAGAAGCACTTTTACAAACCAGTGAACAGCTCAGTCAGGCAATCACCGGATCGCAAATCGGAATCTGGGACTGGGAGGTCCAGACCGGCGAATTGACCGTAAATGAACGATGGGCTGATATTATCGGGTACACGCTTGATGAATTAAAGCCCATCTCAATACAGACCTGGAATCGACTGACCCATCCTGATGATCTCAAGGATTCCTCTGATCTGATTCAGAAGCATTTCTCAGGAGATCTGCCATTTTATGAATATGAAGCCAGGATGAAACACAAAAACGGGGAATGGGTGTGGATTCATGATCGGGGAAACGTTACTGAGTGGGACAGTGAAGGCAAACCGGTCAGGATGGTGGGAACTCATACTGATATATCAGGGAGAAAAAGAGCAGAAGAAGAGATCAGAAAAAAAACCGAGGAGTTGGATCAGTTCTTTTCCGTTGCCCTTGATATGCTCTGTATTGCAAATACAGAGGGGGAATTTACGCTGCTCAATCCTGCCTGGGAACTGACTCTTGGATGGACCAAAGATGAACTTATGGCAGGAAAATTCCTCGATTTTGTACACCCTGAAGATATCAATGCCACGCTGGATGCAATTTCCGACCTTGCGAATCAAAAAGATGTTATTAATTTTGTAAACCGGTACCGGTGCAGGAATGGTACCTATCGGTGGATAGAATGGAGATCGGCTCCCGTTAAGGATTCAATTTATGCAGCAGCGAGGGATATTACAGAAAAACGAGAGAACGAAGCACTACTCATCCATAAGAAGAATATTCTTGATGCAATCAGTTATGCTGCAACCACCCTGATGTCCTCACTGAGTGATGATGCAATAAACAATGTTCTTGCCAGAATTGGAAGAGCCGTTGATGCCTCCCGGACCTACATCTTTACTCATTCCTATACCGCTGAAGGGAGATCAATCATTAGTTATTCATATGAGTGGGTATCAGAAGGAATAAATCCCCAGATGAATGATCCCCTTCTTCAAAACCTGGAATGGCAGAATATGGGGTATAAAAGATGGGCCTCTGTTCTCATGCAGAGAGGTATCATTTCAGGAATCGTCAGGGATTTTCCGAAAGAGGAGCAAACTCTCCTTATCAGACAGGATATCAAATCCCTCGCTGCCATGCCAATTTTTTCACATAACGACTTTTTCGGATTTATCGGATTTGATCACTGCATAAAGGATCATGAATGGACCCATGTGGAGATTGAGACTCTGGAGGCAGCAGCAGGGCTTCTTGGAGCATCATTTGGCAGACGGAAAGCTGAAGAAGAGGTAAAAATACGAGAGAATAACTTCTCTACTTTTTTTGATACCATCGATGATTTTCTGTTTGTACTTGACATGCAGGGAATGATGATAAAAGTTAATGATACGGTCATCAGCCGGCTCGGATACCGAAAAGAAGAATTAATTGGCGAATCAGTTCTCATGGTTCATCCCGAAAAAAGAAGAGGAGAGGCAGGAGAAAAGGTGGCCGCTATGCTTTCTGGAACCTGTGATTTCTGTCCGATTCCATTGGTTGCCAAAGATGGAACCCAGATACCGGTGGAGACCCGGGTGGTTCCCGGAGTCTGGGATGGACAGCCTGCCCTGTTCGGAGTCTCAAAGGATATATCAGAGATTACATTATCTGAAGAGAAGTTTTCAAAAGCATTCCAGGCAGGCGGGTCTCTGATGGCAATCTCCATAGATTCGGTCTTTGTCAATGTCAATAAAACATTCCTTGATACGCTTGGTTACACCTGGGATGAAGTGATCGGCAAAAGCTCAATGGATCTGGATATCTTTGTTGAAGACGGTGAGAGAGACCAGGTTGTTAAAGAGATTCAGGAAAAGGGATACTGCAGAAACTTGAAGGTTTTGGTACGAGGGAAAGATGGACGGATTTTAACCGGTATCTTCTCTGCAGACATTATTCAAATCCAGGATAAAGAAGCTCTCCTAACCATAATGAATGACGTCACTGAGATGATCCGGCTGAGTGATGCCCTGCTTTCTGCAAACAAAAAATTAAACCTCCTCTCTTCCATCACCCGGCATGATATCCTCAATCAGGTCCAGGCCCTCTTTTTTGTGAAGGAACTTCTTGAAATGAAGATTCCGGAGGATTCTGCAGCACGGGGGGAATTGACCCTGCTTACAAAGGCCGTTGATACCATTTACAGACAAATAAATTTTACCAAAGATTACCAGGATATGGGAATTGCATCGCCGGTCTGGGTACAGGTTAAAGAAGTTGTAATGAAAGAGCAGGCAAATAAGATCTTTTCAGATATCTCAATTGAAATCACGACCGGCGATATCGAGGTATTTGTTGATCCGATGTTCTCGAAAGTCTGTTATAATCTGTTAGAAAATTCACTCCGTCATGGTAAACGGGTCACCCGGATCACGGTATCATGGAAGAGTGAAGTGGATTATGGGATCCTTATCTTTGAAGACGATGGAGTAGGAGTTGCCAAGGCAGATAAGAAGAAGATCTTCAATCGGAGTTTTGGCAAAAATACCGGTCTTGGGCTCTTCCTCACGGCTGAAATTTTATCTATTACCGGGTTGTCCATAGAGGAGACAGGAGAAGAAGGGAAGGGTGCAAGATTTGAGATCCGCATTCCCATGAATGAATATAGACATGGGGATACCATACCTGGATCTGAACTCTGATGCTCAACGGTTCGTTCTTTAGAAGAAAAAACAGAACGTGAAAAATACCTGCACTATTACCGGTTTTAAGGATTTCTATCAAAATTTTTTCCTTTTCCATAACGCATACCTGCCGGGTCAACCAGTGAATAACCTAAAAAAAGGAGAGACCTTCTTTCCCATATGGATTCATTACGCAACCGACACTTCCCTCCCATAATGGGTATATACCTGATTTTCTGTGAATATCTCATAATAACTCATATGTGGTGAGCCCGTTTTATTGATATAGAATCCCGTGATAAAAGATGACGCACATGAGAATCTGTTCTCAGCATGCCTGAATAGTTACCAATCCTGAGATATATAAACAAGACTGAATAATAATCAGGATTTTAGATGGTTTTCTCATAAAGTTTATAAGGGGACAACCATTTTTTTTCCCTAAATATTTAACTAGAGGTATGAAGTATAGAGATATAAACCACGATGAATAAGAAATACATCATCAAAACAAATGCATTGGTTTATTACATTTCCATGCCACAAAAAGGGAGCAGAATATCCGGATTAGACCCCATCCGATAATGGTTTGGATGTAAGAGAGTGTATACAGACTAATCAGATATAATAGAATCAAAACATGATTTCCATTATCTATGCAGATGATAACGTCGGCCTGCTCCGTTTAGGCAAAAAAATCCTGGAGCAACAGGGTGAATTCTCTGTTGATACCTGTTCATCGATACATGAAGGCCTGGAAAAATTACACCATCATGCATATGATATAATCATATCCGGATTTTCTAAACCTGGGATAGATGGAATTGCCTTTTTACGAGCGGTCAGGGAAGAGTCGGGTATTATCCCATTCATCCTTCTAACAAGTACTGATGATAAGGAAGACCTCCTTTTAGTATTCCAAAATGATGCCGATATTTTCCCCTGGAAAGAGGGGGATGAGGAGTTCAGGTTCTCTTTACTGGCACGGAAAATCAAACAATTAGTACAGAGAAATCACCCGGAAATCAGACTGGATAATCTCAACTCCGAGGTAGAGGCACTAAAGCACCGTTCAGCAATGCTTGGGATCCTCAATGAGATTATTTCCGAGGTAAATAATGCAGAAAATCTCTCAGATCTCCTGGTAAAGATCTTGGATAAATCAATACATCTCTTAAACTTTGATGCAGGAGGAATATATTTCGTCGACCCTGATTCCCGGACTGCTCATATTGTTCATTCACAAAATCTCCCTTCCGGGTTCATTTCCGAAGTCGATAACGTTTCAATCGATAAAGAGCCTTATAACACGATGTTTGTTAGAAACCAACCGCTTTTTATCGAAAATTATGCCCAGGTAAGCCCGGAACGTTCACAGAAATATGGATTATGCTCAATTACAACGCTCCCACTCATTTCAGAAGGAAGAGCCATCGGGGTATTAAATATTGCCAGTATGAGTCGGTATATTATCAGTGATGATGAAAAGGAGACACTCATCTCAATAAGCAGAGAACTTGGGAGTACTATCGAGCGACTTCGTGCCGAAGAAGAAAAACAGAAGAGTGCACAAAATATCAGAACTCTGTTTCAGTCTATCGATGATATTGTCTTTGTTATCGACCTGAAAGGAGATATCCTCACCATGAATACCGCTGCAGAGGAGAGATTATCCTATTCAAAAAAGCAACTCATCGGCAGGAGTATTCTTGACATTCTGGATCCCGGTAAAAGAGAAGAAGCACTCTTATTCTATGATAATATGGTCGATGGAACAGGGAAGGATAATTCCATCCCAATAATTTCAAAGGATGGTACCCGTATCGAGGTAGATACAAAAATTACCAGGGGACGATGGGATGACCAGGATGTTCTCATCGGGGTGAGTAGGGAAGTCACCGAACGCAGGTTATTTGAAGAAGCATTACAAAAGAGCGAACGCCGCCTGAATGAAGCGCAACATCTTGCAAAGACAGGCAGCTGGGAACTGGACATTCCTTCAAACTATCTATCATGGTCTGATGTCATCTTTGAAATTTTTGAAATTAATCCACTGGAATTTGGTGCATCATATGAGGCTTTTTTAAATGCCATACATCCTGATGATCAAAAAGCAGTAGATGAGGCCTATTCAACTTCGTTAAAAGAGAAAACTCCCTACCAGATTGAGCATCGTCTTCTTCTACCGGATGGCAGAATAAAATTTGTTCTTGAACGATGCGAAACAAAGTATGACGCTTTTGGGAATCCACTGTCATCCCTTGGAACTGTCCAGGACATTACTGAACGCAAACAGGCAGAGATAGAACGTGAACGTCTTATTACAACTATCAAAGAGAGCAATGCAGAACTCAATGACGTGAACGAACAGTTAATGCTGACTGAACAGGAGTTAAAAAACCAGAATGAAGCATTGAAAACTTCCAAGGTAAGTCTCAGGGAGACAAATGAATATCTTGAAAACCTAATTACATATGCAAATGTCCCCATCATTATCTGGGATCCCTTATTTCATATCAAACGAGTAAACAGGTCTTTTGAACTCCTCATTGGAAGATCTGCAGAAGAGATGATTGGAAAGTCAATACGAATTCTGTTTCCCCCGGACACCGCTGACAGAACCATGAGGCTCTTACACACAACCCTGGACGGTGTACGATGGGAAACTACTGAGATAAACGTTATCCGGAGTGATGGTACCACCAGGACACTGCTTTGGAATTCTGCTACACTATACACTGCAGATGGTCAGACACCCCTCGCCACTATCGCCCAGGGCTATGATGTCACCGAAAAGAACCAGCTTGAGCGTGAAAAAGACAGTGCATTAAAACAGATTCAAAAAAATCTGGCGATTCTTGCAATTCTCAATGACAAGATAAGAAATCCGCTTGCAATAATCATGGCTACTGCATCTATGCTTGATGATCCGGTGACTGCCGATATTATCGATAATGAGGTAGGCCGGATTGATAAACTGGTCACTCAGCTGGATAAACGATGGCTCGAGTCTGAAAAAGTCCTGAATATGATCCGGAAACACTATAATATCGAAGTTTCAGTCAGAAAGGATACCAGGTCCGGGGAAATGAATAGCAAGGATACTCAAGGTCAAATCCTAACTGAAAAGTCCGGATCTTTAGCAAATAAGAAAGAAATACTCATTGAAGAAGTACAGGCACAACTCTATGCCATTCTCGATAGTATGGATGTCCTGATTTATGTTGCAGATATGGATACCTATGAGATATTATATGCAAATAAATCATTGAAAACTAATTTAGGGCCAATATTCGGACAAAAATGTTACTTTTACATGCAAAATGGCCGGGATAGTCCCTGTCCTTTCTGTACCAACCATCTTCTGGTGGATGAAAACGGTCCGACCGGATTGTACCAATGGGAGTTTCAAAGTCCCGTGACCGGGAGATGGTATGACTGTCGGGACAGGGCGATCAGGTGGAGCGACGGAAGAATTGTCAGAATGGAAATCGGGACTGATATTACCACCAATAAGAAGGCTAAAAAAGCACTCGAGGCTTCAGAACTGCGGGTTCGGACATTACTTGAGAAAATTCCCTACGGAATCCTCATGGCAGACGGGAAAACCCGGCGATTAACCTTTGCAAATGAAGCAATCTGCAGGATGCTGGGATATACCGGTGATGAACTTGTCGGGATGACAGTTCAGGATATCCATCCCGCTGATGATTATCCCCGTATCAGTAAAATATTTGATCAGATGGCATCGGGTTTTTTAGAATCATACCAGGATATACCAGTAATACGAAAGGACAGGAGCAATTTTCCAGTAAAAATCCATTCTTCAATCCTGGAACTGGATGGGCAGTTCTATCTCCTTGGGATCTTTTCAGATATTACCGAACAGAAAAAGGCAGAAGAGAGAATTCTGGATTTAAAACGGCGTGAATCTGATATCATCAACTTTTTACCTGATGCCACCTTTGCTATCGATTCCGATGGAAAGGTGATTGCATGGAACCGGACCATGGAGGAGATGACCGGGGTATTAGCAGAAGATATGCTGGGAAAAGGAGATTATGAATATGCCATCCCCTTTTATGGCGAGCGGAGACCCCTTCTCATTGATCTCTCACTTAAGCCTTCCGAACTGGTAGAGCAGAAGTACCAGTCCATTCGGCACGAGGGGAGAATTCTGGTTGCTGAAACAACGAATGCACGACCAAAAGGTATGGAAATAGTCCTCTGGGGGATGACTACCCCTCTCACCGATGCAGAAGGGAACGTGGTTGGTGCCATAGAATCCATCAGGGACATCACCGAACTAAAAGAGACAGAAAAGGCTCTCAGGTTATCCAAGGAGAAGTATTCAACATTATTCCGTTCCAGTCCGGATGCCATCATCATTTCAGACCTTGAAAGTGGGAAAATCATTGAAGTAAATGATGCATTATCCCTGAACATGGAATATTCTTATGAGGAATTGATCGGTAAGAATACAATAGAACTTGATATATGGAGTTCACAGGAAAAAAGGGAACAATTTATTGATCTGATTAAAAAACATGGGCAAGTAAAAGGGTTTGAAATGATTACTCATTCAAAATCAGGAAAACCCTTTATTGTATCAATTTCAGCTGAAACATTAGCCCTGGAGAACCAGTCATTTCTAATTAGCACTATCCGTGATATAACAGGGCGAAAACAGAATGAGATCGCTCTGAAAGAAAGTGAGGAGAAATACCGCAATGTCGTTGAGCAGGCCCTGGACGGTATTGTCATTGTTCAGGACTCCCACCTGGTATTATTAAATGAATCGTTTGCACGAATGACCGGGTACACGATTAATGACCTTACCGGACGTGATTTCCGGACTCTTTTCCCTCCTGATAAACAGGAAGCGGTGGCAGAAATTATCCGTAAAAGACTGGCAGGAGAATCATTACCAAGGATGTTTGAAACCAATCTGCTTCGAAAAGATCAATCAGAAATTCCAGTTGAGGTAAATGGAGCATTGATTTTTTATCATGGTGCTCCGGTAGATCTCATCATTATTCGGGACATTAGTGAGCGGAAACGACTTGAATATTCTCTCATGGAAGCCCTGCAAAAACTCAAAATTCTCACCGGAATAACCAGGCATGATATAATCAATGATTTAAACATCATCACGGTATCACTGGATTTGGTACTTGACTCGGATTTGACACGAGAACAAGAGAAATTCATCACCAACGCCCTTACAGCCGGGGAGACGCTTAAGAATACCATAGAATTTACCAGAGAATGTGAGGATTTCGGATCTCTCTCAAGCCGGTGGATGCACCTGATCTCGATTGTAAATACAGCGAGATCTGGTGTTCACTTAGGAGATATCACCGCTGAAATTTCAATCTCTCCTGAAATTGAGATTTTTGCAGATCCCATTATCCAGAAGGTCTTTTCCACCTTATTTGAAAACTCTGTCAGGCATGGCACCACTATCTCTGCCATCAGAATTACAACAGAAAAAAAAGGCAAAAACATCGTGGTTGTCTATTCAGATGACGGGATAGGAATTGAGGAAAAAGATAAGGAGAAAATTTTTGAACATGGGTATGGAAAAAATTACGGGATGGGGCTGTATCTGGTAAGAGAGCTTCTTTCAATCACCGGACTAGAGATTCGTGAAACAGGAAAAAAAGGGAAAGGAGCACGATTTGAAATTGTTGTGCCTCAAGGATTATTCAGATTTCAACAGCATTAAACCCGGGATTTTAAGGCTCCGGTCTCCTTAGTTGATATCCCTGGTATCGACGGGATCTATGAGGTGAGGAAAAAACCCAGGTCTGGTATTTTTTTCCTGTTAGTGACTCACTCCCACTATTGACTGGACGCACAACACTATTTGACCGAACATCTTTTCTACCCTACTAGGAGTGCCTTCAACTTCGGCATTCAAAGTAAATATATAAAGGGTAGTCAAAAAACCCTTTTTCTTGATCTCAGTTTTCCAAAAAAATATAAACCCCAATATGTTGGGAGGTGGGTATGAGCAATCCTCATATGGCTGATAAAATAAATATCTCAATAGTTACTCATCCCGGCGAATAGTATTAAAAAAAGGAATGATAACACTTCTTTCCTTCCCATTTACATGACAGACAAAGAATTGCAACAAAAAGAGCCGAAAATTAATATCCTGTATGTGGATGATGAATCGGATCTTCTCATGATCGCGAAGATCTTCCTCGAACGGACAGGAACGTACAGAGTTGATACCCTGACCTCTGCAAAAAAGGCCCTTGAATCGTCTCTTCTTCATACGTATGATGCCATAGTCTCCGATTTTCTGATGCCGGGAATGGACGGGATAGAATTTCTCAAGGAAGTTCGCAAACAATCTGAAGATATCCCCTTCATTCTCTTTACCGGGCGGGGTCGTGAAGAGATAGTTATAGAGGCCATTAATAACGGTGCTGATTTTTACATCCAGAAAGGAGGAGATCCACAGTCACAGTTTGCTGAGTTATCACACAAAATAAGCCAGGCGGTACGGAGAAGACAGGCAGAAGAAGAACTTCAGATTCATCTGGAAAAACTTACATCTCTCAACGATGCCCTCCAGGCGAGCGAACAAAAATTTCGTTCAATAATTGAGACCTCTCCTGATATGATCTGGGATACCGATCTTTCTGGGACATTTTTGTATATGAGTCACCGGAGTACTGAAATACTTGGATATTCTCCTGAAGAAATGGTAGGAACCTCAGTTTTATCATACCTCCCTTCGGAAGATGCTGAGCAGGTCAAAACACATCTCATAGAGGGTATCTCGAGAGGAGCCGGACTGGTTTCGTTTGACATAACTGCCATCCACAAGGATGGGAGTCATCGTGTATTAAATATCAGGTCATATATCCAGTTAGATTCAGATGGAAACCATATCGGGTTCAGAGGAGTTACTACCGATGTGACTGATCGATTCAATTTCCTGAAAAGCCTCCATGAGAGTGAAGAGAAATTCCGGTTCCTGACTGAAGTCATTCAGGATATCGTCTATATGTGTGATAACCAGGGAATTATTACTCATATCAGTCCCCAAATCTCCCGGTATGGGTATACTCCTGAAGAGGTCATCTCACGACCGATTACTGATTTCATTCTTCAAGAGGATTTGCCGGATGTTATGGCGGACCTGGAAAAGACCCTCACAACCCGGGTCCCGACGATGACGCTCTTCCAAATTGTAGATAAGGCGGGCAATCTTCACTGGGTGGAGGACAACGGAGCAATTGTTGTCGATTCCTCCGGGACGGTTACAGGTATATCCGGTACCATACGGGATGTTACAGAGCGAAAGCGACTAGAGGAGGCGGTTATGGAGAGTGAGAATAAATACCTGCGGCTAACGGAAAATGCCCAGGATTTGATTTACCGGATGTCAATTCCTGACGGAAGGTTCGAATACGTGAATCAGGCATCATTACCACTCACCGGGTATACACCGGAGGAGTTCTATGCTGATCCAGACATTGTACGGAGACTGCTCGCTCCATCCGGGAAGGAATTTTTTCACACGAAAAGTGAAGTATTTAAGAAGCAAGAATACTCCCTCACCTCTGAGTTTAAGATTATTGACCGGGCAGGAACCCTTCGCTGGTTTAATCATAGAAAATCGATAGTTACTGATGAAAATGACACGATTGTGGCACTTGAAGGAATTATTACAGATGTTACGAGACAAAAGACTACAGAAAATGAACTCCGGAGAAACGAACGACGATTCCTTGCAGCTTCCCTGAATAACCGGACCGCTATCTGGGAGGTTAACGGGCAGGGAAATATCACCTTTATTAGTAACGCAATAGAAGATATTCTCGGATTCGGACCAGAGGAGATTGTCGGTAAATTTTATTTTTATGAATTCTTTAACTATCAGGAGAAGGAAAAACTCATACCTTCGGCCATGGAAATTGTCAGATCCCAAGAGCCGTTTCGTAATTTTATCTCGGT
Organism: Methanomicrobiales archaeon; assembly: GCA_012729535.1. Classification (GTDB taxonomy): domain Archaea; phylum Halobacteriota; class Methanomicrobia; order Methanomicrobiales; family Methanospirillaceae; genus Methanospirillum. The sequence continues at coordinate 1,612 of JAAYCY010000055.1, read as the reverse complement.
CTGCACTCATAAAAGCGGGTTTCCAGTGATCATAAAGACAAGTGGAACACCAGTCTTTGATGATGATGGCACTTTATCAGGATTTTGTGGTATTATCCAGGATATCACTGAGGAAAAAGAGGCAGAAAGAAGGATTGTTGAAAGTGAGGCAAGATACCGGAAATTGACTCGTCAGTTAAACCTGATGACCGGTATCACCCGGCACGACATCCTTAATAAGATCACGGTTATTAAAGCGTCTATAAGCCTTTTGGAATCTGAGGCTACTGGAGATCTGCAGCATCAATATCTGGAGTTAATCAACAATTCAATAAAAAAGATCAAGACGGAGATAGAATTTACACGGGTATTTGAGGAACTTGGTCAGAATCCTATCTGGGTATCTCCGGATGCGATACTCTCACAGGATAGTATTCCTGACTCTGTTACTTTCACAGTGGACGTTCAGGGTGTTTACGTATTTGCAGATCCCATGCTCGAAAAGGTATTTTTAAATCTGCTGGATAATTCTCTGCGGCATGGCCAGCGGGTTACCGAAATCCGAATCCATGCGTATGAATCAGGTTCTCATCTAATCATCGTATGGGAAGACAACGGGGTTGGGATCCCGGTTGGTGACAAAGAACAGATCTTCGAGCGGGGATTTGGAAAAAATACTGGTCTTGGATTATTCTTAGTACGGGAGATACTCTCGCTTACTGGTATTTCAATCAAAGAGACCGGGGAGGAAGGAATCGGAGCCAGGTTTGAGATTCATGTACCAAAAGGAGGGTACCGGTTCGGCTCAAGTACGAACTGGTCAGGGCATGGTAAACCGGTATGACTGGTAAGGAACCCGGATCTCAAACCGTGCTCCGGTCCCCTGTTTTCCGTTTTCTGTAATGGTGATGTCTGTCAGTGACAATATCTCCCTGACAAGGAACATCCCAAGGCCGTTATTTTTCCCAAATCCCCGATGAAAGATCTTCTCTTTCTCCTTCTCTGCAATACCTACTCCGTTGTCTTCCCATATCACAATCAGGAAATCATTCTCCTTTCGGGCAGAAACCCGTATCTCTGATACCGTCATCCCATGACGGAGGGAGTTATCTAGCAGATTAAAAAAGACTTTTTCAAACATGGGGTCAGCAAAGATTTCAATTCCCGCAATATCTGTGGAGAGAATGATATCAGAGGGAACCTGATTGCGGGGGATGACCAGATCAAGGAGTATCCACAGTGGTTCATGAGAACCGAGTTCCTCGTAGATACGGGTAAATTCAATCTGAGTCTGGATATCACGGGTAGTGTTTACTATGATTGATAAATACTCCATAGCAGATTGATCCAGAATTCCCTTCTCCATCAGCTCTAAAAATCCGAAAATAATCGATACCTTATTGAGTATGTCATGTCGTGTTATTCCCGTAAGAAGACTAAGCTGCCGGTTTGCTTTCTTTAACGCATCTTCATTCCGCTTTCGTTCGTTGATATCATGGGATATTCCCTGGAGAAGAACAACATTTCCTTCTTCGTCCAGAACTGGTATGACATTCAGAGAATGCCACTTCCATGACCCGTCTTTATAAAGCAGCCTGCATTCAACAACAGCTTTCTCCTTTTTCACGATAAT